>NZ_QOZW01000020.1:0-317317 GCF_008368885.1 Bacillus sp. BPN334 | reverse complement strand
GTGTAAAACTATTTTCTACGAATGTAGTCCCTTCTGGAAGCGTATCTGAAAATATGAGATTAGTAGCTGGAATATTTCCGGTATTTTCTAGCGTTATCGTATAGGTCAAAATATCACCTGTTGTTGCTTGTTGTGCATTGACTGCTTTTAAAGAAAGAACATTCGCATCCGAAATTTGTGTGAAAGCTGGATTAGACGTAATGGTTCGAGAGATGATAGGAGCAGTTGGATCGGCGATAAAATTATGGAGTTTAATGAGATCCCTACGTTTGGATCAGTACCTGGAGCTGAAACGCCATTAATGGTCACACTATCTGGAATAAATGCAGTTCCCTCTGGGACCAAATCTGTTAAAGTAACTGTATTTGTAGTTGTATTCCCGTTATTTTGAACGACTACAGTGTAAGTGATTGTACCGTCAGTAGACTGTACGAGGGAATCTGTATTTTTAATTACAGATAGCGATGCATCAACGACAGCTGTATTCACCGTATTAGATGAAGATGTTGCTGTAACTGGAGGTTGACTTGGATCGACAATATAAGTGTAACTTGTAAGTGCTTGATTTATAATTGCTCCTTGCGGTGGAATAGAATTTGCAAGAAATTGGAACGTAATCGTAGCAGAATCACCTGGTGCGATAATACCAACTGGAATACCGAGAGTTGGACTTGCATCTGGAAGTGGAATCCCGTTAAGCGTAACACTATTTGGAACAAATAATGCCCCTTCAGGAACTCCGTTAATGAGTAATACAGAATTTGCAGGGAAGTTTCCAGTATTCGTTAATGTTGCTGTATACGTAATGATATCTCCGATAGATACGATTGATCGATTTGCTTCTAAAACAGTTGTAACAGTCGCGTTATTAATTTGTGTGGAAGCACTATTAGAAGTTATTGTACCTGTAACAGGAGGAGAGGCTGGATTAACTATAAATTTGTATTGAATAGATGCAACGTTTGTAATTGGGTTCGAAGGTGGAGTGGATGTAACTATGACTTGGAAAGTAACTGTTAAGGAACTATCGGTGTTCACGGTTCCGATATTCACTCCGTTATTTGGATTTGCACCTGGAATGGTACTTCCATTTACAGTAAAACTATTTTCAACAAAAGTTGTTCCTGTTGGAATCGGATCTGAGAAATTTACATTCGTAGCGTTTGTATTGCCGCTATTTTGAATTAAAACTGTATAAGTGATCGTGTCGCCGATGTTTGCAAAGGCAGTATTAGCAGTTTTTACAGCTGAAAGTATTGCTGAATTAATAGAAGTAACGAAGACGTTCGTTTCCACATTGCCAGGCTGAGCCTGTAATGCATTTCCTACGTTATATTGGAAGTTCACAAATCCTAAGTTTTGGAGTTCAGGTGTGAACGTTGTTGGGTTGCTTGTGATTTGAACTTGGAACATGATTGTTACAGTTTGATTTGGAATGATTGTATTTATGCCAATACCGTCAATGATAGAAGTAGATGCTAATGGTGTGCCATCAACAATAACTGATCCTGCAACAAATTGTGTCCACGATGGAATCGGGTCTGAGAAAATAACGTTATTAGCAGGAATATTTCCTGTATTCGTAATCGTAGTTGTATACGTAATCGTATCACCAATCGTTGCAAAAGCTTTATCTCCGATTTTAGTAGTAGTTAAAATAGCACTTTCAATTGTTGTTGTAACACTATTTGAAGTAATGTTTTTTGAAACAGTTAAGTGTAAAACTATTCGGTTCAAAGGAAGTTCCGTCTGGAATTAGGTCGGTAAAAATAACATTCGTCGCACTAACATTTCCGCTATTTGTAATCGTAACGGAGTAGACAATATCTTGCCCAATATCTACTGTTTCCACATTTGAATTTTTTTGTGCAGTAAGGATAGCGCTATTAACTTGTGTCGTCGTTGTATTAGATGGATTAGAAGTTGAAATGAGCGGCTGATCTGAATCAACAATATAACGGTAAGTGGTAAGAGCCGAATTAGAAATAGGATTGTTGATTGGGAGGGTTGAAACGATGGCTTGGAATATGACGATTGATGTGTTTCCACCATTAATTGAACCGATATTTACACATAACGGTAACATCAGTTGCAGCCACATTCCCGGTATTAGGAAGGTTAAGTGTAAATGTTATTGTATTACCAACATCCGCAAAAGTAAGATTTGCTGTTTTTGTACTAATAATAGTTGCATTGTTTATTTGAAGAAGCGTCGTGTTAGAATTAGCTGTACTTGAAACGGGAGGATTAACAGGATCAACAGTAAACTCATACGTCGTTGATGCTGTATTTGGTACAGGATTAATAGGTGGGATGCTGTTAACCGTAACTTGAAATACGATACTATATATTTCATTAGGCGGAAGTGCTGCAAGTAATACACCTGTATTTGGATTCGCGCCAGGTTGTAAAACACCATCAACAGTTAATGTGTTAGGAACAAATGTGAGTCCGCTCGGTAATACATCTGTGAATACAATGTTGGCTGCATCTGTATTTCCTATATTCGAAATAGAAGTAGTGTAAAAAGCAGTTTGCCCGACGTCTATAAAGGATACACTCTCGTTTTTCGTCATGGATAATATAGCTTCTTTAATTTGAGTTGAAACAGGATTGCTAATTGAAGTTTCTGCATCAGGCGGTGAGACTAATTGATACGATGTTGATGAGAAATTTACAATTGGGTTTTCGGTTGGTAATGACGCCACGTTTACTTGGAATGAAGCATTTACTGTAGACCCAGCTGTTATAGGCCCAATATTTACACCGTTCGATGGGTCCGCACCACTTTGAGGAACCCCGTTAATAGAAAATGAGTTTGTAATAAATGTAGTTCCGCTCGGTATTGTATCTGAGAAAATAACATTTTGTGCGGATGAGTTTCCATTGTTTGTTAAAGTAACAGTATAGGTGAGTGTGTCTCCAATACGACTAAAGGATTTATCGACTTGTTTTAATGAAAGAATGGTAGCTGTGTTAATTGTAGTGAACACTGTGTTTGAAGTAACATTTCTTGAAACAATAGGGGCATTAGGGTCAGTGATAAATGTGTAAGAAGAACTAGCGGAATTGGCAATAGGATTTTGAACAGGAGTAGAAGTAGCGGTAACTTGAAATGCTATTGCTATTGAGCTGTTAGGAGCAATTGCTCCAATTGTTATGCCTGTATTAGGATTAAGACCAATTTGCGTGATGCCATCTATTGTAATGCTATCAGTAATAAACGTTGTACCATCTGGTATAAGGTCAGTGAAAGTAATATTAGTTGCGTTTGTATTACCACTATTCGTTAAGGTTGTCGTATAGGTAATGGTATCACCTAGCGTTACAAGTGTTTGATCGACTGATTTAATCATCGTAATCATAGCATCTAATACAGGGGTTGTAACAATATTCGTTGAAGTAGAAGTAGTAGCAGGAGTTCCGTTTGGATCAACAGTATAAGAGTATAAAATCGTATCGTTACCCATAATCGAGCTTGAAGGGGGAACAGAAATAACATTTACTTGGAAAGTAACAGTTACTGTTTCACCTGGAGCGATATTTGGTATAGTTACTCCAAGTGCTGGCTGTGCACCAAGCTGTTGGATGCCATTTATTGTGACCGAATCTGGTACGAAAGTAGTGCTAGGAGGAATGGTACTTGTAAAAGTTATATTTGTAGCAGGTGTATTTCCTGTATTCGTAATTGTAGTTGTATACGTAAGTGTATCACCGACGGAAATAATAGATTTATCAACAGTTTTTGTTGTATTTAATATTGCACTATTAATTGTTGTTGAAACTGCATTAGATACATTCGTTTGTGATACGGATGGTTGGCTAGGATCGACCACATGTGCAAATTGTACAGAACTAAAATTCGAAATTGGATTTATACTCGGAATGTTTGTAACAAGTACGCTTATCGTAATAGCAACCATACTACCAGGGTTTATATTTCCAATCTGAATCCCACTAGCTGGATTCCCAATTTGTTGAGTGCCTAATTCGTTTATAAGAGTTCCAGAAATAAATGTTGTTCCGTCAGGTAACATATCAGTAAATATCACATTTTGTGATGTTACATTTCCAGGATTGCTTAATGAAATTGTATAAGAAATTGTATCTCCAATTGTTGCAAAAGTTTTATCTACAGATTTAATTGCCACAATTTCCCCAGAATTTATTTGTGTCGAAACAGGATTGGATGTCGTACTTCTTGAAACGAGTGGTAAATTAGGTCCTGTCATAAATTGATAATTAATAGAAGCACCGTTTACAACCGGTGAATTTGGCCCTCCAGGTCCGATTGTAAAAATAGGATTTGGAATACTAACTACTTGCACACTGAAGGTGACGTTTATAAAATCTCCTGCAATAATATCCCCAATTGGTATCCCATTCGCCGGATTTACTCCAGGTAATAAAACCCCACCTACTCGAACGCTATCTTCTATAAATACTGTATTATTTGGAATTGGATCTGTAAAAATGATATTCGTAGCAGTCGTGTTCCCTATATTATCTAATAAAACAGTATACGTTAAAAATGAATTTCCTGGTGCAACGTCAGAAAAGATACGGTCCACATTTTTCGTTGCTTGAATAAATGCTTCGTTAATTTGCACTAAAGTTGGATTACTTGTAGCTGTTTCTGTCACCGGTGGCTGGGTAGGATCCACAATGATAGAATATGTCGTACTGGATTGATTCAACGTAGGATTTGTAGCTGGTATTGAGCCAACGATAACTTGAAAACTAATTGTTGTCGTTCCTCCAACTGGAATGGGGTCTAAAGAAATCCCGCTCTCTGGTCTAAATCCAAGTTGTGGGATCGTATTAATTTGTACGCTATCAGGAACGAATGAAAGTTCAGGTGGTAATATATCGATAAAAACAGGTGTGTTTGCGGTAGTATTTCCGCTATTAGTGAGGGTAGTTGTATACGTAATTGTATCTCCAACAGCAGCAAATGCACTGCTTGCAGTTTTTGTTGCGATAACGGAAGCGGTATTTACTTGTGTAAAAGTTTTATTGGATTGAACTGTTCGTGAAACAGGCGGCTCATTAATATCAACAATAAAGCTATATTGAAGCGATGATTTGTTAGGAATTGGATTAGGGTTTGGAAGAGTTGTAATATTTACTTGAAAACTAAGTGTAACCGATGCATTTGAATTCAAGTTACCAATAGTAATACCGTTTTGTGGATTTGCATTTGGGATGGTTACACCATTTATTTTAAAGCTATTTGGGACAAAAGCGGTACCGTTTGGAATTGTATCTGTAAATACAACGTTATTAGCAGTAGTATTTCCGGTATTTGTAACAACTGAAGTGAATGTAATTGTATCTCCAATTGTAGCAAAAGTTGTACTAGCATTTTTATTTATTACTAAAGTAGCATCAACAATCGGTGTAACTGTCGTGTTTGTTACGGTACTACCAACAGCTGGTGTTTCAGTTGGATTCACTGCATATTCGTAGTTTACAAGAGCATTATTCGTTAAAGTTCCACTAGGTGGAATAGCGAGGATTTTCACTTGGAATGTAATGAAAGTAGTGCCTCCTGGTGAAATATCGTCTAAATGAATACCTAATGACGGGTCTAATCCAGGTTGGGAAACGTTATTTATTGTAACGGAATTTGGGATGAAGGATGCGCCTGGTCCAAGTCCATCTGTTAAAACTGTAGCACTAGCAGGGATATTTCCTGTGTTCGTAACTGCAATCGTATAGGTAACGATATCTCCAATTGCAGCAGTCGGTGTGTTCACTGATTTCGTAGCGATGATTGTAGCGTTATTAATTTGAGTTGTTATTACGTTACTTAACGCATTGGCGGATGTTGGAGGTAAGTTAGGATTTATGACATATTGGTATGCTGTATTACTTTGATTAGGGATTGGGTTCGGATTCGGGATGGAATTTACTTGCACTTGGAACGAAATTATCGTATTTGCATTCGGATTTATTGGATCAATTGCTATTCCATTCGCTGGATTTACATTAGGAAGTAGATTCCCATTTACTGTTACACTATTAGGAATAAACGATGTCCCGTTTGGAATTACATCTGTAAAAATCACGTTTGATGCAAGAGTGTTCCCATTATTCGTTAAAGTAGTCGTATACGTAATAATATCATTTACGTTCGCAAACTGTTTATCAGCAGATTTTGTGGCGGTAATCGAGGCGTTATTAATAGTTGTCTGTACAGTGTTAGATACCACCATCTGCATGACAGTTGGTTTGGATGGATCGTACGTGTATTGGAATGTAGTGCCTGATTGATTCGTAATTGGATTTACAGCAGGAATAGTTGGTACAAAAACTTGGAATGAAACGGTACGTGATGAATTTGCCCCAATCGTACCGATCAAAATGCCGTTAGCAGGATTTGCATTTGCTATAGGGACACCGTTAATCGTTACAGTATTAGGAAGGAAGATGGTACCATCTAGCAACAAGATTTGCGGTGTTAATTTGTGTCGTTACGATATTGCTAGTGGCATTTCTAACAACAGCAGGTAAATTTGGATCTGTGATAAAGCTATATTGTAGTGCAGCACTATTTTGAACTGGATTTGGTGAAGGTAAACTATTTGCACTAATTTGAAAAACAATGGTTGTAATTCCACCTGCGGGAATTGTCCCAACTTGAAGACCAACACTTGGATCAGCACCTAGCTGTAAAGCGCCGCCTATAAAAATACTATTTGGTACAAGAGTCGTACCAGGAGGGAGTATGTCGGTAACGACTACATTATTCGCTGGAGTATTCCCAGGGTTAGCTAAAGCAATTGTATATGTGATTGGTTGCCCAACATCAGCAATAGTTAAATCTACCTGTTTGACAATAACTACATTCGCTAAATTAATTTGTGTGCTTACAGTGTTACTTAAAGAGGTTTCTATAGTTGGTGGATCGCCTGGATTTAGAATAAAGCTATACTGTGTACTAGATGAATTTGTTGTTGGATTTTGTGTAGGTAAAGCAGTGACGGTTACTTCATAAGAAACAGTAATTTCACCGTTAGCAGGAATGGAAGGTAACGGAACACCGACGTTTGGATCAGCGTTATTTTGGAGTACACCATTAATAAGGAAAGTGTTTGGAATAAAGGTAGTACCATCTGGATTTGTATCTACGAAAGTAGGGCTATCAGCAGTAACACTTCCTGCATTCGTTAAAAGAATAGTATAAGTTAATACATCCCCAACAGTAGCAAACGCTCGATCCACTGTTTTTGCTGAAATGACATTTGCATCGTTTACTTGAGTAAATGTAGTGGTTGAAGTAGTGTTCTTACTTACAGGTGAAGCGTTTGGATCCACGATAAAGTTATAGGAAATAGAAGCGCTATTTGAAATAGGATTAGGATTTGGAATGCTAGTTATTAATACTTGGAATGAAGCTGTAATTGTAGTATTTGCATTGATGCTACCAATATTGATGCTAGCTGGTGTAGCACCTGGCTGAGCAACATTGTTAATCGTAACACTGTTTGGTACAAAGGCAGTACCATTCGCAATTGAATCGGATAGTAATACATTGTTCGCCGCAACATTTCCATCGTTTGTAAGAGCAAAGGTATAAGTTAATACATCTCCAACTTCCGCAAATGTTTTATCTACAGATTTAGTAGCTTGAAGATTTGCTAGTCTAATTGTTGATGTAACAGAATTAGAATTTGCTGTTTTTGAAGTTGGTGGCAGACTTGGATTTACACTATATAAATAAGAAACGAAAGCATTATTAATGATAGGATTTTGGGCGGTAATATTGATGACTGTTACTTGGAAAGAAAGTGTAAAAGTAGCTCCGCCAGGAATTGTGCCGATAGGTAAAGCAACGAGAGAATCTACATTTTGCAAAACTCCGTTTAATGTTACAGTACCAGGAGTCAATATCGTTCCATTTGGAAGTGGATCTGTTAGTTGCACGTTAGTTGCAGCTGTATTTCCACTGTTTGTAATGAGGATTGTATAACTTATCGTTTCGCCAATTGTGGCAAATTGTTTGTTTGTTGATTTTGTTAATGTTAAATTCGCGTTGTTAATTTGAGTGGAAACAAGATTAGAAGAGATATTTTTTGTAATTGGTGATTGGCTAGGATTGACGGTATATTGATAAAAAGCGCTTGATCCATTAGATACGACATTTGACGCGGGTATTGTGTTTACTACTACTTGAAAGGAAACATTTTTTGTTGAGCCAGTTGGGATAGATCCAATGTTCACACCGTTAGCAGGATTTGCTCCAACTTGTGTCGTTCCATCTATTGTTAAACTGTTTAGAACAAAAGTTGTTCCAGTAGGAATGACATCTGTAAAAATAACATTGTTCGCATTCGTATTACCTGTACCTGTAAAGGAAACAGTGTACGTTAGCGTATCACCAATATCTGCAAAATTTTTATCTACTGCTTTTGCCATAGTTACAGTAGCGTTATTCACTTGAGTAGATACGATATTCGTCGTATCAGTCCCGCTTACTGCAGGCTGATTTGGCACAGGAATGTATTGATATGTTGTTGTACCACTATTTAATATTGGATTTGTTTGGGGGATAGAAGGAACGAATACTTGAAATGAAATAGTAGTAGAATTTGCAGCAATGGTTCCAATGGATATACCATTAGCGGGATTCGCTCCAGCTTGAATAACTCCGTTAACAGTTACACTTCCTGGAATGAAAGTAGTCCCACTAGGGATTGGATCCGTATATATAACGTTCGTTGCAGCGATATTTCCTATATTAGCTAAGGCAATACTGTAAGTTAACGTTTCACCAATGTCAGTAAAGATTTTGTTAACTGATTTTGTTCCATTAATATCTGCGAGATTAATTTGTGTTCCTGCAGAGTTGCTTGTTGCAAGACCGTTAAAAGTCGTTCCTCCGGCAATCGGTGTATATTGAAATGTAATATTCGCAGTGTTAGAGATAGGATTTTGACTTGGAAGAGAAACGACAGTCGCTTGGAAAGCTACTGTACGAGAAGAGCCATTATTAATTGTCCCCAGAGATATACCGGCGACCGGATTTGCGTTTGTTTGTGGTACGTTATCTATCGTTACGCTTCCAGGTATAAAGGAAGTACCGTTAGGGAGAACATCTGTAAAAGTAACGTTATTTGCAGGAAGAAGCCCGGTGTTAGGAACAGTAACTGTATAGGTTAGAATATCTCCAATTGTAGCGACACTTTTATTCACGCTTTTAGTTGCTTGTATATTAGGTGAGTTTATATTGATTTGTAAACCGACTGTATTTAACATATATGCATCCCCGTTAGTAGTTAAACGAATTGAGGCAGACACTTGGGAATTTGTTAAATAAGGAGAAATATCAATGGAAGTAATGTCCCATCCTTGTCTTCCAGCGGAGATATTTGTACTTGTAGAGGCACTCTGGTTTCGCGTTCCAAATGTACCAGTTGTATCTAAGTTCCCTGCAGCATTATTAATTTGAGAACCGAAGAAATTATTAACAGCATTATTTGGCCCAGATAATGCATTTAATGAACTGAAATTTGGTCCAAATAAAGCTTGATCCCCAGTTAAATCAGCATCCCCTTCAGTAGAACTTAAAAATAATCTCCCGCTTACAGGTCCCCCGGCAGGTGTTAAAAACCCTGAGACAGATACATCTGCACTACCGGTTTCTACAGAAACGCGGTTACCAGCTACGTAAATTGTTAAATTTCTTGCGGGTAAGGAACCGTTTTGATAAGCGACAATAAGCGTCCATCCTGCAGAATTAACGGCTCCATTACATCCGCTGATCGTGTGTAAAATCCAAATGTGACAGATCCAGAAACGAATGTTTGATTTGAAGCTGTAACAGCCGAAGGGGTAATTGAGTATGTTGACACAGGTGTTGTAAAAGAAACGGGGTTTCCTAATACACTCGTAATGTTTTGATCACGAGATAAATAGTTTCCACCCCAAACGAGTTCTGCGTAAAGAATAGTACTACCAGCAGGGATATTCAAAATAGCGGTAGAACTATTTTGTGTATAGTTTAATGTTGTACCAGCAGGAAAAGTCGTTACTTGTAAAGCAGTATTCGTAGTTACGAATGCACCAATTGCCCCGATTGTACCAGCACGGTTTTGATTACTAATTTTACTTAACCCGAGTGTATTACCTGTAATTGCGAGTGCGCCGTTAGTGGTGGTAGAAAATCGATTCGTAATGGGCATGTTGTCACCTCATTTACAATATAGTCTTGGTCAAAATAGGATATGTGTGTGACAGATAAAGTGAAACATGTACAAGTTGATTTGATAATTGTTGCATTATCTTCTTATATTGGCTGGGATTATAACAGAGAAGAAATTGAGACTATTTTTGACTCAGGTATTGTATACGGTGTGTGGAATGGGAGGAAGGAACTTATTGCTAGCGCGGCAATTATATTATATGGGGAGAAATTAGCGTCTATCGGAATGGTGATTGTACATCCGATTTATAAGGGAGGTGGGATCGGAAAGGCGATAACGAATTCATGCATTATGACTGTATCAGCTCAAACTCCAATAATGCTTATTGCTACGGATGAGGGAAAGCCTTTATACGAAAAGTTAGGGTTCAAGTCAGTGAGCTATGTTTCTAAATACATATGCAACTCATACAATGTGAATCATAAATGTGTAGAAAATGAAGAATGTATGATGGATTATGAAGAGGTTGATTTAGAAGAAATAATAAAAATAGATGAATATGCGTTTGGAACAAATAGAAAAGTATTTTTAAAGAAAAGAATTATACAAAGTGAACAATGCATCGTTGTAAAGGACAACAAACAAAATGTATTAGGTTACGGTTTAAGTATACAAACACTAGAAAATAAAATAATAGGTCCGGTCGTTGCTGAAAATGATGCGATGGCAATGAGAATTGTACATTATTTAGCAAGAGAACATCATGGTAAAGTAAGAATTGATGTACCAGAGGGTAAAAAAGATTTTATAAATCAATTAGAGGCTGTTGGCTTTCAAAAGGTTAATACACCACCAATTATGATGAGAAATAGTGAACAATTATTAAAACGGAATAATATTGGTCGTGAGTTGGTTGAAAAAGGTCTTCCTCGACATCTCTAACCATTGAAAAATGATCAACGTTATAATGTCCATGTAGAGTTTTATTATGATGACCAATAATTTGCTCTGCAGATAATACGTTAGAATCAGTTGTGGAATGACCGTTTTTAATTAATGTAACATCAAATCCTTGTACAGTAGCTGTTCTAACTGCGGTGTCGATGCAATGTTCTGTTTTACATCCACCGATAACGATATGATTAATTTTTTCTTCTTTTAAAAGTTCAAGTAGAGAAGTGCCATAGAATGAGTTTGTTGCTGCTTTATTAATAAGGATTGCAGACTGAGGTACTTTAATTTCATTATGTACTTCAAATCCTTCTCCACTACCAGAAGCAACATCGATATCTCTTACGAAAACAATAAGGGCATTTGCATCTATCGCTTTCTGTACGGCTGTATTTAGTGTAGATAATAACTCGGTTTTACGAAAAACTTCTTTTTCTTGTTCATTTCCATCCATTAATTCTTGCTGCGCATCGATAATTAATAGTGCTTGTTTCATCGTGTCTCCCCTTTAATATGAAATAAGTTCCACTATACATATTCATTCATATTACAAGGAAATCCTCTATTGTCTATGCAGTAGACGATAGATTTACAAAGTTGTCAAAGAAATTTCATTCTCATAGCGTGTAAAAACATGTATGATAGGAGATGGAGAATTTTTGAGTAGGTGGGAATAACATGCAAACAGTAGAAGATTATCTTTCATTCTTACATACGAAAGGATTTAAATTATCAGAGGAAGCACAAGGATTTATTATGTTCGGACAAGGATATACTGGTGCATCTGATGGTATTGTGAACGCGGCAATAGAAGCGACAATTAAACATCAATTACAGTTTGATGGAAGTTATTTTGTTGCGTTATTAGAACGATTGAAAGAAGAAGAAATTACAGATAAAAAAAGCGCTAAGGCTTTTATGCGAAAGTTACAAGCGTAACTTCACGCAGCCTGCGCTTCTTTTTTTGTTTTGGAAGGTAATTCAACAAAAACCATGCCTAGGAAAATACATAGACATCCGATAATAGCAGAAATAGAAAGTTGTTCGTTTGCAACGAGAACGCCTGTTAATGCAGCAAAAACGGGCTCATTAGAAATAGAGCGAATAAAAAAGAAGAATTCGTCCATAGTGCTACTGAAAATAATTTTTCCCAATCTTCAAACAAAAAGGCGCAAATAGAAGAAAACATACCGACAGCTAATACTTGCGACGTGCTTAATAATAAAGGTGATATTTTCTTAGAGAAGAAGCCGTTAACGAGAATATGAGCAGCGAAAGCAACTGCACAACCGAGAACGAGTATATCGCCGATGTTTAATTGAAAAGAATCACCAGCTGTTAATAAGTATAAACCTGCTGTTGCTACAGCAATACCAAATACGATAAAAATAGTAGCTTTTTGTTTTAAAAAGATAAAAGATAGAATTGGTACCATAACGATACTAAGCCCTGTTAAGAAGCCTGCTTTTGAAGAAGTTGTATAAAGTAAGCCGAATGTTTGTAATACATAGCCAATACATAAAAAGAATCCAACGATTAATCCAGCGAGGCTACTCTGTTTTATATCTTGTTTTGAAGATTTTTTTGAGAAAATCATTTGAACGAATAATAAAATAATTCCAGCGAATAAAAAGCGAATACCATTAAAAGTAAATGGACCAACGAAAGACATAGCATTTTGAACGACAACAAATGTAGCTCCCCAAATAAAAGAGACGAATAATAACGCAAGAGGAGCAATCCAATCTTTTTTCACACTCATCCCCCCGTTAATTTTGTAAGATAGCTTTTCTAGCTAATTCATCAGCAACTTTATTTTGACTACTTGGAATCCACTTAATAAAAAAGAGATCAAAACTTTTTATGTACTGTAATGCTTCCTCTAATAGTGGTGCAAACATTTTATTTTTTGCGTATTCTTTTTCAACAGCTCGCTCGACAAGTTGCGAATCTGTACGAAAAGAGACAATGTTATAATTATGCTCCGTGCAATATTTTAATGCCGCAAGTAAAGCGTGGTATTCTGCTTCATGATTGGACATTCTCCCAAGGGGCAGTGATAATTGTACAGCTGGTTGCACCCCTTTAATAAACACGCCTGCACCAGAAGGACCAGGATTTCCTTTTGATGCACCATCAATATATACTTCAATCAAAATGAGAAACCTCCATATTATAAGATGATCCCCTACTTATATGTTTCCTTGAAGTAGGGGATAGAGTAACTTAGCCGATTGTAATACTATAACGACATGTAAATGTTTCATTCGCTTGTAAAGATTGAATTCCTTTTTTTTCCTTGAAATCTTTTGCTGGATTTACTTCATCAGCAATACCGTACCAAGGTTCAATACATAAGAAAGGTGCGTTCTCGCCTGGTGTCCACACGCCAACAAATGGGAATCCATCAAATTCTACTTTTACAAATTTATTATGTTTATGAGAACGAATAGAGATTTCATCCGTATTCATATTTTCAAAAATAAGCGCATCATTTTTAAATAAATCGTATGTAAGTGGTAATTCATTCGTATTTTCAGCAATTAATTGTTTTTTACTTGAAAGGTAAGGTCCTTCTAATACGCTTGTTTCTAAGCGTTCAGAATCATTAAATGATAAATGATAATCTGTAAATGATTCGCCCTCTAATAAGGGGAAGTTGAAACCAGGGTGTGCTCCGATTGAGAAGAACATCTCTTTTGAAGCAGGATTATTTACTTCATATGTTACATGAACGATTTGTTCATCTAGTTCATAAGAAACGAGTAATTCGAATTCGTATGGGTATTTTTTTAATGTCTCTTCATTACTAGTAACAATGTAAGTGATTTTTGTTTCACTTTGTTCTTTTACAGAGAATGTAAGATCACGAGCAAAGCCGTGCTGTGTTAAAGAATATGGTTTACCATCTACGTAGTATGTATTATCTACTAATCGGCCGACAATTGGGAATAAAATTGGTGCGCGGCGCCCCCAATAAGTAGAATCGCCTTGCCATAAGTATTCAGTGTTATCTTCTTTTAAGCGAACGCTTTGTAATTCTGCACCATTGTCAGAAATGGAAACGATCACTTTTTCATTTTGAATTGTTGCTGTCATGAAGTGAAACCTCCTAAAACTTTCATATGTTTTATTATACGTTGTCCAAAAGAAAAAAGGTAGTTAATGATAGGGATCTATTGACGAAAGAGTGTGTATTGCGTAGAATATAATCTTGTTGCTTAAAAAACGAATAACGTGGTTCGAAACCATCCCACGTAAAAAAACTAAGGAGATTTTGTCATGAATATTAGAACATTAGTCGGTAATGGTATTTTAGCGGCATTATATATTGCTGTTTCTATGCTGATTCAGCCATTTGGCTTTACGAATGTACAGTTTCGTATTTCAGAGATGTTTAATCATCTTGTTGTATTTAATAAGAAAGCAATTTACGGAATTGTATTAGGTGTATTTTTAACAAATCTCTTTTTCTCACCTATGATCGCTTACGATTTAGTATTTGGAGTAGGGCAATCTATTCTTGCATTAGTTGCAACGATTATTTCTATGCGATTTATTAAAGGTGTTTGGGCTCGTATGATTTTTAATACAGTTATTTTTACAATTACAATGTTTATGATTGCAACTGAACTTCATCTTGCATTTGATTTACCATTTATGTTGACTTGGTTAACATGTGCAATCGGTGAATTTGTTGTCATGGCGATTGGTATGCCTGTAATGTACTGGATTAATAAACGAGTACAATTTGAAAGATTTATGCAATAGATGAAAGAGCTATTCCTATAGGGATAGCTCTTTTTGTATGTAAGCAAATTGAATATAATGCTGTGACTCTTGATACAATATAATAAAATAAAGTGAGGCTTTCATTAGCTGACTACATATAAGAAATCTTATATAAGGGGAATCTAGTATGAAATATAAAATCCATTGGTTGTATAAAACAAAGAGCGGATTACAGACGGAATTAACGACAGATTATATGAACATAGAAGATGCATTGCAATTTGCAGAGGATTTCGAGAAAACAGGAAGAGTGAAAGAACTATCATTTTATGATGAAATGGATGCAGAATGGTCATTAAAGGAAATGAAAAAGCTGAGTAAACAAGTGGAGGAAGAGCCCCAAGAAATACTCGTTTATTTTGATGGCGGTTATGATGTACAGAAGAAAGAAGCTGGAGTAGGTATATGTGTATACTATAAAAAAGGAAATACAAAATACCGAATTCGCCGTAATGCATATATAGAAGGTATATATGATAATAATGAAGCGGAATATGCATCATTACTATATGGCATGAATATACTCGAGGAATTAGGAATTAAGTATGAAGCAGTTACACTTCGCGGCGATTCTCAAGTTGTACTGCAGCAATTGGCTGGAGAATGGCCGTGTTATGATGAGCATTTAAATCATTACTTAGATCAAATTGAACAAAAAGCGAAGCAAATGAAATTAAAACTTGTATGTGAGCCGATATCTAGAAAACAAAATAAAGAAGCGCATCAATTAGCTACGCAAGCATTAGAAGGAACAGTCATTGATAGTCATAAAGAAATAACCGAATAGAGAGGTGCAAAGGTGGATAAAAAGCAACTCATTACAGAGGTAAATGACTTATTAGAAACGTATTGTGAAGGATGTTTTTTGCGAGAACATAATAGAAAGACAAATAGTAAGTATTATGCTCATTCATTTTGTATACGACAATGTACAGTTGGAGAAACATTGAAAAAGTATGGAGAACAGTTATCATGAAAAAACATCCAGAGAAAATTCTCTGGATGTTTTTTAGTGTCTTGCTTCATTTAATTGATGCTCGCATTTACTTAATTTCTTTTCCTCATTCATTAAAAATGGCTCATCTAAATCTGTCGCAACAGATTTCATAATTTCAAGCTGAGAGCGAGCGGCTTCTACAGCAGTAGTCGCATGCTCTAATGTATCTGGATCCATTGAAATTGTCGCTGATCCTACCATTTTTTGTGCTGTTTCTACACGGAATTTCACTTCTTCAAAATCATTTACTTCTGATCCCATTATTAATTCCTCCTTTGTATATTGCGCATTTCACATAGTTTTTGCTCTGTAAAACGGAAATATACAAAGGAATAACAAAGGAGGTTACCAAGTAAGGTAACCTCCTGTTATATGTTGGATTAAAGTTTTACTACGTTAGCAGCTTGAGGTCCGCGGTTTCCTTCAGTGATATCGAAAGATACTTCTTGACCTTCTTCTAAAGCATTTGCTATCTTCATTTAGTGAAATTCATTTGAAAGATAATATAAACTAAAAATGCTATAATCTTGAATATTCTGCTAAATGATTAATTTAAATATACACGAATTGGTAGAAATTAGTCAAGTAAGCGATTTTATTTTTTGTATTTTTAAATAATTTTCCAGCCGAATTTTTAAATAGGTATAGGACAGGCCGAGTATGTAATATTCTTAATTGAATGCTATACATAATGAGGTGAAAGAAAGAATGAATGAGTCTTATTTATTAGATAATGAAGGAATGAGAACGAGAACTGACATACCAAATTGGGTTACAAAAGAATTTCAAAATTTTTCGAGTGTCGTGCTAGAACCAACTTTCCCGTGTTATTTCGGCTTAACAGCTTTAAAAAAGAATGAACTTCGTTATTCATTTCTCTCTCATAATGATTGGAGTCATTTGCCACATACAATGTTATCTTTTTTAGAGTTAATGAAAGAGCGCCCAATTGTAAGAAGAGGGTTCTTTCTTTTTGTGGAACCGGAATGTGAGGAACAATCACTGGAATATTATCGTGATTATTTTTGGAAAGTACTACAATATTTACATGAAAACGATGATCAAACATGGCCGAAGCAAATTCCGGAAGACCCAGACCATTACTTATGGGAATTTTCATTTGGTGGTGAACCGATATTCGCATTTGGAAATGCGCCAGCTTATAAACAAAGAAAAACTAGGCATTTAGGAAATTCTCTCGTTATTGGGTTTCAACCACGCACCATCTTTGATGGATTAGAAGGGGATCGCCCTAAAGGAGCATATTCAAGACAAACGGTCCGAGATCGAGTTGAAAAGTGGGATCAGCTGCCGAAACATCCTAATATTAGTCATTATGGTGATCCAGATCATCGCGAATGGAAACAATACTTCATAGGAGACGATGTAGAGGTGGTAAAAGGAAAATGTCCTTTTCTTCATAAGTTAGAAAAGTAAGAGCCATCATCCAGATGGCTCTTTTGTATATTTTGGATAAAAAAGGGTATTTTAGTAGTAAATATTTTGATGAAAGCTAGTCTATTTTTAATCATTACAACATTACTTAATAGTAAAGGAAGTAGAAAGGATAGAGCGATGTTTGGAGCGATTATACAACAAATTGTATTAGGTATTTCATTAGCTGCGCCAGTAGGTCCGATTAATATTGAAATGTTAAAACGAGGAATTGAACGAGGTTTTTGGCATGCGTGGGTTGTTGGAATTGGTGGGATGACTGCAGATATTTTGTTTATGCTTCTCATCTACTTCGGTTTATCTTCTGTGTTTATGTATACATATGTACAAGCTTTTATGTATTGCACAGGGTTTTTCTTATTATTTTATTTAGGATTTCAAAGTGTAAAACAAGGAATTTCCCACACGAATATGGAATATAAAAAGGAAGAGGTAGGTGGCCTGAAACAATCGTTTATGGCAGGTTTTTTAATTGCGATATCCAATCCATTAAATCTTGTTTTTTGGTTTGGTATATACGGAAGTACACTTAGCTCATTGCTTACGAAGGTAACGAAACAAGAAGCATTTTTGTACAGTCTTTGTATTATCGTTGGCATTATTTTATGGAATTTAAATATTGCTTTTTCTGTCCATTTTGGCAGAACTTTATTAAAGCAAAAAGCACTTGGCTATATAACAGCCGGAGCAGGTATTATTTTAGTAGGATATTCTATCCATTTTGCATACAAAGCTTTACAGTTGTTCACATAAGATTGAAGGGGAGATTTTTATGTATCGAACCACTATTGACGGAAAAGAAATTATTATTACGTTAGCACCAAAAATCCGAAAAGAAATTACTGATAGGAATCCACTATATGAAGCGGTATTTCATACTGCAGCAAGATTACTACAAACAAAGCAACCGACGTTTGCGGTAAATCATGAAATATTTGGGCTCATTATTGGAGAATAAAATAAAAAATAAAAGAAATAGTCGTAACGATATGTTGCGGCTGTTTTTTTGGAAAAGGGGGAAGGAAGATGAAGAGAGTGGGGAAAGAGTTCTTTTTACAACATGATATCGTTATTATGTATAGTATTTTATTTGTTTTTATCATTATTTTAAAAATGCAATTTTTCACATGGATCGGTATGTTCGCGTGTTTGTTTGGGATTGTTTTTTATACGCTTAACGAATATATGACACATCGATTTTTATTTCACTTAAAGCCACCTAAAAACGTATTTTTATTAAAAATGTTAAGAAGATTACATTATGATCATCACGTATATCCAGATGATTTAAAACTATTATTTTTGCCTGTATGGTTTAGTATACCTAGTTTTACTATATATTTACTTATGTCATACGCTAAACAGCACATATTACACCATTATAAAAATGAAAAGTTTTGGTTTGGTGTTTCAAATCCCGTATTCGATTTCATATTTGGAACGCTTAAAGATGGAAAGGACGTTGAATTAAGCGAAACAGCTCGTAATTTAGAAAAAGAGAAAAAGACAGAAGTAGTGCGATAAGCACTACTTTTTTATTCTGTTTTAATGGGCATCAAATCTTGACTGGTATGAGATTGAAGTACGTAATTTTTATGTTGAAAAAGTATATTAAAAATTTAGGGGAAATTGCCGAAAAATGTCTATCGAAAAATCTTTGCAGGAATGTATGGATTGTCTAAAATGGAAATAAGTTTCTGAATATTTATAAAATTTAGTCTTTAGGTATACAAGGGGGAATTGTATTTTCAGTAAGAGAGGGGAATGGGAATGAAAAGAGATGATACGTCAGCACGTAAGTTACAAAATGAAGTGAATTATACAGAGGTTGTTCAGTCAGAAGAATTTCAATTGCTATTAAATACGAAAAAGAAGTTTATCGTTCCGATGAGTATTTTCTTTTTAAGCTTTTTTATTGCATTACCTATTTTAACATCGTATTCAAAGGTACTCAATACACCAGCATTTGGGGATGTTACGTGGGCATGGGTGTTTGCATATAACCGCTTTTGCACTATTTTTAATCATCGTTCTTGGTACACTCGTCATAACTTATTTTGCATCAAAGAAAACAAAAAATGCAAGTGAGTTTTATACAGCTGGAGGAGGATTAACTGGTTGGCAAAATGGTCTGGCCATTGCGGGAGATTACATGTCTGCTGCGTCATTTCTTGGTATAGCCGGAGCGATCGCATTAACTGGGTTTGATGGGTTCTTTTATAGTATCGGCTTTTTAGTTGCTTATTTAGTTGTTCTATACCTTGTTGCAGAACCGCTTAGAAATTTAGGGAAGTACACGTTAGCGGATATGATTGCGGCACGTTTTGATGCGAAAAAAGTTCGCGGCGTTGCAGCGCTTAATAAATCGTTGGTACATTAATGACAGTGTACGTTATTTTTGGCGGAATGACTGCGACGAGTTGGGTACAAATCGTTAAGGCTGTACTACTTATGGCTGGTACATTTATTATTTCTGTTATTGTTTTCTCAAAATTTAATTTTAGTGTGACTGAAATGTTCGCGCAAATGAAAACTGCTACTCCGTTAAAAGATTCGTTTTTAAATCCAGGAGTAAAGTATAAGGATGGTCTTGATACACTGTCTTTAAATTTAGGACTAGTTCTTGGTACTGCCGGATTACCCCATATTCTTGTTCGCTTTTTTACAGTACGTGATGCAAAAACGGCACGGCAATCTGTTGTGTACGCTACGTGGTTAATTGGCGCATTTTATATTATGACAATCTTCTTAGGATTTGGGGCAGCAGCATTTGTAGGGAATGAGGCAATTATGAAAGCAAACCCTGCTGGTAATATGGCAGCACCTTTATTAGCTAAAGCGTTAGGTGGAGATTTCTTATTTGCTTTCGTTTCAGCAATTGCCTTTGCAACTATTTTAGCTGTAGTGGCAGGCCTTGTATTAACAGCAGCATCAGCATTTGCACATGATTTTTATAATGAAATTATTCGCAAGGGGAAATCAACGGAAAAAGAGCAAGTTTCAATGGCTCGCTATGCGTCTATTGGGGTAGCGGTATTATCCATTATACTAGCGTTATTTGCTCAAACATTGAACGTAGCATTTTTAGTTTCATTAGCATTCGCAGTTGCAGCGAGTGCAAATCTACCAGTTATATTATTCACAATATATTGGAAGCGCTTCAATACAACAGGTGCTATTTCGGGTATGGTCGTTGGTCTTGTATCAGCAATTGTTCTCGTAGCATTAAGTCCAAATGTTTGGAACCCTGTAGCTGGAAAAGCTATATTTGTGGGGGAAGCGATTTTCCCATATACGACACCTGGAATTATTTCAATTCCGCTTGGATTCCTTGCAGCATATTTAGGAACAGTTTTATCTAGTAAGAAAGAAGATGCTGCGAAATTTGATGAGATTCTTGTAAAATCTAATACAGGTCATGGTGTTAGTGATGCATCGTCGCATTAAAAAAAGAGGGGCTTTTCGATATATAAGAAAAGCTCCTTTTTCTTGTAAATATTACTGTATTGTAAGTAGGATTTTGTCTTAATTTTGTGGAATGAAAATAAGCAGGGAGAAATTTAAATCATCATGGCACCAGCGCAGCTTTTGTGAAAAATAAGTTGTTATGGAAGGTGGAAGAAATGATGAAAACGAAACAGACTGATGAATTATTAGCAAAAGATGAGCAATATGTTTGGCACGGAATGCGTCCCTTTAGTCCAAATAGTACAATGGTAGGGGCAAAAGCAGAAGGGTGCTGGGTTGAAGATATAGAAGGGAAAAGATATTTAGATGGTATGAGTGGTCTTTGGTGTGTGAATAGTGGAGTATGTTATTTTCTTCTCTAATAGTGGCTCGGAAGCGAACGAAACGGCTTTTAAAATAGCAAGGCAATACTATGCTCAAAAAGGTGAACCGCATCGTTATAAATTTATGTCACGTTACCGTGGGTATCATGGAAATACAATGGCAACGATGGCAGCGACGGGACAAGCACAGCGTAGATATCAATATGAGCCATTTGCTTCAGGATTTTTACATGTAACACCGCCAGATTGTTATCGTATGCCTGAAATAGAAAGAGAGAACATTTATGATGTAGAATGTGTAAAAGAAGTAGATCGCGTTATGACATGGGAATTAAGTGAAACGATTGCAGCTTTTATTATGGAACCAATTATTACGGGCGGAGGCATTTTAATGCCGCCACAAGACTATATGAAAGCTATTCATGAAACGTGTCAAAAACACGGTGCACTTCTCATTAGCGATGAAGTAATTTGCGGTTTCGGACGTACAGGAAAAGCATTTGGATTTATGAATTATGACGTTCAGCCGGATATTATTACGATGGCAAAAGGGATTACGAGTGCATATTTACCGTTATCAGCGACAGCTGTGAAAAGAGAAATATATGAAGCATTTAAAGGGAAGGGAGAATATGAATTCTTCCGTCATATTAATACATTTGGTGGAAATCCTGCGGCTTGTGCATTAGCGCTTAAAAACTTGGAGATTATGGAAAATGAAAATTTAATTGAGCGGTCTGCACAAATGGGCTCGCTTTTATTAGAGCAATTAAAAGAAGAAATTGGAGAGCATCCACTTGTTGGGAATATTAGAGGGAAAGGTCTACTAGTTGGAATTGAACTAGTAAATGATAAAGAGACGAAAGAGCCAATTGATAACGACAAAATTGCAAGTGTTGTAAATGCTTGTAAAGAAAAAGGGTTAATTATAGGACGAAACGGCATGACAACAGCAGGATATAATAACGTCTTAACGTTAGCACCACCACTTGTTATTTCAAGTGAAGAAATCGCCTTTGTTGTTGGAACGTTGAAGACAGCGATGGAACGCATTTAATGAACGAAGCGAGTCGTAATACGACTCGCTTTTGTTTATTATGTGAAATATGATACATTTTCAAAGGGAGGGGAATTTTTATGAAGAAATATGATCCTAGTCAACATTATCACATCGGATATTATGAAGATGGATATGATTTAGAAGTGACGGCGTACAAAAGAATAAATGAACCAGTTTGGGATGCTTATATTCTGCACTTCGAGGCAGACGATTTTTATAAAAAAAGTGGAGGAAATGAAACTAGGTGAATATATAGATGATTACGGCATTATGGTGTATTCATTTAGTAATGATATGGATGATGAAGAAGCACGAATTATTTTTGAAAAAGGGTTAAAAAAGAACGAGATTGTTTAAAGATAAAATGAAAAAAGAGATTACTATCTTATATAGTTAAAATAACGACGATAACGATAGCTGTAAAGTAATCTTGTGCTAAAAGACCTGAAGACAGTCCTGTTCCTGCGATGATAAGTGCAACTTCACCACGAGAAACCATTCCAGCCCCGATAATGGCAGAAGACTTAGCGTCAAATCCAGTCATTCGTGCACCGAATCCACAACCAATTAGTTTCGTTAATACAGCGATTACTGTTAATGCTAGGATGAACCAAATTTGATTGCCAATACCGTCAAATGTAATATTCATACCGATACTAACGAAGAACACTGGAACGAACATAGCGTAAGCGATTGGTTCTACTTTCTTTTCTACTTCATGTTTGTAGTTCGTTTGAGAAATAGCGATACCAGCTGCGATAGACTCGATAATACGCGCAGTGGTGATAACCAGCGCATGATTGCAGGAACACCTTTCCATCCGATTAAAATAATAGAAGCGAAGAATACAACTTTCTTCAAGATAACCATTGTTAAGTTAACATCGTCTGTACCTAAGAAGCTCATTGCAAATGCTAATAAAATAACAACAAGAATGTCATCAAATACAGCTGCGCCAAGCATAGTTGTACTTTCACGTGTTTTCATCTTTCCTAAATCACGAAGTGTTTGTACGGAAATACTAACACTTGTCGCACATAGAAGTAATCCTAAAAATACAGCATTTCCTTGTTCCATTCCCATAACAAGACCAGAAACGTAACCACCTACGAATGGAAGAAGGATTACTTAATTGTGTTAGAAGCTCTGAATTTTCAATCCAACCTAATATAGCTGGACCGATAACGATACCGACAATTAATTTACCTAGTACAGAAGGTTGACCTAGTCTAACACTAAGATCACCAGCAAGCTTTGTACTTAATAAAATAAGTGCAATTTGAAAGAAAAATTCGAAATCCATCGGATCCTCTCCTCATCATTTTTATTTTTATCATACGATTTCTCGGAATTTGCCTAATGAAAATATGTAAAACACATTAAACAAAGGGTCTGATTACAAGTTCTTTTGAACTCGTAATTTGAACCTGTAATTAATATATAATAAAAGTAGAAATAAGGCTACATTTTTTATGAATTGGAGAAGGATATATGTTATTAAATAAACGTTTTACAATTGGAGAAATGGCAAAAATGCATAATATAGCGGAATCTACTTTACGCTATTATGATGAAAAGGGGATTTTTCATCCGTCTATTGTGGACCCGCAAACAAATTATCGCTATTATACAATCGATCAATTTTCACTATTAGATACGATTAAATTTTTACGCCAATTAAATATTCCATTAAAGGAAATTAAGAAATATATTGATGAAAGAAATCCAGCATACGCACTCAATTTACTGGAAAAACAACAAGAAATGATGTTGAAAAAACAAAGAGACATTGAGTATGCTTTGGCGAAAATGGAACATAGAATTCATTTAATAAAGAAGGCGACAAAAGCAGAAACCGATCGAATTGTTATTAAAAAGATACCGAAAAGAAAAATAACAGCGATTGCAGTGGCGCCGAATACGACAGATGATATGTTTGATTACTATATTCATTCGCTTCAAAAAAATATGAAGCAAATGGATGATAGTCTATTTTCAGGAGATATAGGTGTGACAATTTCCAAAAAAGCATTCATGCAAAATGAATTTCAAGCATATAGCAGTGTGTTTATTCTTTTGGATTATATGCCGTATGAAGTGCATACTTCAGATGAAATTAAAGAAAGTTTATTTGCTTGTTCTTATCACCATGGACCATATGAAGAAACAGATGCAACGTATAGGGAGTTACTTTCATACATTGATAAAGAAGGTTACGAAGTGAATGGAGATTCGATTGAGATTGGGTTGATTGATTGGTCTGTAACAGAAAATCCAGAGGAGCAAGTAACAGAAATTCAAATTCCTATAATGAAAAAACAAAGCAATAAGATGTAGGACTCGTATCATTACAAACTGGCATCAAACACGATAATTCAGTTACCTATTTTTTAATTCTCTATTGACCTTCAAGTAACTTGAAGGTTTAAACTATGAACAGAGCATTGAAAAAGGAGCATTTATATGATGGAAACAACAGAAAAATTAAGAGAAAAACCAATAAAAAGTTTATTTATTTCTTATTTAATACCAGCTGTTCTTGGAATGGTATTAATGTCAGTTAATATTGTGATTGATGCGGTTATGATTAGTCGGGGAGTTGGAGCGAACGGATTAGCAGGAGTAAACGTGGCTATTCCAGCGTTTTCAATTTTCTTCTCTATTTCATTATGGATTGGAATGGGCGGAGCAACGTTATATTCCATTGCACTAGGTGAAAATAAATTAGAAAGAGCAAGGTCTATTTTTACTCAATCCATGACGGTAGCAGTAATTATCGTAGGTGTTTTAGCAGCGATTTGCTTATGGAGAATAGAAGATTTAGCATACTTATTTGGTGCAAACGAAGTGATTTTACCGTATGCTTTAGACTATTTACACGTATTATTAACATTTGGAATGATATACGTTTTAGAAAATATTTTAAGTACATTTATACGAAATGACGGAAATCCTAATTTAGCAATGGCAGGTCTAGTTGTAACGGCTGTATTAAATATAGTGTTTGACTATATCTTTATTTTCATCTTTGGATGGGGCGTAACAGGTGCGAATTCCATTTTGAATGGGATACAGTTAAACAAATTATGGTAATTGGTTTCCCGAGCTTTACAGCAGAAAGCACAGTTGCAATTGTAACAATCGGTTTTAACATTGCATTCGTTCAATATGCAGGAGAAGTAGGAGTCGCTTCTTATGCGATGGTGAACAGTATTCATGCGATGACATTACTACTATTCTTCGGTGTTGGAGCAGCGTTACAACCGATCGCTAGTTTCCATTACGGGGCAAATTTATCAGAAAGATTGCGTGAAGGATTAAAGTTCGCTGTAAAAATTGCGGTAGTACTCGGTGGTATTGCAATAGTTATCGGATTATTCTTCGGGAAATATATTATTGGTCTATTTGATGTCCAATCTCCAGAGTTATTGGAGTTAACATTAACGGGTATTAGCTTGTTCTTTATCCAATATGTATTTTTAGGCTATAACATTGTGTATGGAGAGTACTTCCAATCAGTGCGACAAACGACAAAATCAGTGCTTATTATAATGAGCCGAGGGTTACTATTTATTATTCCATTATTATGGATTATGCCAAAATTATTTGGGATAAATGGAATTTGGCTCGTTATGCCAGTAGCTGAAGTATTGACAGCGATTATCGTATTTACGATGAATCGTATGAAACATCCTGTTCCGTTAAATATGACAGGAAAGAAAGAAGCGATATAATGAAGAAAATCCCCTTGAGCAAGTAAGGGGATTTTTTTACTCTTTTAAACTAATTGCAAAAGATCCATCTATTTCTTGAACAGACGCGAAAGCAACGCTTTTAATATTAGTGATGCCTTTTTCTTTTAATTCTTTATATAACCATTTTTTGTCCTTATGAATTAACTTTAAGTTATCGTATTGAATTTGCGAATCAACAATAAGAGCAATTGGTAATCCAGCATACGTAACATCTATGTTCAAATCTTTTGGAGTTAATGGTACAAGTTCACGCTTTGGTAAAATGCTAATGGCTCCGTTCGCTTCTAAAATAGCATATTCAATTTCGTGAACACTTGGGTATCCTGCAACGCGAAGGTTAGACAGTAGTTCAGCAATTGGATATCTACTTTTTTGTAAGTTCTCAAAAATAATGTCACCATGTTTAATTAAAATAATGGGGTGTCCAAGAATAAAACGATTTAGTTTGTTTAGTAAGCTTAATTTTGTAAGAAGCAAATGTAAACATGTAATAACGACCATACCGAGAAAAGCTTGCAAAGCACCAGAGACTGGTATGGCCTGAAAAGCTAAATAAGATAAAAAGATAATAGCCCCAAAATCATGAGGCGTTAGTTGTGCTAAAGCAGATTTACCGAGCAATTTAAGTGATAGTAAAAATAAGATGAAAAAGAACGATACGTTACATAAAAAGAGAAGCAATAGAGACACTCCTTCGTGCAAAGTTGTACTTACTGTTCCCGAAAGAAATATAAATATTACTTTCTAGAGGATAAATTAGGCTAAATTGGAATTTGTCTGTATACAAACAAATAAATGGATATTATCCGTAAAAGCAAGAACTTTACAATATAACATTTATAAGCATGGGCAAATGAATGCTACCTACGATGCGGATTATATAATTGTATTAGGCTCGAAAGTAAACGGAACGAAACCGTCGTACTCATTGCAATATCGTATTGATAAAGCAGCTGAGTATTTACAATCACATGAGAAAACAATTGCTATAGTATCTGGAGGGAAAGGAAAAGGAGAAGATATTTCAGAAGCATTAGCAATGAAAAATGGATTAATGAAACTGAAAATTGCAGAAGACCGCATCATTATGGAAGATAAGTCAACGAGTACAGATGAGAATATTAAATTATCGAAATTACGAGAGTATTTAGCCATTACTCAATATTGGTTTATGAATCGAATATAGAGAAAATAATCCAATTTCAGGCGGGATTATTTTAGAGGGAAATCTTACAAATATGTCATGTTCATGAAAGGTAAAGCGATAGTTTCTAGAATGGATTCCTGACATAATGAAGATAACAAAAACTATTTAGAGGTGAGTCGGATGAAAGGAAATAATATATTATCTTCACTATGTTACTTTAGTATCTTTTTTGCACCATTTTTACTGCCAATTATCGTGTACTTCGTTGCGGAGGATGAAGTGAAATACCACGCGAAAAAAGCATTTTGGTCACATATTTTCCCGTATGCGATTTTATTTGGTGGATTAGCAGTATCCGGCATATATGGTTTAAGCTTCAATCAATCCGATGGTGCTGGAATTGGAATGATGATCACATATGCGGTGTTCATTCTTGTAGGGATTTATTACTTCATTTGGAATATCGTAAAAGGTATTAAAGTTTTGAAAACAGCGTAATAAGACAAGAAATAATTTGATGTAAATCTGTCGTTATTCGTCGGTAAGTCGATATATTCGAAAAATCGCTGATATATTTAAATTATCGTCAATAAAATTTCATTTACCGTACTAATAAACGTTTTAAAAAGAGCAATTCAAAAAGAATTGCTCTTTTTGTGCTTATAAGTTGTGAATATTGAAAAAGATATGTTAATTTTTCATTATGAAGAGAAAAAAGGAGTGATTTTCATGAATGAGATCATACATAAAATGGAGCAACACGTTTCAGTTCGTAAATATAAAGAAGAATCAATTCCGAAAGATGCAGTAGAAAGAATGGTGCAAGCTGCGCAACATGCCGCTTCCTCACATTTTGTACAGGCGTATTCTGTTATATATGTAACAGATCAAGACTTAAAGGTTAAACTAGCAGAGTTATCTGGAAATCTTCACGTGAAAGACTGTGCAGCATTCTTTGTTTGTTGTGCAGATTTAAAACGACTTGAAATGGCATGTGAAAAACATAGTACAGAGATAAAGTATGAAGGAGTAGAAGACTTTATCGTTGCGACGGTAGATGCTTCACTGTTCGCACAAAACTTAGCGTTAGCAGCAGAATCGTTAGGATACGGTATTTGTTATATTGGTGGTATTCGTAATAACCCGAGAGAAGTGAGTGAATTGCTTCATTTACCGGATAAAGTATATCCTGTATTCGGAATGACAGTTGGTGTACCAGATGAAGATCATGGAGTGAAACCACGTTTACCAGTAGCGGCAATCCTTCATGAAAATGGATATGATGAAAAGAAATATGATGAATTATTAAACGAATACGATGAAACGATGAGCTCGTACTATAAAGAAAGATTAGCAAACAAGAAAAACGTAACATGGACGGAATCAATGAGTTCGTTTATGGCTAAAGAAAAAAGAATGCATATGAAAGAGTTTTTAAGTGAAAAAGGATTTAATAAGAAATGAGTAAAAAGGCAGACCTGCATGCAGGTTTGCTTTTTAATGAAGCTGAAGTGAAGGAGAACTTGCAATACTTTAAAAATGTAACAGAGCTTTGTGATGAAACGTTAGTTTAAGTGAAGATAAAAAGCGGCATAATAGCCGCTTTTTATCGTTTAAGTCTATATGTTTTTGTACAATCTAAAGCATCTATTATCTTGAAAAACTTACTTATAATAAATGCAAACTTTCAATAAGAAGATACATACCTGTACAACTCAAAAGGATGTACGTAAATATTTTAAAAATCCGTTGATTAAGCCATTTGAAAATAATTTGACCTATATACAAACCTAGAAATACGATTGGAATAGCATATAAACTGGATTCCAAAATTGTTTTGTTTGTCCCAGTGAAGAGTATTTGAGTTAGTAGACTAATGAAATATATAAATAGATAAAAAGCCAATGTAGTTGCTCGTAACTTCTCCTTTTTCGTATCAGTTCCTGTAAAATAAAGTAACAGTGGAGGTCCTGGCATACCGATACTTGTCGTTAAAAGACCAGATAATCCGCCAACTATGAAATCTCTAGATTTTGTTGATTGAATCTTAAAGTTGCATATTAGCATCAACGTTAATAGTAAGAGAAGGATGCTAATTGCTAATTTAAATGTGTTGATGTTAATGGAAGTGAAAATTAAAATACCAAAAGGAACACCAACTATACTTCCGAAAATTAATCTTTTCAGTAGAATAAAATCAATGTCCATTCTTATTTTCCAAATGAGTGATATGGAAATAATTAATGATAAAATGATATTTATTTGTATAGCTTCTTGTGGTAGAAATAACATGAGTAAGAAAGGTGTTGCCATAATAGAAAAGCCAAAACCTGTACTTGTTTGTAAAATAGAAGCTACTAATATAATACATATGAAAATGAATATAATCTCCAAAATAGCCCTCCTACATAATCAGATCCAATACATATTTTAACATAAAGTGAAACTTTAATCAGTGGGGGTCTTACTGTCCTTTAATATGGGAAAAAAGCGGCATAATAGCCGCTTTTTATATTGCACTTAATATTCCAATGATGACCCTGTAGCTTTAAAATATTTTTCTCGTGAAGGCGTCATTACACGGATTGCTAATAAACAGGAAAGGAAAAGAATGAGTAATGAGCTGCTTATTACAGTGATTTGAACGGAAAGGAATTGTGCGGATGCCCCAATTGCTAAAATGAAAAAGATTTGGATGAAATTTTTTATTGAATCAAACACGCTATCGATACGTCCTATCATATGTACAGGGATGTTATTTTGATAAAATGTTATAAAGCCAGTACCAGCAAATGATGAAGAAATGCCAAGTAAAATGAAACCACTCGCTGCGACTATAAATGAATTTGAAAAGGCGAAAATTACATAGCCTATTGCTGTGAAAATCATACCTAATCCGATACAATGTTGAATTGGTAATCGTTTAGCAAAGAGAGAAACAAGTAATGAACCGAAAACGTAAGCAGCACCAGTTATACTAACAAGCATGCTATATTCCATGTTGGATAAAAACAGTACTTGTTTTGTGAAAACAACCTCTTGTGAATCGAGTGCCATAGAGACAAGCGTAGTAGCTTGAAATAAAACGAATATGAGAATAATGTAACTTTCAGTTCGAGCGAATGAAAAAACTTGTTTCCAATCACTTCGTAATGTTTGTACGAAAGTATTTGCAACTTCTTCGTTTTGCTTTGTTTGTAACGTAATGTTTGGTAAGAAATAAATGAGAATAGTAGAAAGTAGAAAGGAAAGTGAGTTGCAGTAAATAACAAAGGATGCTGAGTACGTGGTGAGAAGTATTCCAGCAAGGGCTGGACCGATAATAAAAGCCCCGCTTGTACAAAAGTTATTCCAAGCGTTGAATTGAGCGCGTTCTTCAGCTCGTATGAGCATTGTTTTATAAGAAAATGAAGCTGGATCGAAAAATGATGTGGCAATACGAGTCAAAAAGATAAAAATATAAATGGCCCAAATAGAATCAAATAGTGGAATACAGCCAATAAGAGCTGCCCGAATTATATCTGTGATGAGCATAATGGACCGTTTGTTTAATCGATCTACTATGCTACCAGACCATATTTTTGTAACAACGGTCGCAATTGGACCAACAATCCATAATCCTGCTACAGCAGCAGGGGAGTTTGTGCTATTTAACACCATTACGTTTAGGGCGATGAGATACATAAAATCACCTAAACGAGAAATTCCTGTTCCCGACAATAATAATAATTTATTTTTCATAAGCAGTTGGACCTTTCTTTCATTGTTTTTTAATCCTGCAGGAAATAGCGTATTCCTCTTCGGAGCTTGATTGACGAGCGGTTTTGTTTTCCCAGCGTAATAACACTTGTGTAACTTCCCAAGTAAGCTGTTGTAATTCCTCTGGAGTTAAAAATAAATGAGATACAATATGACTGCCTGTATTCGTTCCTTCTGTGCCGCTTTCTTCAATATAGAAATGAGCAGATTTTGCCTTGTAATATTTTTCAATAATTCCTCGTTTTTCTTTCGTGTCTACTAATTCAAGTAACCCTCCATCATATAAAATTTGAACGTGATAATGAACGCTACCAGCAGATTTATTTAGTTTAGTAGCTACTTGTTTTGCAGTGAGTGCCTCGTCTTTTAAAAGGTGAAGAATTTGAATGCGAGTTGCATTAGAAATGAGCTTCTGCTGCTCAGCTGAAATAGTAAGTCTATCGTCAAACATTATGATATCTCCTTTCTTATGATCTAAATTTATTGTACATTCTAAAAAATTAGAACGTAAGGGAAATAAATCGCCTTTTTCCTTTATATTTCGACATAAATAAAAATAGCATGTACATAAACATGCTATTAAGTGATAGTAGATTCTTCATTAAGTTTCCCTCGATAAAACAAGAACAGCCATATAAAACTCACAAAAATACAGCATATAGCTAACAAGGTACCAATAACTTGAGGAGAAAGAACTTCTAAAAGCCATCCCGTAAAAAACATAGATAACTGAATAAGAGATCCGTAAATGGAATAATGGAATGAAAAAACTTTACCAATCATATTTTCCTTCGTATAAGTTTGAAGTAATGTCGTATCAAGTGGAACGATGATTCCTCCTGCTATGCGCATACAGAGCAATGTAATGATACCGATAATAAGTTGATTGGACAAAATGAATCCGAGAAAGAAAATTCCTTGTAGGAAATAGGCCCAACCGAATACTTTTTTCATTTTTTCTTCATTTTTAGATATATAAAAGTTAACGAGGAGGCTTCCAATCATAAGCCCAGCCCCTTGAACCGTATATAAAATTCCAATGTTGGTGTGGAAAATTTTTTCGGCATAGATCGTTAGAAGTAGCTGATAAGCGCCTCCAATCATGCCCCATGAAATGCCGACAAGAATTAACGTTAAAATGATTTTTGTTTGTAATATGTATGTGTAACCATCTTTTATATCAGTAAAAAATGCTTTTTTCTTGTTACAAGTATCATGAGAAGGGACACTCATATTATAAATAAAATAGGCTGAAATAAAGTATGACAGGCTATTTACTAAAAAAGCGAATTCAATATGTAAAGATTGTGCAATTATCCCGCCCAAAGAAGCCCCCATAATAGACATAAAACCATTAATTGTACTAGAAAGAGAGTTAGCAGTTACGAAATGATTTTGGTGTACGACATTTTTTAAGGTTGCTTGTTTAGCTGGTTCAAATAAACAAGAAAGTACGGATAAACATATATTAGAAATGAAAATAATCTCGATTTTATATAGTGCAAATAAATAAGTGAGGACGATTATGCCTCGTAAAATATCGGTAAAAATCAGAATCTTCTTTTTAGAAAAACGATCTACAACTCCGCCTATGAAAGGACTAAGAAGAAGTTGGGGTAAACCTTTACTTATAAAAGTTAGTGCAATCATAAACGGAGATTCCGTTAGGCTATAGACGAATGTTAATAAAGCTACAGTATGAAACCAATCTCCAAGTACACTTAACGTTTGCCCGTAAAATAGTTTATTGAAGTTTTTATTTGTTTTTAGAAGTGTGGAATAAGAAACTGACATAAAATTTAATCTTTATGTAATGATGATGCTTGAACTTGTTTTTTCCACTCGCTTAAGTACACTTTCTCTGCTGTAGGAAGTCCAATAGGTAATTGTGCAATCAATTCTAAACTATTTCCGTCAGGATCGTTAAAGTATACGGTGGCATGCGCTAATTCTGGAAAAACAATCGGTTCAATTGGTTCCATTCCAAAATCTTTTCGTGCTGAAATGCCTTTTTGATTTAGCCAATAAATCGCATCTTCTAAATCATGTAAGCTTACTTGAAAGGCGATGTGTCGTAAAGAGGGATGATAATTAACTTTGTATGCTGTGCCTTCCCAAAGACCGAGCCAACTTTCGTTTTCTTTAATCCAAAAGAAAGCAATATCATCTCCTCTTTTATATAATTTCAGTCCAAGTGATTCATAAAAAGATATTGATATCTCTAAGTTACTGACAGGTAAATGTGCTTCGTAAAGACCTTTAATCATTGTAATCCTCCTTAGTAAAATATTTCTTATTTCATAGTAAACGTTTTTTTATTAGTTGAAATCACAAAAAGGAGGGATATCACTTCATACGAAAGTATGAAAAAACAGCTCAAATATGAGCTGTTTTCGTATAGTTTTTCGTTCATTTGTTAAGGATAGGATATATTAGTATCCGTATCCGCCGCCACCCCAGCAGCTACATCCGATGATGATTAGAAGGATGAATAGTACGATAAGCAAAGCAAATCCACCGCCGAAACCAGCGCAACTTCCACCATAGCTCATATGTTTTCCTCCTTTTGAGTAAGTTAATCTATATAATTCATGGACTACTATATACAGTATGTTTTTTGTATGGAAAAGGAGCCAGTCTCTTTTGTAATTAGACAAACGCCTGTATGGTTATTTTGATTGTATATTGTGCTAGGGATATGTGAAGAAATCGTTATATATTTTGCGATTTGTTCATAAAAAAATATAAAAATTGTAAAAAAAACCATTTTTATATTTTTTTATGAGAGGATTTGTACTATAATTTTACAAGTAATATTATGGGAAAAGGGAGTTTTAGTAAAGAGATGGAGATGGGAAAATTACACAATAAAATAGAAAACAAAAAGAAAGAGCTAATCCAACTTGTTGCTAGACACGGATTGGATCATGATAAAGTTTTGTTATTTAGCCGAGATTTAGATATACTTATTAATAAGTTTATGAATGTAAAAGATAAAGTACACAAATAAATAATTTATAGTTTTTTATATTAAGATATTTTGTAAAAAAGGAGAGAAAAGTATTTGGAACATTTACAAGAAGAGCTATATAAACAAATAAAAGAAGAAAAAGGTATTGTTACAATTTTTTTAAAGAGTGGCGTTAGAATAGTAGGAGAAATTGTTGCGATAGACAAATTTACCGTTTTAATGTTAGTTGATGGAAAACAACAGCTTATATACAAGCAGGCTATATCAACAATAATGAAATAAGACACTCATATTGAGTGTCTTTTCATTATCGTTTGCAAGCTTCCACGTCAATGCCAGCAGCTAGTAATTTCTTTTCGCCATCTTGTTCAATCATTTTTTGTAATTTAGATAGGAAAGAATCAAAGTTTGTATGCTTTGCTACTTGGAATGTCATTTTATGCTCAATTGGTAGCCACGTATCAATATCAGCTTCGTTATGCTGAATTTTCACCTCAAGCTTATCAAGTGCGTTAGCTACTTTTGCTTCGTACGTTTCTTTCGCTTCAAACTCCATCCATAAATCATATAATTCCTCACCGAGAGAACCTTTTAATGTTCGTTTAATATTTAAAATGGCTTCTTGCTCATTTATTTGTTTTTGTAATTGTAATTCATGACTATTCATTGTATCAAAAGCAGGAATATCACCAGCTTCAGCTTCGACTAGGTCGTGAATAATAACCATTTTAAGTAATTTTTCAATATTTACTTTTTGATCTAAATAAGGCTCAACTAAAATGGCCATTAGAGACATGCGCCACGTATGTTCAGCAACGCTTTCTTGACGTCCGTTAGAAAGCCAGCTATGTCGCATTTCATATTTTAGTTTTTCTGCTAGTGCAATGACTTGTAAAATGTTATGTTCCATTGTAATCCTCCTCATATTTCCATACTATAATTCTAATATGGAAATGAAATGTGTCAATTCTATGAGTATATTGCGATAAACAGATGATAAGCGTATAATACTTATTATATGTGAAAACGCATTATTAAAATAAAAAAATGTTTTATAAAAATGAAAAGGAAAGGGCAGGAATATGGGAGACGAAAATCAAGGATTTGCTAGACCACAAAGAAGAAAAAGGAAGTTTGACATTTCTAGCCCAGTCGGCATTATAGTAGGTTTTGCTATAGTGATAGCGGCAATTATGATTGGCGGCGGCGGAATAAAAGCTTTTAAAAACTTTTTAGATGTTTCATCTATTTTAATTGTCATAGGGGGAACTACAGCGACAATTGTTGTGGCATATCGATTTGGAGAAATAAAAAAATATACGAAAAGCATTTTTACTGTTTTACATAGAAAAGAAGAAAATTTAGAACAGTTAACGGATTTATTTGTTGATTTTTCGAAAAAGTCTAAAAAACATGGCCTGCTTTCTTTAGAAGTTGATGGAGAGCAAGTAGACAATCCTTTTATTCAAAAAGGAATTCGATTAATGTTAAGTGGTTACGATGAAGATGAATTAAAAGAAGTGTTAATGAGAGATGTTGAAACGGAAGTGTATGAGTTAAGAAAAGGGGCAGCATTATTAGATAAAATTGGCGATTTCGCTCCAGCTTGGGGCATGATAGGGACTTTAATCGGTCTTATCATTATGCTTCAAAACTTGCAAGACACATCGCAAATTGGTACAGGGATGGCAGTTGCGATGTTAACGACATTGTATGGGTCAGTACTTGCAAATATGATTGCAATCCCTCTTGCTGAAAAAGTGTATCGTGGTATTGAAGATTTATATACAGAGAAGAAGTTTGTTATTGAAGCGATTTCAGAATTATATCGCGGTCAAATTCCTTCTAAATTAAAGTTGAAACTCGATACATATGTATACGAAACAAAGATAAAAAAAGTAAAACGAGCAGCCTAATATTTCAAGGAGTGGTATGGTTATGATGAAACGACCGCAAAAGGGATCGCCTCGTTGGATGACGACTTTTACAGATTTAACGATGTTATTATTAACTTTCTTTGTATTACTAGTTGCTACATCAAAGCAGGATGCAGTAAAATTGTCAAAGATGCTTGAAAAGTTTAGTGACGTGGAGCAAGTAGATGCGAAAGTAATGGAAAATACAATACCAGATATTTCGCATGAAAAAAATGATGAAAAAATGTTCTCGAAAAAGAGAATGGACGAATTATATAAAAAGTTAAAAGCATATGTAGATAATAACGGTATTAGTCAAGTGAATGTATATCGAGAGGATACGGGAGTAAGCGTCGTTATAGTAGATAATTTAATATTTGATACGGGTGACGCGAACGTTAAACCGGAAGCGAAAGAGATAATAAGTCAATTAGTTGGGTTTTTCCAATCAGTACCAAATCCGATTGTTGTTGAAGGGCATACAGATAGTAGACCGATTCATAACGACAAATTCCCTTCTAACTGGGAGCTGTCTTCAGCAAGAGCAGCAAATATGATTCACCACTTAATCGAAGTGTATAATGTGGATGATAAAAGGCTAGCTGCGGTAGGATATGCAGACACAAAGCCAGTTGTACCAAATGATTCACCGCAAAATTGGGAGAAAAACCGTCGCGTTGTCATTTACATAAAAGAATAGTATATTATCATTTTAATAATAAAATAATGAAAATACGAAAATTCTTTTAAAAAAATATTAAATTTTATCATTTTATTTTGTATAATGAGTGAGAATGATAAGGTGAAATATTAAGATATATTTATACATAGAAGGAGAGAATTAAAAAGAATGGCACATAAAATTTTAGTTGTAGACGATGCGATGTTCATGCGAACGATGATTAAAAACTTATTAAAAAGTAATTCTGAATTTGAAATTATTGGTGAAGCAGAGAATGGAGTAGAAGCAATTCAGAAGTTTAAAGAACTTCAACCGGATATTGTAACATTAGATATTACTATGCCAGAAATGGACGGACTTGAAGCGTTAAAAGAAATTATTAAAATTGATTCAAGTGCAAAAGTTGTTATTTGTTCTGCAATGGGACAACAAGGTATGGTATTAGATGCAATTAAGGGTGGAGCAAAAGACTTTATTGTAAAGCCGTTCCAAGCAGATCGCGTAATTGAAGCTTTAACAAAAGTAGCAAACAGCTAATATAGAAGGGGTGCCACAAGGAATCTAAACATTGATAGCGGATATGCGTGTGGCCCCCTTTTTTCTTGCTTTAAAACACTAAATTGTTATACATAAATGAAATGTTTGTTAGACAGGTAGGGGATGAAAATGCAAACAGATCTATTAAATATATTTTTTGAGGAATCAGAAGAACATTTACAATCGCTAAATGAAAATGTGCTAACTTTAGAACAAAATCCCACTGATATGGATGTTGTGGGAGAAATATTCCGCTCAGCCCATACATTTAAAGGTATGTCAGCGAGTATGGAATTTACGGAAATGGCGGATTTAACGCATAAAATGGAAAACGTTTTAGATGAAATTCGTCATGGGAATATAGTTGTAAATGCAGAGATTATTGATGTGATTTTTGAGTGCATTGATAATTTAGAGAAGATGGTTGCAGATGTGCAACAAGGCGGAATGGGCAATATTGATGTAATTACAACTAAGCAGAAATTAGAAGCATTATTGAATGGCAATGTAGAAACTCCTGCGGAATATATTGAGCAAGAACCTATAAATAATGATGATGCAGTTTCGCATGAAGTGCATATAACTGTTGAGCAACATGCTATTTTAAAAGCAGTACGTGCAATTATGTGTATTGAAGCACTGCAAAATGTAGGTAATGTACAAAAAACAGTTCCAAGTATTGAAGAAATTGAAGCAGATGCTTTCGGGTTTGAGTTCACAGTATTTATGGATACTGATCAAAGTGAAGAAGAATTAAAACAAGTAGTGCTTCATGTTTCTGAAATTGAGAAAGTAGAAGTAAAGCAAGGACATACATTAAAAGAAGTAGTCTCGAAAGAATTGGGTACACAAGAAGCTATGCAGGAAGATTTACAAGCGGCTACGCATGTGGAATCAACTAAAGAAGTATCGAAGCAAGCTGCTAATGCTACACCTGCTAAAAGCGCTGCAAAAACGAAAAATGGTAAAGTGGAAAATCGTTCCATACGTGTTCAATTAGAAAAAATTGAAAGATTAATGAACATGTTTGAAGAAAGTGTAATTGAGCGTGGTCGTATAGATGAATTGGCACAAGCAATTCAAAACAAGGAATTAATTGAGCATTTAAATCGATTAGGCGATATTTCAAAAGATATTCAAAATGTACTACTAAACATGCGTATGGTACCGATAGAAACTGTTTTCAATCGTTTCCCGCGTATGGTACGTATGTTAGCGAAAGATTTAGGGAAGAAAATCGATTTACAAATTACAGGTGAAGACACCGAAGTTGATAAAATTGTTATTGATGAAATCGGTGATCCACTCGTCCATTTAATTCGTAATGCAATTGATCATGGGGTTGAAACTGTTGAACAACGTCGTGATGCAGGAAAAAATGAGACAGGTACGATTAAATTAGAAGCGTTCCATAGTGGAAATCATGTCGTTATTCAAATTACGGATGATGGAAATGGAATTCATAAAGGGAAAGTATTAGAAAAAGCGATTAAAAATGGTGTTGTAACAGAATCTGAGGCAAATAAATTAACGGACCGTGAAGTATTTGATTTGATTTTCCAACCCGGATTTAGTACAGCTGAAGTTGTATCAGACCTTTCTGGGCGTGGCGTTGGATTAGATGTAGTGAAACATACGATCCATAGTTTAGGTGGACACTTAATTATTGATTCTGAAGAAGGGAAAGGTAGTACATTTAGAATTGAACTGCCATTAACGTTGTCCATTATTCAATCTATGCTTGTTCAAACGAATGATAAACGTTATGCTTTCCCTCTTGGCAATATTGTTGAAGCAATTCGGATTAAAAAAGAAGACATTCAATCCTTACAAGGAAAAGATGTGTTAAATTACCGTAATCAAATTATTGAAGTGAAGCATTTAAGTACTGTATTTGGTGAGAAAACAGTAGATGAGGCGTTTGCGTCATATGATGGTCAAATGGTTCCTGTGTTAATTGTTCGTAATACACATCGCAGCTATGGACTTATTGTAAACACAATTATCGGTCAAAGAGAAATCGTCTTAAAGTCATTAGGTGACTTCTTTGCAGAGAGTTCGAATTATTTCTCTGGTGCGACAATTCTCGGTGATGGACGAGTGGTCCTCATTTTAAACCCAGAAGGTTTATAATAGGAATGAAGGAAAGCTCCCCACTTGTATACAATTGGGGAGCTTTTTGGTTAATCGTTACTAATCTAAAAATGGGAATAAATACATATTAACGTTTTATATAATAAGTTTGTTAAAATAAAATGAGAGTTTATATCATTTGATAGAAAAACAGAAATGAGGAGGCAGAGAAAATGCCTGAGCAACACACAAAAGGGGATAAGAGCACAATTGTGCTAGAAAAAGAAAATGAGCATTTAACGCCTCAAGAATGTGATATTCTTGGCGAAATTGCAAATATATCATTTGGTTCAGCTTCGACTGTATTATCAACAATCTTAAATAGGCAAGTAAGTATTACTGCTCCTCGCATAGAATTGGTAGATTTATATGATTCAAGCGACGTCGAAGTTCCACACGTTGTATTAAACATTCATTTTACAAAAGGATTAGATATGGAAAACCTTCTTGTCCTTAAGCAAGATGTTGCATTATCCATTGCTGATTTAATGATGATGGGAACAGGTGAAGTGGAAGACGGAAAAGAACTTGGTGAATTAGAGCTAAGTGCTGTACAAGAAGCGATGAATCAAATGATGGGGTTCGCAGCTACATCTATGTCAGAATTCTTTCAAGATACAGTAGATATGTCTCCGCCGACAATTAAAGTTGTAAAGTTATCAGAAGAAATGGAGAAAATTTCTGAGATTGATGGGAATCAAACGATTGTTAAAGTATCGTTTGATTTAAAGATAGATAATCTTGTAAACTCTAAACTTGTGCAAATTGTTTCAGTTGAACATGCGAAACGAATGGTAAATAAATTAATGCAATTATCTGGTGGAGTAGAAGAAAAAGATGAGCCAGCAGAAGTAGTGGAAACGGAGATTGTAGAAGAACAAGTTGAAAAAGAGCATTTAACACAAGAAGAGAAAGATGTCCTTGGTGAAATTGCAAATATTTCAATTGGTTCAGCTTCAACAGTATTGTCAACACTATTAAATCAGCCAGTTACAATTAGTACGCCCAATGTAGAATCAATCAATGTTCGTCATTATGACGGAGTACCAGTCCCGTTTGTTATTTTAAATGTTGATTTTGTTGAAGGGCTAAAGAATGAGAATGTATTCGTATTTACGAAAGATGTCGCTTTAACAATGGTAGATTTAATGATGATGGGAACAGGGGAAGTTGATCCAGAGAAGGAGCTTAGTGAATTAGAACTGAGTGGTATTAAAGAAATTATGAACCAAATGATGGGGCATGCTGCGACGGCGATGTCAGAAATGTTTCAAGAAAAAATGGACATGACACCACCAAATGTTAAATTCGTAACGTTAAAAGAAGAAATGGAATATTTGGGAGAGTCAATGAAAGTGGACGAACTCGTCCAAATTACGTTCAACCTTGAAATTGGTGACCTGCTTCAATCGAAAATGTATCAAATTTTACCGATTTCAGAAGCGAAAGAAATGGTAAGAAGACTTCTATATCCAATGATGGAAGAGGAAGAAGAGATTGTTACGGAAGAAATTGAAGAAGAAAAAATTGTAGAACCTGTTGTGCAACCTATTGAATTTAAAGAAGTAAAACAAATGGAACCAGTATACATGGATACATCCATCTTACAAAATGTAGAAATGAATGTGAAATTTGTATTTGGAAGCACAGTGAAAACAATTCAAGATATTTTAAGTTTACAAGAGAATGAAGCGGTTGTACTGGATGAGGATATTGACGAGCCAATTCGTATTTATGTAAATGATGTATTGGTGGCGTATGGTGAACTTGTAAATGTAGATGGATTTTTTGGAGTAAAAGTGACGAAATCGCTATAAGTCGTTGAAATAGGAGTTTGAGCTAGTAGATGAAAAACGTAAAGTTTTTTCTAATGAGCTGGTTATTCATACATATGTATTTGTTCTTCCCTCTGCAAAGTCAGGCGGAAGAACAAATTGAGCCAGATCAAAAACTAAATGAAATGAATGTACAAGAAGAAAACAAAGAAGTTCAAAAGCAGCCAGAGCAAGTGGAATTGAATCAAGGTAAAGAGGAACAACAAGAAGTAGCAAATGAACAAGAGGTCGAAAAAAAGATAGAGACGGATCAAGGGGTTATTACAGTAAATAAGTCGGAATTAAAAGTTGGCGAAGAAGTGCGGGTTATTGTAGAGCCGAAAGAGCAAAATGTTCAAAGTATAAAAGGTATTTTGCGCTTGCCAAAAAACGACGATCAGTATGAACAAGAAAGAATGCTATCGTTTAAGTATGAAGAGGAAACGAAGCGATGGATTGCTAACTACAAGGTCGAAACTTTTGATTTGCAAGGTGATTGGAATCTTCAGCTCATTCAAAGTTCTAAAGAAACTGAGAAAGAAGAGCTTATAGAAAATGAAGTGAAAGTCCCATTTATTCGTATAAATAATGACACGCCAACAATAGATAAAGAACTGCCGAAGTTGCATAAAGTTACTGTTGACGAGGCGAAAGAGAAGCTAATTGAACGGAAACAAGGCGATTCTATACGTGTGCGAGTGAAGGCGACAGACGTAGAATCAGTTGTGAAAGAGGTTCGTGTTACATTAAAAGGGAAAGAAAATAAAGAGATTACATTTTTATTAGATTACAATAAGCGCGACATGGATTGGCAAAAAGTATTTGAAATAACGGATGCGTTACCAATCGGGACATACGAAATACTTGTAGAGATAGTGGATGCGGCCGGCAATAAACTGGTTGAGGAAAGTGAGTATATCGTTTCTATTTTGGAGCAAAAACCAGAAGAGAATAAAAAGATAGAAGAACGAGAGAATGAAGATAAATTAGAAGTTAAGGAAGAACCTGAGAAGCAGGAAGACTCGAAAGTAGAAATCCCGCTTCCAGAAGAAAAACTGCCAGTTGTTCAAATTCCGAAAAAAGAAGAGAAAGTAAACGATCTTATAAAAGAACCATTGAAAGAGAAAGAAAAAATTACTTATGTTATAAAAGAGCCTCTCACAGACAACAAGGAAGTAAATAAAGCGAAGGCTCAAAAAGATAAAGATAATAACAATCAAGTCATTTCGAAAAAGAAAGAGAAAAAAGAAGAGCCAAAAGATAAGAAAGAAGCAAAAAGTGAACAGGGAATACAAGCTTCTAATGTATTTGCTATCATGTCAGGTTTATTCGTACTGTTTTTAGTTTTAAAGAGTAATAAAGAATGGGGCTAATTATTTCATCGTAATGGAGGCGCTTAGATGGAGATTAAACGTACGACAATTGAAAATAAGACGCTACAACCATTAAAACAGCCTGCAGCTATTTCGGAACATGAAATCCAGAAAGAACGAAAGCATAGTAATCTAGTGTTTACTGGACAGTCTAAGATTATTTCGAGAAATAATGAAATAGGGATTTTACTTGCGAGTTTAGGTGATGGAAAGGTTATGAAGGAAATGCTTTCTAAAGAGATGGATACAGTATTACAACTCTTTAAAAAGTTACATACGTTATCTGGTGAAGGAAAGCAAACAGAAAAAGTATTTGAACAAGTAATGAGAAGTTTACAAGGGCTTGTTAAACAGGTGCATATAAAAGAACTTCCTTTGTTAGATGGAACGTATGATTTCGCAGAAGTACAACTATCATTTGGTAGAAAGGTACATATTCCATTATTAGATGTAAGTGCACTCATTTCTAGAGTGGAAAGTGATTCTTCAGAAGGAAATATAAATTTAATGGTAACGGTTATTACTGCTTACATAACGAAATTGTCTAACGAAACTATTTTAATTAGCGTTACAGATCGCACTGCTAAAGAGCGGGATGTAAGTGTATGGAGAGCACTCGCAGAAATGAATATGACACAATTAGCACAGGCCCTGAAACAAACGATGCAAGAACATAAATGGTCTATGACATTTCTTTTTCTCTTTGTATGGATTGTTGCTATTATTTTAATTCGAGTTATATAAAAAGGTCGTCACTTTACATTGTGACGACCTCTTTTATATTTTTTCGTAGAAGAATGTATCAAATCTCTGAAGATTATAACGTTCAGGTGTTAAAATTTGTTCGGTACTACCAACAAATAGTACGCCGCCTTTTCGTAAAGAACGACTAAACTTTTCATAAAGTTTTACCCTTGCTTCTTCAGTAAAGTATATCATTACGTTGCGACAAATGATTAAATCGTAATTTGTATCGAACGACTGCATTAACAGGTCGTGTTGTTTGAACGTGACGTTTTGCTTAATGTTTTGATGTAATGAATATATATCATTCTCTTTTGTAAAATGACGTTCTTTCAAATCGCTAGGTAATTCTTTTAAAGAACGTTCTGTATATTGACCGCGTTTTGCAGTTTCTAAAATGTGAAAATCAAGGTCTGTTGCTTGTATTTCAAAACGAAATGGAGCTAAATGTTTCGATAAAATTAAAGAGAGTGTATATGGTTCTTCACCTGCAGCGCAAGCGGCACTCCATACTTTTAATTTTCCGTTATTTTGTTCAAGTAATTTTGGTAGTGCTTTCGTCTCTAATGTTTGCCAACGTTCTTTATTTCTAAAAAACTCTGAAACGTTAATTGTAATATAGTCAATAAAACTTAAAAATAAATTTTGATCGGTACGTAAATTGCTTAAAAAACTAGTGTAGTTCTCAAAGCCCTTTCTCGAAATAAAAGCATCGATTCTACGACGCATTCTATCTTGTTTATATGAAGCGATATCCATATTGAATTGTTGTTTAAAACTCGCGATAAAATGATCATAATCTTGTTCAATTATCATATTTATAATAGGCACAATAACGATATTGTGCCTCCCCCTTTACATCATACGGATTTTTTGTTCAAAGTTTTTTTTCATCTGTTTTTCATGTAAACCTGGTAAATCATAAATAACAGCATCAATTCCTGCTTCTTTTGCAACGTCAACGGGAATGACAGATGTATGCTTGTCCCCATTATAAAAACAGAGAACTAAATCGGTATCTTCGATTATTTGTTTTACAAAAAACATATAATCCGATCGGTAAATGGAGTCGGAAGGATGATCAAAAGTAACATACTCGGCTCCGTGTCTTTTTAAGTAATCAAGGACCTCTTGAAATTCATCTGTTAATGCTTGTAACGGCTGTAGCGTGTAAAGGCATAAATTTTGAGCGAGTCTTTCGTTTTCGATGAAAAAACGAAGAATCTCATTTTCGATAGATTTATAACATAATATGTAAATTTTATGTTTGTGAGCATAGTCAGTTAAAAATTTTTTTATTTCTTCTTGATCTAATGCTGTTAATTGATTTGAACCACAAAGAAAAATATTCATAGATTTGTGCCACCTCATGCTAAATTGTAACATATCTTTTATAAAAAATAACTGCAAAATATTAGTGTTCAGAGTATAATTATAAATAATTGGATTTTACGATTAAGTTTAGGAAGAAATAAAAAAATAAATAGGTGATATATATGCTGCGTTCGATCTCGCATAATCCAATTTTATCGCATATACCGCCTGCTACTCAAATGCCGAAAGAAGCAAATGTCAGGACAGGACTTGCATTTTCGGATAATTTGCATGCAGATCCGAAAAAAGATAAATTGTTAGAACAAATGGAAGCATTTGTCGATAACATTGGAGAAATTAAAGAGAAAATTGAAATGGAATTAACGCTTGATAATGTAATGGAATACAAAAATACAGTAAAATCATTTTTGAATTTTTACGTAGATAATGTATTGCAATATAAAGATGTCATGTCTCGCCATCCGCGTTACGGATATTCACAGAAAATGACGATTGTGAAACAGGCGGAAATGGGATTAAATGAGTTAGAAGATGTTATGAATTTAATTAATACGAAAACGGGACATTTAGAAATGTTAAATCAAATTGGAGAAATCCACGGTTTAATTGTAAATTTAGTCTTGTAAAAGGGAAGGAAGCTATATGTACATACAATTATATGAAAAGCTCGTTATTATTCAAAAAGCATATGAAAACATTCAAGCGCTTGGGGAACAAATATATGAGAATTTAAAACATAAAAATGTAAATGCAGTTCAAAAGTTACAAGTAGAGCAATTGCAGTACATTGATGGTTTAAAAAAGTTATCAAGTTCATTTGAAGAAATGGTTGTTCAGTTTTGTAAAGAAAAGGGCGTGGAATCATTTCGTGTAAGTGCATTATTTTCGCATTTTTCTAACGAAGAAATTGAAAAAATGGAAGAATTACAAAAAAATGTAGCTGAATTAGAAGAGAATGTAAAAATGATTCTTTTGAAAAATCAATATTACTTAAACGTACTATTAAAAACTACAGAAAGTATTGTGGATTCCGTTTCTGAATATAATTTAGAGCGAAACAATAATTCACAAATCTTTATGAACGAACTATTGTAAAGGGGAAGTGAAACATTATGAGATTATCTGATTATAATACGCCGCTATCGGGTTTATTAGCGGCACAAATGGGATTACAAACGACGAAACAAAATTTATCTAACATTCATACGCCTGGTTATGTGCGTCAAATGGTGAATTACGGATCGGCTGGGGCAAGTCAGGGCTATTCACCGGAACAAAAAATAGGTTACGGTGTACAAACGTTAGGCGTTGACCGTATTACAGATGAAGTGAAGACGAAACAGTTTAATGATCAATTATCTCAACTCTCTTACTATAACTACATGAATTCGACTTTATCACGTGTAGAATCTATGGTTGGAACGACAGGGAAGAATTCATTATCTAGTTTAATGGATGGCTTCTTCAATGCCTTTCGTGAAGTTGCAAAAAATCCAGAACAACCAAATTACTACGATACATTAATTTCTGAAACTGGGAAGTTTACAAGTCAAGTAAATCGTCTAGCGAAAGGCTTAGATACAGCAGAAGCACAAACGACAGAAGATATTGAAGCGCATGTCAATGAATTTAATCGTCTTGCTGGCAGTTTAGCGGAAGCGAATAAAAAAATTGGACAAGCAGGTACACAAGTGCCAAATCAACTTTTGGATGAACGTGATCGTATCATTACAGTAATGTCTAAGTATGCAAATATAGAAGTGTCTTATGAATCTATGAATCCTAATATCGCGAGTGTTAGGATGAATGGTGTTTTAACAGTAAATGGACAAGATACATATCCACTTCAATTAAATAAAGAAAAAGAACCAATGATTGCTGAAATTTACGGTTCGGAAATTCCTTTAACTAGTGGAGCAATCCAATCAGCGATCGATACGAAAGCGAAGATTGCTAGTTATAAGAAAAACCTTGAAGAACTAATGAGTTCTGTAAAGAATGAAGTGAACACAGTAATGGGGAAAGAGTTCTTCGTTGGAGATCAAGCGAAAGATATGAAATTAAACCCTGAATTTGCAAAAGATGTTTCGAAAATGAAAATATCAGCTGAAACAGCAAATAAACTAGCAGCAATTACAGATGGAAATTATAAAGAAGGTCTTTCTTATAAACAAGCATTAGACCAGTTCGTAGTTGGTGTTGCATCTGATAAAAGTGCAGTGAATGCTTATCAAAAAATTCATGGGGATTTATTAGAGGGGATTCAGCAAGAAAAAATGGGTGTTGAAGGCGTTAATATGGAAGAGGAAATGGTTAATTTAATGGCCTTCCAAAAATATTTCGTTGCAAACTCTAAAGCTATTACTACGATGAATGAAGTGTTTGATAGTCTATTTTCGATTATTCGATAAGTGATAGTAATTGATTGGAAATATATAAGGAGGAGATAGAAATGAGAGTATCTACATTTCAAAATGCAAGCTGGGCAAAGAATCAGTTAATGGATTTGAATGTGCAACAACAATACCACCGAAATCAAGTAACTTCAGGGAAGAAAAACCTTTTTATGAGTGAAGATCCACTTGCGGCAAGTAAATCATTTGCGATTCAACATTCATTGGCGAATATGGAGCAAATGCAAAAAGATTTAGCGGATTCGAAAAATGTATTAACACAAACCGAAAATACTTTACAAGGTGTTTTTAAATCTTTAACGAGAGCAGATCAATTAACGTTGCAGGCATTAAGTGAGCAAAATGGTGAAAAAGAATTGAAAGCCATTGGTGCAGAGATTGATCAAATTTTAAAACAAGTTGTATATTTAGCAAATACGAAAGAGCAAGGTCGTTATATTTTCGGTGGTGATAGTACAGAGAAACCACCATTTACAGAAGATGGTACGTATCAAGGTGGACAAAATGATGTGAACTGGCAACTAAATGACGGTTATGAATTAAAAGCATTTCGTAACGGTGAAGCGCTATTATCCCCTGTTATAAAAACGTTAAAACAGATGAGTGAAGCGATGCAAAAAGGTGACCAAAAAGCATTACAGCCGTTATTAGGAGAAAATAAGAAAAATTTAGATGGCATCATTAACCGTACAACTGAAGTTGGTTCGACAATGAACACAATGGAGACGTTTAAAACAATTTTAAGCGAGCAAAATTTAGCACTTCAAGAAAACCGTAAAGAAATTGAGGATGTTGACTTAGCGGTAGCAATTTCTGATTTAGCTTATATAAACGCAACGTATGAAGCTACGTTAAAAGCAGTTAGTACGATGAGTAAAACGAGTATTTTAGACTATATGTAATCTATAAGGAGTGAGAAAAATGGCAGGAACAACGATGACAGGTATTGGTGGTAGACAACAAATTTGGAACCTCGGAAATAATATGATCGATACTTCTAACCTAGTAGAATTAGAGCTGCAAGCGTTAGATATGAGGAAAACACCGTATACGAAAGAAAAGAACGATCTTACAAATGATAAACTATTATATACAAGTTTGAAATCGGAATTTAGCTCTTTCACACAAACTTTTAAAAACTTAGCGGCTTTTAAAGGGAATGAAAAAAAAGTAACGACAACGCAAGAAGGCTATATAGATGTAAAAGCTGATGGTGGTGCAATTGCTGGTACTTTTAATATGACGATTACTCAGCTTGCACAGCGTCATCAAATAGCCTCTAATAAGGTTACTGATATAAATGCGAAGCTTCCTAAAGATGAAACAATAAAACTAGGTGATAAAGAACTAAAAGTAACAACTGATATGACATATAAGGATTTAATTAATAAAATTAATGACGGAGATTATGGTGTATCGGCTTATACACTTGGAGATAAAATTTTCATGACCTCGAAAAAAGAAGGGGCAATGAATGAAATTAAATTAGAAAAGACACCACCGAATGTACTTACAGATTTGTTTTATTCGAAAGTGGAAGGAAAAGACCCACTTGCCACGGAAATGAAATTAAATACTATTAACGAAGCATTAGATGCAAAATATACTATTAATGGTATTGAAGGTAAAAGTCCTAGCAATACAATTGAAGCTCTTCCAGGCGTGAAAATTGAATTGTTAAAAGTAACTGAGCCGACAGTAGAAGGAACATCAAATGCAGGTACAACAACAGAACCAAAAGCAAAAGGCATAGATCTAAAATTCACAGTAAGTGACTCAAACGTAACAGACGCATCAAATATTATTAAAAAGATGGTTGCAGATTATAATAAAGCTGTTGCTACAGTAGATATCTTTGCTGGTAAAGGTGGGGCCTTCCAAGGACAAGCTATTATGCAAAGTGTGCGTCAAGCTATGAACAATGTTGTAACATTTTCACAAGAGGGCAATTACTTATTCTCATTTGGTATTCAATTAAAGCAAGATGGAACGATGGAAGTTAATGACGAAGCATTAACGAAAGCGTTAAAAGAAAAACCGGATGCAGCGAAGCAATTTTTCTTTAGTTCTAACGGTTTAGGAAAAATGATGGAAGAGCCACTTGATAAGTTATTTGGTGATAAAGGTGTAGTTGGAGAACGAGTAAAAAACATTGATTCACGTGTAAGTGATTTAGATAAAAAGATTAAAGATATTGAAACGCAAAACTTGCAAAAGCAAGATGAAATTGTGAAGAAGTATCAAAAGCTAGAAAGTACGTTAGCGGCGCTTGATAGCCAATTAAAAACAATTAAAGCAATGACAAAACAAAAAAGTGATGATTAATGAAAGGTAAGGAAGTGATTGTATGCAAGCATGGCAACGTTATATGCAAAATGATATTATGACGAGTAATCCGATTAAAAATACAATTTTTATTTATGAAAGATGTATTGTAGAGTTTCGTAATTTAGAAGAACTGTTACATACTTTTAAGCTACAAGAAGGAGATGCACTTCTTGAAAAGTTAGAACGTATTTTTGAAGAATTAAAGCTTCAATTAAATCCTGAAATTACGAAAGATTTATATGATAGTCTGTACGGTTTATACGATTGGATTAGCATTCAAATTCAAACGATGAAAGTAACACGTGAAGCAAAAGACATGGATGCAATTGTGAAAGTGTTACAAGATTTAATAGATGGTTACCGCGGAGCACTTGAAAATGAACAATGATATTTATCGGACGTTTGTTGGCTGTTTTAATGAAATCGGTGAATTGCAAGTGTCAGATGGGGAGTTTGCTGAGAAGAGTGAGATGTTAAATCGCTGGATGATGACATTGGATGAGGAAACACGTGCACAAGTTGCAGCAGAAGTAAGCCCATTCATTATTAAGGCGGCACAGCATATCCGAGATAAGCAAAAGATTTTGGAAGAAATGATTATGACAAATGATGGGCGCATGAAAGCTAATTCATTTTACGGTAAATTTTAGTGATAGAGTTTAGAAACGGAGTCCCCTTTTAAGAGGGGATCCATTCCTTTGTTTTAATAAAGACTTCCGCTGATTGAGGTTTCATTTTATGACTGTAATGAAAAATAGTAGTAATCTAAATAATGTAAAAATGAACTTTAGTTTGTAGATCATATATTGAAATGTTCCGTAGATTATTGCGTGTATACAGTTTTTTTGTATTCTTTTTTATATTTTTGTATTTTTCTAAAGACAACAATGGAAAAATGGAATAAAATATGTAAGGGTACATGATTGTTAATATTTTAATAAACGCATATAAGAAAATAAATAATGAAGTGAAACTTCCATCAGTGGATCATGAAGTTAAAAAAGAAAGGGTGTGGAATATGCCAGATTTAGTGAGTGATGTAGGCCATTATATGAATTATTTAGTGACGAAACGAAATACTGTTTCTAGTAATATTGCAAATGCGAATACACCCGGCTATAAAGCGCAAGATGTAACATTTGCTGAGCAAATGAATAAAAGTAGTGCATTATATAAGAACAATGCTGCGGACTTAAAGAGTAATCCAAATTTATATCAAACGAATGAAATGCACTTACCGACAGTGAATACGAAAAATACATATGCAAAGATGCAAACAAAATCAATGCAAACGAATAAAGATGGAAATAGTGTGGATGTAACGACAGAAATGCTAGATTTAATGAAAGCAAATCAGTTATACGGTATTTCAATTAACGCGATTAATACACAATATGCAATTAACCAAGCGGCACGCGGACGTTAAAAGTAGAAGGAGAGACAACGATGTTTCAGGCAATTAATGCAAGTGGCTCAGGGCTAACGACAGCGAGAAAGTGGATGGAAGTTACTTCTAACAATATTGTAAATACAAATACAACGGCTGCTCCGGGGGCGAATTTATATGAGCGTCGTAGTGTAGTGCTAGAATCAAACAATAGTTTTGCAAATATGTTAGATGGGTCTCCTACAAATGGAGTAAAAATAAAAAGTATTGAAGCAGATAAAACTGAAAACTTAGTGTATGATCCAACACATCCGCATGCAAATGAAGAAGGATATGTACGCTATCCAAATATTGATGTGACTGCTGAAATGACGAATGTAATGGTTGCCCAAAAAATGTACGAAGCGAATACAAGTGTATTAAATGCGAATAAAAAAATGCTTGATAAAGATTTAGAAATTGGCAGAGGATAAGGGGGAATATAGTAATATGAAAATCCAACCAATGTTAAATACGCAACCATTTGGAGCAATTCAGTCAATTGGTGCACCGAAAACGTCTCAAACATCTGTAGTTGAGGGGAAAAAGTTTATTGATTTATTGGAAGATATGAATCAAACGCAAAACAATGCACAAACAGCAGTATATGATTTACTAACTAAAGGAGTAGGAGAAACGCATGACGTTTTAATTCAGCAGAAGAAGGCTGAGTCTCAAATGAAAACGGCTGCTCTCGTACGTGATAATCTTATTGAAAATTATAAGTCACTAATTAATATGCAAATTTAGGAAAGTGGACGGGTGTGTTTAAATGGAAAAGATGAAAAATGTTATCCAATCGTTAAAAACGTGGCATAAGTTAGTAATCGGTGCTGCGCTTTTAGCGATTGTAACAGGAGCACTTTTATACTTCACCTTGCCAGATAAATATGTTGTTGTATATCAAAATTTAAATGATGCAGATAAGCAAGAGATTACAGCAGAATTATCAAAGTTAGGTGTCGATTATCAGTTAGCGGCCGATGGATCGATTCGTGTGCAAAAAAATGATGCTCCATGGGTTCGAAAAGAAATGAATGGGATGGGCTTACCGTTTAATTCTAAAAGCGGTGAGGAAATTTTATTAGAAAGCTCGCTCGGTTCAAGTGAGCAAGATAAAAAAATGAAGCAAATTGTCGGTACGAAAAAGCAATTGGAGCAAGATATCGTAAGAAACTTTGCGACAGTTGAAACGGCAAATGTTCAAATTACATTACCTGAAAAAGAGACAATTTTTGATGAAGAAAAAGCAAAAGGAACAGCTGCGATTACTGTAGGTGTGAAACGTGGCCAATTATTAACGGCAGATCAGGTTGCAGGTATACAGCAAATGATTAGTGCTGCAGTTCCTGGCGTGAAAGCAGAAGAAGTAAGTGTGATTGATAGCAAAAAAGGTATTATCTCAAAAGGAGCAGATGAAGCGCATTCTACTAGTTCCTCTTCTTATGAAAAAGAAGTAGAGATGCAACATCAAATTGAAGGTAAATTAAAGCAAGATATTGACGCAACATTAATGACGATGTTTAAACCGAATGAATATAAAGTGAATACGAAAGTATCTGTAAACTATGATGAAGTTACACGCCAGTCAGAAAAATATGGTGATAAAGGTGTACTTCGTAGTAAACAAGAGCAAGAAGAAAGCTCTACTGCGCAAGAAGGAGCAGAGACAAAACAAGGTGCTGGTATTACAGCGAACGGTGAAGTGCCAAATTACGGTACGAACAATAATCAAAATGGTAAAATCGTCTATGATAATAAAAATGGTAACAAAATTGAAAACTATGAAATAGATAAAACGGTTGAAACGATTAAGAAACATCCAGAATTAACGAAAACAAATGTTGTAGTATGGGTAGACAATGATACGTTAGTAAAACGAAAAATGGATATGACTACTTTCAAAGAAGCAATCGGCACAGCTGCTGGGCTTCAAGCTGATCCGAATGGAAACTTTACAAACGGTCAAGTTAACGTTGTAACTGTTCAGTTTGATCAGCCGAAAGAAGAGAAGAAGAAAGAACCAGAAGAAAGCGGTATAAACTGGTGGTTATTCGGTGGAATTCCAGCTGGTTTATTAGCAATTGGTGGTCTAGTATGGTTCTTATTAGCAAGACGTAAGAGAAAGAAAGAAGAAGAGGAATATGAAGAATACTTAGCAGAAGAGGAAATTGCTGCAAGTAATGAAAGTATCATGGAAATTCCTGAAGAAAAAATAGTACCAGAGCCAAAACCAGAACCAGAAGAACCGAAAGAACCAACGTTAGATGAACAAGTGCATGATGCTACGAAAGAACATGTAGAAGGAACTGCAAAAGTAATTAAAAAATGGTTAAATGGACAGTAAGGGAGGAACAACGATGTTAGATGAAATCTCCTCCAAAGAAAAAGCTGCCATCCTTATTCGTACATTAGAAGAAGGGGTGGCAGCAAAAGTCATTGAATATATGACGGCTGAGGAAAAAGAAGTATTACTTCGTGAAATCGCGAAGTTTCGTGTATATAAACCGGAAACGTTAGAAAATGTACTAGGGGAGTTCTTGTATGAATTAAATGTAAAAGAATTAAACCTAGTGACTCCGGATAAAGAATATATTCGTCGCATATTTAAAAATATGCCAGAAGACGAACTAGAAAAATTATTGGAAGATCTTTGGTATAACAAAGATAATCCGTTTGAATTCTTAAATTCACTTGCGGATTTAGAACCGCTTCTTACTGTACTTAATGATGAATCGCCACAAACGATTGCGATTATCGCTTCTTATATTAAACCGCAGCTTGCTTCTCAATTAATTGAGAGATTACCAGATCATAAGCGAGTAGAAACGGTAATGGGGATTGCGAAGCTAGAGCAAGTTGATGGTGAATTAATAAATCAAATTGGTGATTTATTAAAATCAAAATTAAATAATATGGCATTTAATGCAATTAATAAAACGGATGGCTTGAAAACAATAGTAAACATTTTAAATAATGTTTCACGAGGTGTTGAAAAAACAGTCTTTCAAAAGCTGGATGAAATGGATTATGAGTTATCTGAGAAAATTAAAGAAAACATGTTTGTATTTGAAGACTTACTCGGACTTGAAGATCTTGCACTTCGTCGTGTATTAGAAGAAATTACAGATAACGGTGTTATTGCGAAAGCACTTAAAATTGCAAAAGAAGAAATTAAAGAGAAATTATTTACATGTATGTCTTCAAACCGTAAAGAGATGATTCTAGAAGAATTAGATGGCTTAGGGCCGCTTAAGATGACGGATGCTGAAAAAGCACAGCAAACGATTACAGGCACAGTGAAAAAGCTAGAGAAGGAAGGAAGAATTATCGTTCAAAGAGGTGAAGATGATGTCCTTATTTAAAAACAGAATTCCGAAGAATTCTGTTTCTTTTTCTGAAGAAACGTATGAATTACAATTTCCAAAACCAATACCAGTTCAAGTCGAAGAAGAAATACAGGTGGACCATGAAGAGCTTCTTGCACAGCAACAATCATTACATACTGAACTGAATCAACTAAGGCAAGAACAGCAAATGCTAGAACGAGAGCGTCAACAGCTATTGCAAGATAAAGAAGAATTTCAAATGCATATTCATGACCAAATGGAACAGATGGAAGCAGCACGTATGCAGTTTCAAAAAGAACAACAAGAAACAGCATATGAATGGACAGAGTTATTATGGAATCAATCTTTTCAACTAGCAGAAAAAATCGTGAATCAAGCGGTAGATTCACGATTGCTTGATGTGTTACCCATTTTAACTGGTATCGTTCAAACGTTGCCTACTTCGTTTGAAAAATTAATCATTACCGTACACCCAGAAACATTTGAACGTATTCAAGAAGAGAAGGAAAATACGAAAGAGTATTGGTTACTACAATTAGTAGAATGGAAATATGATTTCTCCTTACAGTTCGGTGAATTTGTTCTAGAAGAAGAGAAAGAGTTCTTTGAATTTAAATTTGCACCTATATTTGCGAAACTTCGCCAGAAATGGGAAGAAGAGAAGGTATTTGAGGAGCAAAATGTATGAATAACAAGCTCATGAACGAACATAGTAAATGGAATACGTTTATTGAAACCCCGTTTTATACGAAAATCGGTAAAGTTCATAGTGTACAAGAACAGTTTTTCGTAGCGAAAGGGCCAAAGGCGAAAATTGGAGATGTTTGTTTCGTTGGGGAACATAATGTTTTATGTGAAGTGATTGCGATTGAAAAAGAAAACAATATGTTACTTCCATTTGAGCAAACAGAAAAAGTATGTTATGGAGATTCAGTTACATTAGTTGCAGAAGATGTTGTCATACCTCGTGGGAATCATTTACTCGGAAAAGTGTTAAGCGCAAATGGCGAAGTACTAAATGAGGATGCAGAGAATATTCCATTACAAAAAATAAAACTAGATGCCCCGCCTATTCATGCATTTGAACGTGAAGAAATTACCGATGTATTTGAAACTGGAATCAAATCGATTGATTCTATGCTAACAATTGGCATCGGTCAAAAGATTGGTATTTTTGCAGGTTCTGGTGTTGGTAAATCTACTTTACTCGGAATGATTGCAAAAAATGCAAAAGCTGACATTAATGTTATTAGCTTAGTAGGAGAACGTGGCCGGGAAGTAAAAGACTTTATTCGAAAAGAATTAGGTGAAGAAGGAATGCGAAAAAGCGTCGTTGTTGTAGCGACGTCAGATGAAAGTCACCTAATGCAACTTCGTGCAGCGAAGCTTGCAACGTCTATTGCTGAACATTTCCGTGATCAAGGTAATAACGTACTACTTATGATGGACTCTGTTACTCGTTTTGCTGACGCGCGTAGGAGTGTTGATATTGCCGTTAAAGAGTTGCCGATCGGTGGTAAAACACTCTTAATGGAAAGTTATATGAAGAAGCTGTTAGAGCGCTCTGGGAAAACACGAAAGGGATCTATAACAGGTATTTATACCGTACTCGTTGATGGAGACGATTTAAACGGCCCTGTACCAGATTTAGCGCGTGGTATTTTAGATGGACATATTGTATTAAAACGTGAGCTTGCAACACTGAGTCATTACCCTGCTATTTCAGTGCTAGACTCAGTGAGTAGGATTATGGAAGAAATCGTTTCGCCAACTCATTGGCAACTTGCAAATGAAATGAGAAAAATCTTATCTGTTTATAAAGAAAATGAATTGTATTTTAAATTAGGAACGATTCAAGAAAATACAGAAAATGCTTATATTTTTGAATGTAAAAACAAAGTAGAAGGTATAAATACGTTTTTAAAACAAGGTCGATCTGATAGTTTCCAATTTGATGATATTGTTGAAGCGATGCACCATATAGTATAAGACCTCTGCCCAAGAGGTCTTATTTTTTTGTTTTTTAATATTTCACAGATTTTTTTGGAAAAAAACTATATAATAGAAAAAGAGAACGTTATAATAGGAAGGGGCTATTAAAACAGGTGGATAAGCAGCAGTACGACACGATAAAATTGCAAATAAATCAAGAAAAAGAACAGATTTTGAAAGAAGTGTATGAATTAACAGGTGAAAAAAGAAAAATAGAACAAAAAAAAGAATATGATTTATATGTAGTAAAATCGCGTAGTAAAGTCGTACAAACTGGGCAGCGTATAATGGCTGGCATGCTTTCGTCACATACGTTTTCACCTGAAAGAATAGAAGAATGGAATCGGAAAATTAAAAAAACGGAAGATTTTATTCAAAAAAATGAAAGCCTTTTAGAACAGGTAAAAGAAAAAGAACGTGTCATTGATGAAATGTATCAAGAAGATTGTAGAAAGCTTGCAAAAGTACGAGAAAAGCAGGAAGAAAAAATGCTTCTTGATTTGAAAATGTGTATGAATGGGTGAGGTGAATATAGTGATACAGTCTGTATTACCGGTGCAACAAAGTTTACCTCCGCAAAAAGAAAAAGGGCTAGAAGTACAATCAAAAAGTGAAGATTCTTCATTCGATCGTACGATGAGAATGGAAAATAAAAAGCAGCCGAAAACGGAGAAAATGAAACGAGAAGAAGCACCAAAAGAAGAAAAAAAAGAATATATTCTTTCTAAACAATCAGTAACGAAAGAAGAGCCAATTGTAAAGAAAGAAGAAAAAAAAGAGACAGAACAGTTACTATTAGCTGTATCTGAGCAAATGGTTGCAATTGAACAATTACGTGTGCAGCCGGAATTGTTATATCAATACATACAAAAAATACAAGAGCTATATAAAGAATATGGAAATATAAAACTTAACGAATTACCCGCCAATGAATTACAACAGTTGCAAGAGCTTCTTTCAAATATGAATATCAAAAATGCTATATGTTTAGAAGATACAATGCAAATGGTATTAGACAAAATGAAGATGCCGGAGCAAACGATGCAAGCATTAAAAATTGTAGAAACAGAAACTTGTAATATTGCAAAGAAACAAGAGGATTCCAAAGATTTAGATGTAGATCTTCCAAAAGCTGAGGGCGATGATGTAAAGATAGAGTTGCCTGAAGGTGATGTGTTAAACGATTCGAGTTCAACGGGTGCGGAGTTATTAAATAAAGCAACGGGTACGGATCAAATAGGAAAATCAAATAGTGGCGCTGAGAAAGTTACGTTACCTGACTTAGGAAAGAAAATGGAAGCACAAGTAGAAGCGTTGCAAAAATTTGTAGTGAAACAAGAGCGTGTTTTATTTCAGTTAAACCCAGAAAAACTTGGTACATTAACGGTGTTTATGAAAAAACATGGAGATCAAATTGATGTTCACGTAGAAATGGAAAAACATGATGCGAAAAAACGTGTTGAAATCATTTTTGATGAATTGAGATTGAAGTTAAAAGAAAAAGAAATCAATATTCAAATTAGCTATTCAGATAAAGATGAAAATCGAAAAGAACAGCGAGAACAAGAGCAAAGACAAAAACAAAAATTAGCAAGTACAAAACATGAAAAACAACATGCAAAAGAATTTGCGGGATTATTGGAGGAATAAAGTGTGCCAACAGTTGGATTAAATACAACGAGTACAAATCATATTCCGTTACAAGCAGGAGCACAAACAAAAAACGCATCTGTTACTGGTGCACAGTCGACAGCTCAACAAGCAAACGGAGTATCAGCAAGTACTCAAAAAACACCCGGTATTATGGATAAAGATGATTTCCTGAAACTTTTCTTAGCAAGCTTTCAACATCAAGACCCGTTTAATGCGATGGATATGAACCAAATGATGAACCAAACAGCACAGCTATCGCTTATGGAGCAAGTACAGAATATGACGAAAGCAGTAGATAAACTGCAATCAACGATGTATTCGACGGCTCTTGATGGAGGGATGAAGTTTTTAGGAAAGTATGTTAGAGGTGTAAGCAATAATGGAAAGCAAGTGACTGGTCAAGTGGAAACAGTTCGACTTGCTGAAAATAACGATGTGCAACTTATTGTTGATAATCAAGTTGTCTCACTTCGTTTCATAGAAAGGGTTTCTGATAAACCGATAACAGAAACTAATCCGGAAGATGAGAAGAAAGATGATATAGAAAAAAATGAAGAGGTTAAACAAGATTAATAAAAGGAGTGTACAAAGGTTATGATTAAAGCGTTATATACAAGTATTACAGGGATGAATGCAGCACAAAATGCATTAAGTGTTACTTCAAATAATATTGCAAATGCACAAACAGTTGGATATAAAAAGCAAAAGGCTATATTTGATGATTTGCTATATAATAATACGGTTGGTTCACGTGGTGATGGTGCTTATGCTGGCACGAATCCAAAGAGTATTGGTAACGGTGTAAAGTTCAGTGGGACATCTACAGATTTTAGTGATGGCTCTATTACTTTAACTAGTGATAAGATGGAGACAGCGATAGAAGGAAACGGTTTGTTTTTAGTTGGTGATCGTAATGCTGGAAATGTAGAGTATACGAGAAAAGGGTCTTTTAGTGTATCGAAAGATAGCTATGTTACAAATACAGGTGGACAGTATGTACTAGGTTATGGTGTAAAAACAGGAACACAAGAAGTAGATTTTTCTTCACGACCAAGCCCAATTCATATTCCAATGGGATCAGCTGTTGGTGGGATTCAAACAGATAAAGCGACAATAGGCGGAAACCTTCCTAGAAACCAAAATGCATTATCTCACGAATTCACAGTTTTTGATGCGGAAGGGAACTCGTTAACGTTACGTGTAAATATTAAACAAAAGACTACAAAAGAGACTGTAGATGGTAAAGAAGTTGAAAAGCCAGTGCCAGGTGAATATACATATGCAGTTTCTGTAAGAAATGATTCTAAAAACGAAAAAGAATTTAAGCCTATTGAAGGTATGCCGGACAACAAACCGCTTATATTTGATACATTAGGAAATTTAAAGCAAACAGATGAGGCTGTACAAAAAGATCCAGTAACTGGTGAAATTACTAAAGGTGGATCTGTTCAAATTCCTTTTGGTGGTGGTCTAACACTTGATTTAAGCGGATTAACAAATTATCCGACAGGGAAAACTATTTCTACCACAGAAGTAACGGGGCGTCCAGCTGCAATTGCAAATGACTATTCTATTTCTGACGGTGGTTTCGTTATGATGAAATATTCGGATGGTAGTATGAAAGTTGTAGGACAACTAGCTGTAGCTACATTCCCGAATTCAGGTGGATTAATGAAAACAGGGAATGGAAATTACGTTGCGACACCATCAGCGGGTATTCCAGGAATAGGTGTTGCTGGTGAGAATGGTGCAGGGAATGTACGAGGGTCAGCAAAAGAAAGTTCAAACGTAGATTTATCTGTAGAATTTGTTGATTTAATGCTTTATCAACGTGGGTTCCAAGGAAATGCGAAAGTAATTAAAGTTTCAGATGAAGTATTAAATGAAGTTGTAAACTTAATTCGATAATATATCATAAAGTAAAATTGTAATGTAGTAGAAAGGGTTTTTTATTCGTATGACGACAAGACAAGAGCGAATTTTACAATTGCCTTTTTTCGAAAATAAACGTGAACTTGCAGAGCAAGTGTTAAAAATGGAACGAGAAGAGCATATATATTTACCTGATCAATTTGAAATTAAGCAAGTACCTGCATATTCATTTGGTGAAAAGCAATCAATTATTGGCCGTATTCATGAGTTTTATTTCGTAAGTGTTGGTAGCGAAGGAGAATGGAAGTATCAACTGTTTAAGGACGAGATGAAGTGCCGTGAGTTTTTTATTACACTATCAGGAATAACGGATCAGCAGATTGCATTTTGGTTCAATAACATCGAGTTATTGAAAAGTTCTTAAAAAGATCTAAAAAGACCTTAAAAGCTCTTTTCAGGGTTGAAGAGAGGACCCAGCGTTGTTTTGGAGCGGTTAGTGCCTAATAGGGCCTCGACTGGTGTATAAGGACAGAGGTATGGAGAGTTACTAGGGTAGTATAAGAAGAGGTAAGCGAAGTTTAGTGTGGATAAACAGTTATGATCCAGACGGGCTCCTAGTTGTAAGAATAGAGCTATGGAGGCGTACTGAGATGGTTGGGGATGAGATAATCATTTCATAGTAGGCTAGTGCCTTCTGGATAGTATGTGACGATAGATTTCTATAAAAGGAGAGGTGAGGAGGATGGCGCAGAATAAGTATCGCGTTACATTCATTTCGCCAAGTGAGGTTGAGCAGCGGACTGTTATGGCGGCGAGTAGTTTGCCAGATTTAATTCGTAAAGTAGAGAGTATTATTGCAGATCCGAACGGTTATTTTGTAAATGATAAAAAAAATAATTGCTATTTTAAAGTGATTAAAGAAAATGTTACATTTATTCAATATGAGTTACTATTTTCTGATAAAGAAATTCATATTGAAAAATTAAAACATATAGCACCATCTATATTGAAACAATTATTTAAAAAAATAAATGATCCAGAATTATATGCGCTTGCGCTACTTGATGTTGATATAGCGACGAAAGAATATGTGTTAGAAGAAATGGATTCGGAGCTAAGAATAAGAGTAGAAACGGAGCTTTCGAAAAAGTGGGAAGCAATGCCGACAGAAATTGTAGGAGCACAAGAAGTGTTATTAGAGGCACTTGCTTCGTTTATACAAGATTAAGCGTCTTTTAAAATAAATCGTTCGACTATCTATATTTTTCATATAGGTAGTTGACTTTTTCGGTTTAATAAAGCTTAATAATTAGATATACGGAATTAATGGAAGGGGAGCGACACCTTTATGTCACAAGCACAAAGTATTTTATTAGAAAGCGGAACAAATGAATTAGAGATTGTTACATATACTGTTGGTGAAAACCTATTTAGTATTAATGTAATGAAAGTACGTGAAATCATTAATCCATTCCCTGTTACAACTGTGCCAGAATCTCATCATGCAGTTGAAGGTGTTGTTCAAGTACGTGGTGAAATTTTACCTGTTATTAACTTAGCGACGGCTCTTAATTTAAAATCAACAAAACCACTTGATCAAACGAAATTTATTATCTCTGAATTAAATCAAATGAAAGTTATTTTCCGTGTGGATGAAGTGCATCGTATTCAACGTATTTCGTGGGAACAAATTGATGAGCCAGCTTCATTATCTATGGGACTAGAAGAAACGACATCTGGTATTGTAAAGCTAGATGGAAAAATCATCTTACTATTAGATTACGAGAAAATTGTATGTGAAATTAGTGGTACTGGCTATGACAATAAATCACTTGCAGGTTTAGAGCAAAAAACGGATCGAGCTGAAAAAGTGATTTATATTGCAGAAGATTCAGCGATGCTTCGCCAAATATTAGAAGAAACATTATCATCAGCTGGATATACGAAAATGAACTTCTTCAGCAATGGTGCAGAGGCATTAGCACAAATTGAAAAACTAGCGAAAGAGCAAGGTGAAAAAATGTTTGAACATATTCACCTGCTAATTACGGATATTGAAATGCCGAAAATGGACGGACATCATTTAACGAAAGTAGTTAAAGATAGTGAAGTAATGAATCGTTTACCAGTCATTATTTTCTCTTCATTAATTACAAATGAATTATTCCATAAAGGCGAAGCTGTAGGAGCAAATGCTCAAGTAAGTAAGCCGGATATTCAAGAGTTAATTGGTTTAGTTGATAAGTTAGTGCTGTAAAAAACGTTTGAAAAGCTTTTTTTAGCTGGAATAGAAGCTCTAACCATGCGTAGAGCGGTCAGTGCCTAATAGAGCCCTATGCGATGTGAGACCAGATATATGAAGCTGTTTTGGGTAAAAGTGGGAAGTGGTATACCGAGAGAGTTTGAGAAGAACCGGTGTACAGTTGCATTCTATTTATCAAGAATAGAGTAGCTAGCCATGCGTGGTGGCGGTCAGTGCCTAATAGAGCCCCGTGCGATGTGAGACCAGATATATGGAGTGGTTTTAGGTCAGTAGAAGAAAAGAGCCTTTGATTGAGGGTTTGAAGAACTGATATACAACTCTATTTTTTTAGTAGGGAGGAGGGAACTAGCCACGTGTAAGTAGTACTGGCTAGTTCCTTTTTTTGCATTCTATACTCTGCTGTACAGGTAGGAAGATTAAACATTTCTGGAGTGTTTGTGGCTGTATGAATAGTCTCTACTTCGAGATTTTCAATTCGTTTAATGAATAAATAGCTGGCTTATTTATTTGAAAATATAAGAGAGCGTATTTTTGGAATATGCTAGTAAGGTTGCGTAGTAACGCAAACTTTTTCGGTGAAAAAATATCCTAAATACCATATAATATAATTAATATGTAATTATACATATTAGTTAAAAATAATTTTTCTATTTCTATACTTTCTATACATTTTTGTATGTTTAATATTTGACAGATAATTTCGAAATGTTATAATATGGATATGAAAAAATTGCTATTTTCTAAAAAGACATGGGAGTCAGATGAGAATTGTGAAAGGATGAGGGGGAGTGGCACAGATTATGTATCACCACACAGCAATCAATGTATTAAATCTTTTACAAAACATGTCAAATAATAAAATGAACGATGTGCAGCTAGAAGAGGAATTAAAAAAAATAGAGAAACAATTCCGAGTAGAGTATGAAGAATTAGTTGATTTATATAATAGAATGGTATTATTTCAAATAGATATCGAAAAAAATGGCGGGATGCGAGCGTATGAAAAATCTACAATTACATGGCTGAAGTCTGAGTTAGAGTTACTGTATGAAGTGTATCAATTTTCCCAACGTCACGGTTTAAACATTATTAATATTTCAAAATACGTTAGTAAAAAAGAACTAAATCTTTTTCCGAAAACAGCAAGTCAATTACAGAATACGTATTACAAATTAAAAAAATGTGAAATACCGTTTGAAAATATTGAAAAACAAAAACCAGGACGAAAGCGAAAATATACGCCTGTAAAAGAATCAATTGTTGAAATGAAAAAAGAAAACAAACAAGAATTAAGAAATGAAGTTCCAAATACAGAGAACGAAAAAAGCCTTGTAACAGTTATATCTGGTATTGTTGATAATTTTGAAACGATTAGCCAGTGTAGTGAAAGAAAAGAGCATGAACTACATCAGTTCATGGAAGGAATCTATAAGCTTTCTAGCATGGCTGCAGAGCGTTCAAAAGGTGAAAAGAATGCTCGTGGTCTTGAAGGCGAGTTACATGTATTACGAGCTGAAAATGAAAGGCTCAAGCGAGAAAAGGAAGAGCTTGTTCATGATATAAAAGAAATGACGCATCATTTAATTCATTTCATTACGAGCTCTGATATTGATAAAATTCGCACATTGCCTTTCTTCGTAAAAGAATGTAAACAAGATTTGCATAAATTAGGGTTATATAACGCACAAGACGGTAAAATGAAAATTATGGTTGATCGTAGTGGACAGGTTATGACTGTAACGCAGTAATAAAATTTGGGTACAAAATAAAAGGGAGATACATAGTTTATATGTATTTCCCTTTTGTTTGTATGGAATCGTTTCATAGAAGGAAGATGATTTTTTAAGATTGTAGTAACTTGGAAACCATTTGCGGTATTTGATTTGCTTGTGAAACCATACTAAGGGCAACTTCAGTTAACAATTTAAACTTTAAAAAATCGCTCATTTCCTGCGCCATATCCGCATCTTCAATTCGAGATGTAGCATCTGTTAGGGCCAAACTTTGGCTATTTAAATTTTCAATATTAAACTGTAGACGATTCATCATAGCCCCAAGATCAGCACGATGAAGTGATACATTTTGTAAAGCCTCTTCAATTTTACGAATCGAAGCTCTTGCTTCTTGTTCTGTTGAAATCTTGATGTCATGTTGTGTAGGAGAAGGAGGAATATGTTTCGTTATATTTACTGTATGACCAATATCATCTAACGTAACAGGACGGCTTTGGCCGTCGAACGCGGATAAATCATTAAACTCAGTCGTCTCGTCAATATAGCCAATTTGTTCTGTTAAAGATTGAAACTCTTTATTTAGTGAATCACGGTTTTTATTGGAATTTGTACCGTTCGCAGATTGAACAGCTAAATCACGCATACGCTGTAAAATATTCGTCACAGTTTGAAGGACAGCTTCTGCCGTGCGAAGCATCGATATCGCATCTTCATTATTACGAATTGCCACGCGCATACCACTCGCTCGTGCATGCATACGAGTCACAATTGCAATATTAGCTGGATTATCAGAAGCATGGTTTAACTTCTTACCAGTCGCCAAATGCTCCATTGCAACATTCATACGCTTCTCATTCTCATACAACGACTGCCTAGCATTCGTACTCAAGACATTCGTACCAATACGCATAATATACACTCCTTATTTTATAAATTCATATATATATAGTTTTAAAGACGATAAACAGCTATGAAAAGAAAAAAGGACTTATGCTTATCTTCTAGTTGTGTTTTAACGAGAGAGGGGATAGAGATAGGTTAATAATCATTGCTAGGCAACGCGGATGCTCTCTCCTACCTAAAAAAGAAAGATCTTACAAATAATTCATCTATATAGAAAAAATAAACCTCTCCGCAAGCAGAGAGGTTTATTCAGGAAACTAACTCAAATGGCTTATTGTAATAATTTAGAAACCATTTGAGGAGTTTGGTTTGCTTGAGAAAGCATGCTGATTCCAGCTTCGTTCAAGATTTTGAACTTAGTCATTTCAGACATTTCTTTCGCCATGTCAGCGTCTTCGATTTGAGAAGCAGCTGAAGCCATAGAAGAAGATTGGCTCTTAAGGTTGTTTACGTTAAAGTCTAAGCGGTTTAATGTAGCACCTAGAGTTGCGCGGTTGTCAGCAACTGTTGTTAGAGCTTTATCAATTGCTTCGACAGCTGCTAAAGCATCTACTTTGTCAGCTGCAGCTGTTGCTGTAGGAAGTGTAGCACCTGCTAAAGCAGCTGTAATAGCGTCAACACCTGCAGCTGTTGCTGTTGTTTGACCTTCTTTGAATCCATTAAGAGCAGTTTCAATTGCTGTAACATCTTTAGCATCCATGCCCGCTTTAATTTTATCAAAACTATCCTTAATAGCCTTAATATCAGTAGCTACTGTAGAATCTTTTGTTAAGGCACCAATTCCTGTAGTAACAGCGTCAATGTCTGTTTGTTCAATTGCAGTAGTAGCAGCACCACCAATAGAAATTTTATCAATTCCTAATTTGTCTAGAGTAACACCTTTTAAATCAATACCAATTTGTTGAGCAGCACTACTTGAATCAAGTGTTTGAATCTTAACTGCGCTATCTTCTTTTAATAAGTTCTTATCGTTAAATTGAGTATTGTCTGCAATATACGTAATTTGTTTTTGTAATTCAACAAATTCTTTTTGTAGTGCAGATTTGTTTGAATCAGTGTTCGTACCGTTGGCTGATTGGTTAGCGATGTCACGCATACGAAGTAAGATGTTAGATACTGAGTTCATTGCTGAGTCAGCTGTACGGATTAATGACATACCGTCTTGTGTGTTGTTAGCTGCTACGTTTAGACCACTTTCACGTGCACGCATACGAGTTGCGATTGCAAGACCTGCTGCATCGTCAGAAGCGTTGTTAATACGTTTACCGCTTGATAAACGGTCCATAGAATTGCTCATTTTTGATTGGTTTTGACGCATATATTCTTGCGTGCGTAAACTGTTAATGTTTGTATTAATTCTCATAATTAAGAACCCCCATTTTTTTATATTGACTTTTCTGCAAATTGAAAAACGGTAATATGCGAAAAAATCAATTTCGAGATTTATTGTAATCCCTGTCATAGCGGGTGTCAACTAAAAATTCGAATTAATAAATATAAAAAAATAACAGTTTAACAATATATTCATTTTTTTATTACAATATTATTAAAAGGATTATTGCAAACTTTAAAAAAAAACTCTAATATTAGATTATCTTTGTTTACCGAAAAGGTGATATTATGTTAGTTGGAAATATAGTAAAAGAAGTGCTTGCATATAAGAAAGGACAAATTCAGCAAAAGCTAAGTAGTCCACAAGCATTCGTTAGTAGTCGTTTTCAAGAGAAGTTGCAGAGTGAACCTGCGAAGGAGACGAAGGGGACTGCGCAACCGGCAAGTGTAGAGGATATGAGTCAGCCGGTACAATCTACAAAAATAGAAACGGTCGTAAATAAACCGGAACAATCTATTAATAAAGTAGAGGAAGCGAGTAAGCCTGAAGAAAAGGCTGAAACGAAGAAAGCAGATGAAGTGCAAGTCGCACAAAAAGAGTTTGAACGACGTTTCCCAGAAACGAAAAATGAGGCTGCTGATACGTGGGAATTAACGAAGAAGTATAATATTCAAAAAATACGTTCTTCCAATGAGGGGAAGTATGAGGATATTATTGATCGCGCTAGCCGTACATACGGAATTCCGAAAACGTTAATTCAAAAAATGATTGAAGTAGAGTCTAATTTTAATCCGAAAACGGTGTCACATGCAGGTGCGATGGGTCTTATGCAGCTTATGCCAGCGAATGTGAAAGAGATGGGTATAAAAAATCCATTTTCACCAGCTGAAAGTATTGAAGGCGGTGTAAAAGAGTTAAGCGGTTATTTAAAGAAAAATAACGGCGACTTAGTATTGGCACTTGCTTCTTATAATGCTGGCCCTGGTAATGTGAGAAAGTACGGAGGCGTACCACCATTTAAAGAAACGCAAGGATATATTAAAAAAATATTAAATATCGACGTTTCAAAATAAGAAGTTTCATATATAGAGAGAACATGAAATTTTCGTGAACATGATATGGGAGTTGGCTAGATTTGAAATTACAAGATGATATTCCGTTAACAATTTATTTTGAAATCGGAAATACGAAAAAGAAAATTGAAGATTTGCTTCATATTACGAAAGGTACATTGTATCGTCTTGAAAATTCAACGAAAAATACGGTGCGTCTTATGCTTGAGAATGAAGAGATTGGAACCGGAAAGATTTTGACGAAAAACGGGAAGATGTACGTTGAAATCGTTGAATTGAAAAGGTAGGGAAGGGGATTGTCATGAGTGGCGAAAAATTAAGCCAAGAGCAAATTGATGCCCTGCTGAAGGCGGTAAATGAAGGCGAGGAAATGCCAGCTTTCGCACAAGAAGCAGGGAAGCAAGAGAAATTTCAAGAGTATGATTTTAATAGACCGGAGAAGTTCGGTGTTGAGCATTTACGTAGCTTGCAAGCGATTGCTTCTACATTTGGTAAACAGACGTCACAGACGTTGGCAGCGCGTATGCGTATTCCGATTGAGCTAGAGCCTTCAACGGTTGAGCAAGTTCCATTTACGAGTGAGTATGTGGAGAAAATGCCGAAAGATTACTATTTATATTGCGTTATTGATCTTGGCCTTCCAGAGCTTGGAGAAATTGTTATTGAGATTGATTTAGCGTTCGTTATTTATATTCATGAATGTTGGCTTGGCGGGGATAGTAAGCGTAACTTTACGATGCGCAGACCACTTACCGCATTTGAGTTTTTAACACTGGATAATATTTTTATGCTCCTTTGTAAAAATTTAGAGCAATCATTTGAAAGCGTTGTTGCGATTGAACCAAAATTTGTAACGACGGAGACAGATCCGAATGCATTAAAGATTACGACAGCGAGTGATATCATTTCATTACTGAACGTAAATATGAAAACAGATTTTTGGAATACGACGGTGCGTATCGGTATTCCGTTCTTATCTGTTGAAGAAATTATGGATAAGTTAACGTCTGAAAATATTGTCGAACATTCTTCGGATAAGCGTAAAAAGTATACGTCTGAAGTGGAAGTGAAAGTAAATCAAGTGTATAAACCTGTTCACGTTGCAATTGGCGAGCAAAAGATGACAATGGGTGAGATTGAACAAATTGAAGAAGGCGATATTATTCCGCTTCATACGAAAGTTTCGGATGAATTACTTGGTTATGTAGATGGAAAGCATAAATTTAATTGTTTTATTGGAAAAGATGGAACGCGTAAGGCGCTCTTATTTAAAAGTTTTGTAGAGTAGGAGGATCTATATGAAGCATGAAGTATCTCCTGTATCATTAATGGGATTAGAAGATTTTGCAGGAAAGCGAAATGAAGCGGGTAAAGCACATATTGATACTGTTTCAGATATTTCGATTGAACTTGGTGTAAAGCTTGGGAAGTCATCTATTACACTTGGTGATGTGAAACAGTTAAAAGTGGGCGATGTTCTGGAAGTAGAGAAAAACTTAGGACATAAAGTAGATGTGTATTTAAGTAATATGAAAGTCGGCATTGGGGAAGCGATCGTAATGGACGAGAAGTTCGGTATTATCATTTCTGAAATTGAAGCTGACAAGAAGCAAGCTGCGCTTATGAAAGCGCAAAGTCAAATGCAAGATAAAGAGTAGAGGAGGAGTCATATGTCGTATATGACGACCTTATTTCAAGTCGTTTTACTGTTTGGTGCGCTCGGCTACGGTGCATATTATATGACGAAAAAGACGCGCAAGCAGCAGTTTTTTAAACAAGGTGAAAATGGCCATATTCAAGTAAAAGACGGCGTGTATTTAAATCATCAAACGAGTGCCTTTTTATTTGAAGTGGATGGCAAGCAAGTGTTCACTGTTATTAGTAATAACGGTGTACAATCTGTGCAATTAACAGGAAATCAGTTTCAACAAGCGCTAGAAGACGCGGTGAAGAGTGAAACGAAAAAAGTAGAGGATCCATCATGAGAATAAAGAAACAGTTATCATTATTAGCCGTTATTTTCGTATTTTCTATCGTTTTTTCAATTATTTTTGTAAATCCAGCGTATGCGGCCCCGAACGGTTTTATTAATTTCGAAAATGGAAAAGAGTTTACGAGTAATTCAAGTGTACAATTATTTGCGCTCGTTACCCTTTTATCATTATCTTCTTCTATCGTTCTATTATTTACACATTTTACTTATTTTATGATCGTTCTTGGGATTACACGTCAAGGACTTGGGGTAATGAATTTACCACCGAACCAAGTACTTGTTGGACTTGCATTATTTTTATCACTCTTTACGATGCAGCCTGTACTTGGGCAGCTAAAGAGCGATGTGTGGGATCCGATGACGAAAGAGAAAATAACAGTAAGTCAAGCTGCGGAGACGACAGCTCCGATTATGAAAGAGTATATGTCAAAGCATACGTATAAGCATGATTTAAAAATGATGCTGAAAGTGCGCGGAGAAGAGTTGCCGAAAGATTTGAAAGATCTTTCCTTATTTACGCTCGTACCATCCTTTACGTTAACGCAAATTCAAAAGGGATTATTAACGGGGATGTTCATTTATTTAGCGTTTGTATTTATAGATTTGATTATTAGTACACTTTTAATGTACCTCGGGATGATGATGGTACCGCCGATGATTTTAAGTTTACCGTTTAAAATACTTGTTTTCGTATATTTAGGTGGATATACAAAAATCGTCGACATTATGTTTAAAACGGTCGCCTGAAGCGTTTGATGCTATGTGATAGGAGTCATATAAATGAATACGTCACCAATTATAGATATTTTTCAAACCTTTTTTTATAAAGGGGTTATGATTTTAATGCCGGTTGCCGGCGTAAGTATGATTGTCGTTATTATCATCGCTGTCATTATGGCGATGATGCAAATTCAAGAGCAAACGCTGACGTTTTTACCGAAAATGGCGAGTATTGTACTCGTTATTATCATTTTGGGTCCGTGGATGTTTCAAGAGTTAACGACGCTTATTTTAGATTTATTTGATAAAATCCCATCGCTATTGCGTTCGTACTAAGATAGGTGAACTGAAATGAATATGGAATTATGGGCGGCGACGTTTTTTGCGTTTTGCCGCATTACTTCATTTTTATATTTTTTACCGTTTTTCTCAGGTCGATCCATTCCAGCGATGGCAAAGGTTACAGTAGGACTTGCTCTTTCAATTACAGTGGCCGATCAAGTTGATGTCTCTCACATAAAGACAACTTGGGACGTTGCAGCTTATGCAGGAACGCAAATTGTAATCGGATTATCGCTTTCAAAAATTGTAGAAATGCTGTGGAACATTCCAAAAATGGCAGGGCATATTTTAGACTTCGATATCGGTTTATCACAGGCAAGTTTGTTTGATGTAAATGCAGGCTCACAGTCTACTTTACTATCAACCATTTTTGATATATTTTTCCTCATTATTTTTATTTCACTTGGCGGCATTAATTATTTCGTTGCCACGATTTTAAAGTCGTTTCAATATACAGAGGCGATTTCAAAATTGCTGACGACTAGTTTTTTAGATAGTCTACTCGCAACGTTATTATTTGCGATTACATCAGCGGTTGAAATTGCTCTTCCGCTTATGGGAAGTTTATTCATCATTAACTTTGTTCTTATTTTAATCGCAAAAAATGCACCACAATTAAATATTTTTATGAATGCATTCGTCATTAAAATTACGTGTGGTATTTTGTTTATTGCGATGAGTGTACCGATGCTCGGTTATGTGTTTAAAAATATGACGGATGTATTGCTTGAAGAATATACAAAACTATTTAACTTTTTCTTAACGAAGTAGGGGGACGCGCATGGCAAAGGATAATAAAACAGAAAAGGCCACCCCGCAGAAGCGTAAGAAATCGCGTGAAGAAGGGAATATTGCCCGGAGTAAAGATTTAAATAATTTATTTTCCATACTTGTATTAGCAGTTGTCGTTTACTTTTTCGGGGATTGGCTCGGTTATGAGATTGCAAATTCTGTCGCGGTACTGTTTGAGCAAATTGGAAAAAATACAGATTCGACCGAGTATTTTTATTTAATGGGTATTTTATTACTAAAAGTATCAGCTCCGATATTAATACTCGTATACGCTTTTCATTTATTCAATTATATGATTCAAGTCGGTTTCTTATTTTCTTCTAAAGTCATTAAGCCGAAAGCGTCGCGTATTAACCCAAAAAACTATTTTACGAGATTGTTTAGTCGTAAAAGTTTAGTAGATATTTTGAAATCACTGTTTTATATGGGATTAATCGGTTACGTCGCTTACATTCTCTTTAAAAAGAATTTAGAGAAAATCGTTAGTATGATTGGATTTAACTGGACTGCGTCACTTACTGAAATTATTAGGCAAATTAAATTTATCTTTTTAGCTATTTTAATTATATTAATCGTTCTTTCTATTATTGATTTTATTTATCAAAAATGGGAGTACGAACAAGATATTAAGATGAAAAAAGAAGAAGTAAAAAGAGAGCATAAAGATAATGAAGGGGACCCACAAGTAAAGGGGAAACGAAAAAACTTTATGCATGCGATCTTGCAAGGGACAATTGCGAAGAAGATGGATGGTGCAACGTTTATTGTAAACAACCCGACTCATATTTCGGTCGTACTTCGGTACAATAAGCAGGTCGATGCGGCGCCAATTGTCGTTGCAAAAGGGGAAGATGAGCTCGCATTATATATACGAACGCTTGCCCGAGAACAAGAAATACCAATGGTGGAAAACCGTCCGCTTGCTCGTTCTTTATATTATCAAGTCGAGGAAGATGAGACGATTCCAGAAGATTTATACGTAGCTGTAATTGAAGTTATGCGCTATTTAATTCAAACGAATGAACTTGAAGTATAATAGCGCGGTTGGAGGAGATCTCTTGTGTTTAAGATAGATTCTGCAAGAACCTATTTTTCTATCTTTTTAGCAGCGTCATTCGTAGTGGCGCTCTTAATTCCACTTCCACCATTTATACTTGATATCGTTATCGTTTTTTTACTAAGTATGTCAGTGCTTATTTATATGCGAGCAACAAGTATTAACGAGTGGGATGAATTAAAGTCATTTCCGACGATGCTGTTATTAATCGGGATTTTCCGCGTATCGATTAACGTATCGACGACGCGAGCGATTTTGACAGACGGAAATGCGGGGCATGTTATTGAAGAGTTCGGTCAGTTTGTAATTGGCGGGAACTTATTAATTGGTATCGTTATTTTCATAGTATTAATCATATTCCAGTTTATCGTTGCAAACGGTGCGTCTCGTACTGCTGAAGTTGCAGCTCGTTTTACACTTGATTCTTTACCCGGGAAACAAATGTCAATCGATGCGGATTTAAACCAGCGTATTATTACTGAAAAAGATGCACAGGCAAAACGAAAAAAATTAAATATGGAAACAGAGTTTTACGGGGCGATGGATGGTGCCGGGAAGTTCATTAAAGGGGACGTTATTTTCGGGATCGTCATTTTATTCGTAAACATTATTTTCGGTTTAATTGTCGGCATAATGCAGCAAGGAATGAGTTTTGCTGAAGCAGCGATTCACTATACACAGCTAACTGTCGGTGACGGAATCGTAAACCAAATCGGTTCGTTAATGCTTGCGATTTCAACAGGTATTATCGTAACGCGTGTATTTGATGGCTCAGCGGATACAGTAACAGAAGGTATCTTTAAAGAGTTATTAGCACATGAAGTCGTTGTATATGCGCTTGGTGGTTTATTTATTGCGATGGGTATTTTCACGCCGCTACCATTTCTACCATTCGCACTCGTTGGTGGAACAATTATTTTCTTAGGAATTCGTAATAAAAACCGAATAAAGAAAGAAAAAGAAGACGAGCTTCAAAAAGAATTAGAAATGATTCAAGGCGAAGATGAGCAACTGCAACAAGTGGAAGATTCATTCGGAGTATTTACAGATAAATATCCAATTATAGTAGAACTCGGTTTAGATTTAGCAGCCCTTGTAAAGCAGAAGATTAACGGGGAAACAGCTCGTGATAAAGTTGTTCTCATGAGGAAGTCGATTATTACCGACCTTGGTATTAACGTTCCTGGCATTAACTTTAAAGATAATACGAGTTTTAGACCACGAGGACGTTACATTATTCGTATTAAAGGTGCGAAGGCAGCTGAAGGTGTTTTAAAATCAGGTTATTTATTAGCACTGAAAACACCGAATGTAATGGCAGATTTAGATGCAGAACCAGCGAAAGATCCAATTTTCGGAGAAGATGGATATTGGATTTTAGAGCATATGGTACAAGATGCACAAATGAAAGGCTATCAAGTATTAGAGCCACTTAGCATATTAATTACACATTTAGATGTTGTCGTTAGACGTAATCTTCATGAGTTAATTCAGCGTCAACATGTAAAAGACTTAATTAACTCGCTTGAAAATGATAACGGCGTTTTATTAGAAGAGATTAAGAAGAAAGAAATCGACTTATCACTCGTTCAAAATGTTATTAAACAACTTCTAAAAGAAGGAATTTCTATTCGTGATTTACCAACTATTATTGAAGGTATTATTGATGGAAAAGAAATTTATCAAAATCATGTCGACGGTGTAACATCATTCGTCCGTGAATGTATTTCAAAAGTGATTTGTGAAAATGCGAAAAATCCTGACGGTAAAATTTATGCGGCGCTCTTCTCGGATTCAATCGAGTTAGATGCGGATGTTGTAAATAATTCATACCAAGGTTACTTATTAAACTGGGATTTAGATTTAGAAACACGTGTTGTTGAACAAGTACAGCGTGTCTTTAAACAAGCTCGTTTAATGGGAAGAGAACCAGTATTATTAACGCGTAGAAAAGATTTCAGATTTGCGATTGTAAGACTTCTTGAGCGTTATCAAGTAGAAGCGCAAGTACTTTGTATTAGCGAATTAGCACCGGAAATTGTTGTAGATCAAATTGCCTATATTGAATAGTAGGGGGTGAAGTAATGGAAAGTACAGAAAAGAAAGAAGCGTTAATGCGAATAAAAGCAGCTTCGAAAAATGAATTGTATCGAAAGTTATTTGACCAATATGGTACAGATTATTATTACGTTGTCGATGAAAGTGTAAAACGAAATATCCCGTTTTTTTGGAAAAAGAATTATGAAATGTTAGTTGCTTTTCCAGAGGATAAACAGGAAGAAGTGAATGAAGGCACAGCTCAATTTCATGAACAATTAATGGATGTTGTAAATGATCCTTCAGAACAAATTGTGAAGGCGAACGGAATTCAATCGGTACTGCACAATTTAGAAAACGTGACGACTTCTATGTCATATGCGGCGATGCAAACAGGAAATAGTGAAGAATGGACAAGAAAGAAAGAGAAACTATTAAAGCTGTTTGAAAAAGGTATCGTCGTTGTGAAGCAGACGGAAGAAACGAAAGTAGCGAAAGTAACAAAAAAGCAAAAAACTGTGAAAAAAGTTGTTCCGGTCAAGAAAGAAGAAGTGGTTGTAAAAAAAGAAAACCAAGAATCTGTACCGTTTATTATTCAAAAAGTAATTCGCATGCTAGAACAAAACGATGTAGAACAATACTTCATTCATGCATATGCTGAAAAGTTAAAAGTGAAGTTTGAGAATGCGACGATGATTACAGAAGAAGAAGTGATCGGATACATATTGGAAGATATGAGATCCCATTTCAACACGGAAAACGTTTTTGAAAAAGAAGTACAAACAATAGCATTAATTGGTCCAACTGGAGTTGGAAAAACGACGACACTTGCGAAAATGGCATGGCAATTTCACGGTAAGAAAAAAACGGTCGGTTTTATTACGACAGACCATTCACGTATTGGGACAGTTCAGCAGCTGCAAGATTATGTGAAAACAATGGGATTTGAAGTAATCGCTGTTCGTGATGAAGCTGCAATGACAAGAGCGCTTACGTATTTTAAAGAAGAAGCGCGCGTCGATTATATTTTAATTGATACAGCTGGGAAAAATTATCGTGCGTCAGAAACAGTAGAAGAAATGATTGAAACGATGGGACAAGTAGAGCCAGATTATATTTGTTTAACGTTATCAGCTTCGATGAAAAGTAAAGATATGATTGAAATCATTACGAACTTTAAAGATATTCATATTGATGGTATCGTATTTACGAAATTTGATGAAACAGCAAGTAGTGGTGAATTGTTGAAAATTCCAGCCGTATCATCGGCTCCAATTGTATTAATGACAGACGGACAAGACGTGAAGCAACATATACATATCGCTACAGCTGAACATTTAGCGAAACAAATGTTGCAAACATCATAGAAAAGAGGTGAAGGATAAGGCAACTGCCTTATTCAAACGAGTATGAACGGTCTTTATATAGGTTCTATGGGTATGATGAATTACATGCAGCGCATTAATGTTCATTCGAATAACGTTGCAAATGCTCAAACGACAGGATTTAAAGCAGAAAATATGACTTCTAAAGTGTTTGATGTACAAGACACATATCGCCGCGGAGATGGGGCTGTGACAAATATCGGTTCGACTGATTACGCTGTAGTGCCAGCCGCAACGCATGTGAACTTAGTACAAGGAAATATACAAATGACAAATAGTGCTACAGATTTCTTTTTAGATGACGGTACGGCCGGCACAGCTTCGTTTTTCGTTACATCTAAAAATAATGAAACGTTTTTAACAAGAGACGGTAGTTTTACAGTAAATAGTGATCGTTATCTGCAAACAACTTCAGGTGCTTTCGTAATGGGTGAGAATAATGAACGTATTCGTATTCCAGAAGGAGCAAAGGTAGCTGTACAAGCAGACGGTACGTTATATGATGCGGTGACGCAAAATAATATTGCTCGCCTGCAAACAAAAACAGTAGGTGCAGAAGCGAATAATCGTCTCGTACAAAGAGAGAACAAAAGCTTTACTCTAGCAGAAGGAAACATTGCTGATTTACCGAACGGGGTAGGGACAGTAAAAAATCATATGCTAGAAAATTCAAATGTAGATATGACGAAAGAGATGGCTGATCTTATGACGGATCAAAAAATGATTTCAGCGTCACAACGCGTTATGACTTCATTTGATAAAATTTATGAAAAAGAAGCGAATGAAATATTGAGATAGGAGACTTCCGTTAGCGGGAGTCTTTTTTTATTGCTTTTATTACAGTTACCCCATAAAATGATATTGATAATCATTATCACTTTATCTGTTTGTATAAGAATAGAATTTTATAATGATAGCAACATTTATTTAACTAGATGAATTAAAAATAAGGGGATGGTGTGTATATGTCTACAAAAAAACAACTTTGCATTGGGTTATGTTTAATTTCGAGAAAGAAAGAAGAAGACTGTATATTTGATTCAGGAATTGATGAACAAGTAGAGTTAGCGAAACAGGCAGAACAGGCTAAGTTAGATTTTGTTTTTAAAGCAGATTATTTAGTGGCGCACCCGGATTTAATTGCTCGTAATAAAGGGAATGTCATTTTAGATCCGACATTACTGTTTACTGCTATTGCTTATGCAACAGAAAAAATTGGAGTCGTTACGACTGCGTCAACTTCGTTTTACCCACCATATATATTAGCGAGGCAATTACAATCTTTGAACTGGATTAGTAAAGGCCGAGTAGGGTGGAATATTGTTACATCCATTGACGGCGCTGAAAACTTTGGTGAGGAAGGAATGTCATCATCTGAGGAACGATACGCCAAAGCGGCAGAATGTACAGCGTTAGTAAGAAAACTTTGGGGGAGTCACCCGAATGAAGTATTGAAAGTAGATAATCCTGATGTTATTAGAGAAATGGTAAAGCCTATTGAGCATAATGGTGAATACTTTAAGGTGAAAGGTCCACTTAATATTCCGCAGCATATTTCAGGGGAAATGCCATTATTTCAAGCTGGTGCTTCAGAGTCAGGACGGAATTTTGCTGCTTCTGTTGCGGATGCAATTTTTGCTGCAACGCCAGATGTAGAGTCAGGAATGGAACTGCGTCAAGATTTAAGAAGAAGAGCAGAACAGCATGGCCGAAAGCAAGATGATATACGCGTATTACCTGGATTATATTTCTTTATTGGTGATACATATGAAGAAGCGTTAGAAATGCATAGGCAAGCACATCAACATCTCACAAAAGAGAAGAGATTCTCGTTACTCGAAATGGTTCTCGGATTAGACGTTAGAGGGATTCCGCTAGAAAGTAAGATTACGGAAGAGATGCTGCCAAGTCGGGATCAAGCTGTTCGCAGTAAAACTCATGCCGAATTATTACGGAACTACATTATTAAAAATGAACCAACTGTTGAACAAATACTAGAACGACCAGAAGTTGTTGGCTCCGCCCATTGGGTCGCGGTTGGTACACCACAAGACGTTGCGAAACAAATTATAGATAGATTTGAAGCAGGGGCGTTAGATGGATTTATTGCTATTCCAGGAGGACCGCCAAAGTCACTAAATCTATTCTTTAGTGAAGTTATTCCTTTATTCGTGAAGGCCGGTGTATTTAGGGAAGAGTATACAGGCTCTACTTTACGGGAGCATTTAAGGGGAAAGTCGCCAAAAACTTTGCAGTTAAAATAACAGGAGTGTTATGTACAAAAAGCCTTTCATAAGAAGGCTTTTTATTTTTGGGTTAAATTTCAGAATTATCAATTGACTTTGTGGGTCTGTTTTTTTATATTAGTAGGTATACTAATAACTACTAATAAACATGTATCGTTTTGAGATGAGAGTTATATAGAATGTGAGGGATTGCTGATGGATGAAATTATAAAGGAATTACAAAAGTTAGGTTTTTCCCAGTACGAATGTAAAGCGTATATTGGACTATTAAAACATTCCCCAGTAACCGGGTATGAAGTGAGTAAGCAAACAGGGGTACCGCGTTCGATGATTTATGAAGTACTCGGTAAATTGATGGATAAAGGAGCGGTGCATATCGTTCCTACTGAACCAGTGAAATATGTACCAGTACCAGCTACGGAGTTAATGGATCGAATGCGAAAAGATTTTGAAAATTCCTTTGAATTTTTAGACCGAAAATTAAATTGTTTAGAACAAGAGCGACAAATAGATGTAATTTCGCATATTCGCTCCAATGATCGTGTTGTAAAAGAAATATGCAATATAATTAATAGGGCGAAGGAAGAGCTATGGATTTCTGTTTGGGAAGATCAAGTGCATGAAATTGAGCCATATATTCGTCAAAAGGAAGAGGAAGGTGTACATATATTTTCAATCTTATTTGGCGCTCCCAATACAAAAATAGGTGCGACGTTTCACCATAATTATATGACGCCCCACGTTGTTGAAAAGAGAATGGGTGGTCATTTAACCGTTATTGCTCGTGATGGAGAGGAAGTATTAATTGCGAACTTCTCAAATGATAGCACTTCATGGGCCGTTACAACGTATGACCCAGCTTTAGTTCTCGTTGCTACAGAGTATGTGCGGCACGATATTATGGTTGAAGAAATTACGAAGGAGTTTGGGGCTGATAAGTTAGATACGTTATGGCGTGAAAATATAGATTTAGTTCATGTCGTAACAGGAAAACGAACGATGGAAGGAATGGAGGATGATACGAATGAGTAAAGCTCAGGCCCATGTAGCTTTTCAGAGCGATGATACATTTCAGCAAGGAGTAAAAGATTGTTTACCAACTGTATTTGGTTATTTAAGTATCGGTATAGCAGCTGGTGTAATTGCAAAAACAGCAGGTTTCTCAATCATTGAAATTGCGTTTATGTCCACTTTAATTTATGCAGGTTCTGCCCAATTTATATTAGCTGGTATGTATGCAGCTGGCGCTCCTGCTTCAGCAATTATTTTTACCGTCTTTTTTGTTAATTTACGCCACCTTCTAATGAGTGCTGCCCTTGCACCATACTTTACGAAACTTCCTCTATTAAAAAATGTAATTATCGGTTCTCAAATTACAGATGAAACGTTCGGCGTTGCAGTGCAGCACGCAGCGCAAAAAGGATATGTAGGTGACAGGTGGATGATGGGGTTAAATGTCACAGCATATTTAAATTGGATTCTTGCTACTATTATTGGCGGGCTGTTTGGTGAGTGGATACCAGATCCGCATACATATGGCATGGATTATGCATTACCAGCAATGTTTATCGGATTATTTGTTCTTCAGCTCATAAGTAGTAAACCGAAACTAGCAATTCATCTTACTGTTGCAATTGTAGCGATTATGATCGCATACGTTTCACACTTATTTATGCCAGATAGTATAGCGGTTATTATCGCAACATTATTAGCTGCGACGATTGGAGTTGTGATTGAAAAATGGAAATGAGATTGGACGTACTATTACTTTTACTAGCAGCAGGAGCTGTCACACTCGTGCCACGTATTTTACCTCTACTCGTGTTTAGTAAACTACAAATTCCAGAATGGGGTTTAAAATGGTTAAATTACATACCCATTGCGATATTAGCAGCACTTTTAGCACAAGTATTATTTATGCATGAGACGATGCAGTGGGATTACCTTATCGCAGCAATCCCAACATTTCTTGTTGCAATATATACTCGTAGTTTATTAGGTACAGTATTAACGGGAGTGATTGTGATTATTTTGTTACGTTTCTTTTTCTAAAAAGGATTACGCTCATATAATAGCGAAAGGTGTAATAACATGAAAGATATAGGGGTGGTGTTATGATACTTTTAACGATAGGAGCAATTTTGTTAACGTTGTTTATTTTCTTTATTATCGGCTTCATTACGTTTATGATGTTTGTTGATAAGGCGACACCTCAAATATATTATACACCTTGTGAATCAGTGACAGTGAAAGCTAAAGGTAAACATAGAAGGAAGAAAAGTTGAAAGTTGGCTTTTCTTCCTTTTTCTATTACATCCCCGAAAGAACTAACAACAATAACCCAAATAGAAAACTAATAACGGAAAGAAAACAGATACATATGGAGAACACACGATTATTTCTCCATTCGCGCCAGAAAACGATACATCCTAAAATACAAAGGAGAAACCAAATGGGCAAGAATATGAATTCGCTAACTTTCTCGGGAGGTAACGTATAAAAAGTTGTTGAATATAAGATCCAATTTGTAAAAAATAAAATGCAAACGATAATAGATTGTAAGTGGGGGCGTTTGAAAAACTCCCCTTTTTTTACAGTTATAAAAATGATAGTTAGCGCTGCGAAAAAGGCAATGAATATGAAAGGAAGTAAGAGTAATGTAAGCGTTATTTGGATTTCCTTTATAAGATTGTTTTTGCAAGAAATGCATCTATTACATTGTATGCCTGCTTTGTAGAGTTCGCTCTATATTTTTCAGTGTACGGATTTAAAAAACTATGTTCACCGTGTAGTTGTTTTATTTCTAATAAAGGATTTTTTTGTTGCTGCAATGTTTGAATGAAAGAGGATACTGAAAAACTAACTTCTTTTTCAGGGAAAATAAGTAAGGTAGCGCATGTAGGTTTTATATGAATATAGTCACGTATACGGGAACCGTAACATCCGATAATAAAATCTATTTTCGGATTGTTACTGCATAGCCATGAGATGGTAGCGCCAACACTAAAGCCGATAAGTCCAATATGTGAATAATTACTTGAAAGAGTATTGATGAATTCTTTAATTTGTTCTTTTCCATCATCAAATCCAATATTATTTACAAAATGTTGATATGCTTTTTCTTCATCACTATAATGAAATGCATGTTGCGATTGTAGAAGATTAGGACAGAATACATCTATATGAGATGAAGTGAAGTGGTGGGTAACGTGATGCATATGGTCGTTCACACCATAAATTTCATGAACAGCAACGAGAGCTAATTTTTTCTCCATCGTTACAATGTACCTCTATGAAACTTAAATTCTTTCTCAACAAGGCAAATACGCAGGTGGAAGTTTTCATACCATTGCTCACGGCCTCTTTTTTTCGCTTCTTTATGTAAGGCGTTCTTTTTCCAATTTTCAATTGCTTCAAGTGATTCCCAATAAGAAATTGTAATGCCGAGGCCCGAATTATCTCGTGCACTTTCTACACCTAAAAATCCAGGTTGCTGTTTCGCAAGTTCCTCCATTGTTTCGGCAACGGTACTATAATCTGTTGTATCATTTGATAAACTAGAAGTGAATATAACTGCATAATAAGGTTTGTTTTTTTCTAAATCAGATTTCATTGTCTTTCCCCCTTAATGTATAGTACAAATAATTAATCCATAGTTTGTATTCTAGCAGGTCATAAAAAGAAAAGAAGTAGAAAATTCTTATTTTTTCAGCTCCTGTAAAATAGATGATAGAAGAAATTTATAATAAGTAATCTAAAGGAAGAAAAATGCCACTTCAAAATCGAAGTGGCATTTTTTATATTTCCTCTAAGCTATTAACTGGAACAGTTAATTCGCGTCCTGGATTTTTTACTTCATATATGCGGGCGGTTTCGTTGTTTTCATCGACGTGTTGAATTGTAACAGGCATGCCTTGAAAACTGACATTTGCTTGTTCTGATGACACAGAAAGCTCTTTTGCACGTTGAATATTCATTTATATTCCTCCCATCATTATTATCTTTGCTAAAAAAGAGGAATAATATACCATTTCGAGACATTCTTAAAGTTTTTGTATTATTTGTAATGTTCCTTTAATAAATGAAGAGAAGATGGAATCAGGATAGCTATCTATCGCTTGAACTGCTTCTTTTGCTTCTTTGAGTGCAGCTGTTTTATCTTGAAGTTCTATATAGCAAAGAGCACGATAAGATCCAGCCGTTAATAACCATGATTGATCAAGTGGATGACTCATATAATCTGGTATAGTAGCATGTTTTAATGTTTCCAAAGCGTCCTTATAACGTTTTAAGCCATACAAAGATTTTCCTTTTTCAATATAATACAGTCCATCGTCTTGAAAAATTGGTACATCTTTTAGTTTTTCTCGGAATTGTTCTAAATGTTCTAATGCAATTGTATATTCATTCGTAACGGTATTGTAGTAATAAGCTTTTAATATATGTATATTTGCAGCGGATAAAGTATCTTCTGTAAAAATGGCAAATTGCTCAGATTTTTTTATGTAATATAAATATCGTTCTTTATCAGTTGTAATGATTTTTTGATAAGATAAAATACGGTAAAATTCATCTGTTTTATAATACACTTGGTGTTTTTTTGAAAATGCAAGTGCATCTAAAATGACTTTTTCACATTTTTCATAATTGCCATATGCGAGTAAAATAATTGCTTCTTTTAAATATAATTGTATATGTGTAATAAGATCCATTTCTAAATTCTTCGTTTTATATTCATCGCGAATTTTGGTAATCAACTGTAAACATTCTTTATATTTTTTCCGTTTGTAGAGCATATAGTAAAACAGTAGTTTCGTTTCAGTGCTTTCTCGATATAAAGTATATTTTTCAAATATAGAAACAGCGGTTTCAACGTAAGATTCAATATTATAATCGTTCATAATAGCTGCTCCTGTTAGGAACTGTTTATATAAACGAGCCGTATTTATAGTAGAAGATAGCTCTTTTTGAACAATCGGTAGTAGAGTTTCATATACTTCATCACATTTATTTTCCTTTATGAGTTGCTCCATTTTTGTAATGAGTTCTACAATTTCATCATCGTCTTCCTCTAATAAAAAGCTCGTTTCACATTCAAGTTTTTCAGCAATATATTGTAATGTTTTCATGGAAGGTGTAGCTTTTCCGTTTTCAATTTGACTAAGCATACTTTTTGTCAGTTCCGAACCTGCCAGCTCTGTTTGTGTAAGTTTTTTTTCTTTTCGTAATGCCTTAATTTTTTCGCCGAGAGTTGCCATATTATTGCTCCTTTATCATTAAAAAGTTAAATTGTATTTAACTTTTTGTTGTAAAAATTGGAAAGTTGATTATATAATAAGTTTAACACAATTTAACTTTTAAGGGGAGAAAGTCATTATGGGAGATATAAGTATAGGACAACATGATACAAGAATGAAAGTTGCAACGAGAAATATTATTTTGATGATGATTGGAAAGATGACGTCTTTATTAGGAGCAGGTATTTATACATTCGCAATGGGGTTATACGTATTAAAGACAACTGGTTCAGGGATGGGGTTTGCTATTACGCTCGTTTGCGGATCACTACCAAGGATGATCTGTGGTCCGATTGCAGGTGCTGTAGCTGATCGTGTGAATCGAAAATGGCTTGTCATTGGCACGGATTTATTAAGTAGTGTAACGATGCTTATTATGTTTATTTTTGCTACTATATTTGGACCTTCACTTCTTTTTATCTATATTTCAGCAGCATTATTATCAATTTGTGCAAGTTTTTATTCTGTTGCATTAACTTCGTCTATTCCTAATTTAGTAGATGCGGGGCGTATTCAAAAAGCGAGTGCTTTAAATCAAACGGCAGCTTCTTTATCAAATATTTTAGGGCCAATTATTGGTGGAGTTGTATTTGGTTTCTTTTCAATTAAGTCGTTTTTTTTGTTAAATAGTGTTACGTTCTTTTTAGCAGTTATTTTGCAATTATTTATTGTATTTGATTTATATAAAAAAGAAGTGGCTGAGAGTAAAGAGGATTTCTTGACGAGTATAAAAGAAGGGTTTTCATATGTAAAACGACAGCATGAAATATATGGTTTAATGAAAATAGCATTGTGGGTAAACTTTTTTGCGTGTGGGCTAACCGTTGCACTTCCATACATTATCGTCCATACATTGCATTTATCTTCAAAGCAACTCGGTATCGTAGAGGGAATGTTAGCAGTCGGGATGCTAATGGGTGCGATTGCTTTATCGGTGCGTAAAGAAGTGAATAATCCGTTTCGTTCTATTTATACTGGGCTGTTTTTGTTTGCGGGTTTAAGTTTATGTACAGTCTTCCCATTGGTAGTTACCATTTCAAAAGGGGCAAGTTTTATTTACTATATTGCTTTTATGATGTTAACGGGTATAGCAATTATGATTGTAAATATTCCGATGCAAGTACATATGCAAAAAACGACAGATCCGAGCTACTTAGGGCGTGTGTTTGGCCTACTTGAAACAATTGCTACTGCAATCGCACCACTCGGTATGATTGTATATGGATTATTATTAGATATGTTGCCAACTAGCATTGTTATGATGACGATAGGCGGAGGTTTATTGTTAGTTGTATTAGTTGGAGTAAAGCAACATATAAGGAAAAAACAAGTAGGTGTGTCGGCTTAAAAATAAGAAAATAATAAAAATTCGACTTAACATTATAAAAATGACCAAATTAGTATTTTAGTTTTTGAAACTCTTTTTCATGTATGTTACAGTATAGTGAGCAGGCAAAGAAAAGGAGAAAACATCATGAAAAAATTAAGTTTTGTTATGCTTTTTCTGTTAGTCGTAATGGCTGGATGTAGTAATTATGACACATATATAGAAACAGGTATGCAATCGTTGAAAGATGAAAAATATAGTGATGCAACGATGTGGTTTGAAAAAGCGGAAAAAGAAAAGTCAGGAAATGAAGCAAAATCATATAAAGAAATGGCCGAGAAAATGGATCACGGAGCAACAGCATTAAAAGATGGTAAGTATTTAGAAGCAAAAGACATTGCAAATGAAGTGTTGCAAATGAAAAAAGACGATGCACTTGAAACAGCTGTAACATCAAATGCAGAGAATATGCTTCAAAAAGCAAAAGATGTGGAAAAGAAAGTAAATGAAAGAGTGGCAAAGCGGAGAAAGGTAGAAGAAGAGGGAATTGATAAACTGATTAAAGCGGTCGATAGTATAGATGACGTGAAAGAAAAAGAGAAGAAAGTTTCAGAAGCATTAGATAAGGCTGAAGAGGCGCAAGCAAAAATTGAAGCGAAGAAAAATAAATAGAGTTATAGTTTGAAAGGCTGTCGTGTATAACGACAGCCTTTTAATTTTTTGCGGCATAAGAAGTGATGCTATGTAGTAAAAAAGAAATAATTTTAGAATTCCATCTGTCCTCATGATGAATCGTATAAATGTTACGTTGAAATTCAAATCCAGGGATGGGTATGTAGCGTAGTTCATTTCGTTGTATTTCTTGTTCGATAGCGAGTTTAGAAATAAAAGCAATGCCATTACCATATTTTAAAATTTGTTTCATCGTTTCTAATGAATCTAATTCAATTTCAGATTGGAACGTAATGTTATGAGCTAACGTCCATTTTGTAAGTAAATCTCTCGTTGTAGATGGATTACGATGCAATAATATACGTTCCTTTTCGATATCTTGTAGTGATACATTTTCTTTTTTTGAAAAATGATGTTCTTTGGAGAAAGCAAGAACAAGTGTATCAGGCATTACATTTGTCTGTTTTAAAAGGGATTCATCAAACGGTGCTGCAGAAATTACCCCGAGGTCAATTTCATGATTTTGTAGCATCGTTCGAATTTCAGGAGCTGTTTTTACCATGAGTGTTATTTTTATATTTGGAAATTCGCATTGAAATTGGTGAATAATTTCTGGTAAAAGATAAGTCGCTGGTACATAACTAGCGCCAATTGTTATAGCGCCTTTATGAAAATCTTTAAACTCTTGCGTGACCCGCCTAGCTTCTTTCATAAGTGCATCTATTTTACAAGCATAATGATGCAATGCCTCACCAGCCTCCGTTAAGAAATATCTCCCGGATCGTAATTCAAATAAAGGTACACCCAGTTCCTCTTCTAAGCTTTTTATATGGAATGTAATAGTAGGTTGTTTAACACCAAGTTTTTCTGCAACAAGTGTAAGTTTTTTATATTTCTTAATAAGCACTACAATTTCTAATTTTAAGAGATTCATTATGAGTTGCCGCCTTTTTTATTTTAACTATAGAAAAAATCTATAGAAATAAATAGTTTATTAGAAGTTTTTTAATTTAATCTTTACAGTACATTAACATTCAGTATAAATCTTCCAGATAGAATGAAAGCAGGTTAAGAGTGAGGGGAAAGAGGTGAAACGATGGATATTAAAATTCATGGATTAGAAAAGAAGTTTGGAAAAACGCAGGCGTTAAAATCGTTACAAATTGTCATGAAACAAGGTGAATTCACCACACTTTTAGGACCTTCGGGATGCGGGAAAACGACTTTACTTAGAATGATTGCAGGACTTGAAGAGCCAGATAAAGGTGAAATATATTTTGGAGATAAGTGCATGTATTCTGGTGCGAAAAAAATAAAAACATCTCCTCATGAACGTAATATTGGTATGGTATTTCAAGATTTTGCTTTATGGCCGCATATGACTGTATTTGAAAATGTTGCATTTGGTTTAAGGGCTACAAAGCAAACGAATCATTTACGAGAAAAGGTAGAAGATGCGATAAAGCGAGTTCGTCTGCAAGGTATGGAGAAAAGATATCCACACGAACTTTCTGGTGGACAGCAGCAACGTGTTGCATTTGCTAGAGCGATTGTAACAAAACCTCATTTTATTTTGTTTGATGAACCGCTTAGTGCACTCGATGCAATTTTGCGTGAAGAAATGCGCTTAGAGCTTATGGATATCGTTCATTCTATTGGTTTAACGGCATTGTATGTCACTCACGATCAGACGGAAGCTATGTCAATGTCAGATCAAATTATTGTCATGAAACAAGGAGAAGTATTACAAAAAGGAACGCCAGAAGATATTTATGTGAAGCCGTCTCATGAATTTGTTGCAAAATTTGTTGGTAAAGCAAATTGGCTTGTAGAGGGTAAACAAATGATTTGTCCAGAGCATGTGAGCTGGACGAAAAATGAAGTGTGTGAAATGTATACAGGTGAAATTCAGCACGTTACATATGTAGGAGAACGATATGAAATGAAAGTAAACATGGGTGCACTTGGAATATGGACAGTTTATCACAATAGTAAATTAAGCATCGGTAAACCAGTATCGTTATATGTGCCAAAAAAATGTATTCATCATATAGGGGGAGAATCGTATGAAGAAATTCAGTTCGCTTAAGTCTTTATTTGTATGTACTTTATTATTTTCGGCTGTAGTAACAGGGTGTAGTTCAAAGACAGGCAATGTAGATGCAAAAAGTAAAACTACGAATGAAAAGAAAATTGTTGTATATAGTGCAGGACCAAAAGGATTAGCAGAAAAGATTCAAAAGGATTTTGAAAAGAAAACAGGTATAAAAGTAGAAATGTTTCAAGGAACAACAGGTAAGATTTTAGCGAGAATGGAAGCTGAAAAGAAAAATCCAGTCGTTGATGTAGTCGTACTTGCATCATTACCATCGATGGAAGGATTAAAAAAGGATGGACAAACGTTAGCTTATAAAGAAGCGAAACAAGCTGATAAGCTTCGTTCTGAATGGTCGGATGATAAAGGACATTATTTTGGATATAGTGCTTCAGCATTAGGAATTGTGTATAACACAAAAAATGTGAAGACAGCGCCTGAAGATTGGAGCGATATAACAAAAGGGGAATGGAAAGGAAAAGTGAATCTTCCGGATCCAGCACTATCAGGTTCAGCTTTAGACTTTGTAACAGGTTATGTGAAAAAGAATGGAAAAGATGGATGGAATTTATTTGAACAGCTTAAGAAAAATGAAGTTACAGTATCGGGGGCAAATCAAGAAGCGTTAGATCCAGTAGTAACAGGTGCGAAAGACATGGTCATTGCTGGTGTTGATTATATGACGTACAGTGCAAAAGCAAAGGGTGAACGGGTTGATATTGTTTATCCAAAAAGCGGAACAGTTATTAGCCCACGTGCAGCAGGGATTATGAAGGATAGTAAAAATGTAGAAGGTGCAAAAGAGTTTATTGATTATTTATTATCAGATGATGTGCAAAAACAAGTTGCTAAAGCGTACTTATTACCAGGCAGAACAGATATAAAAGCTGAAAATAGACCGAATGTAGAAGAGATTCCGGTATTACATATTGATTGGAAAACAGTTGAGAAAGAACAAGATGAAATCGGAAAACAATTTAAGAAAGTATTTCAATAAGATGGTGATTACATGGTAAATCGATTCGTATCAGTAAGACAAGTTGGAATGACGGTAGCGTTGTTGCTTGTGGCGATGTTAATCGTCATTCCGCTTTTCCTCATTTTATTTTCTAGTGTATACGAAAATAGTAGTTGGAATTTTTTAAAGCCTTTTGAAGTGATGCAGAGTGGTGGATTAGCGGGGATTTTTCTAAACTCGATGCTTTTAGGTGTACTCGTAGTAATAGGAGCAACTATATTTGCATTTCCATTAGCGTTCATTATGAGTAAAACAGATGTTGGAAAGTATAGTAAGTTGGATATTATTTTTATGATTCCATTTATGACACCGCCGTATATTGGATCGATGGGCTGGATTTTGTTCATGCAACCGAACGGCTATTTCGAACAGTTTTTTCCGATGCTAAAGACGATTTCATCTTCGTTTTTTAGTTTAGGCGGCATGGTTTTAATTATGAGTCTGCATTTATTCCCATTCCTTTACTTCATGTTGAAAAATACGTTACTTCAAATTGGGAGTAGTAAAGAAGAAGCTGCAGCAGTTCATGGTGGAGGCTTTTTCTACCGTTTAAGAAAAATAATATTGCCATTATTAGTTTCAAGTTATGTAATGGGTGCTTTACTCATTTTCGTAAAGACGATTGCTGAATTTGGAACACCGGCTACATTCGGACGAAGAATAGGATTTCATGTGTTAACATCAGAGATTCATAAATTTATCTCGAGTTGGCCGATTGATTTTAGTAGTGCAACAGCATTATCTTCTTTATTACTTAGTGCATGTATGCTCATTTGGTATATGCAAAATGTATTGAATCGAAAGTACTCATATGCAATGGTTAGTGGAAAAGGTGTGAAATCTAAAAGGTATACATTGTCTATATTTACGCGCATTGTAGCATGGGTTTATGTAATTAGTTTATTAATCGTATCAATTGGAATCCCGTATTTTTCTATACTGATTGCTTCATTATCGAAATTAAGAGGCGACGGCTTACAGGTAAATAACTTTACAACGAGCCATTATGAAGCATTATTTACAATTGGCTCTCCAGGATTAGAAGCTTTATGGAACAGTTTTCTTTTTTCACTTATAACAGCGATTATTGCTGCTATGATTGGAGTATTTTTGGCACTTATGATCCGAAAGGGCGAAAAGTCTTCTGAAAAATGGCTTGATATGTGCGGTATGTTACCGAATATGGTACCAGGAATCGTGATGGTTGTAGGGCTTATTTTATTCTGGAATTCACCCTATATGCCCCTGTCAATTTACAATACACCAGTCATGGTTATCGTAACGTACGTCGTTCTTTTTTTACCTTATACGGTGCAGTATGTAAAAGCATCGCTTGGGAAAATTGATGATTCTCTTGTACAGGCAGGAAGTATTTTTTCTGGAAATTATATTTATATTTTTAGAAAAATAATATTACCTCTTATTATCCCGGGAATTCTTGCTGGATGGGCGATGACATTTACAATCTCGATAAGAGAATTAGTAGCATCGCTTCTCGTATTACCTCCATCAGTAGAAACGTCAGCAACATTTATTTTTGCTCAGTTTGAACAAGGAGAAGTATCTATTGGCATGGCAATGGCTGTCGTTTCCGTTGGACTTACAACAATATGTTTATTACTTCTGCAACATATGGAGCAAAAACGAAAAGGGGTAGCATGATGAGGATAGAAGTATGGGGAGGAGCGGGAGAATACGGTCGTTCCTGCTACTTCGTAAAAAATAAAGAGACGAAAATAGTATTTGATTGTGGTATTAATCGATCATATGAGGATAGTTATCCAAAAATAGATAGGGAAGTTGTACCGTTTTTAGATGCAGTATTTTTATCACATATTCATGAAGATCATACGATGGGCTTACCTTTATTAGCGAAGTATGGATATAAGAAAAAAATTTGGACGACTCGTTATACGAAGGAGCAACTTCCCGCTTATTATGAAAAATGGAGAAACTATAATTTGACGCAAGGATGGAATGTACCTTATAACGACCAAAATGTTAAAGATTTAAATTATGTATATATTGATGAGATTAGTAATCCGAATGAATGGATACAGATTACACCTACATTGCGTTTTCAATGGGGGTATAGTGGGCATGTATTGGGGGCTGTTTGGTTTTTAGTGGACATGAGTCATACATATGTATTTTATTCTGGCGATTATTCAGCAGAGTCTAACATACTACGAGCTAATTTACCTGAGAAGTTGCGCGGCGATATAAAAGTCGCAATCGTAGATGCCGCTTATCATACTGATGATGTTTCGCAACATGAACGAATAAATGAACTGTGTACAGAAATTGAACGAGTTGCGCAAAAGAAAGGAATAGCATTATTGCCATTGCCACCGCTTGGTAGAGCGCAAGATATCGTATTGTATTTATATGAAAAGTATAAAGAACTTCCCATTATAGTAGATCAAGAAATTTTGGATGGATTCCAAGAAATGTTCGTATATAAAGATTGGCTCAAAAATAATGAAGAACTTGAACGGATCCTGGAGAGTTTAAAAAGAAACATAATCGTTATGGATCATGACATCGGTACGCAAAATAGTTATGGAATAGTTATAATGAGTGATGCGAATATGCAAACGAAACGAGCGCAGTTATATTATGAACAACTGCGATATGAAGAACGACATTCCATTATATTTACTGGACATATTGCTAAAGGGAGTTTTGCAGACAAAGTTTTGAAAGAACGTGTAGGTAAAGAATGTAGGGTGAAGCGAGTTCCATATAAAGTTCACCAAAGTATAAGAGATGTGAAAGAGATGTTAAATACATTATTACCAGAACATACGGTGTTAGTACATGCTTTAAAAGGGGATACGGATCGATTACAGAAAAAGCTTAGCACGGCAGGGTATGAAAATGTGTATTCACTTACTATGGAACGTATAGAAGTCATTTAAAATGCAAAGGAGATAGGTATATGAAAAAAGTATTTGTATTCGTAAGCATTTTATTTTGTTGTTTCCTTTATAACGTTAAGGAAGGGTTTGCTGCCAGTCCAATGACACCTAGTTTTGAAGTGAAGTTATTATTAAAGCCAGAACAAGTATTAGGTTACAACAAAGAAATGAACCAAGAGATATTAGAACATTTTCAGGCTGGTACAAATTATGAAAGAATACAAGTGCAATTTTTAGATACAGCAAATAAAAATTTAAATAATGAAGGGTGGTTTGCGAGAATTCGAAAGAAAGAATTTAGTAAAGATTTTGAGCTAACATATAAAAAAAGATATCCTATTCAAAATGGTGTAATTCAAGATGCACTAGAAGTGGCTAAAAAGGATGGATTTGATAGTAAAACCGATAACTATGAGGCGGAAATAGATTGGGGATTTGAGAAGAAAACGTTAAGTATTTCAAATAAGAAAACCTACAGTGCTAAAGGGTATGGAGTACTTGATTTACCGAACGAACGAGCCGCTCAAAACATGTTAATAGAAAAGTTGCCAGGGAAAATGAACAAATGGTCGTATACGAATTGGGGAGAAGAAATGCTCAAGAACTCTCGTATTTACGGTCCTGTATTAATGAAAAGGTATACAGGGGAGTTTGAAAATATAAAAACGAATATTGAAGTTTGGCCACTAAGTAATACAGGGAAAATAGAAGATGATTTCGTAATAGAAGTGTCGTTTAAAACAAATGAGGAAAGTATTGCAACAAAACAAAGAGAATTATTAATGAAGAGATTAGAACAAAAAGGATGGTTGTTACCGAAAGATAGTTTGAAGACAGAGCTTATTTTTCAGTGAATAGTAAAAAGGAATCCGTATATATGGATTCCTTTTTCTAATATATGAGTATTAAGCTAAATCAGCTGACACGAACATATCATTATTTTGAAGGTTTTTAGAGCGTAAACTATAAGCAACTACCTTCTTTTTATGTTGCTTTACAACATCAACATGCTCTTCATGACTATAAATGTAAAAGATAAAATCTTTTTTACCACGTTTTTCATTGATAATTAAAGGCGTGCCCTCATTGTGTGGTGGTGCGTAATAGCGATCTAAAAATAAACCTTCGTTAAAATCATGAATAATTTTGGATTTTTGTTCGCCTTCTAAGTTATTTCCATTAATTGTAACAGTCACATTCTCTTCTTCAAGTTGTGGATGTGTCTCGTACTTGCTAATAATGGATTCAATAACAGAGTTGGGAAGGCTAGAAACGATAATTTTAAATGCCCCAAATACAATTAACATTACAATAAACCAAGTCGTCATAGTATATCATCCCCTTTATCCCACAGTAACGGTCCGTAAAAGCCCGGTTGGTGCGGGCTAATAATCAGTGTGGGATAGATCCCCCATACTGACTAAAATTTCACTTTATCCTATTTAACAATATAACTCATATGGTAATAGTACATATGGTGAAGTTTTGTATAATTTGTGAAAAATATGCCATTTTTACGAACGAAATATTAGAAAAATCAATTTTGTTACAAAAAGTTGAAATCGAAGTATTTTAAAAGAAAAAGGTTTATAATAAAAATATAACTACTAACAACATTACTAATTATAAGGAAGTGTAACTATGAGTACTGTAACAATCGTATATGGTATTATTCTTTCTACAATTATTGGTTTATTTATTGTCGGGGTTTCACGTTATATTCATAAATGGAAAGAAGGCGTTGCGAAATTAAATCACATTGAAGAAGAACTTAGTGATTTAATGTTACATCATGGCAAGTAAAAAGTTTATTTTTTAACTAAACAATGTGAAGAATATCACAAAACATGCTCTCATCATGAAGGCATGTTTTTTTGTTATGTGAATGATAGGCACATTCATACATTTTTTCCATAGGATACAGTGTGAAAGTAGAAATGTTCGGAGTGGAAAAGAGGGATAAAATGAGTAGTTCAGGTTATGTTCCAGATAATAAAAATTTAAAGAAAAGTTCAGGAACTCCAAACCTTTTCTTTGATTCGAGAAAAAATGTCTTTTTTAAAAGGGATGATAAAAACGTTGCATATGAAGTTACGTCAACACAGTTACCAGCGATGATAGGAGGAGCGTTTGTTGATTTATTTATGACAAAAGGGCATATGCGGGAACCGCATTGGCATCCGAATGCGTGGGAATTAGATGTTGTTGTATCAGGAGAAGCAGTTACATCCATTTTAAATCCCGAAACGAATCAATTGCAAAATTATCATATAAAGGCGGGGCAAACTGTCTTTATTCCAATGGGATGGTGGCATTGGATTACAGCGATAACAGAAGAAGTACAATTACATTTGTTTTTCAATAACGATCAGTTTGAAACAGCAGAAGGATCAGACATACTTAGATTAACACCGCCAGAAGTATTTCAAGCTGCATATGGTGTAAGTGCAGAAAAATTAGGAAAGGATCTTTCGCCAATTAAGGAGTCAGTTGTAATTGGTCCTCCTAACTCAAATCGACTAAATAGCGTTAAAGAAAGTGACGACTCAAATATAGTTGTTACGTTAAATGGACAAATAACATCATGTGAAATAGAGTAACTCTTTCATTTTTTAGGAAGAGTTACTCTATTTTGTATAATTTTGTATTTTGATTCGCTATAATATATTATATAGAAGGGGATTTATAGAGGGGGCATATTGTGAACATATTAAAGATTATAGGAATTGTTGCAGGAGTCATTATAGTAGCGGTTATAGCTTTCTTTGTTATTATGAAGTACTATTTGTCAAAAGAAGATCCTGATTACGTATTAAAGTACATAAAAGAACATAAAGATGATAAAACATGTTCATTACTAATTAGAAAAAATGGGGAAATATTAACATCTATAAATGAAAATGTAAAATTGCCATTAGCGAGTACGGCAAAAATCGTAATAGCAGTTGAATTTGCTAAGCAAGTGTCAGAAGGAAAGATAAGCCGTGATGAACAAATTTCATTGCAGGAGTTAGAAAAATATTACGTTAAAAACACTGATGGTGGAGCGCATCCTGACTGGTTAGAAGATGCGAAAGCGAGAGAATTAGTGAAAAATGGACAGATTACTTTAGAAGAAGTCGCTAAAGGGATGATTCATTATAGTTCTAATGCGAATACAACATATTTGTTAGATAAGCTTGGAATAGAGAGAGTAAATGAAAGTATAAAAGAGTTAGAGCTTACTAGTCATGACAAGTTCTCTTCGTATACTGCCGCACTATATATGAGAGGGTATGTAGAAAAAGAGCTTCATAAGCCAGAAAATCAATCGTTAGAAATGATACGTAACATGTCAAGTGATGAGTATAATAAACATGTGTTACAAATTCATGAATGGATGAAAGATGAAGAAGAATGGAAAAAACGGGATATCCCATTAAAAGTAGATATGGAATTTCAGCGAATTTGGTCAGATCGATTAGTGGGTGCAAACGCTAAAGATTATATGAGTATAATGGAAAAGATAAATAGTAGAAAGTATTTTCCAAAATCAATGCAAGAAGAAATCGAGAATATTTTCAAAGGAACAGTTGATAATAGTAAGTTAGAATTTGCTGGTCAAAAAGGTGGATCTACCGCATTCGTATTGACAAAAAGTTTGTATAGTACAGATAAGAAGGGGAATAAGGTAGAAGTTGTAATTATGTTTAATGGTATAGAAGATCAAGTTGCATATCAAAAGCTAAGAAATAATATAGATTATTTTATTCAAGATGCTATAACAGATGAAGAGTTTAGAAGGAAATTATAATGGAATAATTTTATTATGTAAACAAGGACGCTTTTTAGAAAGTGTCCTTTTCTTTTTATAATACAGGATTTCTTATTTGTTTCATTGAATATAGATTGAAAATAAGAAAGGAAGTTGAAAAATGACGACAATATATTTCGTTCGCCATGCCCACTCTACATATACAAAACAAGAACGGGAACGGCCGTTATCTGAAAAAGGGCATTGTGATGCAGAGAATGTAACACGCTTGTTAAAAGGTAAACATATCGATGTTGTGATCTCTAGCCCGTACAAAAGAGCAATTCAAACTGTGCAAGGAATCGCGAATACATATAATATATCGATACAAATAGAAGAAGATTTACGTGAAAGGTTATTAAGTACAGAGCCGGTACAGGATTTTGATGATGCTATGGAGAAAGTGTGGGGAGATTGGAATTATGCATACGAAGGCGGAGAATCAAATGATGTAGCACAAAGACGCGCTATAATATGTATGCAAAGTATATTAAAAAAATATAAAGGTAAGAATATTGTAATAGGTACTCATGGGAATATTATGGTATTACTAATGAATTATTTTGATTCGAAATATGATTTTCAGTTTTGGAAAATCCTTCATATGCCTGACGTGTATAAATTAACTTTTGATAATAATTGTTTCAGTTCTGCTGAAAGAATACAGTCTACAGATTATCAGATAAATAATTTGTAAAAGTTTATCAAAAAAAGAGGAAAGGGAGAAGTTATTGTAGAAGTATGACTTTGTAACATAAAAAATTTGTGTTAAAGGAGGCTGTTTACATGTTTGAGAAAGAGAAAGAAGGGCTTATTGAAGTTCAGAACGTATTTGAAATTGTACCAGCAGATGGAGCAATTATTGGTATGGCAACGGAAGAAGAAATGGAAATTGCTGCTGAACTAGAGCTGCAGTACTATGCCCATTCTCGTTTGTTAGAAGCAAATATTCAGTTAGACGGTTCCTCCTACAAAGAGTTACTTCAGGAGTTCCAGGAGTACGAAAGAAAATCAATGAGCTTTTGGCGAGCGATACATAAGCGTTTAGCTGTGCCGTGGGCATGGGTATTACGTATTGACGTTGCGAATGGCCCTATATATGTAAGTAATGGGAATTCGTATTATGAAGAAATCGATGATGAAGAAGATTATGAATAGATAAGTAAGGAAGCAGCGTTAGTTGCTTCCTTTTTTTATTTGCAAGGGGTGAATTGCTTCAATAATAATATCTGGTCGATCATTTTCTATTCCGTGACCAGCATGTTCGGCAAGTATATATTGACTATTTATTGAGAGTTGTAGTTGTTCATGAATCAGTTCTTGCCACATTGCTTCTAGTTGTGTGGCTTCCTCTTTTGGCATGCCATCCTCAGTCAACTGAGTAATAGAATATTGAGGGTCTCTACCGATAACGATTAAAGGTGTTTCTAATGTTTTATATAACTCTTTTATTAAGCGAGCACAATTTTTCCACGCACATAGTTCAGAAGCTGTCGCTTTATATAATAGAGGAGAGGTAGAAAATTCAATGTACTGTCTTGGTTGATCAACGAGTATAGGTTTTAGTTCATTATAAAGCATATCTATATCCATTTTGGAGTATGTAATATATTTTTGAAACCACATATTATCCGAATCCGTTTGGTCAGAAATTGGTAAATGAAGTTCATCTAATCGGTGTAAGTTCATAGAAGTAGAATCAACTAAAATAAGTGCTTGCAGCTTATCTTCATGTAACATCGCAAAATGTTGTGCACATAAGCCTCCATAGGAATGACCGATTAGAATGATAGGTTCCTGAATAGCAAGTTTATGTAGTAACATATGAAGTTCGTTTGTCGCTTGTCTTGTAGTACGCGAATAATCTCCTAGTTCACTTTTTCCGTAACCTGGGCGATGGTATGAAATGACTGTAAAATGTTGTGAAAGTTTTTCTATAATAGGGAGCCAATCATAAAATGAGCAACACATTCCGGTCTGAATAACTACCGTTTGTTTACTACTTCCTTTTATATATACTTCTATAGTTTGCCCCAGTACCTCTACAAATTTATAAATAGTAAACCCTCCTAACTAAGCTTGAAATAATTTTTGACAAGCAAAAACGATACACCAAACCCCAATTCCGAGTAGGACAGATGCACTAAGTGAAAACGAATTTTTCAACCCAATATAGACGATAAATAATAGTAGTGCGGATGCAGGAAATCCGTATAATACGCCTATAGCAAATTGACTTAATTCTTGTTTGTTCCCACCTTCGAAAGAAATCCAAAATAGGCTTAGTAAACTAACGAGTGGAAGGGCAGCAATAAAGCCGCCTACCGTACTATAATGTTTGGCGACTTCAGTAATCACACCGATAATAAGTGCCGAAACGATTACTTTAACGAGGAAATGCATATTGTGCCTCCTTCGCTAATAACGAAAAGGCTTTTTCAATTAATTGTTGTTCTTCTTTTGATAACTGTGATTCTAATATTTTTATCTTTTCTTTATCTAGTAAAGTATGCTTTTCTAATACTTCAATGCCGTCTTTCGTTAAAGTAAGGTTTACGACCCTTTCATCTTGTTTATTTCTTTCTTTCATGATAAATCCTTTTTGAATAAGGCGCTTTACGTGTTCAGACGCTGTGTTATGAGAGAGACTAAGCTCAGTAGCCACTTTTCCAATTGTTATATCTTTCTCACGAGAAACGATTTGTAAAATACGAATGGCTTGGTGGGAAAGGTTGTCTTCATATTCATATCGTAAGTGATAATAAATACTTTCCCAATGTTGATTGATGTCTTTCATAATGATAAATCCCCCTATTTTTATATCGCATAGTAAGATATATTCGTGAGAATAGAAATAAAATCCTTTTATTTGGATGGAAAATGTTGAAAAAGTTTATTTTTATTGAAATATAAGGTAATCTATGTGTAAAGGTATACATTTAGCAGGAGAGAGGATGATAGCTGTGAATACATTCAAATGGATGAGTCATGAACAGATGTATGTAGATGAAATACATGTTGAAAAATGTGGTCCTCTTTCAGTCGGCGTATATGGGGGAAATCAAGAAAGTGATGCATATGAAAGAGGAGATGCGGTGCTTGCTTGGTGGGATCCTGAATTACAATTTGAATTTGTTATGATTTTTGATACACACCACAAAACAAAAAATATAAATTATATAATAGAAGCGATTTCAGAAAGAAAAGAGAAACTAAAAGAGCTATTCTCATACCCAATACATTTAGCTTTTCATCATACACATATGTACTTATTAGCGTTATTTACAGATGAGCTGTTTATTGAAAAATGTGATCAAGATGATGAGGAACTTGCATGCTTAATTTGTTTACGAAAAGGTGAATTTTTATATTGGCTATCAGTTGGTGATTGCTTCGCATATTTATTCCATTCTGAGAAAACGAAGAATAGTAAAGGGCGGTTAAATAAACGGAAGAATTACGAATATATCGGTAGGAAAAATATTTTCGCAGCAAATACACCTTGTTTTACGTCAGGTGTAAGGGGATTAGAAAAAGGAATGAATCACATCGTCATGGCAACGGACGGTATTTTAGAGTGTGATAAACGAAAATTTGATGATGATCAATCTTTAGTAGAAATATTGCACGACGGAAGTTGCTTACAGATTGAGCCAGTATTAACAAATGTACTGCAGTGGAAAGGTAGAGATTGTGCCACAATTATTGGGTGGTCTATTGATACTGAAAATAAACAATGTGCTAATTAATATAAAAGGAGTTCAAGGTTTTTATCCTTGAACTCCTTTTTGTTAAGCAATATGAATATGATACGTTTTCAACCATTCATTTACTTGTAGCATATATTCCATAGCACTTCTTGCTTCAAAATTGTTAATTTCTTTATTACTTTCATCGGCAATGGCAAGTAATGTGGAATGATTAATAAGTGAGAAAATAGGATTGTTTTTATTACTGCACAAGTCGAGTGATAAATGACGGATTGTTTGTAAATAATGTGGATCTTGTGAAGTTGGATAAGCACTTTTTCTTCTATTGCGTACATCGTCAGGTAAAGCAGGTTGCAGTGCTCTACGTAAAATACCTTTTTCAATATTATCAATGCTTTTTATGTTGAAAGGAACGTTCCATAAATATTCAACTAATCTATAGTCGCAAAACGGTACACGAACTTCAAATCCTACAGCCATACTCATACGGTCTTTACGGTCAAGTAAAAACGGGAGAAATCTCGTTAAAAATAAATAAAACATTTGACGTTGTTTCGCGGATTTTTTATTTTCGCCTTCAAGAGTAGGTACTTCAAGTATCGCTTCTTGGAATCGTGTATCAATATAGTTTTCTAATTTGCATTGGTTACTTACTTCATTTAGTAGAAGAGGGGAAGTGTTTTTCCAATTTGTTAGCCAAGGAAATTTATCGACAAATAGTAAATCCTCTTGATGAAACCAAGGGTACCCACCAAATACTTCATCAGCAGATTCTCCGGATAAAGCTACAGTTGCATCTTTTTTCATTTCGCAAAATAGTAAATATAGTGAAGTTTCCATTTCGCCAGCACTCGGTAAATCTTTTGCACGGAGAGGAACGAATAAGTGATTTGCTAATTCTTCAGCATTCACAATAATGTCATGATGCGATGTCCCTACATGTTCAGAAACGCGTTTTACCCAAGGGGCGTCTAAACCAGTGCGAGCAAATGTCAGCTCGAAATCTTTGGCGCTATTTACAAAGTCAACGGAATACGTATGAAGTGTTTTATTTTCAGCGGCAAATTCTTTCCCCGCTAGTGCAGTAATACCGCTAGAATCTAACCCGCCCGATAACATGCAGACAAGAGGAACATCGGCAATTAATTGTCTTTTTACTGTATCTTGTAAAATAGATAAAATATGTGATGATGTATCTTCAGTACAGTCTGTATGAACTTTACTTTCTAAATTCCAATACTTCTTAACTACTTTTTTATCACGTGTAAACGTTATAGAATGTCCAGCACGCACTTCTTGAATATGTTTAAAGACGCCACATCCTGGAGTTCGAAATAAGCCTAATCCAAATATTTCGCTTATGCCATTTGCATCAATTTCAGCAGGAACAGATGGATGAGCTAATAATGCTTTAATTTCAGATCCGAAAATAATGCTGTCATTTCTTTCAGTGTAAAAGAGTGGCTTTACGCCTAAATGATCACGTGCTAAAAACAACTGTTGCTTCTGATCATCCCATAAGGCGAAAGCGAAAATTCCGTTTAAATGTTGTACGCAATCTTCTTTCCATTCTAAATAAGCATGTAGTAACACTTCTGTATCTGAATGCGTTTCAAATGCATGACCACATTTTCGAAGTTGCTCTCTCAGTTCACGGAAATTATAAATTTCTCCATTATAAGTAAGAGCATACGTATAATCACCAGCACGAAATGTCTTCGGCTGTGTCCCGCCTTCTGGATCAATAACAATTAAACGCCGGTGTGCAAAAGCCGCACGTGGTGAAAACCAAAATCCTTCAGCATCAGGACCACGATGCTGAATACTATTTGCCATCTCTTCTAAAATAACATGTTGTTTTGAAAGATCTTCCTTCCAATCGACCCAACCTGTAATTCCACACATACACATCTCATCTCCTAATTTAAAATAGTAGATTAATGAAATAAAATGTACATCAAGTTAAAAAGTCACTACATAAATAGTGTACTACATGAATTAAAGGGCAGACTTGAGAAAATTTTCTTGTAATACATAGTTATGTGAGACAATGGCTTAGGGAAAGTATTCCATAACATACAAAAAATAAAAAAAGATGAGAGAAAATATTTTGTAAGACGTTATATAGGGTGTAAAAGCTTTTACAAAAAAATAAGGGGAATCGCTACATGAAATCAAATGAGAAAAATTTTATAAAAAGATTACAACGGCAAAAAGAAGATGCACTAGAATTCGTTGTCGATACATACTTACCACTCATAAAAGGAATAACGCACAAAGTTCTTATTCCAGTTCAAAATGATGGACTCATAGAGGAATGTGTAAACGATATATTTCTTTCCATTTGGAATAACGCAAATAAATTTCATGGAGAGCCGAGTGACTTTAAAAAATGGATTGCGGCGATTGCGAAATTTAAGGCGATTGATTATTATCGGAAAGCGACTAGGAAAGTAGAAATTATTTCAGATGAGTTTCATATTAGTACGGAAAAGTCAGCGGAAGATGAATTAATCGTTATGGAAGATAGGGAAGAGTTATTGAAGCTTATTAATCAATTAGAACCGTTAGATCAAAAGGTGTTCATTATGAAATATCTTCTCGGTATGAAGACAGAAGAAATAGGAGATAAGTTAGGGTTAACTCGGGCAGCGATCGATAATCGTGTGTACCGTGGAAAAAAGAAACTACAACAAAATGCTACGAATATTAGTTTTGGAGGTAGTGCAATATGAAAGACATTTATGAACTATTAAATGACATTGATATAGATGAAAAAGAACTTGAGGAAATTGAGGCTTCTGAAATTGAAAAAGAAAAAGCGAAGCGCAATGTAAAACAATCGATACGTACGAAGAAAAAGATGAAAAGTTGGAAAAAAAGTGTCGCTGCTGCATCTATTTTAGTAGGGTTATCAGTTGCAACGCTTGGTATCGGGTTTCCTACATATGCCGGGGGATTGCCAATTGTAGGTGACATATTCCGATTTTTAGATAATGGTAGAACAGGGTTATATGAAAATTATAAAGAATTTTCGACTGAATTGAATATGATGAGAGAGAGTAATGGGGTTAAGGTTACAATTAATGATGCTGTGTTCGATGGTAGAACAATTACAATCACATATTCTATTGAAAGCGAAAAAGATTTAGGAGAGAAACCGTTCCCATTTGGAAGTCCGCAAGTGATGGGCTTTGATGGCGGAGGAGGTAGTTCGGACGTTACAAAAGTTGGAGAGGGAAAGTATGTAGGTATGACTACGATGAGTGGTCATGGTAGTGAAAGGTTAGATGTTGCAAATGTTTGGTGGGATATAGAGGCAATTGAGTTGGATTATGAAGGTAATGCAATAAAGGGGAACTGGAATTTCGCGCTTAGTTTAAAAGCAATGGATAGTAAAGAAGTAAAGGTTAATAGGGTTTCTGAAAATGAATTAATAAAAGTAAATATAGACAAAATGGAAGTAACCCCGATGTCCTTTATCGTTTTTTATAATCAAGAAGAAACTAAGGCATTACTAAGTATATGGGATAGTGCGGATGTTGAGTTAGAAATAAAAGATGATTTAGGAAATCATTATGCTGGTGAAGGAAATGGCGGAAGTAGTACAGTAGCAGAACCCCATAAAAGTAGTTGGAGTGCTACATTCCAAAAGTTAAACGAAAATGCCACAAAGCTTATCGTTACACCTCGTGTGCACTTGCGAGTTCATACACCTGAAAATCATGGTGGAGTGGAGTATGTGAATGGAAAAGAGAAGAAAATTGAAGTGCCGAAAAAAGAAGCGAAGAGTAAAGATATTGTTCTAGATGATATCGTAATTGATTTAAAGAAATAGAAGAGAGACTGCCTAAAACCGTTAGGCAGTCTTTTTTCGTTAAGAACTAGCTACAAGTAACGCATGCGGATGCTGCGTTTTATACTCATCTTTCCAAGGAATGTTTAGTTGTTCCCACGATTCGCCGCTATCATTGGATTGAAAGATGCCATTGTTATTTAAAGTGTAAAACGTATGTGGTTCTGCTGGATTTGTTGCAAACATTGAAATGACTGTACCAATTGCAGATGGTAGACCTTGCTGCACTTGCTGGAAAGGAGAATCTTTCGTTTTACGATAAATATAAGATTCATAAGGAATACGATGATGAGCGAGGTCAGCACTCGGTGCGGCAGAAACGAGGATTGTATCACAATCAGCCGGATCGATAGCCATGCTATATAGATAATGATGTTCAAGTCCTTCACTGCATGAAATCCAGCTGTTTCCACTGTTATAACTTTCAAGATATGCACGATCAGGTCCGCCCATAAATCCGTCACCACATGATGCATAAAGGCGATTTGGAGCGTCAGGGTGCATAAGCAATTGATGAGCATCGATAGGAGCACCAAATTTTTTATCAATCCAAGTATGCCCTCTATCATTACTTTGAATAACAGCACCAGCTTCAATTGAAACATGGATTGTATTTGGGGTGTTTGGATCAACTGTAATCCAGCGTACGTGATGGGTGAAAGGTCTAGGCGGAAAAGCCCACGTATAAGAAGATAATAATGATTTCATATTTTTAAGTTCAGTCCACGTTTCACCACCATTTTCAGAACGGAATAAAGCGCTCGGTTCTGTGCCGACATAAACGACGCCATAGCCGTTAACTTGCTCATTTGAGCTTATCGTTATAGAAGTAATCGAAGAATGTAAAATACCATCTTCTTTAGGGAAATCAAAGTAACGATATGAATCTCCAATCGGTCTCCATGAATCCCCACCATCGTCACTTAACCATAAACCTCGTCCAAATGTGCCGCAATATACACGGTTCTTTTGAAATGGATCAACAGCAATACAGGTAGGTTGCATATTTTGTAAGTGATACGCTGTTTCAAAGTGACCATATTGTTCTTTCACTACAACAAGTTCACGCTCCATACAGAGAAATAAACGTTTCATTTTAGTAACCTCCTTAGAAATTTTTTCATTAGTAAACAATATGAAGCTGAAAAGGAAGTAGTCTTATTTTTTGTTGAGAAAAAGGACTTGTTTGAAAAATAGCGAAATGTGTAGATAGAGGAAGCGGGCGTTTATGGGCAGTTAATGGGGGATAAAGATAGGGAATGTGTTTCATACTAACATACAGATATTGCACTTAAAGGAGTATTCGTATGGGACATTCACATGATCACGGTCATTCAAAAAATAAAAAAGCGTTATTAATTGCTTTCTTATTAACGACAAGCTTTATGATTGCTGAAGTTATTGGGGGATTTGTAACGAATAGCTTAGCACTATTATCTGACGCGGGGCATATGCTAAGTGATGCAGTATCCTTAGCGCTAAGTTTACTTGCATTCAAGCTTGGAGAAAAAACAGCAACAACTGCGAAAACATATGGGTATAAGCGAGTCGAAATGTTAGCGGCATTATGTAACGGTGTCGTTCTTATTGTCATTTCAGTATACATTTTTATTGAAGCAATTCGCCGTTTTAAAGAGCCAGTTGAGATTGCTAGTAATGGGATGCTCATTATTGCTGTACTTGGTCTGCTTATTAATATTTTATCAGCTTGGATATTAATGAGAGGCGGAGATGTGAAGGGGAATTTGAATTTAAGAAGCGCGTTCCTACACGTATTAGGCGATCTATTAGGATCAGTCGGAGCGATTATTGCTGCGCTATTTATTAAATTTTTCGGATGGACTGTTGCTGATGCGATTGCTAGTATTCTTGTGTCTATTTTAGTCATTATTAGCGGATGGCGTGTAACACGTGATACCGTTCATATATTAATGGAAGGTGCACCCCAACACATAAATGTTGAAGAGGTAAAAATTACATTATTAAATATTACGGTTGTAAAAGAAGTTCATGATTTGCACATATGGTCTGTCACATCTGATTTTCAAGTATTAACTTGCCATTTGATTATTAAAGGTGATGAAACGCAAAATGTATTAAAAGAGGCTACGGATGTATTAAAGGAGAAGTTTCATGTAGAACATGTCACCATTCAAGTAGAAATAGATGGTGAATTTAATCATAGTGAGACAACTTGCAAAGTATGAAAGAAAAAGGATAAGAAAATGTGTCATAACATTTTTCGCACGGCATACATATATATAATGTGGCCACAAATACTTTGTAAGGTAAATATTTCATGAAATTACTTTACTTATAAAGAGTCATCTTTTATAATCAAAAGTGGTAATTGATAAAGATTATCATTTTCAATGATCGTGGAAAGGAGTTTTTTAAAAGATGAGTAGTCAACTCCGTTTTGCTGTTGAAAATCGTAAGAGGCATTTAATTGATGAGTTAATTGGAGCAGGTGTGTTTAAAATTCGCGACCGACAATTATACGAGCTGTCTTTAGAAGAATTGGAAAAAGAGTACGAAGATATGGAAGATTATGCAGATATTCAGGCATAGCTATATAGATTAGTAAAAGGTGAGCTGGTTACGATTTTGTGTAACCAGCTTTATTATTATTTCGTAGAAATTATTTTTGATATTTCTTTCATTGGACGGAGCCAGTTTTGAGACATCATTTGTTCCATTTGTTTTTCGTCCTGCTTTTGCAATGCTTGAATGATAGAGTGATGTTCTTCAATAGATTGACTTGCTGGAACAAAGTTTTGGAAAAATAAATATTCAAGGCGTAGAACATGAAGTTGCATATTTTCTAGAAAGGGTTCAATATATTGGTTTTTAGCAATAGAAGAAATTGTATTGTGAAATTGTATATCTAGTTTTAAAGCTTGTTTTGCGTTTTTCTTCTCTATAGAGCGCTGAAAATCAGCATTTATTTCAGAAAGTAGTTTCAGATCAGCGTCTGTAATTTTTTGAAGTGCTTGCTTTCCTATAATAGAGTGAAGACCAGCCATCGTTTCATAAATGATAGGAATGTCGTCTAACTTAATAGGAGCAATTTTTGTTTTTTGCCCAGGTACCATTTCCACTAATCCAGAAAGCTCTAATATTTGAAGTGCTTCTCTTACAGGTGTTCTGCTTACTCCTAGTGCTTCAGCCAATTCCCCATCATTAATTTTTTCATCAGGCTGTAAAACACCTTCAATAATCCAATCTTGTAATTGATTTAAAACGAGTGATTTTGCCGAAACTCTTCCTTGTTTTTTATAATTTTGAGGGATGGGCATAGTGAATTCAATCCTTTCATTGTATATTTTCTTTTTTCTCATGAACAAACTTTAATTCCTGTTTCCCTTCATCCGGTTTTTGACTTAAGATGAGCACCATTACAATGACACAAAAAGCCCCTAATAACTGAAAAGATTGAAAGGGTACGTGCAATATAAGTACAGAAGAAATAATAGCCGCGAGTGGTTCAGTACAACCGAATAATGTTGTTTCTTTCGGAGTCAGGTATCGTATGCTGTCTAAGTATAAATAAAATGCAATCAGTGTCCCGAAAATGACGACAAATGTTATGAGCGGTAGGGTACTTAGTTTTACATATTTCATAGTCGATAATAAAATGAATTCGTTTGTAGAAATAAAGTGTAGAATCGTAACGCCAATACCCCCAATAATCATGCCCCATCCAACGATAACAGAGGAAGACCACCTTTCTAGTAATCCCTTTGAATATAAACTATAAAAAGCAAGAGATAATCCAGATAAAATACCCCAAATAATAGCTGGTGTAGAAACAGCCAAGTTATGAACAGACCCGTTTGTTAGTAAGAGAAAAGTGCCTACTAATGAAAGGGTAATGGAAATGAAATCAATTTTTGATGGTCGAACGTTCCATTTGAAAAGTAAGTATACAGTGATGAATATGGGAGCTAAATATTGCAATAATGTTGCGACAGCGGCATTTCCCTCTTTAATAGAAGCGAAGTACGTGTACTGTACAGCAAGCATACCGAATAGGCCAAACAATATCATTTTAGTAGCATCAGATCTTTGTTTCCATATGCCGAATATTTCTTTTTTTCTCGTTCCGAATGATGAAATAAGGAGCAAGATAAAGCCTGATATAAGCAAACGAATTGTAACTAACCATTCAGTAGAAACATTTTCATATTGAAAAAGTTGTTGTGCAGCTGTCCCGGACAAGCCCCATAAACAAGCACCAATTACAACCATAATGATTCCTTTTAAACGATTTGGATCCATACTGTATATAGTCCTCCTTTTAAAAATATATATCGGATACAATATGCAATATATCACAGAAAGAAACATTAATAAATTGAAATTTCTTTCTTAATGTAAAGTGTTATTCAAATTAAAGAAAATTTGTTAAATAAGAGAACGATAAAATAAAAAGGCTTCTGTTTACGGAAGCCTTTTTATTTTAGATTATGAAGTGTAAGTAAAAGCCGGAATAGGATCAACAAATGTATTCCACTTTTGTTCCATTTCCTTGTCTGTTAATAGACAATCATCTAATGATTGTTCAATCACAGAATGATTCATATCAATACCGATAAATACGAGCTCAGTTATTCGATCTCCATATCGCTCGTCCCAGTTTTTCAATACTTCGGGTTCTTCTTTAATAATTTGATTTCTTTCAGTTTCAGGTAATGCGGCTATCCATTCACCTGCTCCTTGAATTGTAATAGAGGAACCTGCTTGAGATAGAAGCCCTATCATATTATTACGAGATGCGAGCCAGAAAAAGCCTTTCGCTCTTACAACATCTACAGGCCATTTTTCTAGCCAATTCATAAGGCGTTCAGGATGAAAAGGGGATTTACGACGGTATACAAAGGAATTGATACCATATTCTTCAGTTTCGGGTGTATGATGTTCACTATTTAGTTCTTGCATCCAGCCCGCCGATTGACTCGCTTCCTCATAATTAAATAAATTTGTATTTAAAATTTCTTGCAATGGTACATTGCTAAATGAAGCTTCAATAATTTTTGCACCGGGATTTAATTTTTGTAGTAAATGATGAAGTTCTACCCTATCTTCTTTTTCTAGTAAATCAATTTTATTAAGAATAATGACATTCGCAAATTCAATTTGGTCTATTAGTAAATCAATAACTTCTCGAGTATCATTTTCATCGATAGCCTGTTTACGGTCTAATAAACTTTCACCATCTGCAAAATCATCCCAAAATTTATTTGCATCTACAACTGTAACCATCGTATCGAGGCGACAATTTCTCGTTAAATCGATATTAAGTACTTCGTCAGTATAAGTAAATGTTTGGGCAACTGGAATCGGCTCACTTATACCTGAAGCTTCAATAACTATATAGTCAATATCACCGTTTTCAACAAGCCGACTCACTTCTATCATTAAATCTTCTCGTAGTGTACAGCAGATACAACCATTTTGAATTTCTACTAATTTCTCTTCCGTACGTGAAAACCCACCTTTTTTTATAAGCGATGCATCAATGTTTATTTCACTCATATCGTTAACGATAACAGCCACTTTTAAGTTGCTCTTATTAGCCAAAATATGATGTAGTAGAGTAGTTTTTCCAGCTCCTAGAAACCCACTTAATACAGTGATAGGTACTTTTTTCATAAAATGATCTCTCCTTTAAATCGTAATGATTACGTTTTATATTAAGTGATAGAAAAGAAAAAATCAATAATAAATCATAATGATTACAATTTAAGAATAGGAATAGACTATAAAATTTGTGCTGTAGTAGTGTAGGGCATTTGGACAAGTATACAATTTAATATGAATAAAGTGGGGGATAATGTTGGTCTTTAATAGAGTTTCAAAAGAATTAATAGGAATAGCCCTTATTTCTATTTTTCTTTTTTTATTATTTTTTGTAGATTTTACAAGTCTAGCAAATTTGCACAAAAGTATGCCACAAGAATGGTTGAATGTGAATACCGTGTTTTTAAGTATTATATTCGAAGCAATACCTTTTATTTTATTAGGGGTAATTGTTTCTTCACTCATTCAAGTGTTTGTGACGGAAGATATGATTCAAAAAGTAATGCCGAAATCAAAGATTGTTGCAATGATTCCAGCGGTATTTGTCGGAATCATTTTTCCGATGTGTGAATGTGTCATTATACCAATTGTAAGAAGACTTATTCAAAAAGGACTCCCTCTTCATGTAGGAATTGTAATTTTATTGAGTGCACCTATTATGAATCCGATTGTTCTTTTATCTACCGTATATGCATTTCAAAAAAATGATGTAATTGTATATGCACGCTTTGGGTTAACGATTTGTGCGGCGCTATTAGTTGGGCTAATTGTGTATTATTTCTATCGCGGGAACAATATTTTAAAAGATATAGAGGATCCGATTCAGAAAAAAGAAAAAAAGGGCTGGGGGAATGTTGTGAATCACACTGTAGATGAGTTTTTTGATACGGGTAAATATTTATTGATTGGTGCTTTTTTTGCGAGCGTATTTCAAACGTTTTTTGATCGAAATGTACTTGATGCAGTGGCCCATAATGAAGTAATTTCCCCAATTATTATGATGGGATTTGGTTATGTTTTATCCATTTGCTCAGCAGCTGATGCATTTATAGCGGCATCTTTTGGACATGTCTTCTCTGTAAAAGCACTTCTCGCATTTCTTGTGTTTGGACCTATGCTTGATATGAAAAATACATTAATGCTATTTGCTTATTTTCAAAAGAGATTTGTATTCTTTTTGATTGGAATTATTATTTTATCGGTGTACACAATCGTGCAAATTACAACGTTATAGGAGGTGGGAAACAGTGGAGGAACAGGAACAGAAGGCCTATCATCGCTATATTCGTGGCATTATTTTAATTGGTTTAGCGATGCTCTTATTTAAACTACTTGTAACAGGCAATATTTATAATTTTATCGCTCCAAAAATGATTAAATTTACGTATATAGCTTTTGTAGTGATTTTACTTCTTGGTTCTTTACAAGTTTGGAGAGATGGGGGAGAAAAACGGGATGATTGTAATTGTTGTAAGCATCATACAGCATTAAAATCAGGGATGAAAAGTTTCTTTGTATATGTTTTATTTGTTGTTCCGATTATTAGTGCTTTTCTATTTGGAAGTGTAACAATTGACGGAAGTTTAGCGGGAAAAAGAGGTATGAATCAAAGTGTACAGGCGAGAAGTATGGAAAAGAACGAAAAAGGGGGAATACAGGCAAATTCTGTTTGGAAAGAAAGATTAGTTGATCAAGATGAAACCTCGAATTTAAAAGTGATTAATCAAGTGGAAGAACAATTAGAAAAAAGTATGTTAGGACAACGAAAAATACAAGTAGAGGATAAGGATTATGTTCAAACAATGAGTATAATTGGCCAAGATGTAAAAGGGTTTAAAGGGAAAGAAATTACATTCTCAGGGTTTATATATAATGATAAGGATGTGACGGGTGATAAAGCGGTAGTGGCGCGATACGGCATAACTTGTTGTATTGCGGATGCATCAGTCTGGGGGATGATTGTTGCAGGGGAAAACGTAAAAAAGCTCCCACAGGAAACATGGGTGAAAATAACAGGTTTGTTGGACGAAACGACATATAAAGGAACACTATTTCCACTTGTAAAAGTAAGTAAAGTAGAGAAAATTAATACGCCTGCAGATCCGTATGTATACGATGCTTTACCGCAATAAGAAAGGAATAATAATTCATATTTTTATGAAATAAAATCATAATTACAATGATAAAAAAATAAAGATAAGAGTAATTTGGTTTGTTAAAAATATGTGTAGAAGGAGAAATGTGATGAGCTGGGTTACTCATAAACCAACATTTGAATTTGATCAATATAGTCCATATATTCGAATGAACTCTGCGTGGGTGGGACATTTAAACTTCGCTTATGATTTAGTAAGATTTGAAAAACCAGAAATATTAGTTGAGTTAGGTACACATTTAGGAGCTTCTTTTTTTAGTTTTTGCCAAGGGGTAAAAGATGGAGGAGTATCTACAAAATGCTTTGCTGTAGATACTTGGGCAGGAGATGAGCACACAGGTCCATATGGAGAAGGTGTTTTTCAAATAGTGAGTAAATTCGTGAGCACGAGTTATCCTCAAATAGGGAATTTAATTCGGTCTACTTTTGATGAGGCTGTGGATCAGTTTCAAGATGGAACGATAAATTTGTTGCATATTGATGGCTATCATACGTATGAAGCAGTTTCTCATGATTATAAAACATGGTTACCGAAACTTGCGAATAACGGTATCGTGTTATTTCACGATATTGAGGTGAAAGATCGAAATTTCGGCGTGTATAAATTTTGGGATGAGGTCAAAGCGAAGTACCCTCATTTTCAGTTTGAGCATTCATATGGGCTCGGAGTGTTATTTCCGAAAGGTTGTAGTGATAAGTTTGTGGAAATACTTAAAAATAAAGAAGAAATACAAAATATGTATAAATAAAAGTGGAGCATGCATCATTTTAATGATGTGTGCTTTTTTGTGGGGAAAAATGGTAGTCCTTAAAAGGTGAGGATAATAGTAAAAAATTTGTTATGGCAAATATTAAAAAAGTTATTTATGGATTGTTCTATATAAAAATGTAACATTTTTTATATTTTCCATTGCGAAAAGTAACATCTACTTTTACAATAGAAAAGGTGTTATATTATACTGGAAAAATAAATCGAAATAATATGAAAATTTTGTTTTGTCTTCGCTAATTGTATATTACATACATGTAAGACGACACACGTCATGTTATCGACTTGTAAGGAGAGAAAAAAATGAAAAGTGTAAGATTACCATCGATGCTAGAAATCATAGTTCTTTTATTACTATTTCTTGCTGTTGTCTTTTCCTTCCAAACGATTTTTGATCTCCCAATTCAATTAGCGCTATTTATTTCATGGTTTTTAGTAATTGCGCTTGGATTAAGATTAGGATTTCGTTATCAAGAATTGCAAGATGCAATTACGAAAGGAATTTCTAACGGATTAGAAGCAATACTGATTTTAGTTGCAGTAGGTGCTTTAATTGGAACGTGGATTGCTGGTGGCGTAGTACCAACATTAATCTATTATGGATTAGAATTTATTCACCCTAGCATATTCCTATTAGCAACATTAATCATATGTTCGATTACTTCTATCGCAACAGGAACATCATGGGGAACAGTAGGAACAGCGGGTATTGCTATGATGGCGATTGGTGAGGGACTTGGATTACCACTTCCGCTTGTTGCGGGTGCAGTTCTTTCAGGAGCTTATTTCGGCGACAAATTATCACCACTTTCTGATAGTACAGTTCTTGCAGCTTCTATGGCGAAAGTAGACGTTATTGCTCACGTTCGAGCTATGCTCGTATTAGATGTTCCGGCTTATATTATTACTAGCATTATGTTTACTGTAGCTGGTTGGATGTATGGCGGCGATAATGTAGATTTGAATCGAGTAGAGTTTTTAAAAGAAGCTTTATTAAAGCAATTTGATATTAAAATATGGATGCTTGTTCCGGCGGTCATTGTTATTGTTCTATTAGCGATGAAGAAACCGTCTATGCCGACAATTGCAATGGGAGCTTTAATTGGTGCAATTTGGGCAGCTCTTTTCCAAGGAATGAACTTTGGAGAGGCAATTGGAACAGCGTATAACGGATTTTCAATTCAATCTGGTGTTGAGTTTGTTGACAAGTTATTAAACCGTGGTGGAATTAACGGTATGCTTGGATCAGTAGCCGTTATTATTTTCGGTTTAGGATTTGGTGGATTACTTGAAAAACTAGGTGTTTTAAAAGTAATCGTATCAAAATTTGAGAAGAAATTAAATTCTGCAGGCAATGTAACATTGTCTACATTAATCGTGGCATTCTTAGCAAATATATTTGGTTGTGCGATGTACGTATCACTAATTTTAACACCGAAAATTATGGAAGATAGCTATGATAAATTAAAAATAGACCGACGTGTATTAGCACGTAACTCAGAAGTAGGTGGAACGTTAACTTCAGGTATGGTTCCATGGTCTGATAATGGTATTTTTATGGCTGGTATTTTAGGTGTAGCAACATTCTCATACGTTCCATTTATGTGGTTAAGCTTCGTATCATTAATTTTAGCAGTTATTTACGGATATACAGGCAAATTTATTTGGTATGTAGATGATGCCGATAAAGGAAAGCAAGCATCATAAAATAAAAAATCACCTTCTACAATATGTAGAAGGTGATTTTTTTATTTTGTAATAGGAGTTGAAGAAGTTATCTCGACCTCATATTTAGCAATTTTTTGTTGTATCTTTTTTAAGTTTTTTTCAGTGTCTTGAATGAGTTGTAAGACATTGGTCTCCTGTTGTTGCATTAATTCCAACCGTCGAAGGATTGTAGATTCTCCCTCCATAGACCAGTCGATAAATTGTTTTATTTTTTGAATGGGCATACCGGTGTTTTTTAAGCATAAAATCATCTCTAAATATTTCAGTGCTTCTTCATCAAAAACTCGATCTCCTTTTTCATTTCTTTTAAGAAAAGGGAACAGTCCTTGTTTATCGTAATAACGTATTTGAGAAATAGTTAAGAGGTGCATTTTGGCGACTTGTCCAATTGTATAATACATATCGTTCATCCCTTTATTACCAAGGTATAATGCCATCTTTATTTAGTATTTTACCATTATAGTTTGTTTCACTTAATGCATATTTAATAATAATTTTAGCACTTTCATTAGTCGTATGGCCACCTGGGGAATTTCCATTTAGGTCAGTAGTTGTAAAACCAGGAGTTACTCCGAAAATTTCTGGACCGTTAGTGCCAAATTCTTTGCTAAAAGCTAATGTTAAAGCATTAATAGCTGTTTTTGAAGAATTATATCCTAATGTATTAATCGGGTGTGTTTCACCACTAGCAAACATTGTTAGTGAGGCCATGTCAGTTGTTACATTAATAATTTTACTGTTACTTGATTTCTTTAATAATGGTAAAAAGGCTTGCACCATTTGGAATGTTCCAAAAAAGTTAACCTCAAATCCTTGGCGTAAAGTTTCAATATTTAATTCACTAGGTATCGTATGGAAGTCGAGTGCTATGCCTGCATTATTGATTAATAAATCTAAGTGGTCAGTCGTTTCATGGATTTTTTTGATTGCTTCTTGAATGGATTGAGCACTAGAAATGTCTACTTGAATATAGGAAACGTTTGAAACATGTAAAGATTTTACCGCTTGTTGTCCAAGTTGTTTATTACGAGCACCTAAAAATACGTGATAGTCTTTTTCTGCTAATTGACGAACCAGTTCATATCCGATCCCTTTATTCGCACCTGTTATGAAAGCATATTTTTTCATTTTAAATTCCTCCAGTAGTGTTATAGTAGGTTACAATGGTAAGGATACAGCCTAAACTTAAGTTTAGGTCAAGAGGAATTTTTAAAAAAACATTGAATATTTGTATATATAAGTGAGAATTCTTATCATTTGATTGAAAGTCTGTTAATATAAGAAATGTAGGTATTATATTTTCAAGGGGATGAAAAAATGGAGTACAGAATTGAAAGAGATACAATAGGAGAAATAAAAGTTCCAGCTGATAAATTATGGGCAGCACAAACGCAACGTAGTAAAGAAAACTTCCCGATTGGAACAGAGCAAATGCCGCTTGAAATTGTAAAAGCATTTGCCATATTAAAGAAGAGTGCAGCACTTAGTAATCAAAAATTAGGAAAGCTATCAGAAGAAAAAGCAGAAGCAATTGTGGCAGCAGCTGACGAAGTGATTGCAGGGAAATGGAATGAACATTTTCCACTTGTCGTATGGCAAACGGGTAGTGGTACACAGTCAAACATGAATGTGAATGAAGTAATTGCAAATCGAGGGAATCAAATTTTGAAAGAGAAGGGATCTGACGTACATATTCATCCGAATGATGATGTGAACATGTCTCAAAGTTCAAATGATACATTTCCAACAGCACTTCATGTAGCATGTGTAATCGCAGTAGAAAATCACGTATTACCAGCAATTACGAAATTAAAAGAAACGCTAGCAGAAAAAGTAACTGCATTTGAACATATTATAAAAATTGGTCGTACACACTTACAAGATGCAACACCGTTAACATTAGGACAAGAAATTAGCGGATGGCACCGTATGCTTGAAAAAACAGAGCGTATGATTGCTGAGAGCAATACATATATGAAAGAGCTTGCGATTGGTGGTACTGCAGTTGGAACAGGTATTAATGCTCATCCAAAATTCGGTGAGATGGTGTCAGAGGAAATTAGCCAATTTACAGGTAAGCAATTTATTTCTGCACCAAATAAATTCCACGCATTAACGAGCCATGATGAAGCTGTATATACGCATGGTGCATTAAAAGCATTAGCAGCTGATTTAATGAAGATTGCTAACGATGTGCGTTGGTTGGCAAGTGGTCCACGTAGTGGTCTAGGAGAAATTATTATTCCGGCAAATGAGCCAGGAAGCTCTATTATGCCAGGTAAAGTAAATCCAACGCAAAGTGAAGCGTTAACGATGGTTGTAGCGCAAGTGATGGGAAATGACGCAACAATTGGATTTGCTGCGAGTCAAGGTAATTTTGAGTTAAACGTATTTAAACCTGTTATTGCATATAACTTCTTACAATCCGCTCACTTATTAGCAGATGCAATTGTTTCATTTAATGATAATTGTGCAGTTGGTATTGAAGCAGATGAAGAAGTAATTAAAGAGAATGTAAATCGTTCATTAATGCTTGTTACAGCATTAAACCCGCATATCGGATATGAAAATGCAGCGAAAATTGCGAAGCATGCTCATAAAGATGGGTTAACGCTAAAAGAAGCAGCACTGCAATCTGGACTACTAACAGAAGAACAATTTGATGAAATTGTCGATCCGAAAAAAATGATTTCTCCGAAAGAGTAATGAAAAAGCCAAGATTCTTAGTTTAGAATCTTGGTTTTTTTGATATTTATTTTTATGACTTCCATTTGTATTACTGCAAGTGCCAAAATATATTATTTGTTAGCAGGCATATTCAATACTTTCATCTGTGGACAGTTTTCTTTTAAGAGTGAAAGGAAGTTTTCTTCTTCTTGAGGTACGAAAGTTGTCACAGAGTCAAATAAATTGTAATGGATTTCTAATTGCTGTCTAGTCCATTGTTTTGAATGAAGTTTTTTACCAGAGTATGTAACGTGACGAATTTCTTCAAATGGAATTTCAGTACGCAATATGAAACCATGTTTTACAACAAGAGAGGATTCCGTTACGTTGTAGTGAGAGAAATAGAATGAAGAAAGATTGACGATATTTAATAGCATCATGAGAGTGAAAAAAATAGAATTTTCATTTTGGAAGAATAGCGAAACGAAAAAAATAATGATAAATAATGTAATAAAAATGACGTGAAATGGATTCTTTTTCGCTTTGAATTTCAAGTTAGTCACCTCAGTTTACGTGTACTCTAACTAAATTAAATCACAACATCTTAATAAAACGTGTGAAATTTTCTGATGGGATAAATTTAAATGGAATTTTGCAATAGTGGAGAGGTATAAAGTGACTTGCAAAAATAGAAAGTTAGCATTAGTCATAATTAGTTGTATGATGATTATGGGTAGTTGTGCTAATAAATTTGTTGAGGATGGAAACCGAAAGCATATATTCGTACAGGTAAGTAGAGCTTTAGTCGAGGTTGTAAATAGAATATATAATGGATAAAAGGTATTTCTGTATATGGAAATACCTTTTTTGTAGTTAAAATTGAATACTGAAGTTTTCGAATGAGTGAGTACCAGTTCCGTGTTGAATGAGGTTGTTATCACTCAAATATTGAATAGCGTATTTTACTTCTTTCAGTATAGTAGGCGGGAGACCAAGAGTATGATGTGAACCGTAAATTTGATTAATAGGTGAGAAATTTGTAATTTTGTGTAGAGACTGGACGAAGTCTACAGGATTAGTCGTTGGATAAAACGCAAAAATTGTGCCTTCATAAAGTAAATCTCCTGTGAATAAAAACGCAGTTTCATAATCGTATAGGCAAATATGTCCTGGTGAGTGACCTGGGGTATGTATAATTTGAATTTTCCTATTTCCAATATCAATCATATCTCCATCTTGTAGTAATTTTGTTGGTGTCCCTTGGAATGGCTCGAATGTTTCAGGTTGAAATGTTTTAGGTGTATGTAAAGTAATGTCACGAGCGATGTCGTGCCTAATTTGAGTAATAGGGAGTCCTTTTATGCCGTTAATGAGCCGATCTTCTTCTAAAGCATGTACATAGATTTCTTCATATTGTGCGTGGCTACCGATATGATCCCAATGGACGTGTGTTGTGACAACTGTAATGGGTAAGTTTGTTAGTTGGTCCGTTATACGTTTCATATTATCGATACCTAGTCCTGTATCGATAAGAATTGCAGCAGTATCGCCTATAAGTAAGAAGGAATGTACTTTCTCCCAATGTCCATATTCACTAATTGCATATGTATTTTGTGCAATCTGCATTACAGTAAACCAAGGGTCTTGAGGAATAGTCATGTTCTATTTCACATCCTATTGAATGAATTTATATAAATACATTCGCTTTTCGTTGTACCAAACCCTTTTAATAGATGTTTTTATAAAAGTTTACAAAATGGGTAAACGAAGCGTTGAAGTGTTTGTTTGTTTTATGTTAAGATGATGAAGAGATAGTAAACGTTATTGGAAAATGTCTGTTTTTAGATAAACATTTTAAAGGAGTGTTTAGTGTGAATGATATTTCAGAGAAGTTTTGGGATGCTTCGGTAGAAGAATTGAAGAAAGGGTATGTATTTGAAGCGGAAGCAGAGGAGTATATTTGTTTAGCTTGTGGAGAAGCGTTTATTAAGGGGGTTATTTATCAAGATAATCAGGTTTTGTATGAAGCAGAGAAGTTTATACAATTGCATGTGCAAAATGAACATACGTCTATGTTTGATTATTTATTAAACCTTGATAAGAAGTATACTGGTTTAACGGATTTGCAAAAGAAAATGGTTCAGTTTTTCCATATGGGGCTAAATGATAAAGAGATTGTAAAAGAGATGGATGGCGGAAGTACTTCGACCATTCGAAATCATCGATTTACACTTCGAGAGAAAATGAAGCAAGCGAAAGTGTTTTTAGCGTTAATGGAACTGTCAGAAGAAAAATCAAAAGTACAAACGAAATTTGTACCCATTCATAGAACAGCAACGATGGTAGATGATCGTTACAATATTACGGAAGAAGAAAATGATGAAGTATTAAAAGCACATTTTACAGAAGGATTAGATGGACCGCTTTCTAAATTTCCGAAAAAGCAAAAGCGTAAATTAATTATATTACGCCATTTAGTGACGAAGTTTGATAGTAATAAAAAGTACACTGAAAAAGAAGTGAATACTGTTATAGAAAGTGTATACCCGGATTTTGTAACTTTAAGAAGATATTTAATTGAATATGGATTTTTAGATAGAACAGCTGATGGAAGCCAATATTGGGTGAAGTTATAATCATACGGAAAAGAAAATGAATAGAAGCAAATTATTATAACAACTATACAAAGAGATAGAAGTTGAAAAAACAGATTTTTAATAAAAGGAGAAATGAAATTTGAAACCACCTACAGATAACAATAAAGAAGGTGCGGAGTCACATAAGTTAGAAAGTGAGAGTAAACCGATTTGGAAGTCGATGTCCATGTTTTTAGTACCGTTACTATTAAGTAATGTATTACAATCGATTGGACAATTATTCGGTATGGTAGTAGTAGGAAGATGGCTTGGAGTGAATGATTTAGCAGCCATATCAGCATTCTTCCCGCTATTTTTCTTACTCGTTTCATTTGTAATTGGTATTGGTTCAGGTAGTTCGATTTTAATTGGTCAGGCATTTGGTGCTAAAAACGAAGATCGTTTAAAAGCGATCGTTGGTACGACACTGACATTTACCTTTATTATTGGAGTTGTGTTGGCGATAATAGGTAGTATTTTTGCGATGGATATTATGCGCCTTATGGGAACGCCAGAAAATATTATTGATATAAGTGTTCATTATGCGCGTATTTTATTTATATCGATGCCAGTCTTATTTTTATACTTCGCATACACAACATTTATGAGGGGTACAGGAGATTCTAAAACGCCATTTTACTTTTTAATTGTAAGTACAGCGCTAAATATGATCTTATTACCGATTCTTATTTTCGGATGGTTAGGAGCTCCGAAATTAGATGTGTATGGAGCAGCCTATGCTTCTGTTATATCTACAGTTATTACGTTTATTGTCATGTTAGTGTATTTAAAGAAGAAAAATCACCCACTACAATTAGATAGTACGGTAAGGAAATATCTTCGCATGGATGGGGAGTTATTAAAGCTATTGCTACGACTCGGAATTCCAGCGAGTATTAACATGATATTAGTTTCATTATCTGAAATTGCGGTAATCGCGTTTGTAAATCGTTATGGTTCGGATGCAACAGCGGCATATGGCGTCGTGAATCAGGTTGCAAGTTATGTACAAATGCCAGCAGTTAGCCTTGGTATTACAGTTTCTATTTTTGCAGCGCAATCAATTGGTGCAAATCAATTCGATCGACTGCAGAAAGTTGTGAAGGCCGGGATTATTATGAACTACGTCATTGGTGGTGTGCTAATATCTCTTATTTATTTGTTCTCAAGAGACATTCTATCACTATTTTTAACGAGTCAAACTACAATTGAAATTGCTCATAGCCTCGTTATGATTACGTTATGGAGTTATTTAATTTTCGGGCATGCGCAAATTATTAGTGCGACAATGCGAGCGAGTGGTACAGTATTATGGCCAACTGTTATCGGTGTTGTATCAATTTGGCTTGTTGAAGTACCTGTAGCGTATTACCTTTCTTACCATACAAGTCTTGGCATAGAAGGGATATGGATTGGGTACCCAGCAGCATTTATTGTCAGCTTAATATTACAGTATGCATATTATAAGCTTTCATGGCAGAAGAAACGAATTACACGACTAGTGAGTTAAATCATGCAAATGTCCCTAAGCTATTATACTTAGGGACATTTTTTGTAAGTGTAGGTTTACAAATAGCTTTTTAAAGTGATATCAAAATGTTGTCTAATGAGCTTGTTATCACTCATATAAAACTCCCACGCTTTTTCAGGTTCACCGATAATTTCAAAAGATTCTTCTGTAATATATAAAGCGCAATTATCCTCTAGTGCAATTCCTTCTATATTACCTTGATGATTTTGTAAAAAGGAATGGAAGGCGTTCATTCTATTTAATTGATTATAATGTGGACAAAACCTTTTGTTAACAATCCCCCAACCGTTACACTCTATATAACCAGAACCTTCATAATCTGAGCGGATGCTAGATGTGAACCAACACATAGCACCGGCGCTATTGCCTGCAATGAGCGTTCCTTGTTGCAAAGCAAATAATAATTTTTCATCTAGTTTATGTTCTTTCCATTGTGTAAGCATGTGAATATAGTTCCCGCCACCGAGATAAATTAAATCAGCAGACTGAATCATTTCGTCTATTTCATATTTAGAAGGTGTATCAGCTATAGTACGTAAAATTTGTACTTCACAGTGTAATTGTGTTTCGAATGTGTCCAAAAATAGCTTTATATAGCTTTCATCATCATGACTAGCTGTAGGAATGAATAATACTTTTGGATACTGTTTATTTGTTAATTCTATAAGTCGCTCATTAATAGGCGAGTGATTTGAATCTTGTAAATCACCGCCACCAATGACAGCTAATTTCATAGTAAAGCACCACCTAATCATTTTTGTTATATAAAAATTCGATAGAAGAGAGTAACATTCCTTCTCTCATGTAATGAATAAGTAGAAAATATAGTTTAAGTATATCGGAATAGTAAAGGTAGTGAGAACTTTATAGAAAAATGAATTTGAAACAATTTACCCCGATATTTGTGGGCTGCCCGTAAAAGCCTGATTGGTGAGGGCTGATAATCAGTGGGGATGAACAAAACCCTCATTGATTAAAGTTTCACTTTATCGATATATAATACTTCATACTATTGTTTCAAAATATGGAAACAATATGTTTAAATGGATATAACGAAGCATTAATTCAAATTGAATTAGTGTTTATACTTTAAAAAGGAGTCGGAAATAATAGAGATTTCACAAATCGTTTTTTACTTTTAATAGGAAGTTGTATTACAATATGGTAAAATTATTTCAATATATTTATTTAATATAAAAATACAAAAAGGGAGCGTGAAAAAGGTGGATTTTCGATTTGAGTTTGCAGCGAAGGTGAAAGAATACTTAGATGATGAGAAGGATGAAAAAATAATAAAAGATGGACATCGAGATATAATTTTTCACTATTTATATGCGTTAGAGGCTGAAATTGGCGTTGTTAAAAATCCTAATTTTACTTTTTTTACATCAGGAAGACGTTCACATATCTTATTAGAAAATATTGAATTTAAAACAGAGGTAAATGTAAAAAGTAACATCATAGAAATTACAAAAATAGTGGATAATGTCGTTATTCCTTTAGATACTATCGTAGCAAAGGATCGGGAATTATTTGCACTTGGGCGCAATGAGAAGTTTAATGTACAAATATTAGAGCAGTATCTCTTTGAGACATTTGGAGAGAAATTAGGTTTAAAATGAATGGAATGGCCTACGTATTTATAGGTAGTGAATTTTAGTGTATATCATTTTTGTTTGACCTTTCATTTAATTTATACTACAATTCGTAGTGTGAAAGGAGCCACATTATGTTTACTCAAAACTACAAGTTAAATGAGCAAGGATTAAATCACTTTTTTGGACCACTTGAAGCGAGAATTATGGAGATCGTTTGGTCCACCGAGGGTATTACGATTAAAGAAGTGCAGCAGAAATTAAGTGAAGAATCACCTGTGAATTTTAATACGGTCATGACAGTTATGAACAGGTTAGTAGAGAAATTCCACTTAGAAAAACAGACTGTGAAAAGAAGTGGCATATATCGTACTGTACAAACAAAAGAAGAATTCTTATCCAATCAAACGAAGAAGATGACACAGGAATTGATGGGGGAATTTGGAGATTTAGTTGTAAATCATATGCTAGATGAGTTAGAGCAGGCTAATCCGACTTTAATAAAAAAATTAGAAGACAAATTGAGTCAGTTAAAAAAAGAGGATCAATGAAATGAAATGGCAAATGCGTAAAATCGTATTGTTAGCAGTAATTGTTAGTACCCTCTTTTTCAGTATGTTAGTGTATTACGTTACATATCCATTTCTGTTTCAAAATAAGGCGTTCTTTCTTTCAAATTTTTGCTTGTTTCAATTAGAACAACATATGAAGGAATTATCGCTCATTCGTATTATAATTGCTGGATTACTATTACTTACAGTACTCATAGTATGCAAAAGAATTTGGCGACAATTTTTCTATAGTCAAAAATTACAAAAAGTACTTATCCCTTTCATTCGAAAAGGAAAACAAATATATATATTGCCGACCGCGGAAGTTGCGGCATTTACAATTGGGTTATTTCGTCCGAAAGTTGTCATGTCAGAAGGCATGCTTCAAACATTTTCAGATGAAGAAATGGATGCGATTATTTTCCATGAAGAATATCATCAAACTAATCGAGATCCATTAAAATTATTTTGTTTTACGTTATTAGCAGAAGGAATGGTGTACATCCCGATATTAAAAGGGTTATTGCAGCGCTATCATGTGTATCAGGAGCTAGCAGCAGATAAATATGCAATGCAAAAGATGAAATCTTCATTCGAATTAGGTAGTGCATTATTAAAATTAATTAAAATAAAGACAATGGAAAATCGATGTGTGACAGCTTCATTTGCAAAAACAGCAATAAATTTACGAATCGAGCAAGTGTTAAATGAAAAAGTTGTTAAGCTCAATATTCCGTTGCATACGAATTCGGTATATGTAACATTAGGTTTATTCTGTATGTCGATTGTACTTATTGTCGGAGAGTGCATATAGCCTCTTTTTTTAAGAATTAACACTACTCATTGTAGTGCTATAGGGGGAATAAAATGAATGCAGCAGATTTAACAATTTGGCTTGTAGCTGGGGCAGGGGTATTGTCATTTATATCACCATGTTCTTTACCGCTATATCCATCTTATTTATCATATATTACAGGTGTGTCTATTCAAGATTTAAAAGAGAATCGTGGAATTATGCAAAAATCAGCGATTATACATACCGTATTTTTTATGATCGGATTTTCGGTTATATTTTATGCGTTAGGTTTATCGGTAAGTTGGATTGGAATAACATTTTCATCTAACCAAAAATTGATTCAACAAATTGGTGGGATTTTTATTGTTTTGATGGGACTGTTTATGACAGGTTTGTTTCAACCTAAGTGGCTTATGGCAGAGAAAAAGGTACAATACAGAAGTAAATCGACTGGATATATTCGCTCGATTTTAGTCGGTATGACATATGCAGCGGGTTGGACGCCATGTGTTGGACCGATATTTTCAGCTGTACTCATGCTTGGTGCGACAAATCCTGAAGGGGCACTTCTTTATATTACTGCGTATACTCTTGGGTTTGCGGTTCCGTATTTCGTGATGGCATTCTTTATTGGGAAGGTAAAATGGATTGTTACATATGCCAACGTCATGATGAAAATTGGCGGTGGAATGATGATTGTAACAGGGGTTTTATTGTATACAAATCAAATGACGAAAATTACCGCATTCTTTATTCGTCTATTCGGTGGATTTAAAGGCTTTTAAAAATGAGGAGGAAGAAAAGTGAAGAAGCTAATTGCGATTATAATGGCCGGGGCATTGATTTGGGCCGGAGTTAATTTTTATAATACAAAAAAAGAAGAAAAAGAAAGAAAAGCAAAACAAGCGGAGTTACAAGAAACAGAAGTATTACCACAAGTAGGATTTAAAGCGCCAAACATAACGTTAAAAGGGTTAGACGGGAAGTTGTATTCGTTAAATGATGCAAAAGGAAAGCCATATCTTATTAATTTTTGGGCATCATGGTGTGGCCCATGTGAAATGGAGGCACCTGACTTAGTTCGTATGTATGATAAATATAAAAAGGATGTTGAAATTTTTGCGGTAAATGCGACAATTGGAGATCCAGTACAAGAAGCGAGTGCATTTGCAGATCGTCACGGATTTAAGTTTCCTGTTTTACTAGATATGGACGGAGTAGCTGGATTAGATTATAAAGTATTTTCGTTACCAACAACATTTTTTGTTAATAAAGATGGAATTATCGTAGAGCAAGTACGAGGCGTATTACCTCCAGATCAATTAGAAGAGAAATTTAAGAAATTAATTGAGAGTTAAAGAGGGGATTTCATAGTGATGGAGTGGATCGTGAGGTTACAATCCGTATCTCTTATAATTGGAAGTCTATTTGGGTTTATGTTGATGAAACGAAAGATGAAGAACGAAAGTGTACCATATGAAAAAATGATGGATGCAGTAACAAATGCTTTTCTTATCATCGTATTTGTATGGAAATTTGCACCGGCAATTTTAAATCCAGTATGGGCTTTTAGGTCGCCAGTGCAGGCACTATTAGCTGTAGGAAGTATGCAGCATATTATAGCAGGATGTGTAATTGCGAGTGTATACATTGTTTGGAAAAGTAAAAAAGGACAATTTTCGCTTCGTATTTTACTTGATGCATTACCTATCGGACTATGTATGAGTATTATTTTTTATTTTCTATTCAACCACAAAATAGGTGTACAAACGACATTGCCTTGGGGTGTGAAAATATATGAATCTAAATTTTTATATCACCCTATTTTCGTATACGAGATCATTCTCGCCCTTTGTATAATCGGCTTGTTATGGATGAAAAATGAAAGGCTCGGAAATGGAAAGAATATAAGTGTTTTTCTAATTGTTGAGGGGTTTGCTCATATCATTATTTCACTTGTTAGTGAACAAAATTCGGTTCTATTTGGTTTATCAGCACAGCAAATAATGAGCTTTTTTGTTATTAGTTTAGGAATTTTGTTGATACCGAAAAAATAAAAAGGTAGCCACGTATGGAGTGTGTCCGTACGTGGCTATCTTTTTATTATATATTAAAAAATTGGAGGAGTAACAGAAAATAAAACAATGGCATTTTTCTCGAATTGATTTATCCATTTATGTTTTAAATAAGCGGGTATTTTTACGCTATCACCCGTTTCTAATATGTATTTTTCTTCATTTAAATGTAATGTGATTTTCCCGTCTAATACGTATGCTAACTCTTCACCTTTATGTTCTAGTACATTTTCTGATGAAGCTGTATTCGGTGGAACAGTCATAATTGCTGTTGCTAAATTTCCTGTGAAATCAGGTGATAGCATTTCATATGATAAATTATCGATAATCATTTTTTTTCGTTTATGAGAACGTACAATTAAATCGTCTGTATTTGTATCTTCCAGTAAAAAGCTAAATGTTGGAACATCTAACGCTTTAGCGAGTACTTTTAATGTTTGAATAGAAGGGTTAGCAGACCCACGCTCAATTTGACTTAACATAGATGGTGTTATACCTGCCATCGTTGCTAGTTCTTTACTCGTTAAACCTTTTTCTTTTCTTTGTTTTTCAATTTTTTTACCGATATCTATATTTTCCATGATAAAAGCTCCTTACTAATTATTAAATTATATTTAAAAAAATTAAATTAAAATTAACTTAAGCGAATAATTTATGTTAAACTATATTTAAATTAATTTAATTATAATTTATTGAATCGTAAGCTACAAGGTTATGAGGAGGAAGAGAAATGAAGGGAATAGAGAAATTAAACGAGGAATATCCACTATTAAATAAATTAATCGCAACAGAAGAAGTGTTTTGGGTAAATCCGAACATGGAAAAGTATGAAACGGCAATAAAAGATTCCCCATTGAATGAAGAGAATGTAAAAGATGCGGAAGAGAGGTTAAAGCGTTTTGCACCGTACATTGCGAAAGTTTTTCCGGAAACGAAAGAAACGGGCGGCATTATAGAATCACCTTTAGTGAAGATACCTACTATGAAACAGTCTTTAGAGAAAAATTACGGGAAACCTATATTAGGTGAATTACTATTAAAATGTGATAGCGGGCTTCCGATATCAGGATCCATTAAAGCTAGAGGTGGCATTTATGAAGTGCTGAAGCATGCGGAGAAATTAGCTTTGCAGCATGGAATGTTAACAGAAGAACATGATTATTCCATTTTAGACAGTGATACATGTAGAGAGTTTTTTGCGAAATACTCAATTGCGGTAGGTTCTACAGGTAATTTAGGACTAAGCATTGGGATTATGAGTGCAAAACTAGGTTTTAACGTAACTGTTCATATGTCAGCAGACGCAAAAGAATGGAAAAAAGATTTATTAAGAAGTAAAGGTGTAGAAGTTATTGAATATGAAGCTGATTATAGTAAAGCAGTAGAAGAGGGGCGTCAGCAAGCAGATGCAGATCCTAGCTGTTATTTTGTAGATGATGAAAACTCACATGATTTATTTTTAGGATACGCAGTAGCAGCATCGCGTTTACAAAAGCAATTAAAAGAGTTAGAGATTGTAGTAGATGAAGAGCACCCTTTATTTGTTTACCTTCCGTGCGGAGTAGGGGGCGGACCTGGCGGAGTCGCATTTGGTTTAAAGCTATTGTATAAAGACAACGTGCACTGTTTCTTTGCGGAGCCTACGCACTCTCCATGTATGTTACTCGGTTTAATGACAGGACTTCATGATAAAATTGCCGTTCAAGATATAGGGATTGATAATGTAACAGACGCGGACGGACTAGCGGTAGGAAGACCGTCTGGATTTGTCGGTAAAACGATGGAACCATTTTTGAGTGGAAATTACACAGTAAGTGATGAAGAGTTATATAGATTGCTAAAAGAACTAGCTGATACGGAAAATATTTATTTAGAGCCCTCTGCGCTAGCGGGAATGATAGGGCCAGTGAAAGTGTGTAAAGAAGATGAGTATTTACAAAAGAAACAGTTAATGGAGAAGATGAAGAAAGGTACTCATATTGTGTGGGGAACTGGCGGTAGTATGGTTCCAGAAGATGTGATGAATGGGTATTATAAAACAGGTGAGTCATTAACAATATTAGAAAAATGAGGCTAATTGTGGCCTCATTTTTTATTTATATGACATATGTATTATTATAAATTCTTTGTTATTTTCGCATTAGTTCATTATAGTATAGATATAAAGAACGAATAGCAAATAAATATAACAAAAAGCATTATTTTACATAATAAGAGGATGTGTATACGATGTCATTACAGACTAAATATATAGCGGGTATTTCGCTTGGGGTTATGGGAGTAGGTTTTGCGGCTTCTATCCCGTTTCAAGGAACGGTAGCAGGTGAGATTATACAAGGGGGATTTGAAGCTGGATTGGTTGGCGGACTTGCGGATTGGTTCGCAGTTACAGCATTATTCCGTCATCCGATGGGAATTCCAATTCCACATACAGCGTTATTACCTAAAAACCGTAAACGAGTAACGAAAGGGCTCATTCATACGTTAGAAAATGAATGGCTGACGAAAGAAAGTATTACGAATAAAGTAAAAGAAATGCAGTTAGCACAAATAGTATTGCAAATTGCTGAAAGAGAAATGCAGTCTGACGCTGTGAAAAAAGGAATTGTAACGATTGCGGAGAAAGCGATTGTTACGATAGATACGGAAAAATTAGCGGTTATTATTGAAAAAGAATTAAAAACATATTTGCATACCATTAATACAAGTAACATATTACAAGTGCTTGTTGATCAATTAGTTGTGCAAGAATATGATGAAAAGACACTTGATTACATTTTAGTAAAAGTGAAAGATTGGACAGCGCAAGATGAAGCGCGTTATCAGCTCGGAAGCTTAGGTATGAAGGCGATGGAAAACATAAAAGTAGATGGATTTTTACAGTTTACTTTGAAATCATTTATGAATATTGTAGATGAAGATAAAATTGGTGGCATTTTGCAGAAGTTTATTATTAGCAATATTAACAGCTTACAAGATGCAGATAATAGCACAAGACAACTTATATTAGCGAAAATTCGTCAAGAAATTATAAATGTAAAAGAAAATGAAGCGTTACTACAAGAATTAGAAAATTGGAAAGAAAAATGGATTGCCAATTGGGATGCTACTGACAAAATTAAAGAGATGCTGGAGCAAGTACAACAAAGGGCAATTACTTTTGTGAAAAATGAAGAATTTACGGATAAATATGTTATGCCATTTTTACAAAAACAAATGAATAAAATAAAAGAAGATGAACAGATTGTTCAAAAAATAGAAGAGTGGTTACAAAAACAAGTTGTCACACTGGTTGAAAAGAATCATTCGAAAATCGGAAAACTTGTACAAGAAAATCTTGATAAGTTAGATGATAAAATGTTAATTGAAATGATTGAAAATAACGTCGGTAAAGATTTGCAATGGATCCGAGTAAACGGAGCGGTTTGCGGATTTATGATTGGATTAGTATTAGAAGGAATTAAAGCGATTATATGAGAAAAACCTTCCACAATTGTGGAAGGTTTTTTATTTTTCAATAATACTCATATTTATATTATAAGCTTTCTCAATATTTAATTTGTACGTCCCATTTCCTGTTTTAATCGAATTTTTATACCAATGTTCTTGCTCGTTGAATTCTGGATTTTCTTCTGAAGAATTATTTTCTTTTTTCGTTAAATCTTCAACTTGTTCCCAAGGTGTGTTTCCATGTGCTTCTTTTTTGTTTGTTACGGCGATTAAAGATACATCGCTTTCTTTCGTTAAATGAACAGATACATTTGAACTTTCTTGTACAAACCAATTATTTTGTAATTGACCTGGATAAAGGGATAGCTCGTTATTTGAAGCACGAACTTCTACATTTTTATTTTGCGGAAGAACGAGTGTCGGTTTGACCTGTGGTGCTGAATTCCATAACGTATGTTGAACTGGTAATGATTTTAAAGTGATATACATCGTTTCCCCAGCTGTTTGAACTGAAAGAAAATCTTCTTGTTTTAAATTGAGTTTTTCATTAGCTTTCGTCGACATTTCATATGTTCCAAGAAGGTGAATTTGATTTGTATTATTTCCCTCTATTGTTAGAGGATAATGCCCTGCATCCACTACGATTTTTTTGATAGATTCAGGTATATCAAGTTGTTCACTTGGAATATTACTCGTTTGGCGAGTTGTATGAATAGAATGACGAACTTCATCTAGTAATCCAGTGGATAATAAACAGTAAAAAGCAATTCCGACGCTTCCTAAAACGCCGATAAAGAAAATACTAAAAATATCATATTTAATAAAGGATTGTTCCTTCTTAGAAAATAGAAGGTATAGTAAAATTTCCACGCCAAGTATGACAAGTAAAACAGGCCACCAAGCTGTTAAGGAATCTAATACCTCAGTACCTTTTATAACTGAAAATAGTAAGAAGCAACCTAATGAAATAATAGAAAGCCCCATTGAAAATGTTCCAACGCGCCATGTTCTCATTCTTGTGTACCACCTTTGTTTTCTTTATTTCCAACTAACAATTTAAAGCCGCCACCAATTAAGAGGAGTGCAACGATAGATGTTTGGAAATAGCGATAATACAGTTCGCTAAGATGAATGTTAAATATAGTTGCAAAGTAATCATTCAAAATAGGAAGGACTGTTTGATCTAATAAATAATAACCACCAAGTGTAATTAACCCAATACCGATCCATCTTTGATGATTGATAAAATAATCAATGATAGGTTCGTCATGTACACGTTCTTTTCCATACTTTGCAGTTTGTTGTAAAGCGTCAAAAAAGCTATAGAACCAAATGATTGGAACTAAAAATAAAAACGCTGAAAGTCTTAATAAGTCGAGTAAATATATAGAAAGTAAAAAGGCTGCCATAAGCTGAAGGCCCCGGCGTTGTAAGCCTAAATACATATGTCCTGCTCCGGGGAACATCGCTAAAATAGAAGCGAATGTTTTATTCTTCTTTCCTTGTTCACGATGCTCTTCAAACTCTTCGAAAATAGTACGATCATCTAGTTGCTCGCCACGTTCTTTTTTCTGGAGTTGCTGAACAACATCAAAGAAATTGTAAATCCATAAAACAGGTAATGTAATAAGGAAGATAAGGAAACTTTCTTGCGATGTTAAAAGTGCAACGAAAATAATCATACTTCCGATTCCTGTGCAAGCTACTAAAAATGTAAGTCCACGTTGCATAAGTCCTAATTGAAAATGTCCAAGTCCAGGGATGATGGATAGGAGAATGATATAAAATCGTTCGCTTTCTTTAGAGGACTCTGTAAATTCTCCTGCAGCTTGTTTTTTCGATTGGTTAATAATAGTGATAACTAAATCTAATAAATTGATCGCCCATAAGACAACTAGTAAAAATAGAGAAAGAAAAGCAATATCACGCGCACCTAATGCTATTGTACAAAATGCTGCAAAGATAAATAGAAATACAGCCCCTCCGCTATATAAAATAAACCGTCCAAATTTCTTTAAATATAAATGTCCAAGCCCGGGAATTAGCCCTAATACAAGTGCTAAAAAGGGATTTTTATTCATGCTTTGAACCTCCGTCCTTTTTTGATGTGTCTACCGATTTGTTTACAATTTGTTGTGAGATAGAAGACTCGTTATGTTTTGAAGATTTCTCGAAATTTGATGTCGCTGTGAAAATATATTGGAATAAACCACTTACCATAAAAATAATTGTAGCCGCAGTCGCAATTATGTAGTGAATAATGGTGCGCTTTAGTGAGTTTGTTTTTATATTTTCATTAGGTTGTAGCGTTTCAAAATTAATTTGCGTCATAACTTCGTTCGTAAATGAATCATCATTTATCATTGGAAGGTTTTCATGTTGTTCATCGATACTTTCCATATAAAGTGCTAAACAATGATCACATTCATAAAGGTGTTCTTCCATAGATTCACGTCCATTGCTTTCTATAAAATCTAAAGTATAATTGCGCCAATCCTCTTTTGAATAATGCATCATAGAAACTCTTCCTCCTTCCAATGTTTTTTAATCCATTTTCTTGCCCGGTACAGTTTCATTTCGACTGTTTTCACTTCGATGTTTTCCTGTAAAGAAATTTCTTGATAACTTTTTTCTTCTAAGTAATGTGCGAGAACGACGTCACGGTAATTTTCGGGAAGTTCTCTCAGTTTTTGAGCAATGAGTAATTTTTGCTCTTTCGTCAATAATAAAGCCTCAATATTATGAGAGGATTTTATATTTTCCCCAGTTTCTTTACATAAGGAGAGTTCTTCGTTTTCTCTAGCTTTCTTCCTTTTATAATCAATAGCGTGATTGGTGGCAATACGTGCCATCCACGTTTTTAATCCGCGAAATTGATAATTTGGGAGAGAGGCGTGAATTTTTAAGAATACTTCTTGTGTAACATCTTTCGCATCTTCTTCATGTCTTAAAATAGAAAAGATAACTTGAAAAATATAATGACGATATGTTTGCACAAGGATACGAAAAGCATGTTCGCTTCCTTGCTGTGCTTTTTCAATTAATTGTTTTTCCTCAATGGGTCTCTCCCTCCTTTTTGACGCATTCTATTATATAGACGTAAGAAACGATTGGACACCCTACACATGTTGTAAAAAAAGAATAATATATTTTTAGGAAGGAAGCTATATGAAAAAGGTGTGAAAAAATGGTAAAAAGAAGTATATAATGAGCAAGTGGGAAATGTTACGTGAAGAAAGGATGTGAATGTTAGTAGGGGAAGGTCCATACTAACAAACATGAAAATTAAAATATTAATAGCGGATGATAATTCTTTTATTAGAGAAGGCATGAAAATTATTTTAAATACATATGAAGAGTTCGAAGTAGTAGATACTGTGAATGATGGGAAGGAAGCGGTGGAATATTGCAAAAAGAACGACGTTGATATCGCTCTTTTAGATGTCCGTATGCCAAATATGAACGGGGTAGAGGCAACGAAATTTATTTGTGAAGAAACGGAAACGAAACCACTAATTTTAACGACGTTCGATGATGATGAATATATTTTGGACGCAGTGAAGAACGGGGCGAAAGGTTATTTATTAAAAAATAATGATCCAGAGCGTATTCGTGATGCAATAAAAGGAGTATATAACGGTCAAACTGTTATGCAAGATGTAGTGCTTGATAAAATTAAGAGCAATTTAATGGAGAGCAAAGAGGACGAATGCAAAATAGATACAAGTCTTTTTACAGAAAGAGAACTTAGTATTATCGCATTAATTGCGAAAGGTTTTTCGAATAAAGAAATTTCAAAGCAACTTTTCATATCAGAAGGAACGATTGCAAATTATATTACATCAGTTTTAGGGAAAACTGGACTTGAACATCGCACACAAATTGCAATTTATTATTTAACAGGGAAAGTAGATTAAAGATATGGAATTTTGGTTAATTGTAAGTAAATTAATTGTCTTTATATATATTGTGTTTAGTTACATTTATTTAAATGTTGTGAACTTACCATGGATTATACTTACTTTGCTTTTATATCTTTCTGTAAATGTGCTGATCTCTATATTTAAACAAGATACGTACAAAAACATATTATCTAGTCTGTCAATTGGCATAGTTATATTATTTACATGGAAGGTTCATCCGTTTTTTATATTATTTTTACCATTGAACTTATATGAAGTTATATTTCGTTATATAGAGAAGAAATGGCAGCTCTTTATCATTATGATGATTCCTATTATCTTTACAGAAGAAAGTATTCGAATGACATATGGATTAATTGTTACATTTTCTTTTATTGTATTAACTATGGCAGAACGGTATATATCGCGTGTATTAAAGCTTGAATCACAAAATGATAAGATGCGAAAAGATATGCAGCGGCTGACGAAAAGCTTACATGAAAATAAAGAATACATAAAGCAATCGGAGTACACATTTAAGTTAGAAGAGAGAAATCGGTTGTCACAAGAAATTCATGATAAAATTGGCCATTCGATGACAGGGGCGCTAATTCAAATGGAAGCTGCAAAGAGGTTAATGGGGATAGATAAAGAAAAATCTGCCGAGCTATTACAAAATGCAATTCATATTTCAAAAGATGGAATTGAAAGTATTCGGGTTACATTAAAAAATATGAAGCCGCCAACTGAGCAAATTGGTATTCATCGTATGAAATTATTCATAGAGGAATTTGCCGGTAAGCATGAAATAAATATTCCTTTCGTATATAAAGGGAATTTAGATATGATTTCACCGATTCAGTGGAAGATTATCGGTGAAAATGTTACGGAGGCACTAACGAACGCGATGAAATATGCTGATGCGACAGTCATTTCAATCGATATTCATGTACTTAACAAGATGGTGAAAGTACAAGTGAAGGATAACGGAAAAGGTGCAACTCTCGTTAAGAAAGGTCTAGGGATTATGGGGATGGAGGAGCGAACAGCATCAGTAAACGGAAAAATTATTGTAGATGGAACAAGTGGCTTTTCAGTAACAATGCTGTTGCCGATATAAGAGAATGGGACGGAGATGAATCATCTCATATGAAAAAAGTGAATAATCTCATGTGAAAAGAATGAACTTCTGCACTGAGCAGGTTCATTTTTTTTGTTTATACTAAAAGCAGAGAAATCGAAATAGGGGTGAAATGATGAATACATTAGAAATTAAAAATTTAACGAAAAAATTTGGTGATTTCATCGCGGTAGATAATATGTCTTTATCTATTAAAGAAGGAGAAATATTTGGCTTTTTAGGGTCAAATGGTGCTGGTAAGAGTACAACGATAAATATGATTGCTGGGTTGTTAAGGAGTAATGAAGGTGAAATTAGCATATTAGGAAAAAATATAAAGAAACATAATCGATTTGCGAAGATGAATATCGGTATCGTTCCGCAAGATATTGCGATTTATGAAGAGTTAACTGCCTATGAAAATGTGAAATTCTTTGCTGGATTGTACGGTTTAAGAGGAGCAGAGCTAAAAGCGAGAGTAGAGGAAGCGCTTCAGTTTGTGGGGCTTAGTGATAAACATAAAAGTTACCCGAAAAACTTTTCTGGCGGGATGAAACGAAGACTGAATATCGCTTGTGCGATCGCTCATAGACCGAAGTTAATTATTATGGATGAGCCGACAGTTGGAATTGATCCACAGTCAAGAAACTATATCCTTCAGTCTGTTCGGAAATTAAATGAAATGGGAAGTACTATTATTTATACGAGTCACTACATGGAAGAAGTAGAAGAGATTTGTTCTAAAATAGCAATTGTAGATCACGGTAAAGTGATTGCAGAAGGAACGAAAGAACAGTTAAAAGCGATTATTACTGATACGAAAGACATTTGGGTTGAAGTGAAGTCAGTAGAAAATTTAGATGTAGAAAAGTTAAAAGAGATAAACGGTGTGAAAGCTGTTCAAGTTGAAGAGAACGTAATCAAGGTAAACTCGGATGCAGGAGTAAATAATTTAAATAAAATTATTCAGCATTTCATTAATCATGACATTGAAATTCGTTCGTTAGAGGAGCAGGCCCCGAACTTAGAAACAGTATTCCTTACGTTGACTGGAAGAAACTTACGAGATAAATAAAAGGTAAATGAAGAAAAGGTAAAGGGAGGTTCATCAATTGAACATCTTCAATATTGCAGTTATGCATATTAAAAGAGATTTCAGGGACGTAAGAACTTTAGTTTTTATGTTAGCATTTCCGATTGTACTAATGCTTGTGTTAGGAACAGCGTTAACGAATGCATTTGATAGCGATAGTCAAGCGATTAAAGATATACAAGTGCTCTACAAAGATGAAACGAGTAGCACATTTTCTCAAACGTTCGAAGCATTTACGAAAGAAGTCGATAAATCGGGTATTCATTTTAAAAAAGCTTCCGGCAGTATAGATGGGAAAGAAGAAGTGAAGCAAAATAAATATGCTGCTTATGTAGAATTAAATAAAGATGGTGCGAAATTTTACGGAAGTGACAAAAGTAGTATTGAGGGAAGTATTGTGGAAGGCATGCTTACAACATTTATTGATAAGTACAATGTAGCGGCCGAAGTTGCAAAAGTTGATCCTAGTAAGGTGGGCACGGTTATTTCAAGCGGAAATCATAATGATTATATAAAAGAAACATCTTTACAAGCTGCACAAAAGCCAGGTTCTATGGATTACTACGCGGTTGTAATGACAACGATGATTGCACTATATGCTGCGATGGGAGCGAGTTCTTTAATTCGAGGAGAACGAATACGTAAAACAGGAGATCGTCTCATTGCTGCACCTATAAGTAAGGCTGAAATATTCATTGGAAAAGTACTTGGTAGCCTAGTAGCAAATGCTCTGTGCATATTACTCGTCATGTTATTTAGTAAATTTGTTTTTCAAGCGAATTGGGGCGACCATCTTGGAATCATATTTCTTATTTTATTAACACAAATTTTTCTAGCAATTAGCTTCGGTTTAGGAATTGGATATATTACAAAAACACCGGAATCATCTAGAGCAATTATTATGGTTATTGTGCAATTAGCCTCTATTTTTGGTGGTGCATATTTCGTAATAGAAGAAAATTTCGTTACGAATTTATCACCATTAACGTGGGCAAACACAGCTGTTATGAAAATTATTTATGCAAATGATGTAGGAGCAGCACTACCGGTAATATGTTTAAACCTTGGCATTTCAGCACTCTTTTTATTAATTGCAATTATTGCATTACGTAGACGGGAGGGGCTATAGTATGAAAGATATTTTATGGCTCATACAAAAAACGTTATCTGTCCTTTTGAAAAATAAAAAAGGGTTATTCATTATTATTAGTTTGCCGATAATCGGAACACTAATCTCCTTCTCGATGTATGGGAATATGGGGCAAGGGACGTTAAATATCGGGGTTATTAATAAAGAAAATCAATCTATAGCAAATGATACGGTGAAATTTTTAGAAGGATTAAATCATGTAAAGGTAAGTAAAATTAAAGAATCTGAAGTAGAAGATAAACTCACTTCCAAAAAACTTGATGGAGTTATTACATTAGATTCTGGTTTTTCAAAAAGTGTTCGAGAAGGGAAACCAAATCATATTGAAATTTCATCGATTAAAGGTGATCAAGTAACAGGATTTATAAAATCATATTTATACAATTATATTGATAATGTAGCAGCTATTAGTAAAGTAGCAGGAACAGATCAAAGTGCATTTGATACTATGTACGCAGGATATCAAAAAGGTTCATTTAAAATGAAAACTGAGACGCTAGAAGATACTTCGAAAAATAAAGATATGACAAACCAAACGATGGGTTACCTTATTATGTTTATGCTATTTTCAGCAGCGAACTTATCAGGTTATATTTTAAAAGAAAAAGAAAATAGAACGTATTTTAGACTCTTATCAACGCCGATAGATGGGAAGAAATTCATATTATCTAATGTCGGGGTAAATATGCTGCTATTAACAGTACAAATTCTGATTACAATCTTATTCCTAACGAATATTTTTCATATAAATATCAATATGCCTTTCATAGTGATGATTGGTGTACTCATGCTATTTGCTTTAATAGCGATTGGAATATCGTTAGTCCTTGTCGCTTTTTCGAAAAACTCAGCATCAGCAAATGCACTGCAAAATATGATCATTGTACCGACATGTTTACTGGCTGGATGTTATTTTCCATATGACATTATGCCGAAAGCGGTGCAAAAAGTAGCTGATTTTCTTCCACAGAGATGGCTATTAGACACAGTATCAAAACTACAACAAGGAATTCCGATTTCAGATTTGTATTTAAATATTTTAATCTTATTTGCCTTTGCGGTAGCATTCTTCTTAATTGCTATTTATAAGTTTGGAAGAAATAATGATGCGAGAAACTTTGTTTAATATGAAAAGGGTGTGACGTTAAGTCGCATCCTTTTTTGTATGAAGCATGAAATCTAAATTTGAATGACAAAATAGAAAGGTGGAAAGAAAATGAGCGGAAGGAAATCAAAATGATTAAAAAAATATTGCGAGTTACTTCTATTGTAATTACTATTTTCGTTTTTGTTTTAATTTGGATGCATATTGACGTTACGCTCGGAAGAAAAATGGAAGTCGGGAAAAATATGCCGACAGAGTACGCTCCTCATTATAGTGATTTTCAATTATATGTAGAAGGAAAGTCATTTTATAAACAGTTATTTACTGATATAAGAGAGGCGAAGCAATCTATTTACACGTACTTTTTTATTTTGTCGGATGATAAAAGTAGCCATACTTTTTTAAACTTATTAAAAGAGAAGGCAAAAGAAGGAGTAAACGTCTATTTATCAGTTGATCGCATTAATGATTTATCATTTGAAAGAAAGATGAAAAATGAATTGCGGGAAAGTGGTGTGCATTTTACATATAGTAGAAAACCTGAATTGCCATTCGGATTTTATTCACTTCACCATCGTAATCATCGCCGTATTACGACCATTGATGGCGAGATTGGCTATACGGGTGGTTTTAATATGGGAGATGAGTACTTAGGAAAAGATAAACGATTTGGATATTGGCGTGATTATCATGTGCGGCTTAGAGGAGAAGGAGCGAAAGATTTAGAAGAGCAATTCGCTTTAGATTGGAAACGAGATACGAAAGAACATATAAAAAGAAGTACGAATAAAGCTAGTAAAGGGAACACATTACATACGATGACTAACTATAATGGACATTACGTCGCTGAAAAGTATATCGAATTAATAAAACAAGCGAAGCATTCAATTGTCATTACAACACCTTATTTTATAGCGAAAAATAAAGAATTTATGAATGCTTTAATGGAAGCGCAAAAACGTGGTGTCACAGTGAAAATACTTTGGTCATATAAACCAGATATTCCACTCATTAAAGAGGCAGCGTATCCTTATATTCGTCAAGCTGTTAATAATGGGATTAAAGTATATGGTTATAAAAAAGGAATGTTTCATGGAAAGTTAATGCTGATTGATAATGAACTAACTGTTATCGGTACAACGAACATAACGGCACGTAGCTTTTATATTAATGATGAGATGAACTTGTATATTCACGGTGGGACTATCGTATCAGAAGTGAATGAGGCGTTAACAAAAGATTTTCGTGATTCAAAAGAGATGACGAAAGAGTTTTTTGAGACGTTATCGTTTTGGGAGCGGTGTAAGGAGAAATTAGCAGGATTGGTGGATTTTTATTTATAAAGGTTAATGGAAAAGGGTGTCTTTTATAGACACCCTTTTTAATGAGAAATCATTAGTTTTCATGCATAAGCAATGAAGCATCATCATTAATCAATGTCCCCACATGCTCACCTAAGCAAATTCTTTTCATAACTCCAGGCTCATCAAAGTTAAAGACGTGTGCTGGCAAATTATAATCACGGGCAAGTAATAAAGCGGCTTGATCCATTACTTGTATGTTTTGCCTAACGATGTCGTTATAGTTTAGTTTTCTGTACATTTTTGCTGATTTATTATGTTTTGGATCACTAGTAAAGACGCCATCTACTCCTTGTTTTGCGACTAATATAGCGTCACTATTCATTTCAATGGCTCTTTGGACACTTGGATAATCTGTCGTAACAAATGGTTGCCCGTTACCACCTCCAAAGATAATGATATAACCGTTATCTAAATGATGTACTGCGCGTAGGCGGATATATGGTTCAGCTACAGCATTAAACGGGATGGAAGTCATAACGCGTACTTCTTTATTTGTTTTACTTGTTAAAACGCCGCGTAGCATTAGACTGTTGATAATTGTACCTAACGTACCGATATTATCCGCTTCTACACGATCAATTCCCCATTCTTCAGCTAAATGGCCTCTGAAAATGTTACCGCCTCCGATGACAATAGATACCTCGATACCTAAATCAACAATGGATAAAATCTCGTTTGCGATATGTTCTAATCTTTTGGAGTTAAAGCTATTTCCGGTTTGATCGGCAAGTGCACCGCCGCTTAATTTAATTAAGACACGTTTATATGGCCTCATAACAATTCCCCCTATATAGATCGCAATAAAAAAGGAACAAAGGCAAATGCCTTTGTTCCTTTTTTAGAAAATGAAAAAGAAAAGAAGAAGATAAGACGAATTTTTGTACATAATTTTTCATATCATCCACTCCTTTTCATTTCGATTTGTTGTAAGTATATATCTTTTTGATTATACGAAACAATCTGATTACTTATCAAGTATATTTTATTTCTTTTTAATGAAAAGGTGTCAATGAAAAAGAAAAGAAAAATTTTCGAATTTTTTGTGACGAACTTGTAGGTTTTTGTATGATTTTGTAGGTTCGCCTATAAGATGTGTGAGTAAGCTTTTATAAATACGAAATGAAAGCGTTCGCATGAAGGGGATGAACATAAATGAAAAAATTCGGATTGGCAACACAAATTTTTGTCGCGCTTGTTTTAGGGATTGTAGTAGGGGCAATCTTTTATGGCAATAAAACGGCGATTTCTTATATCACACCAATTGGGGATATATTTATTCACTTAATTAAAATGATTGTAGTACCAATTGTTATTTCAGCATTAATTGTTGCGGTAGCTGGTGTAGGAGATATGAAGAAGCTTGGGAAACTGGGCGGTAAGACAATTCTTTATTTCGAAATTATTACGACGATTGCTATTTTAATGGGATTACTTGCGGCGAATATATTCCAACCAGGTACTGGCGTTGATATGAGTAACTTACAGCAAAGTGATATTTCTTCTTATAAACAAACAGCAGATGCTACAGAGAAGAAAGGTTTTGCTGAGACAATTGTTCATATTGTACCGAAAAACGTATTTGAATCGATTGCACAAGGTGACTTATTACCGATTATTTTCTTCTCAGTATTATTCGGTTTAGGAGTTGCGGCAATTGGAGACAAAGGAAAGCCCGTCTTTAACTTCTTTGAAGGTGTACTCGAAGCGATGTTTTGGGTTACAAATCAAGTTATGAAATTTGCACCATTTGGTGTATTCGCATTAATTGCAGTTACGGTTGCAAAATTTGGTGTAGCAACACTACTTCCTTTAGGAAAACTAGTGCTAGCTGTATACGTAACTGTTATACTATTCGTTGTGATTGTATTAGGTATTAATGCACGAATGGTTGGCGTAAACATTTTTACATTAATGAAAATTTTAAAAGAAGAACTTATTCTTTCATTTACGACAGCAAGTTCAGAAGCTGTTTTACCTAATATAATGAGAAAAATGGAAGAGTTCGGTTGTCCAAAGGCAGTTGCCTCTTTCGTTATTCCGACAGGTTATACATTCAACTTGACTGGATCGGCTATTTATCAAGCGTTAGCGGCATTGTTTGTTGCACAAATGTACGGTGTGCACATGTCACTGACAGAGCAAATTACGTTATTATTCGTTCTCATGTTAACATCCAAGGGTATGGCGGGAGTTCCAGGTGCATCGTTCGTTGTTGTATTAGCAACGTTAGGTTCAATGGGATTACCACTAGAAGGTATCGCGTTAATTGCGGGAATTGACCGCATTTTAGATATGATTCGCTCATCTGTCAATGTATTAGGAAATGCATTAGCGGCCATTGTTATGTCGAAGTGGGAAGGCGAATTCGATAATGAGAAAGCAAAACAATATGTAGAAACAGTCAAAGAAACAAAAGCAGCATAAGAAATCGTTAAGGAGTGAATAATCATGGCAACATTAACTGAAGTTAAAAATGGTGTTCGAATTGAAAAAGATTTTTTAGGTGAAAAAGAAGTGCCAAACTATGCGTACTACGGCGTACAAACAATGCGTGCAGTAGAAAACTTCCCAATTACAGGATACAAAATCCATGAAGGCTTAATTAAAGCATTCGCAATTGTAAAAAAGGCTGCAGCGCTTGCTAATACAGATGTAGGAAGATTGGAATTGAACAAGGGCGGCGCGATCGCAGAAGCCGCTCAAGAAATTCTTGATGGAAAATGGCATGATCATTTCATCGTAGATCCAATCCAAGGCGGAGCAGGTACTTCAATGAATATGAATGCAAATGAAGTCATGGCCAATCGTGCTCTTGAATTATTAGGAATGGAAAAGGGAGACTATCATTATATTAGTCCAAATAGTCATGTAAACATGGCGCAATCAACAAACGATGCATTCCCAACGGCGATTCATATTGCAACATTAAATGCATTAGAAGGCTTATTACAAACGATGGGTTATATGCACGATGTATTTGAATTAAAAGCAGAGCAGTTCGATCATGTTATTAAAATGGGTCGTACACATTTACAAGACGCTGTGCCAATTCGTCTTGGACAAGAATTTAAAGCGTATTCTCGCGTACTTGAACGTGATATGAAACGTATCAAGCAATCACGTCAACATCTATATGAAGTAAATATGGGAGCAACTGCAGTTGGTACAGGCTTAAATGCAGATCCAGAATATATTGAAGCAGTTGTAAAACATTTAGCTACAATTAGTGAACTGCCACTTGTTGGTGCAGAAGACTTAGTAGATGCAACGCAAAATACGGATGCATACACAGAAGTATCAGCAGCACTAAAAGTATGTATGATGAATATGTCTAAAATTGCGAATGACCTTCGCTTAATGGCATCAGGTCCACGTGTTGGCTTAGCGGAAATTATGTTGCCTGCTCGTCAACCAGGTTCATCTATTATGCCAGGGAAAGTAAACCCTGTTATGCCAGAAGTAATTAATCAAATTGCGTTCCAAGTAATTGGTAACGACCATACAATTTGCCTTGCTTCAGAAGCAGGACAATTAGAATTAAACGTTATGGAACCAGTACTTGTTTTCAACTTACTTCAATCTATTAGCATTATGAATAACGGTTTCCGTGCCTTTACAGATAATTGCTTAAAAGGAATTGAAGCGAATGAAGATCGCTTAAAAGAGTATGTTGAGAAGAGTGTAGGAATTATTACAGCCGTGAACCCTCATATCGGTTATGAAGCAGCAGCTCGCGTTGCGAAAGAAGCAATTGCAACAGGTCAATCCGTTCGAGAACTTTGTGTGAAAAACGGTGTACTGTCACAAGAAGACTTAGAGTTAATTCTAGATCCATTCGAAATGACGCACCCAGGGATTGCAGGAGCAACTCTTTTAAAGAAAAATTAAAAGAAGAGGGGGGACAATCCCCTCTTTTTTGTTTACAATATAGAAATGCTATATATGAATAGAGGTAGGGATGTTATGAGTAAGTTTACAGTAGCTTCTAATGGTTCATTAGAAACGACATTAAGAGGAGTAGAAGTATTATCGACACCACTTTTAAATAAAGGGGTCGCTTTCACGCAAGAAGAGAGAGAAGAATTAGGTTTAAAAGGGTTATTACCGCCAGCAGTTTTAACATTAGAAGAACAAGCACGCCGAGCGTATGAACAATTTTGTTCTCAGCCGGATGATTTATTAAAGAACGTATATTTAACAGCGTTACATGATCGAAATGAAGTATTATTTTATCGTATATTAACAAATCACTTACGTGAAATGTTACCAATTGTATATACACCAACAGTCGGTGTAGCAATTCAAAGGTATAGTCATGAATACCGTAAACCGCGTGGTGTGTATTTATCAATTAACGATCCGTCGGGTATCGAAGAAGCATTCGCCAATATCGGTGCAACAGCTGAAAACATTGATTTAGTCGTTGTAACAGATGGAGAAGGCATACTTGGAATTGGTGACTGGGGTGTTGGTGGTATAAACATCGCAATCGGGAAATTAGCTGTTTATACGGCCGCAGTTGGTATCGATCCTAGCCGTGTATTACCGGTAATTTTAGATGTGGGTACAAATCGTGAGGAACTATTAAACAATCCATTTTATATTGGAAATCGTCACCCTCGTATAACTGGTGAAGCTTACGATGAATTTATTGATACATTTGTACAAGCAGTGAATAAACAATTCCCGAAAGCACTTTTACATTGGGAAGACTTTAGCTCTCGAAATGCACGAAAAATTTTAGATAAATATCGTCATGATATTTGTACATTTAATGATGATATTCAAGGTACAGGTGCAGTTTCACTTGCTGCTGTGTTATCGGCAGTGAAAGTTTCGGGTGTACCACTAAGTGAACACCGCGTTGTTGTGTTTGGTGCTGGTACGGCTGGAATCGGTATCGCAGATCAAGTTAGAGATGCAATGGTCCGCGTTGGCGTATCAGAAGAAGAATCATATAAGCGTTTCTGGTGCATTGATCGTAACGGGTTAGTTACAGATAATATGGAAGATCTTCTTGATTTCCAAATTCCATATGCAAGAAAAGAAGCGGAAGTAAGTGAGTGGAAGAAAAATGATATGATCGGACTTGCTGAAGTTGTGAAACATGTAAAACCGACAATTTTAATCGGTACATCAACTGTTGCAGGTGCATTTAAAGAAGAGATTATTAAAGAAATGGCTTCTCACGTAGAAAGACCAATCATTTTACCAATGTCGAATCCGACGCCACTTGCTGAAGCAAAACCAGCTGATTTAATCGAGTGGACAGAAGGAAGAGCATTAGTTGCAACAGGAAGTCCATTTGAACCAGTTACATACAACGGTGTAACGTATGTGATTGGACAATCAAATAATGCACTTATTTTCCCGGGACTTGGTCTTGGAACAATTGTCGTACGTGCAAGCGTCATGACGGATGGAATGTTTGCAGCAGCTGCTGAAGCAGTTGCAAGCATGGTAGATACAAGTCAGCCAGGAGCACCTATCTTACCAGAAGTTGAAGAGTTACGTAATATCTCGGAAATGGTTGCAATTGAAGTAGCGAAAGTTGCCGTTGCAGAAGGTGTTGCTAGAGAGAACTTAAGTGATAACGATATCAAGATTGCAGTGAAAGAAGCAATATGGGAGCCGGAGTACCGCCAAATAAAAGCGGTAGAAAAGGTTAGAATATAGAAATAAAGCCCGTTTATTATAATAAGCGGGCTTTCACTTTTTTATTGTCGAAAAAAGTATAGGAAGTGGCACCTTTGAATTGGAATCAATTATGGAAGAAAGATATATCCCTTTTAATTATATTAATGGTTGTTGTTCCGATTGCTGGAGAGCTTAATTTTCATCCTTTTAACGATACGTTTCGCGTTAGCTTTGGGACACCGCTTTTCTTCTTTTTATTACTATTTTTAAGAAGAATACCAGCAGCGGCTGCAGGTATTCTTGTCGGTATATGTGTCGTTTTATTCCGTGTATGCCTTGATTGGATCATGCAAGGTTCATTTCATATGACAGAATCATTTTATTTGCGCTATGCTGTGTTCTTTTATTATTTTATTTATGGAAGTCTTTTTTCACTTTTTAGGGTGAATAAGTTTCATCAGAAACCAATTGTTATTGGGTGCCTTGGAATTACAATTGAAATTATCGCAAGTATGTCAGAACTTGCGATTTATCATATGGTAGTGCTCGGTACAACAATAACAGTTTCTGAAGTGAATAAATTAATTATTATTGCTATTTTCCGTAGTTTCTTTGCACTTGGCTTTTTAAATATGATGATTTTATATGAAACGAAATTAAAAGAGTCACAAGTCCGAAAAGAAAATGAAAAAATGTTAATGCACCTTTCAAATTTATATGTAGAATCTGTTCACTTGAAAAAAACGTTACAAAATGCAGAGTTGATTACACAAGAAGCATATCAACTATATCGGAATTTACAGACAAGCGATGATTCTAGCAGTAAAATAGCATTGAAAATAGCGGGAGAAGTACATGAAATAAAAAAGGATAATCAAAGAATTTTTGCAGGGTTATCTAAACTGTTATTAGATAAAAATGTGGCTGAGTATGTAGAAGGTCATGAGCTTACAGAAATGATCGTAAGAATAAATGAGAAATATGCTGAAATGCTAGGGAAAGATATACGTTTTTCTAAACATATAGAAGGTGAACACGCTGCATATCACGTGTATACAGTGCTATCAATCTTTAATAACTTAGTTGCAAATGCAGTGGAAGCAATTGAAGATAGAGGTCTCATTCGTATTAAGTTATATAAACGAGATCAACATGTAATCTTTGAAGTAATTGACGATGGCCCTGGTATTGCACAAAAGTATAAGAAATTAGTATTTAAGCCAGGGTTTACTTCCAAGTATGATCAAACAGGAACACCGTCAACAGGTATTGGACTTTCTTACATACACGAAATGGTTACAGAGCTCGGCGGAGAAGTAAGGTTAGAAGACAATGAAACTGAAAAAGGGTGTAAGTTTATCGTTTGTTTACCGGAGTGCAGTTTAAAGCGGGAAGGGGAATAGGTTTGTTTTATTATATCGTAGATGATGATGAAGTTTTCCGTTCGATGCTTTCGCAAATTATTGAGGATGGCGATCTTGGGGAAGTAATTGGAGAATCGGAAGATGGAGCGTTTATTGAAGCAGAACAGCTAAATTATAAAAAAGTAGATATTTTATTTATTGATTTACTAATGCCGATGAGAGATGGCATTGAAACAGTTCGCCATATAGCATCTTCGTTTTCTGGGAAAATTATTATGATTTCCCAAGTTGAATCGAAACAGCTCATTGGTGAGGCGTATACACTTGGTGTGGAATATTATATTACGAAACCACTAAACAAAATAGAAGTAGTATCTGTTGTACGAAAAGTGATAGAGCGTATTCGTTTGGAACGTTCTATATATGACATTCAAAAATCATTAAATAATGTGTTTCAGTGGGAAAAGCCGCAAATGCGTAGTGAAACAGTGCAAGAAGGAAAAAAGATATCAGATTCAGGACGCTTCTTACTAGCAGAACTCGGTATTGCGGGAGAGAACGGAAGTAAAGATTTACTTAGTATGCTGGAATATTTATATGGACAAGAAAAGGCGCAAACATTTGAATTTGGATTTCCTGCTTTAAAAGATATCTTTCACCAAATAACATTAAAAAAATTAGATCATATAACTTCGGATGCAGATATAGATAAGGAGAGAAAAGCATCTGAACAACGTGTAAGAAGAGCAATTTATCAATCCTTGAATCATTTAGCTTCCCTTGGACTGACAGACTTTTCAAATCCGAAATTTGAAAGTTATGCTCCGAAGTTTTTTGATTTCACTGTAGTTAGAAAGCGGATGACAGAAATGACAAAGGATGAAGTAGCAACTTCTGGCCATATACGAATTAATACGAAGAAATTTATTCAGGTGCTGTATTTTGAAGCGAAACGGTTGATGGAGATAGAGTGAAGAAGGTGCTTATAAATAAGTACCTTTTTTTGTTAAATCTATATTTTATATTTTCTCGTTGAGCATGTAAAATGTTAAGTAAGAGAAAATGGTTTTACATTAAGGAAGTGTCAAAACAATGAGCTTTACATTAAATAAATCGATTATAAAAGAAGTATGCGGAGAGACCTCATATAAAAGAGGCGAAGCTTATTATAAAGCAAATAAAGTAATTGTGAATCATTATGATGAAACGAAAGAAATTTGTGAGGCGACGGTAAAAGGGAATGAAGATTTTCATGTTACAGTAGAAAAAGCTAAAAAAGGTGATGTAGTTGCGAGATGCAGTTGTCCTTCATTAGCGTCTTTTCAAACGTACTGTCAACATGTTGCAGCCGTACTAATACAAATAAATTATAATCAGCAAACGGGTGGCATGGGCTCTGTTAGTAGCAGAAGTGATCAATTAACAAACGGGATGTTTCAGTTGTTTGCAGAAAAACCACTGAGGCCCAAAAGTAAACAACACCGTTTTGATACACGTGAAATATTAGATGTGGCGTTTATCTGTTCACCAGTAGCAACGAAAAGCGGTGGGGCCCTTCTTGGAATTCAGTTAAAACTTGCGAAAACATATTTTATAAATCAGATTAGAGAATTTCTTTCTAAAGTGAAGAAAAGAGAGACTTTTCATTGTTCCAATGAATTTACATACACGCCAGATGTACATAGTTTTAAACAAGAAACGGACGCGATTATACAACAACTCATTAAAATATATCATAACGAAAAAATGTATGAAGATGCACTAGAAGTACATGCGAAACAAGATGAAAGTATGATATTCATACCGCCAGCTTCGTGGAAAGATATGCTCTCTTCACTTTCTAAAGTTGAGTATGTACAACTGAAACAAAATGAACAACAGTTTCAGGGCTTACAAATTTCAAACGGTTTATTGCCATTACATTTTGAGTTTACGAAAGGAAATAATGGTGGATTCACACTTCATATAGACGGCCTAAATCGTGTTCAAGTTATGGAAATGTATAACAACGCTCTTTACGATGGGAAATTATATCATTTACCTATGGAAGATTGTATGCGACTTATTGAATTGCAAAAGATGATGAATCGCTCAAATAGCAATCAGTTTTATATTCCTGAAAGTAAGATGGAACATTTTGTAGCGAAAGTTGTGCCAGGATTAATGAAACTTGGAACGGTACGAATTGATAAAGTAATATCAGATCGTGTTGAAACGCCGTCGCTAAAAGCAAAACTGTATTTAGATCGTGTGAAAAATCGTTTGTTAGCAGGTCTTGAATTTCATTATGGAAACGTCATGATCAATCCGTTAGAAGAAGACGGACAGCCGTCTGTTTTTAATCGTGATGAGAAAAAGGAAAAAGAGATTTTAGACGTTATGAGTGAAAGTGCCTTTGCGAAAACAGAAGGCGGTTACTTTATGCATAATGAAGAGGCGGAGTATAACTTTTTATATCACGTCGTTCCGTCGTTAAAAGGATTAGTTGATATTTATGCGACGACAGCAATTAAATTACGTATTCATAAAGGGGATACAGCACCACTTATTAGAGTGAGAAGAAAAGAAAGAATTGATTGGTTATCATTTCGTTTTGATATAAAAGGAATACCGGAAGCAGAAATTAAAGGTGTATTAGTCGCTCTTGAAGAGAAACGCAAATATTACCGATTAGCGAATGGTTCTTTATTATCACTAGAGAGCAAAGAGTTTAATGAAATTAATCAGTTTGTAAAAGAATCGGGTATTCGAAAAGAATTTTTACACGGGGAAGAAGTGAATGTTCCGCTTATTCGGAGTGTGAAATGGATGAGTGGACTTCACGAAGGTAATGTTTTAAGTTTAGATGAATCTGTGCAAGATTTAGTTGAAAGTATTCAAAATCCGAAAAAATTAAAGTTTACAGTGCCGCAAACTTTACATGCTGTAATGAGAGAGTATCAAGTATACGGATTCGAGTGGATGAAAACACTTGCCCATTACCGTTTTGGTGGTATTTTAGCAGACGATATGGGGCTTGGAAAAACGCTGCAAAGTATTGCTTTTATAGATTCTGTTTTGCCTGAAATTAGAGAGAAGAAGCTGCCTATATTAGTCGTTTCTCCGTCATCTCTTGTTTATAATTGGTTAAGTGAATTGAAAAAATTCGCTCCGCATATTAGAGCAGTGATTGCAGATGGAAATCAAACAGAGCGGCGAAAAATCTTAAAAGATATAGCGGAATTTGATGTCGTAATTACGTCATATCCATTACTGAGAAGAGATATAAGATCGTATGCAAGGCCATTTCATACACTGTTTCTTGATGAAGCACAGGCGTTTAAAAATCCTACAACGCAAACTGCAAGAGCGGTAAAAACGATTCAAGCTGAGTATAGTTTCGGACTAACGGGAACGCCTGTCGAAAATTCATTAGAAGAGTTATGGTCTATCTTCCATGTCGTATTTCCGGAATTATTACCAGGAAGAAAAGAATTCGGTGATTTAAGGCGCGAAGATATAGCGAAGCGCATTAAACCTTTCGTATTAAGACGATTAAAAGAAGACGTATTACAGGAGCTTCCAGATAAAATAGAGCACTTACAGTCATCGGAGTTATTACCAGATCAAAAGAGGCTTTATGCTGCTTATTTAGCGAAGTTAAGAGAAGAAACGTTAAAACATTTAGATAAAGATACGTTACGTAAAAATAAAATTAGAATTTTAGCTGGTTTAACGAGACTGCGACAAATTTGTAATCATCCGGCTTTATTCGTTGATGATTATAAGGGGAGTTCAGCTAAATTTGAACAACTGTTAGAGATACTAGAGGAATGTAGAAGTACTGGTAAGAGAATTTTAATCTTTTCTCAATTTACGAAGATGCTGTCTATTATTGGTCGTGAGTTAAATCGTCAAGCGATTCCATACTTTTATTTAGACGGGAGTACACCATCACAAGAACGTGTAGAGCTATGTAATCGATTTAACGAGGGGGAAGGGGATCTATTTCTCATTTCTTTAAAAGCTGGTGGTACGGGTCTTAACTTAACGGGTGCCGATACGGTTATATTATACGATTTATGGTGGAATCCAGCTGTTGAACAACAAGCAGCAGATAGAGCATATCGAATGGGACAAAAAAATACAGTACAAGTTATAAAATTAGTAGCCCACGGAACAATTGAGGAAAAAATGCATGAACTGCAAGAGAGTAAGAAAAATTTAATCGCTCAAGTGATTGAGCCGGGAGAAGAGAAATTATCATCAATCACGGAGGAAGAAATTCGAGATATTTTAATGATTTAATATAAAAAGCTATGCCTTCAAATGTATGAGTGCATAGCTTTTTTGTTGTAATAATTATATTTTGTTTTGTACAAAGTAAAGAAATCAAATGTTATTTAAATTACTTCTTTGTACCTTTACTTTTGTATGGCTTTGCAGCTGCCTTTTTCTTTGCACTTGATTGCCAACGATTCCATCCTTTACTTCCTGTACCTTGCCCTACACCTTTTTTCGGTTTTGCTTTCGTTTTACTCATATGATCACTCCGTTATATAAAAATCTTATTTGATAATAGTCAATGATTTAGAAAATACTCTTTATAAATGACTATGATTACTTTAAGTAAAAATAAACTGCTTGAATGCTATAGTATAACATGAATTTGCAAGTAAACTGAAAGGAATTACAAAGAAAATGAAAATAATACGAAATACTGCGGATTCTATATTTCGAACGATTACATTACTTGTTGTGTATATGTTAGTCTCGGTTAGTGAAACGTTTTTTGGATTGACAAGGCAAAAGAAGTGAAGATGTTATATTGAAAACAATCAATAAAGCCGTAAAATAAAGAATTGAAAAATATTTTTAAATTTTTGTTGACTTTCTTTATTTTTTGTATAGAATAATCATTAATAAAATGTTTCAGAGATGTGACAACAAAACGACTATGAAAGGACGAGTAGTAGTAGGATGTAGTCTAAGCGAGTCAGGGGTGGTGTGAGCCTGATACGAAGCCTATTATGAAGAACCTCCTGGAGTTGCTAACCGAAATCCTTTACAGGAAAGTAGACTTAGCCGGGAACTTCGCCGTTACAAGAAGAACAGTATCGAGATATTTCATCTCCGTATTTTATAAGTGAGCAACCTCTGTTGCTAATTTGGGTGGTACCGCGGAACCAAAGTCTTTCGTCCCAGTTTTTTGGGAAAGAAGGGCTTTTTTTGTTGGCTTCTTTTCACAACATCCAAACATTTTAGGAGGAAACCACCATGTATCAATCATTAATGACAGTAAGAGAGACTCAAATCGCAATTAAGGAAGTTAAAACATTTTTCGAGGATCAATTAGCAAAACGCCTTGAACTATTCCGCGTATCTGCACCATTATTCGTAACGAAAAAATCAGGATTAAACGATCACTTAAACGGTGTAGAACGCCCAATTGAATTTGATATGTTACATTCAGGAGAAGAATTAGAAATTGTTCACTCACTAGCGAAGTGGAAAAGATTCGCATTACATGAATACGGATATGAAGCTGGTGAAGGTTTATATACAAACATGAACGCGATTCGTCGTGATGAAGAACTTGATGCAACACATTCCATTTACGTTGACCAATGGGATTGGGAAAAAATCGTTCAAAAAGAATGGCGTACTGTAGACTACTTACAAAAAACAGTACAAACAATTTATGGAATATTCAAAGATTTAGAAGACCACTTATTTGAAAAGTATCCGTTCCTTGGAAAGTATTTACCAGAAGAAATTGTTTTCATCACTTCCCAAGAACTAGAAGATAAATATCCAGAATTAACACCGAAAGATCGTGAACATGCAATTGCGAAAGAGCATGGTGCAGTATTCATTATCGGAATTGGTGATGCACTTCGTTCAGGTGAAAAGCATGATGGACGCGCAGCTGATTATGATGATTGGAAATTAAACGGTGACATTTTATTCTGGCACCCAGTATTACAATCTTCATTCGAATTATCATCAATGGGAATTCGTGTTGATAGTAAATCACTTGATGAGCAGTTAACGAAAACAGGTGAAGACTTCAAACGTGAGTATGATTTCCATAAAGGTATTTTAGAAGACGTACTACCATTAACAATTGGCGGTGGTATTGGACAATCTAGAATGTGCATGTACTTCTTACGAAAAGCACATATCGGTGAAGTTCAATCTTCTGTATGGCCTGACGATTTACGTGAAGCTTGCAAGAAGGAAAACATTCATCTGTTTTAATAGAAGAGAGAGGATAACTCAAAGAGTTATTCTCTCTTTTTTATTGTGTAAACGAATGGTTTACAGTGAATTTTACCAATAGTTTCTTTCTTTTTTATCTCCTATTATGTAATAATTTGTTAAAGGAGGGGACGTTATGAGCTTAGGACAACAACTTAAAAAATTAAGAGAATCAAAAGGATTTTCACAAGAAGATGTTGCTAAAAAAATTGGTGTGACAAGGCAAGCTGTGTATAAATGGGAACATGATAAAAGCTGTCCGGATATTGATAATTTAATTTTGCTTAGCGAAATGTATAATGTTACGCTCGATGAGTTAATAAAAGGGAACCGAAATTTAAAAGAGAAAATACATATTGATGAAGATGAGTATTTTGAGAAAGAGAATGAGTTTGGTTTTTATATTGGGTTTGGTTTGCTAATTGTGAGTGCTTTCGTTGATTATGAAGGAATGCAAGAGATCTTATTAGGAATAGCACTATTCATGATGGTTTTTTACTCTGACGTGAAGAAAGTTATTTTGAATGAGTTCAGATCGTTTTTTAAAAGAAAAGATATATATGATAAAAAGTGAGAAGAGCTAGTTATATTTCTTAGGAAAGAGTATAACAAGTAATTGAATTGTTTTATAATGATTTCGGGATGTTGATAGTATGTTAAAAAGCTCAAACAAGTATAACCCCGTTTTAAAGCTAGGACGGGGTTGAAAATCTAAGTTTTATTAATCAAGAAGTTCTTTTAAATATTTTTATTTCAGTAAAGACTTCTTATAAAACATTACTTACTTGTTACCGAGTTGTTCCGCTAAACCGATTAAAATTCCTTCGGTTCCACGAATGTAGCAGAGTCGATATGAGTTCTCGTACTGAACTACTTCGCCAACGAGTTGAGCACCATGCTTAATCAGTCTCGATACCATTTCGTCAATGTCTTCGACAGTGAACATGACGCGCAAATAACCGAGGGTGTTTACAGGAGCTGTCCGGTGATCTGCTATAGTAGATGGTGTGAGAAATCGAGAAAGTTCAATTCGGCTATGGCCATCTGGGGTCACCATCATAGCAATCTCCACGCACTGAGAACCGAGTCCGGTTACGCGACCAGCCCATTCACCTTCGACAGTAGCTCGCCCTTCGAGTTTTAATCCAATCTCTTCGAAGAAAGATATTGCGTTATCAAGGGATTCTACAACGATGCTGACATTGTCCATTCTTAGTAATCTGTTGTTTGCCATAGTCTTTATCTCCTTATATGTATAAATTTATTATTTAATTCTCCCCATAATTATACTAAAATCTCTTCTAAATAAAAAACACCTTGTCACAGTGTAGGGAAATGTGACAAGGTGTTTTCAGGTATAGTATATAACATCTTGTTAACGAACAACACTTCGAAAACCTTCTACTACTGAGATACGCATGAACTTTATTTCGTGAATGCTATTATGTTCAAGTAGTTTCAAGAATTTGATACTGTAATTGCTATTCGATAGAATAACTTCGACTTTCCCACAAAACAGTCCTACCCTGTTTCTATTTATATAGGAAGAAAATAGATTCATATAATTTGTTTTAAGTGTTACTAGTGGAAATTAACTCATCTGCACTAAAGGCTCAATTTTTGCCATAAATGATTGATGCAGCGCCTCAACACCTGTTACTAAATGAAGGCGGTCAATAACGACAGATACTTTAATTTCTGATGTACTTACCATTTTAATATGAATATCTTCTTCTTTTAAAGTAGTGAACATATTCGCAGCAACTCCTGGATTAGAGACCATACCAGATCCTACAATGGATACTTTTGCTAAATGATTTTCATATTCTACAGATTCATAGTGAAGTGTTTCTTGATTTTGTTCCAATACCTCTAATGTTTCTTTTAAATCATTAGAATGGATTGAGAAGGAGAGGTGAACAGTTCCTTCATTTGTAATACTTTGAATGATGATATCTACATTAATATGTGCTGTTGCCAATGTAGAGAAAACTGTTGAAAGTGCACCTTGTTCCAATCCTTTCATTGTGACGCGTGTAATATTATCTTCAAATGCAATACCTTTAACGATTGATTGTTGTTCCATGTTACATTCTCCTTTTACAATTGTTCCGTTTTCTTGTTCCATACTTGAGCGAACTTCTAACATGACATTATGATTTTTAGCAAACTCAACAGCACGCGGGTGTAATACACCAGCACCGAGGTTTGCTAGTTCTAGCATTTCGTCATAAGAAATTTCATCTAATTTATAAGCATCTTTTACAACTCGTGGGTCCGTCGTATATACACCGGTCACATCCGTGTAAATATCACATTTTTTTGCTTTCAGTGCAGCAGCTAATGCAACAGCAGTTGTATCAGAACCACCGCGGCCAAGCGTTGTAATTTCATGGTTTTCGCTGATTCCTTGGAAGCCAGCTACAATAACAATCGTGCCTTCAGTAAGATAAGACTGAATTCGATCTGTATGAATTTCAGTAATCCGTGCACTACTATGTACAGATTCTGTCGTAATACCAGCTTGCCATCCAGTTAATGAAATTGCGTTATAGCCTTTTGCTTGTAGTGCCATCGTTAATAATGAAATAGTCACTTGCTCTCCTGTTGATAGAAGCATATCCATTTCGCGTTTACTCGGATTTTCTGAAATCGCGTTAGCAAGTGCTACGAGTTCATCTGTGCTTTTTCCCATTGCTGAAACGACAGAGACGATGCTATGTCCTCGTTCATATTCTTCAATAATTAAATTTGCTACATGTTGAATGCGCTCAACGCTTCCAACAGAAGTGCCACCAAATTTTTGTACAATCGTTTCCATTACGAATTCCTTCTTTCATCCATTTTTAAGAATAGATTAGGACATATATAGATCCCAATATTCCTGTAGTTACCAGAGAAAAACAAAAAACACCATCTCAAATAAGTGAGGATGGTGCTGTTACAGGAAAAGGGAAACAGAAAACGGAGCTAATAAAAAAACCGCCAAAAAAGGAATACCATAAAAATGATATCTCTTTTTTGTAGATAGCTCTTCATACATACACTTCTGTACATATGACAGTTCTGTTTCTATTCGAAAACAGCCCCAATCGATAAATGCAGAGAAAATTATCGATTTCGGCAATACTTCCTTTCATCTAATTTCATAGACATCTCTGTGTCTCCATTAGAATAATCATAAGTATCGCAACCTCTATCTCACGTTTTAGGCGAGAGTGTTTGATTTATGAAGTTGTTGGTAACATTTGTTTTATAATAATTTAAATTTTTCGGGGAATCAAGTGTTTTGTATAAATTTTAAAAATTCTTTCTTTTCTTGAAGGAGTTTGTGAAAACTGTAGCAAAATAAATTCATAGCATGTACATTAAATTTATAGTGCATAGGAGGTGGAAGAATGAAGGGGAAAAAGCCTATTTATGTTTCGGCAGAAATGAACACAACAATGGAAAAAATATGGGGATATACACAGGAACCAGATATACATACAGAATGGGATGCTCGCTTTACTGAAATTTCGTATTTAGAGAAAAAAGAAGGAGAACCGCAGAAGTTTTTATATAAAACTAAAATTGGATTTGGACTTGAAATAGCTGGTGAAGGGGAATCGATAGGTGAAATAAGAAAAGAAACGGGTGAAAGAATTTCTTCTTTAAAATTTTGGACAGATAATAAATTATCACTTATTCAAATAGGGCGTGGTTATTGGAAGTATACACCGCGTGAAGAATACATTCATTTTGAGACGCAATATGATTACGATACGAGGTTTGGTCGTATAGGAAATGTAATAGATTTCTATATGTTTCGTCCGTTATTAGGCTGGGCGACTGCTTGGAGTTTTGATGCGTTAAAATTATGGATAGAAAAGGGACTTCATCCGAGATTACTAATTAGAAGAACGATGACATATTGGCTCGTATGTTTTTTATTTGCTTTTGTATGGATGTATCAAGGAATAGTGCCGAAACTATTGTTTACTCATTCAGAAGAAGTAAAAATGCTATCTGTGATGATTGGTTCAACTGAACATAGTATTTTTGTACTTAAAATAATTGGATTACTAGAACTTATTTTTGGTGTCATATGGTTGTTGCCATTTCAAAAACGAAAAGTATTTATCGTACATATTTTTATGTTAATAGCCTTAACGATAGCGGCGGGTTTTACGAATATCGTAAGCTTTACAGAGCCGTTTAATCCAATTACATTAAACGTTCTACTAATGGGGTTATCAATTGTCGGTTATATAAATAGCACGAATTTGCCAAGCGCAAAAAATTGCAAGAGGAAGAGAAAGGGATAATGTATGGCTAATATGTATGAAAGACTATTAGGGGATTCTTATAAAAAGCTTCATCCAAAATTACAGAAACGCTATGAAATTACAGAAGAAAATAGCTTTACTGGAGAAGGAAATATGGATGAAATTTACGGAGGTTCTTTTTTCGTGAAATTGATATTAAAAATTGCATCGAAGTTTAGAATGTTTTTCTCTGAGCGGGGGAAGGAAGTGCCATTTACAATACATAATACCGCTGAGCGAGATGAACATGGAAATGAACTTGTGCGGTGGAATCGTACTTTTTATTTTCATAATAAAAAAAGATATTTTAACGCCGTTATGCAGTTGGATGAAGAGAATAATGAAATTGTAGATTATTTTGGTGAACCGCACATACTTGTTTCTACGTTGGATTTTCATATTGATGAGGTGGGGGCAATACATATTTCTTCAAAGAAACAATGGTTCTACATGTTTGGAAGAAAATGCCTGTTACCTAGATTTTTATACGGAGAGGCCAAAATTGTGGAAAGTTATGATGAAACACTACAATGTTTTCGAATTCATGTACAAGTACGCAATCCGTTAATTGGTTCATTATTTTCATATAAGGGAACATTTGTGGAGAGGAAATAAATGTTATGAAAAATATAATAGTTGGGCTTGCTTGTTATATTATTTTTCTAATATGTGAGTGGTCAAATATAAACCCAGTGGAAGCAATTATATTATTATCTATTTTGTTATTTATACCGATGTCATTTTGCATCATTGATAAGAAAACAAGAAATGGATCGTATGTATCTTTTTATAAATTTGTATCGCTGTTATATCCAATCGCAGCAATTAGTGCAACGTTAGCTTTCGTAACAAATCACTATTTCTTTGCGATACTTTGGTTTGTATATACAGGAATTATTGCGTTATTTGGTGTAAGTAGAGTGCTAGAAAGAGGATGGAAACAGTTAGAAGAGACAGCTATTGATAGTGCGTTTATTTATTTGTTTCTAGGTGGTTTTTGGTTTTTTGCTTCAGTAGCAAAGCTTTCCATTATGCACTTTAGTTCTGACATTGTTTTGCTTACCGCTGCACACTTTCATTATTCGGCATTTCTATTGCCGTTATCAGCTGGTTTAATTGGGAGAAAAAGAGAAAAAAGAAGTAAAGTATATGATGCTATTATGTTTGTCATCGTCATTTCACCTATGACAGTTGCAATAGGGATTACGTACTCAAGAGTATTTGAATTTTTTGCAGTGTTCCTATATTTATGTGCTATTTATGGTTATGGGATTTATGTTTGGCGCACGAAATTTAATGCTATCAGTGCAAAGATTCTCCTGATCATATCGTCTAGTACACTCATGGTAACAATTATGTTTTCACTTATATATTCGTATGGGAATTTGAAACATGTACTGATGATTACAATTGCTCAAATGGTTTGGATTCACGGTGTTGTCAATGGAATTGGAGTAGCGTTACCAGCATTTGTCGGCTGGATGATTGAAAATAGTGCCCCGAATTATAAATATTACGGGAAACCAATGAGCGGGTTAAGAGGAAATGCGACAGTTGGTGAAGCATTTTTACATAACAGAAATTTAATAGATAGCAAGGAATACAAAGGTTTAGTTGATAAAATGAATGATTTTCATAGTGAGGCATTTGACGTGACGAAGATTCCTTTAAGTATTACTCGTTTTTATGAAAATACAAAAGAGTATGAGTTACAATCGCATATTAAGTGGGCTCGTTGGTTTCGTCCGGTTGCATTTTGCTATGAGAAAATGAGTAAGCGTGTAGGACAAATACATTTAGGAATGGGCGGTAAGTGGGAAACGATGCATGGCTCTATCGTCGGGATAATAGATGAGAAGGATGGAAGAGAGAATGTAAGGGCTTGGCTAAGAAAAAATGAAGCAGGAGAATCTATTTTTGTAGCTCTTTACTCAAAGCACACATATAAGAGCGAGGCATATATGAATATTGCATTGCCTTTACCATATTCGAATATGACGGGGGTTTTAAAATTATGTAATAGGAGTAATGATTTAATCATTACTAGTAAGCTGAGAAGAAATGGTAAAGGAGATGAAGGAATTTATTTACATACTCGTTTCTTTACAATTCGTTTACCGTTAGCAGAGACTTTTATTATAAAGGAGAACACGAATCACATATTAGAAGCTAATCATAGAATGTGGATATTTGGAGTTAAGTTTTTAGAAATTGATTATGAGATTAAGAAAATAGAAGGAAAGTAAAAAAAGCTTGGAGAGATACCAAGCTTTTTTTACGTATGCGTAATTGTCATAGCAACTTGTTTATCTAAGTCTCCGTCCCAAACGCGTTGAATTTCAAACGAACCTTTTTCAAAAAATAATGGGAATCTTTCTTTAAACCAATCTTGCATTGGAAGATTTAATGCTGTATCGATTGGTACCCATAATAATTCGCCTTCAGGAGGATTCAAAAGGAGTTCACCTTCAAATGAATTTGTCCAATAGTTAAATACCATATATCGAACATTTTCTTTCGGATTTACGTATTCATCTAATCCCTTAAAAGTTAAATTTGAAACAAGTAATCCAGTTTCTTCTTTTACTTCTCGTTTAGCAGCTTGGACGATACTTTCTGGAAAATCTACTTTACCGCCAGGAGCGATATAACCAGGGAATCCTAGATGATCGGGGCGCTGTATTAGCAATACTTTGTTATTACGCTGAATCATACACATTGTATACATACGGTGTTCTATATCTTTCCAATTCTTGCTCATGGGAACCTCTCCTCTTATAAAATAAGAATCTTATAGTTTTTAACTATAGTTATATATGACAAAAAATACAATAATAATACAAATTTATACAAATTTCAATTGACTATTACTAATTTTCAGAACTATAATTAGTCTGTTATATAAATACATTGTACTTGAGAGGGGAATATATTCTATGAAAAATAGAATAATTGCAGCAGGATTAATTGCAGCTAGTATATTAACTTATTCATCTAGTAGTTTCGCACAAACAAAAAAATTTCCAGATGTCGTAGCTAAACATTGGGCAGAAGATTCTATTTACTATTTAGTAGATAAAGGTGCAGTTACAGGTAACGATAAAGGAATGTTCGAGCCTGGAAAAGAAATCACTCGTGCAGAAGCAGCTACAATGATGGCTAAAATCTTAAACTTACCAATCGATAAAAATGCTAAACCATCTTTCGGTGATTCTCAAAACGATTGGTACACTCCATTCATCGCAGCTGTAGAAAAAGCTGGTGTTGTTAAAGGGAAAGGCCCAGGCGTCTTTGACCCAACTGGGAAAATTGACCGAGTTTCAATGGCATCCCTTCTTGTAGAAGCTTACAAATTAGAGTCTAAAGTAAACGGTACTCCAGCAACTAAATTCAAAGATTTAGAAACATTAAACTGGGGTAAAGAAAAAGCTAACATCCTAGTTGAATTAGGCATCTCTCTTGGTACTGGTGAGAAGTGGGAGCCTAAGAAAACTGTAACGAAAGCAGAAGCAGCACAGTTTATTGCAAAGGCTGACTCACTTAAAGTAGGCAATCCTTTAGTAGAAAAGGTAGTTATTATTGATCCTGGTCATGGAGGATTTGATCCAGGGAATCCGGGACAAGGTGTAGAGGAAAGTGGAATTGTATTTGATACTTCTTTAAGATTACAGAAGTTGTTAGAAAAAAATACACCTTTAAAAGCTTTGTTAACACGTGAAGAGAATGGAAATCCAGGAAGTAACAAAAATGAATCTCTTGCGAATCGAGTGAAATTTGGACAAGAGAACAATGGAGATATATTTGTAAGCATTCATGCAAATTCTTCTGAAAATCATGATGGTCATGGAACGGAAACATATTATTATAAAAAATCCAAGCGTGGAGAAGAGACACAGATTGAAAAGGATAGCGAAGTATTAGCGAAGAAAATTCAAAAACGAGTAGTAGAAGCACTACATACAAGAGATAGAACTATAAAAGACAATCATTCATTTTATGTAGTAAATAATAATACAGTACCAGCAGTTTTAACAGAGCTTGCCTTTATTGATAATAATATAGATAATGGTAAATTAGCTGATGAATCAGGAAGACAAATTGCTGCTGAGGCAGTTTATGCTGGGATTTTGGATTATTATGAGTGGAAAGGTTTCGATGTTTCAAAATATCGTTTAGCTAAATAAGAATGTTGATTGCTAAGTCCATCGTCTATATAGAGGTGGGCTTTTTATGTAAGTTTTCGTAATTTTATATCGGAATAAAAAGATACATCGTATTATACTGATTATAAATAAAATAATGGTAGATTAGTTTATTTTTATCACGTATACTTTTACTGTTGACTAATTAAGAGTTTGTTAGTTTATTAGGGAAAATTATATAATAAAGGGAGGCAAGTTAACACGGGACAAGCATATACATAACGTGTTAAAAAATTATGAAAAAAGTTATTTCTAATGTGTTAGCAGTGACAGTCGCACTTCAAGTAGTGCTGGCTCCAGCAACTTCGTTTGCATCTACAAAAGAATTTCCAGACGTTCCGAAAAATCATTGGGCACTTGAAGCGATTACTGATTTAACGTCAAAAGGGGTTATTGCAGGTTACGATAATGGTAAATTTGGTTTTGGAGACGTTGTAACTCGTGAGCAAGTAGCAGCATTAATGTATCGCGCATTAAAACCAGAAGTAAAAAGCGATTATAAAAATCCATACTCTGATATTAGCGCAGGAACGACGATGTTCCCAAAAGAAATTTTGGCATTAACAGATATGGGGATTTTCATAGGTGATGGTAAAGGGACGTTTAGACCGAAAGAATCATTAACTCGTGCTGAAATGTCTGTTATTTTGCAAAGAGCATTTAAATTAGAAGTAAAAGCAACACATACATTTAATGATATAGATGCAACACACTGGTGGGCAAAAGAAGCAATTAGTGCATTGCAATCCAATGGTGTATCGGTAGGGAATGGGCTTGGAGGATTTGATCCATCGGGTGTATTAACACGTGAAAGCTATGCGCAACTTTTATATAAAGCGATGAAAATTAAAAATGATGTTCCTGTTGAACAGCCATCGTATATTAATCTAGACGTAACTTTGCCATCTAACGTAACGGCACTAGAGATTGATAATTTCATTAAAAAATGGCATCCTGACAGTCCACTTATTGGAACTGGACAAGATTTTATTCAAGCACAAAATGAGTATGGTGTGAGCGCACTATATTTAGCTGCACATGCAATCTTAGAATCTGCGTACGGTAAATCAGAAATTGCATATCGTAAACATAATTTATTTGGTTTAAGAGCATATGATCGCGATCCATTTGCATATGCAAAATATTTACCTTCATATAAGGAAAGTATTTCTTACAATGCTGATTATGTAAGGAAGAACTACTTAGAAGAAGGTGCAAATTATTTCAGCGGTTACACATTACCTGATATGAATGAAAAGTATGCAACAGATAAAGAATGGGCTGGCAAAATCGCTAATATTATGGAGCGTATTAAACCGTTTAACAAGAAAGATTATGAAAATGTAAAACGATTACCGAAAAATCCTAATACATTAAATGTAGAGGCATTAGGAAAAGACATTCCATATAAAGATTATGCAAAAGATGCAACAGCTACTGTTCAATTAGTAGGCTCTTACTATCAAGTGCCATATCCATTTGGCTATACAATTAAGAGTGTACCAAATGTTACACAAAATGAAGTTGGAAAATTAGAAAATGGTAAGAAAGTAAATGTATATCGTGAAGATCCAAACGGTTGGGTAGAATTTTCATTTGAAAATGCTCAAGAAAAGTATTGGACATTGAAGAAGAACTTAAAATTATAAATAAAAAAGGTGTTTTCATTTATGAAAACACCTTTTTTATATTTTTACCAATAATTTAACAGTTTCATATATAATTAAAATTATTGAAGATTGAATTTTCTGTTTTATAATCGATATTAACTTAATTTGAAAAGAGGAGAGAGGTATGCAAGGAGAAATACGAACAGAGAAAAATGTAAGTTATGTTGGTAAATTAATATTGCCGGTTAAAGCGTCACCACATTTTAAATTTTTATGGATTGGGCAATTACTTTCGACTTTAGGTAGTTCGATAACGATGGTTCGCTATTGTCATAGGTGGTGAGATAACGATTATAACACTAGCTATATTAGTACTTGTAACAATTGGAATAGCGTTATGTGTACCAAGTATTCGACGATTTGATTGATGATATAAGGGAAGGGGAACGACTTATATGATTATAGGAAGCTGGAAAGATATAGTAATAAAGGAATTGGCCAGCCAATACACTTTGCATGAAAAGGTCTTTGAAGCAAAAAATTTCACAGTCTATATCGCCACCCATAGAGAAAATAAGCTAACATATAATCAACTAGTATTAGTAAAACATCTTTGTAACGAAAAGCCTTCCGTACATATTTGGGACAAGAAAATTAGTACGGAAGCAACAGAACTAGAAATCACAAAAGAAGTAACAGAAGCGATTCAATCTGGTTTTGTAAATGAAGAATAAGCCCTAATCAAATTAGGGCTTATTCTTCATTAAACACAAATGTTTGTTTCATTTGTTCCCCCTCATTTACCGGATGACCGTTGTATGAGAAATTTTTTTCTTCCCAAGTAATGACGACTTTAAAATTATGGCTATTAAAGTCTAAAGGGAATACGATGTAGTCAGAGCTTGTTTGACTTTTAGAAACGTTGCTATTTAACGTAGTAGGATTAAAAGTAGCTTTAGAGGTAGGAGTGTTATCAAGTATTTCCACTGATACATTTGATACATCATTACCGATGTTTTTTACGAGTAAACTATATGTATCATATACACCCTGTTTTGGCTGCACTGCTTGCTTGTTTGCGTTATGAGATTTGTCAATTTCGATATACCACTGTTTAGACTTTGATTCAATTGGTAGTGAGTGAAATGTGTATGCACTAGCTTGTATTGGTAGTGCGAAACAGATTAGTGCAAAGAGAGAAAATATTTTTCGTTTCATCTTTAAAGTACTCCCATTCTGTAACGGATTTATTTGTTATTATCTTCTTTTTTTGAGAGCGTATACCATAATTCAATTGTAAAAAAATATAGTCTCTCTTTGTGAATAAGATGGAGATATTTCTCTTGGGCTAACCAATCGACTGCAGCAATTGCGTGATGGATTGGAACGATGTATTTATTCATAAAAGGGAAACCGTATGTTGTTTCCTTAATTCCCGCGAAAGTCATGCAACTCATGACTTTCATTTACATTTTAAATGCAAAAATTGGTTTTAATATTCCGTTAAACACATCTTATATGGTAGGTGCGGTTATTACCGTTATGTTAACTGCTGTATTCTTTATAAAAGCTGTGAAAAATAAAAATGAGAATATTGAAGTAGATGTGCAATTAGAGAAGGAAGCTGTGTAGAGATTTTTCTACACAGTTTTTTCTAATGTGAAAAAATTTCCAATAATATGTTAAAATAACATTGTCATACAACAAGGGGGATTTGTTTTATGGAAAATGGATATCTTGCTAAAGTAGATGTAACGAAAAGAATTGAATCGAAATCTAAGTACAATAAGAGACTAGAAAAATATCAAAGGCGCTTATTAGCATTGCAGCAAATTGTAAAAGAAGAAAAAATTGCGGTTATGCTCGTTATGGAAGGCTGGGATGCGGCTGGAAAAGGCGGAGCGATTAAGCGAGTGACGGAACATCTTGATCCGCGCGGGTTTCAAGTAAATCCAATTGGAGCACCAGCACCTCATGAAAAACGGTACCATTACTTGCAACGTTTCTGGCGAAAACTTCCTCAGTACGGGCAAATTACTATTTTTGATCGCTCATGGTACGGACGTGTGTTAGTGGAGCGTGTTGAAGGGTTTGCTACAAAGGAAGAGTGGACGAGAGGGTATGATGAGATTAATGATTTTGAAAAACTATTAACAGATGATCATTATATAATCGGGAAGTTTTTCTATCATATTAGTAAAGATGAACAATTAAAGAGGTTTAAAGATAGAGAGAACAATCCTTTGAAAAGATGGAAAATTACAGACGAAGATTGGCGTAACCGTGAAAAGTGGGACGAGTATGTTGAAGCAATGGAAGACATGTTTGAAAAAACAAATAAGCCAAATGCGAAATGGGAAATTATCGAAAGTAATGATAAATTGTATGCTCGTGTGAAAACGTTAAAAATCATTATTGCATTAATTGAGGATTATTTCTTAGAGCATGGTATAGAATTACCTTCGTATTATTATGAAATGAAAGAGGGTAAGACAGAAGGTTTTGAAGCTAATCAAGATGAAGTTGTAAAATAGTACAAAGTTTGTATATGAAATATAAATTAGAGCTACCCTGTAATTTTGAACAATAAAATTACAGGGTGTTCTTTTATTTAGAAACATTTTACAATTAACAGAATAGGGTATATAATCAATAATCATATTAACATTGTTAATATGATTATTGATTATATACTATGTGGGGGTCTTATTTTGAAGGGAAGAGATGTTGTTTTAGGTTTATTGATGGAAAAAGAATTGTCTGGTTATGATATTAAAATTGTGTTCGAAGACGTATTTACTCATTTTTTTGATGGGAGTTTTGGAATGATCTATCCAACGTTACGACAGTTGGAAAAAGAGGGGAAAATAAAGAAAGAGGTTATTATGCAAGAAGGGAAACCGAATAAGAAAATGTACTTTATTACAGATGAAGGGCGTGAAGAGTTTTATCAATACATGCAAACAGATGTAGAGAAAGATGTTTTACGTTCAGATTTTTTAATGAGGATGTATTTTGGTAATTATAGCGATGACAAGGCGATAAAAAAATGGATTGAGGACGAAATTGAAAGGAAAGAGGTATACATTGCGGATCTTCGTTTGAAATATGAAAAGTGGAGAGAAGGTATTACTTTTGTTGAGGAAATTTCACTCGATGTAGGTATTGCATCATATAGTGCTCAAGTAGAGACATTGAAAAGAAAACTAGAGCAACTAGAAGTAAAAAAACACAATAAAACAGAAGAATGAAAAACACGTTCATAATAAATAAAGGGGTAGATGAACATGGAGCAATCAAAGGGTATTAAGATTGTCTTTTTAATGTGCTTAGGTATATTTCTTTGTATGATTGATACGACAATTATGAATATAGCTTTACCGGCCATACAAACGAGTGTAAATACTTCATTAGAAAAGATGTCTTGGATATTAAATGTTTATACGATGACGATTGCAGTACTAGCCATTCCACTAGGACGGATAGCTGATATTTTTGGGAAAGCAAAGATGTATATTCTTGGTTTGATAATTTTTGGTGGTGGATCAGTGCTTTGTGCTTTTGCTAATACGGGCGATTTTCTCATCTTTTCTCGTTTTATACAAAGTATTGGTGCAGCAATTTTATTTCCGACAAGTATGGTAATCGGCGTTTCAGCAATGCCATTAGCAAAGAGACATGTTGCACTTGCAATTTTAGGGGTAACACAAGGACTATCAGCTGCAATGGGACCAGTAATAGGTGGAATTATTACACAAAATGTCGGTTGGAGATGGGTGTTCTTCATAAATGTTCCTATTTGTATTCTTGGAATCATTTTATGCTGTATTATGCTGCAAATAAAAAATGAAGAACGTATTATCTCAAAAATAGATTGGGTAGGACTACTATTAAGTAGCACAGCAATTTTTTCTTTTACTCTCATATTAGTAAAAGGCAATACATGGGGATGGCAAAGTAATATTGCTTTGTCTTGTTATGCAATTAGCACTATTTCTCTTATTCTATTTGTTTTAGTAGAACGAAAGATTCATAATCCAATGGTGAATTTAAAGTTATTTCAAGATCGAATGTTTGTCGGAGCGTCTATCGTTGTCATATTAAGTAATTTATTTTTAATTGGAGTTACTGTATTGCTTCCGACGTTCTTGACGAAAATACAAGGCCGAACGGAAATTGAAGCAGCTTTTTTAGTGACACCTATTTCAGCAATGATATTTTTTGTCTCACCAGTTGCAGCAACTTTAATTAAAAAACTCGGAAAAGTAACTATTATTTTGTCAGGCTTTCTTGTTATGGGTTTCTCTTATTATTGGTTGCAAATGATTGATGTTAATTCAACGAATATTGAAATTATTATTCCATGTATGATATTAGGTGTTGGGTATGGTTTAGTAGTAGGTCCAATTACAGTTTTAAGTGCTTCTTCGTTTGAAGGGGAATTATTAACCGCTTCTCAAAGTGTTGTCTCGATGTTGCGGCAAGTAGGAATTGTATTAGCAGTTGCAATATTTGTATCTAACTTAACGCACAATTTAGCTGTAAATAAAGAGAATGTATATCGTTATGCAGAAGAAAAATTGCATAATATTCATGTGAGTAGTGCCCAGCAGGCTGAGATATTAGAAATAACAAAAGGAAAAATAGAGAACCAAAGTATAGAAACAAATGTAGAAAAACATCAAAATGAAACATTTGTAGGGTTAAATAAAGAGAAAAAAGATGCATTAATTCACCAAAAAGTGGATGAAGTATTAAGAGAAATTCCAGTAGAATATAGAGATGCAAAAAGAGAAGAAGTTATGAATCAAGTGACAAAAGAAGTTGAAAAACAAGAGGAAAGTATAAAGAAAGAAGTACTCGCATTTTCGGATGATGTGAATCACTATGCTCAAAATCAGATGGCAATGAGTTTTACAGATTTATATAAAGCAAGTGTGCCGATTATCTTAGTTTTTGCTTTAGTAAGTTTGTTATTTTGGGAAGGAAAGGCTTTGAGTAAAAGAAGGGAAAAAAGGATAGTAGGGGGATTGTAAGGGAAATAGGCTAAATATGAATTTCACCCTAATTATTGAAAGTTGGTTATTAACAAAGGAAAGAACTCCATGGACGAAACGTGAATGGCGAAGTTCTTCCCTTTGTGCTTATAGGCATATGTGTCACTATCATTTAAGTATTTACTCTCATTCATTATCAGCCAAAATCAAAGATGAACTGAATAGTATGAATAAGTATTTTTACATACAATGAATAGGTACGTATCAAGTTCAAATATAGGATGCATAATATTATTTTTATAGGATTCTACATAAGTTTTCAAGGGGGGCTTTATAATATGTCTATAAAACATATAAATCTGGTGACAAGATTTTTTATAGAATTATTTGCTCTTGCATCACTATGTTATTGGGGCTTTCAATTTTTTGGGGATGTATATGGGAAATATGTTTTTGGTATTGGTTCACCACTACTTTTTGCGATAATATGGAGGCGGTTCATTGCACCTAAAGCATCATTAAAATTGACAGAACCATATAGGTTTATGTTAGAAATCATATTGTTTGGAGTTAGCTCTGTTGCTCTATATACTGTTGATCAAATAACCTTTGCTATTATTCTTGCAGTGTTATTTATAATAAATCGCACTTTAATCATTGTTTGGAAACAATAAATTTACTACGGTATCTATATAAAATCATATGTTATGTAGTTTTTTTATTATATTATTTAACTTTAATAATACAGAAGAGTAGTGTTAAAACTTAGGGGATTATTATTTGAAGTGGAGGAGCAATAAAATATGAATAAATTTAAGAGTTATAAATTGGGGATTTTGCTGTTCTATAGTACATTAACAAGGGGGATTAGTTTTATAGAGAGGGTGAGGAAATGATAGATACAGCAGATGCTTCAATAAGTAATCATATATATACAGAAGAAGAACAACAAAAATTATACAAAAGAACATTACTAATCGTAAGTATTTCACAAATGTTCGGTGGAGCAGGGTTAGCTGCCGGAATTACAGTAGGTGCACTTCTTGCGCAGCAAATGCTTGGGACAGATGCATATGCAGGGTTACCAGCTGCTATGTTTACAATGGGATCTGCGGTAGCGGCTTTCTTTGTTGGGAAGTTATCACAAAAACATGGTCGTCGCATAGGGCTTGCAGGAGGTTTTATAGTAGGTGGAATAGGGGCTATTGGAGTTGTGGTGGCAGCTTTAACAAATAGTATTATTCTTTTACTAGTTTCTTTACTTATATATGGCGCGGGCACAGCTACGAATTTACAAGCACGTTATGCTGGAACCGATTTAGCGAATAAGAAGCAAAGAGCAACTGCTATTAGTATTACGATGGTAATGACGACCTTTGGTGCAGTCGCAGGTCCAAATTTAGTAGGTGTAATGGGAAGGTTTGCTCATTCAATTGGAATTCCTGAACTTGCTGGTCCGTTCATATTATCGGCAGCAGCATTTATACTAGCTGGTCTTATTCTATTTGTTATGCTTCGTCCAGATCCGTTACTTATTGCTAATATGATAGAAACATATAAACAAGAGCATACATATAAAGGGCAACCAGTAATAGAAGAAGCAACAGAAAATAAACGAGGTATTACAGTTGGAGCTATCGTAATGATACTTACGCAAATCGTGATGGTTGCGATTATGACGATGACGCCAGTTCATATGGGACACCACGGTCATGCTTTAAGTGCAGTAGGTCTTGTAATTGGTTTTCATGTAGGTGCAATGTATCTTCCGTCTCTCGTTACGGGAATGTTAATTGATAAAATTGGCAGAACTACGATGAGTATAGCTGGTGGAGTGATTTTACTAGCAGCAGGTGTCATAGCGGCGATAGCGCCAAGTGATTCTTTAATACTATTAATTCTTGCTTTGTCTTTACTTGGATTAGGATGGAACCTCGGTTTAATCAGTGGTACGGCTCAAATTGTTGATGCAACTATACCTTCCACACGTGCAAAAACACAAGGGAAAATAGATGTGTTTATTGCGCTAGCTGGAGCTTCAGGTGGAGCGATGTCAGGAATGGTAGTGGCAAATTCAAGTTATGCGGCATTGTCATTAGCTGGAGGAGTTTTAGCTTTCATGCTTATTCCTGTTGTGATATGGACTCGGACAGGTAAATAAAATTAAGATAGTAGAAGCAGCGTTCAAAGGGAGGTCATCAATCTTTGAATGCTGCTTTTTTGTAGTTAGTTGTATAAAAGAAAAATGTTAGTTTAAATCCCACTCCACAATAAGCCCTAAATGAGTAAGACCACCACCAAACCCGTATAGTAAAAGTGTGTCTCCGTTATTTAATTTCCCTTCTTTTCTAGCTAAATCTAGAGCGAGTGGAATAGAAGCTGAAGATGTATTCCCCATGTATTTTACACTCGTTAAAGTATTTTGAATTGGAATTTCTGTTTTCTCACAAATAGATTCAATCATTCGTAAGTTAACACTGTGTGGTATGAACCAGTCTATATCATCTATTTGCATATTGGCGGTATGTAATAGTTCTTTTATACCTGCTGGTACCGTACGTGTTGCCCATTTATATACTTCTCTCCCATTCTGAACGATTTTTTCATTTGTTTGTAGTGGTGTACCATTCATAGTAGTAGATAAGTTTGTTCTGTATAGATGAATGCCACCAGCACCATTTGTTCCCATATGAGCAGCGATAAAGCTTGGTTTGTTTTCATCTCTTTCTAATAAAATAGCTCCAGCACCATCACCGAATAAAATACAGGTCGTTCTATCGGTGTAATCGGTAACTTTTGATAATGTCTCTGTCGCTACGACAGGTACTTTTTCATGTGATCCAGAAGTGATTAAGCTATTAGCTACGTGTAGTCCATATGTGAAACCGGCGCAAGTTGCATTTAAATCAAAAGCTAGTGTATGGGGGATGTTGAAGTGTTGTTGTATTTGACATGCGACACTAGGAAAAACATAGTCAGCAGTTGTTGTAGCGACGATGATACAGTCGATATCTTCTAAGTTCTTTTTAAATGTTGTACATAAATTTTCAATTGCGTTAATGGCTAAGTGTGAGGAGTATTCGCCTTCGCTAGTAATCCTTCTTTCCTTTATTCCTGTTCTTTGTACAATCCATTCATCAATCGTATCGATCATTTTTTCTAAATCATTATTAGATAATATTTGATTTGGAACATGAGTACCAATTGCAGTAATACGGGATTTAGAATGCATGGGAACATCTCCTAACTTTTATTTTTATAACCGGATACTAATATCAGGTTATAAAAATGTCAATAAAGACTTTTGTTGTATTGAAACGATAATGCTTAACTTACTATGAAGGAATTTGGTGAGTGTTGTAAAAATAATATACGAGAAGTTTCAAAAATTGATAATGGGGGGAGTTGAGCTCCTTGAAAAGGATTTTATACATGGTTTCTGTTGTCATTATTTATAGCTTTATTCTTATTATTTTTCCAGAGAAATCTCATGCTTGTGATTGTGTTAACGTATCAGCAAAAGATGCATTTCAAAAAAACGATGTAGTGTTTGAGGGGAAGGTAATTGAGGTTGGAAGGAAAGAAGGGGGTGGAATTGAAGTATTATTTGAAGTGAAGGGAATTTGGAAAGGGACAACATCTTCGCAAATTATTGTATATACAAATGGTGGTGATTGTGTGTTTCACTTTGTAGAGGGAGGAGAGTACTTAGTATATTCTTCTCAAAGAGGATCAGACAAACAATTATACACACATAGTTGCAGTAGAACGAAGAGATTAGATGAGGCAGGGGCGGACAAAGTGGCTTTAAGTCAAATTGCAAAAGAGTCTGTTCCGACGAAGAAAGTGGATTTGAAAGGAGAAATGGTGAGTGATTTAAGTTGGTGGCAAGTTGTTACTCTTTCTATAGGTCTGTTACTGATAGTAGCTCTTGTGATTTTTATTGTAAGAAGAATGCGCAAAAAATGACGATTAAAGTAAAAATACAAAGATTTTCTTTCTGTTTCTATAGGTGGTTTAATCTTGTGAAAGCGAATTACTTATGCTACACTTTATGTAACTTAAAATGAACGGAGGGGCTTCCTTTGATCTTAATCAGATTACGTCTCAATACTTTGTGCCAATAATTGAATAGCGCTCAAAGGCTCTGTCTGTGTACAGAGTGAACGGGATTGGTCTGCCTATTTTAAAGGAACCCTTTATTAAGCTTATATGTGAAAAAGAGGGAGGGACGAATACGCCCTCTTTTTGTTTTGCCTTTATAAATAGAATGAGATCGTATAGGTGAACACTTATTGTGGATGCGTTATATGATCATGGGACTTTTTGACTATGAGATAGGATGAAAGTATAACTTTCTTCTATTTCTTTGGTGAACCCTTATCCGTTTACGAAAACACAGGCAGTAACCTGTGTTTTTTATTTTACGTAATCGAAATGGAGGAATAAATATATGGAAGAATTATTACAAAGAGCAGTTTTAGTTGGAGTGAATTTAGGTAATGAAGATGATTTTGCATATTCAATGGAAGAGCTAACAAACCTTGCAGAAGCTTGTGATGTAGAGGTAATTGGGCAAGTGACGCAAAATTTACAACGAGTAAATCCTTCCCATTATATTGGAAAAGGAAAGATTGAAGAAGTAGCAGCGTATGTAAATGAAGTAGATGCGAATATGGTAATCTTTAACGACGAATTATCTCCTTCACAAATTCGAAATTTAGAAGCGGATTTAGATTGTAAAGTAATTGACCGTACCATATTAATTTTAGATATTTTTGCGCAACGTGCGAAAACGAAAGAAGCACAGTTGCAAGTAGAGGTAGCGCACCTTCAGTATATGATGCCTCGTTTAATCGGTCTTCGTGAATCGTTAGGAAGACAGAGCGGCGGAGTTGGTACGAAAAATAAAGGTGTCGGTGAGAAGAAATTAGAGTTAGATCGTCGTAAAATTGAAGAACAAATTTCAGTTTTAAATAAAGATCTAGAAGCACTTGTTGCCCAGCGTCAAACGCAGCGAAAGCAACGTAAGAAAAATGAAGTACCAGTTGTAGCATTAGTAGGCTATACGAACGCCGGAAAGTCAACGACGATGAATGCAATGCTTGAAATTTACAATGGTACTGAAGAAAAACAAGTATTTGAAAAAGATATGTTATTCGCGACGTTAGAAACATCTGTACGAAATATTGATTTGCCAGATAACAAATCATTCTTATTAACAGATACAGTTGGATTTGTAAGCAAATTACCGCATCACCTTGTAAAAGCTTTCCGTTCAACATTGGAAGAGGTAGCTGAAGCAGACCTACTTATTCACGTTGTAGATTACGCAAATCCAAATTACGAACAATTAATTGATATTACAAATGAAACGTTAAAGAAAATTGGAGTAGAAAATATTCCAACCATTTATGCTTATAATAAATCAGATATGGTAGACGTTGAAATTCCGAAAGTACAAGAGGACCGGGTTTATTTATCAGCGAAGAAACATGTTGGGATAGAAGAGCTTGTCGAAATGATTCGTTCACACATTTATAAAGAGTATACGAAGTGTGAAATGTTAATTCCGTATGATCAAGGACAGGTAGTTTCTTATTTCAATAATCATGCGCACGTTTTATCTACAAGTTATGAAAACGAAGGTACGAAACTAGAAGTAGAATGTAAGACGAGTGATTACGAAAAGTATAAGCGTTTTGCGATTTAATAAAAAAGGCGATCCTAATATATGTTAGGATCGCCTTTTTCTTATTCTGTAATAGAAGCCCACTTATAAGAATAAATTCCTGCAAATGGACGAATAACAACATCTTTTACTGTTGGACGTTCTAAATATACAAGTCCTGATTGGAAGATTGGAGCGATAGCTGCATCATCTTCCAGTAATATTTTCTCAGCATCTTGGAACGCTTTCCAACGTGCTGGTAAATCAGTTGCTAAAGTAGAGCTCGTTTTCTCAATTAATTCGTCGTATTGTTTGTTTGAATAGCTCATTTTATTAAATGGTCCATCTGTGACGAACATATTTAAAAATGTTGTAGGATCAGGATAATCTGGTCCCCATGTAGAAAGTGAAATTTCAAAATCACCATTTCCTTCACGATCTAAAAATGCTTTTACTGGAAGTGGCTGTAATGTGATTTTTAATCCAGGTAAGTTTTTCTCCAATTCACCTTTTAAAAACTCGCTAATTTTTTTATCGTTAGACTCATCAGTTGTTATGATTGAAAGAGAAGCGTTTTGTAAATTTGTTTCTTTTTTCGCCGTTTCCCATAGTGTTTTAGCTTCTTTCACATTTGTTTCTACTTTTACATTACTTGTACTGCGAAAATCTTTGTTATCAGGTCCTTTTACGAATCCTTTCGGAACGAATGCATTCGCAGGTATAGAACCATTATTTAAAATCGTTGTTGCGATTCCTTGTTTATCAAAAGCGAGCGAAATAGCTTTTCGAGCATTTTTGTTTGCTAATAAAGGATTCTTTTGGCTAAATCGGAAAAACGTCATAGAAGGACGTTCCATTTTCTTTAAGCTCGGATCTTTTTGATATTTATCAACAAACTCTGAATTAATCGTAATTCGGTCTACTTGTTTGCTTTCAAATAAATTAACGGCTGTGGAAGTATCTTTTACGATATTTACATTAATTTCATTTAACTTCACATTTTTATTATCCCAGTAGTTCGGGTTTTTTGTCATTTTATAACTTGTATCATGTTTCCATTCACTTAATTGGAACGGCCCGTTATAAACTACATTTGCAGCTTCAAGTCCGTAATTTTTCCCTTGTGCTACTACAACTTTTTGGTTTTGAGGATAAAATGTTGCAAATCCCATTAACCCTAAAAAGTATGGAACAGGGTGTTCTAACTGTACTTCAAGCGTTTTATTATCAATCGCTTTTACACCAAATGAATCAATTGGTAATTCTTTTTTATTTATTTTTTCTGCATTTTTAATATCGAACATAATATGTGCGTATTCAGAAGCAGTTTCTGGATTTATGGCACGTTTCCATGCATATTCAAAATCATGAGCAGTCACTGGATCACCATTTGACCATTTGGAGTCGTGTAATGTAAATGTATATGTTTTTCCATCTTCGCTCAGTTTGTATGATTCAGCTGCTGCAGGAACAGGTTTATTGTCAGGACCAGGCATATATAATCCTTCCATTACGTTGTTTAATGCAGCGTAAGAAAACCCATCAGTTGCGATAGATGAATCAAGTGTAGAAATTTCCCCAGCTTCTACAATGTTTAATACTTGTTTTGAAGATTCTTTTTTCTTTTCTCCGGTAGTTGTTGCCTCTTGTTTTTGACCACATGCTGTTAAAAGTATAGATAATGTGATTGAGAGTGCAACGATTCCTTTAGATTTTTTCTTCATAGTTGTCATCCCTTCCTTCATCTCTGTCCTAGTATAAAAGAAAATATAGAAAATTTCTATAAATAAATCCGATAAAACTTATAGAAAAAATATATTATTTCTATAAGTGATATTTCTGGAAAAAGAAATGAAACCAGTATAGAATATAAATGTTTCAAAAGTCAGAATTTATTGAGGTTAAAGTTTTACTTTATTACACTTGCTGTAATAAATATATATATTGTACAGGAAGGAGAAATACACGTATGCAGGCAGTTTCGCAAAAAAACACTGTTGAAACACCGACGATATATCGAATACTATTTGCAATTAGTTTCGGTCATTTTTTAAATGACTCGATGCAAGCAGTTGTGCCGGCATTGTTTCCTATTTTGGAAAAAACGATGAATTTATCCTATATGCAAGTAGGGTGGATTGCGTTTGCATTAAATATGACGTCATCGATTATGCAGCCGTTTTTTGGTATGTATTCGGATAAGAAGCCGTCACCATTTTTATTACCACTCGGTATGTTTTCGAGTATGCTTGGGATGATTGGACTTGGGTTTGCACCGAACTTTATTATTGTTATTATTTCTGTTTTATTTATCGGATTAGGTTCCGCGGTCTTTCATCCAGAAGGTGCTCGTGTTGCTTATATGGCAGCTGGTGCAAAACGGGGTTTAGCGCAAGCGATTTATCAAGTGGGAGGAAATACAGGGAATTCCCTAGCTCCTATTTTTACAGCGTTAATTTTCGTTCCGCTCGGCCAAATTGGTTCTTTAGGTTTTACAGCATTTGCAGCGGTAGGAATTGTATTATTAATTTTCGTATCAAATTGGTATAGGAATGAATTAGCAACTGGCGCTGTGAGAAGAAAAAAGAGGGCTGCGCTTGAGGCGGAAAATGCGATTGTAAGTACACATATTAAATTTGTTATTCTACTTCTTGTTTTTCTTACCTTTGTACGTTCTTGGTACGGTGCTGGTATCGGGAATTTTTATCAATTTTACTTAATTGAGCATTACGGTTTATCTATAAAAAATGCCCAGTATTTCGTATTCGCATTTATGATTGCCGGTGTATTAGGAACTTTCTTTGGTGGACCGTTAGCAGATCGATTTGGAAAGAAAACAATTATTGTATTTTCAATGCTAGGTTCGGCACCACTCGCCCTTTTATTACCTCACGTTTCGCTAGTGTGGGTTGTACCGCTATTTTTATGTATCGGTTTTATTAGTTCAAGTAGTTTTAGTGTAATTGTTGTTTATGCGCAAGAGCTTGTTCCTGGAAAAGTAGGGATGGTATCTGGATTAATTGTAGGGCTTGCGTTTGGACTAGGAGCTTTAGGATCTGTAGTACTTGGGAAATTGGCTGACATATATAGTCTACAATTCATTATGTTACTATGTAGTTGTCTGCCATTAATTGGACTTACTTCTTGGTTATTACCAAATGATAAGAAAACGATAGAATAGGGGATGCACTATGAAATTATGTGAAAATGTTACAGAATTAATAGGAGATACACCTGTCGTCCGATTATCTAAATTTATTCCAGAAGACGCAGCAGATGTGTATGTGAAACTAGAAATGTTTAATCCATCACGCAGTGTGAAGGACCGCGCTGCCTATAATTTACTGCACGTTGCAGAAGAGCATGGTCTCATCAAACCAGGAGATACAATTATTGAACCGACAAGCGGAAATACAGGAATAGGCTTAGCAATGAATGCAGCTGCGAAAGGGTATAAAGCGATTTTAATTATGCCAGACAATATGTCAAAAGAGCGTATAAATTTATTGAAAGCATACGGAGCAGAAGTAGTTTTAACACCGGCAGAACAAAGAATGCCAGGAGCAATTGCGAAGGCGTTAGAACTGCAAAAGCAAATACCAAATAGTTTTATTCCGCAACAATTTGAAAATCCAGCAAACCCGAATATTCATCGTTATACGACTGCACTTGAAATTTATGAACAAATGGATGGCGAGCTTGATGCATTCGTAGCAACGGCAGGAACTGGTGGAACTATTACAGGTACTGGGGAAACGTTAAAAGAGAAACTACCAAACTTATATATTGCAGTAGTAGAACCGAAAGGATCTCCCGTTTTATCAGGCGGTGTTCCAGGTCCTCATAAACTAGTAGGAACAAGTCCAGGGTTTATCCCGAAAAATTTAAATACAGAAGTGTATAACGAAATTATTCAAATTGCAGACGAAGAGGCTTTAACGACAATGAGAAACTTAGCAAGACAAGAGGGGTTATTAGTTGGACCATCTTCTGGAGCTTCTGTTTATGCAGCGATTATGATAGCAAAACGATTAGGCGCTGGTAAAAAAGTTTTATGTATTGCACCTGATACGGGAGAACGGTATTTAAGTATGGGATTATTTGAATAAAAATGATAGAAACCCCTTAATGGTGAAATAGCGCTATTAAGGGGTTTGTTGTAGGTAGTTAAGAGAGGGGAAGTACAATAAAACTATTAAAACCAACAAATGAACATAGTGAACAAATTATGGAGTATCGGGAAGCGTTTTTATATGCTGACGAACAACCACACGGCAGTAGTTCTTTACATAATTTTGATTCTCTCCATGAATAGTTTGAAAAAGTGAGTAAACAGGAACTGGGAGAAAACTTACTAGGTAATCGAGTACCATCTAGTCAATTTTTAAGTGTTGAAAAAGGGGAACTTATAGGTTTTGTGAATATTAGACAACGATTAAACGAAGAATTATTGCGGGAAAGTGGTCATATTGGATATAGTGTTCATCCGAATAAACGTCGCCAAGGTTACGCGACAAAACAATTGAAACTCGCATTATATGAAGCACGAAAGTTAGGGTTGCAGAAAGTGTTAATAACTTGCGATAAAACTAATATTGCTTCGGCTAAAACGATTCAAAAGGTTGGCGGTGTGTTAGAAAATGAAGTAGTTTCTTCTCATAGTGGGGAAATTGTTCAGCGTTATTGGATAGAAATATGATTTAGTGGAACAGTGAAAAGGAAATATAATGCGTCATATCGAAGTAGATAAATGAAAAAGTAAGAGTAAGAGTGTACTGCAATTTTAGGGGGAAATGAAGTGGTATTAAAAGAGAAAGCAATAGAAATGTCGGAGATTTATAGGAGAAATCCGAAGATTGAAGCTGTTATTTTAGCGGGTTCAGTAGCTAGAAAGTTAGAAGATGAACATTCAGATATAGAATTACATATTTTATGGTCAGCACCACCAGAGGACGAGGATCGTAAAGGGCCTATTAATCATATTGGTGGAACAATATTGTCATATCATCCTTACGAGGAAGAAGAATGGTCGGAAACATATTTGACAAAAGAGGGAATTAAATTAGAGATTAGTAACTTTTTAACTGAAACAGTAGAGAAAGTGATTTTAGGTGTGGTGGATCAATATGATATAAGTTATGAAAAACAATGTATTGTCTCATCCGTTCATGATGGTGTTAGTTTGTATGGAGAAGAGAAAGTACAGGAATTAAAAGATAAAGTGGTATCATATCCAGAAGACCTAGCGAAACGGATGATTTCAGAAAATCTTTGGTTAAGCAATCGCTGGCATAATCGCGAGGCTCTTTTAAAACGAAAAGATTGGCTTATGCTTTATGATGTTATTTGTGAAGTGCAAAGAAATATATTTGGGGTCTTATTTGGTCTAAACCGAATGTATGTGCATCATCCTGCATTTAAATGGATGCCGAATAATGTGGAACGAATGAGTATTAAGCCTGAAAATTTATATGAGCGTATGGAGAATACGTTAATAGGGAAACCGGAGTATAGTGTACAGGAGTTAGAGGTGTTAATCGAAGAGCTATTACATTTAGTAGAACAACATGCTCCAGAATTACATATTGTTGAACAACAAAAACATATTCAATATGCGAAGTAGAAAAGAAGGGATGTAACAATGCGTTACATCCCTTCTTTTTATTTGATTAATTTACCTAGTACGGGTAATCGCTGAATCCTATCACCGAGAATATGTGAAGCAAGTCCGCTTGTTAATACGAATAAAAGGTAAACAAGTCCTCCTGCGACGCCACAAATACATACAATAAGCAGTGATTCGATATAAGATTGTCCAGGAATTAACCATTTTAAAATTGCTTTTAATGCGATTACAACAGCAGACATTGCTGCGGAATAAATCGTAATAAGAAATACTGTTTTTGCTGTTTCGCCAATTTTAAATTTCGCAAACTTAACGATGCAGTACAACATAATAACATTGGAAACGAGGTATCCAAGAATTGTTCCCATTACAGCACCGTGTCCGCCAAATAAATGTAAGAGCGGTGTATTTACTAAAACTTTAACGAGAATACCGGCTGAGAATGCAATCATTGTTTTTCTTTGATAATCGATTCCTTGTAAAATAGCTGCTGAAACTGTGAAAATCGCACTTAATATAGCAGAAGGTGCAAATGAAATTAAATATTGTGATCCACCAAGTGCAATTTCAGGATTTACATAAACCATACGGAATGCATCGTGAGCGATGCTAGCAAGACCGAATGCAGCTGGGATAGTGAAGAATAACAAGACTTGAAATATCTTTGAAATTTGTTCTTGTAATTCTTCTAGTTTCCCGCTTGTATAAGATTTCGTTATAGCTGGAATAATCGTTAACGAGAATCCAGTTGCAAGTGAAGCTGGAATCATAATTAACTTTTGGGCATAGTTCGTTATATAAGCGAACACTGCATTCGCTGTTTCTAAAGGCTCGCCCATCGCTCTAAGGACATCAGCTACAGTATATTGATCTACTAACGTATAGAGCGGGATTGCAATACCGACAAATACAATTGGGATTGCATATCGAAGTAATTCCATATAAATATTTTTTAATGGAATATTTGATGCCCTTGACTTTAATTCTCCTTCGGGAGGCTTTAATCTATTATATTTTTTCCAGTACAACGTTAAAATTGAAACGCTGGCAATCGCTCCGATAACAGCGCCAAACGTAGCAACTGCAACAGAAGAAGCTACGGAACCCCCTAATAGTTTTGAGACGATAAAACTACCAACTAAAATGAAAACAACGCGTGCAATTTGTTCTACGACTTGAGAAACGGCACTTGGTTTCATATGTTGAAAACCTTGGAAATAGCCACGTGTAACACTCATAGCTGGTACGATAATAAGTGCGAAACTTAATGCTCGCATCGTAAGTGTTACATCGGCGATAAATTGTGGATCTGGCGTTTTCGAGCGAATAATAAATTGTGATATGTATGGTGCCCCAATAAATAAAATTAAAAATCCTAAAAAGCCCATAAACAGCATTAATTTTACACTAGAGTTGTATAATTTTTTGCTTGTACTATAATCACCGAGCGCATTATGCTTTGCAACAAATTTGGAAACGGCAATAGGAATACCAGCTGTTGAGAAGCTTAATAAAATACCGTACCAAGAGTATGCATATCCATATAAAGCGACCCCTTGTGTTCCGACTAATAGTTGAAAAGGGAAGAAGTATATAAAACCTAATATACGTGAAATCATTGTTGCACCACTTAATAAAGCAGTACCTTTTAAAACTTTTGAAGTAGACAAAATTCTTTCCTCCTACTCGTGCTGTCTTGCATTTATCGTATACTACTATAAACCTGTTAGAGAAGTTAATATAGTATGGAACATAAATATTCTAATATTATTCATTTAAAAGTCATATTTTACATTTTTTAAATAGAATGTAATACATAAAAATTCAAAATATAAGTTGACACTATTTTTAATGTGTGATAAAAATGATAGTAATCAATTCGGAAAATAATATTTGGGCAATGAAAGGGTATAGTAGTGAATATCTCCCTATTTCAGAGAGCTGATGGTTGGTGTGAATCAGTATATAGATTATTCATGAAGTTCGTCCTGGAGCATCTTTCATAAATCTCATATTTTGAGGAAATGAAAGACGGTAGTTTATACCGTTATCAAATAAAGTGGTGAAGATTGTTTCACAACTAGGGTGGTACCGCGATATTTATCGTCCCTACGTATTTACGTAGGGACGTTTTTTATTTAGGTCCTAACTTTGTTGTGGCTTCATAACTAGGGTGGTACCGCGATAATTTATCGTCCCTACGTATTTGCGTAGGGGCGTTTTTTATTTAGGTCCTAACTTTGTTGTATCTTCATAACTAGGGTGGTACCGCGATATTTTTGTCGTCCCTACGTATTTACGTAGGGGCGTTTTTTTATGATTAGGGAGGAAGTGAACGTATTAGAAAAGAGTATTGATAGAACAATATAAATACTGAACTGAAACAAAGAAAAAGAGACAGAGAGGAGATTAACAAATGAATTCACAGCAATGGACATCAAAATTAGGTTTCGTATTAGCTGCAGCAGGTTCAGCAATTGGTCTAGGGGCGATTTGGAAATTCCCATATATGGCCGGCATCGGAGGAGGCGGGGCGTTCTTCCTTATTTTCATCGGTTTCACATTATTAATTGGTTTACCGCTATTATTAGCTGAATTCGTTATCGGAAGAAGTACACAAAAAGAGGCTGTTGATGCGTATAGAGAAATTGCACCAAAAACACGATGGCCGTGGTTAGGGAAATTAGGGATTGTAACTTGTTTCATATTACTTTCTTTCTACAGTGTTGTAGGAGGCTGGATTTTATTATACTTATGGAATGCAATTACAGGTAGACTATGGGAAGGGAATGGGGCATACGAAGCTACGTTTGGTGAAATCATTTCCAATCCGTATTTAGCAGTTGGATCACAGCTATTATTCATCCTTATTACTATTTTCATCGTAAGTAAAGGTGTACAAAATGGTGTTGAAAAAGTAAATAAATATTTCATGCCAGCATTATTCGTTTTATTCTTTGTATTAATCGTTCGTGCCCTTACATTAGACGGCGCAGGAGAAGGCGTTCGTTTCTTCTTACAACCTGATTTCTCACATGTAACATCAGAAGTTATTTTATATGCGATGGGTCAATCATTCTTCTCATTATCGGTCGGTGTAGCAGTAATGGTAACATATAGTTCATACTTACCGAAGGAAGAAAGTTTACCGCGTTCAGCATTTTCTATCGTAGCTTTAACATTAGTAATTACATTACTTGCAGGACTTGCAATTTTCCCAGTAGTGTTCGCATTTGGTATGGAACCATCTCAAGGACCGGGGCTATTATTTATCGTATTACCAGCTATTTTCAGTAAAATGGCATTCGGAAAATTATTCTTCATCGTTTTCTTATTACTATTCTTCTTTGCTACTATTACATCAGCAATTTCAATGTTAGAAATTAGCGTTGCATCTTTAACTGCAAAAGGTAAAGGGAAACGTGAAAAAATGGCTTTAATTGTAGGATTATTAATCTTCATTGTTGGAGTACCATCAGCATTATCATTTGGTATATTAAGTGATCTGAAGATTTTCGGAAAGACAATCTTTGATTTAGCGGACTATGCAGTGAGTAACGTACTAATGCCACTTGGTGTTTTATTAGTTTCCATCTTTGTTCCTTTAAAAATGAAGAAAGATGTATTAATGAAAGAGCTTGGTGTAAGTAAAAATAAAGGCTATAAACTGTTCGTATTATGGTTATTCTTACTTCGCTTTATCGCACCAATTGCGATTATTATCGTATTCTTAAATGTACTTGGCATTATTTAAAAAGAAAGGTAGCGTATCGCTCTATGATACGCTACCTTTTTATCCCGTATTAACGGGAAGTAAGACCCCCGCCTCAAAACTCAGCGAAAGTGAAGAATTTAGGTGGAGGATCAACTGCCCGTAAAAGCCCCCACTGATTAAAGTTTTACTTTATTTTGCTCTTTTTTGCAGTTCGTTTACTGTTACGAACTGATAGCCCTTCTTAGATAAAGAGTCTAAAATACCTTCAATGGTCTGTAAATTTTCATTAGCCCCATCATACATAGAGTGTAATAAAATGATAGAACCTGGTTTTACATTTTTATTAACATATTCAATTTTATCGGACGCAGATTTATAAAAAGTATCAGGTTCAAGGTCCCATATGATTGTTTCGATATTATTTTTATTTAAATAATAGGGCAGACCAATTAGCTTTTTACCGTTAGGTGGTCTAAAATCAATTTCGCCTGTATATCCTGTTTGGCGGATTAATGCATTCGTTTTTTCTATTTCTTCTTTAATAAAAGAAGGTGTTTTAAAAACCATTCTGTTATGAGAGTATGTATGGTTTCCAATTTGGTGTCCAGATTGTACGATATTTTCTCCTAACGATAAGTTTTTCTCTAGTTCATTTCCGATTAAAAAGAAAGTAGCTTTTGCATTGTATGTATCTAGTAGCGGTAATATTTGTTTTACATTGTTCGTAGGGCCATCATCAAAAGTTAAAGCAATCACTTTTTCATTTGTTTCTACTCGGTTTGTTAAATCTCCAAACAATTGAAAACTTCTTGCGTTCATCAATTTGTATGTTCCGAACAATGCTACAGTAATAATGAATAATGTAACGATTGTAATGATTATTTTCTTTTTCATAAAGTAACCTCACTATATTTTTGGATTGGACTAAAAAGTATTATATCAAACTAAGTAATTTCATGCTTTAAAAAGGATGTGGATGCAAGGGGAAGGGATTTATCATATAATAAAATGCAAAAGGTATATTAGGAGGTGTTTATATGGCGATTACAATTCAATTGCCGGACACTGCAGCGTCTCATGCAAAGCCAAGTATGGAAATGGCGATACTTTGCGTGAGGTAGAAAAGTAATATACAATCGCCTAAAATGAGCTTGTATCATTTTTTTATATTTGGCTTTGCACCTTATTGAAATGAACCATAAAAAATAAGGGGCGAGCAGAAATGAAATACGTTAAAGCTGCGACGGTTTTACCAGAAAGTTTAATTACTGAAATTCAAAAGTATATACAAGGTGAAACAATTTACATTCCAAAACAAGAAACGAAACATTATAAATGGGGTACACGATCTGGAGGAAGAAAACAATTAGATGAAAGAAATAAAACAATTAAAGAAGCGTTTAAAAGTGGAGTTTCCATTCATCAACTTGCAGAGGAGCATTTTCTTTCCGGAGAAACGATTAAAAAGATTGTGTATTCTAAATGAAAATAAAAGAGTCTAGTTCAATTATAAAATTGAACTAGACTCTTTTTTTCTTTGTATATATTGGATATATTGGTTTTAAATAGGAATGATAATAGTAAAAGTGAATCGTGATTGTACGGCATAGAAATGTGAATAGGAATAAAAATGTTATATTTCATATGACAGAAAGGTGACTACATATGAATCATTTAGGACAAATAACGATAGAACTGTTTGTTGGTTTTTTTGTTCTATTGGTTGCGACTAAAATATTAGGGAAAACACAAATATCTCAGTTAACGCCATTTGATTTTATTTCTGCCATTGTTCTTGGGGAATTAGTCGGAAATACGATATATGACCCTGAAGTGAGAGTATGGTCTATTTTATATGCGGTACTTGTATGGACAGTGTTAATTTACGCAATAGAAGTGATAACACAAAAATTTAGGGGGACAAGAAGGTTTTTTGAAGGATACCCTTCTATTATCATTCGAAATGGACGTATTGACAGAGAGCAATTAAAATCGAATCATTTGGATATTAACCAATTACAACAAATGCTAAGACAACAAAAAGATATATTTTCAATCCGAGAAGTTGAGTATATGATTTTGGAACCAAATGGAAACATAAGTGTATTGAAAAAAAGTAAATATGAATCTCCCACTATAAATGATTTAAGTTTAAAACATAAGCCTGTTTACTTACCTATTTCATTAATTAGTGATGGGAAAGTAGTGAAAGATAATTTGAGGGAAGCAGGTTTTGATGAAGGATGGCTTTATAAACAAATAAAGCAAAAAGGGATTACTAAATTTGAAGATGTATTATATGCAGAATGGAAAACAGATGATGGCTTCTTTTGTCAAGAAATGAAGCAGTAGAACATAATTGATGTATGTAATATTCGTTTCTAAGTTATCTTTTACATATCAAAAAGCTGAATCTATGTATACAATAACACTAGATCAACAATTTGTATGGAGTGATAAAGATGGAAGCTTTTATTAGAAGTGATCAATACAATTTTATAAAGTCACAAGCTTATATTTTAGCAAACGGGCATGCAACGGCAAATGATAGAGGTGTAATTCAAGCGTTAAAATCACTAGCGATTGAAAAGATAATACATGTATTTGAGAATTTAACGGATGAACAAAAAGAGTTAATTGATACGGTATTAACAGTTCAAAATAGAGAAGATGCAGAATCGTTTTTAATGAAAATAAATCCGTATGTAATTCCATTTCAGGAAGTTACAGCGCAAACATTAAAAAAATTATTTCCTAAAGCGAAAAAATTAAAACTTCCTGATATGGAAGAACTGGACATGAAAGAATTATCTTATTTAAGCTGGATTGATAAAGGGTCAAGCAGGAAATTTATTATAGCGAAAAATGATAAAAATAAGTTTGTTGGTCTGCAAGGAACGTTCCAAAGTTTAAATAAAAAGAGTATTTGTTCATTATGTCATGGACATGAAGAAGTAGGGATGTTTTTAGTTGAAATTAAAGGTGATGTACAAGGAACTTTCGTTAAAAAGGGAAACTATATTTGTAAAGATGGTGTAGCTTGTAATCAGAATATGAAATCTCTTGATAAATTGAACGATTTTATCGAACGATTGAAGAAATAAAGAAAAAACCTCTAGTATTTAAACTGGAGGTTTTTATTTTTTGAAGAAGTAGTAATAGGCTTCTTTTATAGCTGTAAATTTATAAAAAAAGTCGGGTCATTTATAATGAAATTAGATAAAAATATCTATTTGGATACAGTTGCTTATATGCAAGGAGGTAAAACATGAATTACGAAGAGATATTAAAAGTGAAACGGTGGCCTAAAGGTACGATAGCGGCAGGTCGTGGTCATACAGTTGCTCTTAAATCGGATGGCACAGTTGTGGCAGTGGGGCGAAATAAAGAAGGAGAATGCAATGTAAGCCGTTGGTGTGATATTGAAGCAGTCGCAGCGGGCAATGTTCATATGGCGACGAACACGGGTAATGCTCATACAATCGCTCTGAAAAGTGATAATACTGTGGAAGCGGTGGGGTGGAATAAGCATGATCAATGTGATGTAAACGAATGGCATAATATTGTATCGGTTGCGGCGGGATGGCGTCGTACCATTGGACTTAAACCGGATGGCACGGTAATAGCGGTGGGGCGAAATAAAGAAGGAGAATGTAATATAAGTAGCTGGAGAAATATTGTGGCGGTCACGGCGGGTGATTGGCATACAGTCGGTCTTAAATTGGACGGCGCAGTGACGGCAGTGGGGAATAATCGATATGGCCAATGCAATGTAAGTGAATGGCGTGGAATGGTGGAGTTGGCCGCAGGTTACCTTCATACTGTTGGTTTGAAAACGGATGGAAAAGTGATGGCGGTGGGTAATAATAAACTTGGTCAATGCGATGTAGGCAGCTGGAGAGATATTATGGTAATAGCAGCTGGTACGAATCATACAATCGGACTTAAATCAGACGGTACCGTGGTGGCAGTAGGCTGGAATGAGTATGGTCAATGTAATGTAAGTGATTGGCGCGATATTGTAGCGGTAGCAGCTGGTTGTGCGCATACGGTCGGTCTTAAATTAGATGGCACGGTGGTAGCAGTAGGTGATAATACATACGGTCAATGCGATGTAGGTAGTTGGCGCAACATTCGATTGCCTGGCAAATAGTTAATGTACAACAAATCATTAGTAATATTATTCTATTTTAGGAGTAATTATGGAATAGAACATGTACATAAGAGTCCCTTTTCAAAAGGGGGTCTTATTCTTTTCCGTAAAATGAAGGTCTAAATGGAGTTTTTAAACAAATCTTATTTCAAAGCTACAGTAGAAGAGATAAATAAGACATAGGAGAGCTGAAGAAATGCTTAAAAAGTTTTTGCTTTCTTTACCGGATGTTTTACTTGTATGCGTTGTTCTCTACATAACATACACAACTACTTTTAGTTTTGGACAGACATTAGTAATTTCAATTGCAATCGGAATCATTGGTGGTCTTGTTATAAGAATTTGTACGGATGTATTCACGTATATAAGATGGACAATTAAACAGAGGAAATCTTGAATATGTTGTATTGCTATTAGGAGGGAATGAAATGACTAAGAAGAAGAGTAGAGTGAAAAATGAAATCGCACTTTGGACATTGACAGCGGTTGTTCTCATCATTGCATGGTACTTTTTTCAAAGATAAAAATGCATCGTACTTAAAAGGTACGATGCATTTTTATTATTTTTTTTGCCAATTTTCTTTTATAAAGTCTTCACGGCCAGATTCTTTTTGCTCAGTAGCATATTTTTCTGGGTTCTTTTTATAGAAATGTTGATGGTATTCTTCAGCCTCATAAAAAGGTGCAGCCGGGCGAATTTCAGTTATGATTGGCTCTTTAAACATACCGCTTTCTGCAAGAGCTTGTTTTGATTTTTCAGCAAGCTCTTTTTGCGTTTCATTATGATAAAAAATAGCAGTGCGATAAGAGGGACCACGGTCAAAGAATTGTCCGCCATCATCAGTTGGATCGATTTGTGGCCAATATAAATCTAGTAATTTTTCATATGGAAAAATAGAAGGATCGAATGTAATTTGTACAACTTCTAAATGACCAGATGTACCAGCTTTTACTTGTTCATATGTTGGGTTTTCTACATGACCACCTGCATAGCCAGAAAGTACTTTATGAATACCAGGAAGTTCATCAAATGGCTTTACCATGCACCAAAAGCAACCGCCTGCGAAGGTTGCGAGTTCGTATGTTTTTTCGGACATTGTTGTAATCCTCCTAAATATATATGTTTTATATAGTATTATACAATCTTTTTTATTACGCAATAAAAAAGATTTAGAAGTAAAGAAAAATTGAAATATATTTCTTTATAAAGTCTTTAAAATTCCTTCAAAGTTTCTTTTTTTCTGAGTGTTATGATGTAAATCGAAGTGAATATGTGAGGTGATAGGCAATGAATCCACGTATGAAAATTAATAGTTTACAACAAAAAATGAAAGAGAGACTAATATGAAAAAGGAATTTATACAAAGCGATTTAAGAAATATATTGATTGCGGCATGCTTACTATTAGGGTTAGTTATTTTTGGATATTTTTTAATAAATAATTACCCAGGTACAAATGAAAAAAAGAAGTTAACAGATGCAACATCTACTTCAGAATCAATTACATCTATTGCTAATTCAGATGCCAAAAAAAGGGTTACAAAAACTTTTAATATTACGGCGAAAGTAGCAAGTTTAGATTTGGGAGATGGGAAAAAGGTAGATGCATGGACCTTTGATGGAACATCACCGGGTACTCAAATTCGAGTTAAACAAGGTGAACGTATTGTTGTAAATTTGAAAAATGAATTGCCAGAACCGGTTACAATCCATTGGCATGGATTAGATGTTCCTGCGGCGGTAGACGGTGTTCCAGGTGTTACGCAAAATGCTATAAAACCAGGTGAAACATATACATACGCATTTAATGCTAATCAGGTAGGGACATATTGGTATCATTCACATCAAAAAAGTGCAATACAAACGGAACGGGGACTATTTGGAACCATTGTTATTGAACCGAATAAACCAGCTGTAAAATATGAAAAGGATTATACAGTGGCGATCCATGAATGGAAAACAGGAGCCATAAAAACCGGTAAGCATAATGGCGAACAAGATAAAGATTGGGATAGCTATCCTAGCAATCATATTCGAAATGAAAAGGCGCAAACTTTAGAAGGACCGTTAATGATGCCAAGTAATGATCAACTCAAAGATTTATCTGATGGAGATGATTACGATGTATTTACATTAAATGATACAAGTGAGGGACTACGATTGGATGCAAAACCAGGTGAAACAGTACGCCTTCGCTTAATTAATGCTGGGAATAATACGCATTTAATGACATTAGTTGGGGCGCCATTTCAAATTATCGCATTAGATGGTCGTGATATAAAAGGTGGGGACGAGCTAGATAAAGCAATTCTTCCGTTGGGAGCTGCACAACGTTATGACCTTGTTTTTAAAATGCCGGAAACAACGAGTGTAAAACTTATTAATGTGGATCCATCTAAGAAAATGAATCGAATGTTAACGGCGACTATTGGGAACGGTTCTTTGCCGAAAAAACCTATTGATATAAAGAGTTATCCATGGTTTGACTTTACGAAATATGGAGAAAAAGAAGTTGGCAAGTTTACGATAGATTCAAAGTTTACAAAGGTCTATGATATGGATTTGGCAGAAGGTGTGAAAGATGTAAATGGACAAGAAAAATGGGTGTATACGATTAATGGAAAGACATCACCTGATATTCCACCCATTAAAGTAGAGAAAGGAGATAAAGTTAAGATTCGCTTTAAAAATAAGGGAGAAGAAATTCATCCAATGCATTTGCATGGACATACATTCCAGGTTATTTCTAAAAATGGTAAACCAATGGAGGGAAGTCCGATTTACTTAGATACAGTTAATGTTTTTCCGGGAGAAGAATATGAAATTGCTTTAGAGGCAAATAATAGTGGACTATGGATGGTTCATTGTCATCATCTCGTTCATGCGGAAAAAGGAATGCATACGATGATGAATTATGAGGGGGTAACTACTCCATTTTCTACCGGAGATCACTCAGGTAATCATCCAGAATAATAATACGGAGGTTTTCATGCTTTATAGAATGATAGTATTTATTTTAACAAGTGTAAGTATATTTTTATTTTCTCATAGTAGTGTATTTGCTCATACAAGTGTTGTAGGAGCCACCCCTAAAGAGGGGGAGGTTCTTACAGTACAACCGGAACAGATTATTCTTGAATTTAGTGAACCAGTTACAGGAAATGTAGTCAATATTGAACTGCTAGATCCAAGTGCAAAGAGAGTGCAAGTATCAAAGGTTGAAATATTAGATAACCCCAAAAAAATAAAAGTGAAATTACCAAGCTTAAATAATGGTACTTACACAGTAAGGTGGTCTATGATTTCTGCAGACGGACATCCGAGTGAGGGAGGCTATCCCTTTTCAATTGGAGAAGAATTACAAACTAATGTAGTGGTAGAGGGAAATGCGAGTGGGAGTGGCTCAGTATTTTCAGATGTTATGATAGTAACACTACGCTATATTGTAGAGGGAATGATTTTAATTGGAGCAGGAGTAAAGTGGATCGATATGTTTGTAAAACGTTATAGATTACCTTCCATATTGCAAAGAATGAAGAATATGAAAAAGATTTTCTTCTCTATACTTGTAGTAGGATTAATAGCCGAATTAATAGTATATAAGTCAGTTATTCCGAAGGGAAGTTTACTTATTCATTCGCCATTTTCAGTTATTATTATGATTCAACTGCTATTATTAGTTCTTATGTCTTTACAGCATATGGGGAACGAATGGTATGCGCTAGTTTGGGGATTTCTTGTTGCGAGTTTTTCTTTCACAGGTCATGTATGGATTACGAATCCAAATTGGGCAGCAGTTATAATTAGAATGGTCCACGTTATGAGTATTGCAGTGTGGCTAGGAGCACTTATTTATTTAGCTCTTGTTATAGCGTGGACAACATTATACAAAATTACATTTGATCAAAAGCGTTTCCGTAAACATTTTAGTATTATTGCTGGTATTTCATTTATTCTAGCATTTCTTTCTGGGGAATTAATTGTGTTTTTACAGACGAGGAATTGGGTACTTTTTAATTTTAATTCAATATGGACGAACCTTTTAAATATAAAGATTCTTACTGTATGTATAATTACAATTGTAGCATGGAGACAAACGAAAACATGGGGTAACGATATTGGAACAGTTAATCGCCGTTTATTGCTCTTAGAAATTGTTCTAGCTATACTCGTATTATTAGCTGGTATTTGGATGAGTCAAGTTTCGTTTCCGGTGAATTCTGTAACAAGCTAAAATTATAATGTTCATAGGAGTTCTGTAATGTCAATCCGTATTAGATTGCTGTTGTCGTATGTTGCGATGGTAATTATTCCAATCGTTTTTTGCGGTATAGCAGTTATTTTAATTAGTGTTACTTTATTTGGTGATATTCGTATTGCAAAAGCAATCATTGGTCTTAATCAAAATAGTCATTCTCTCATTGATAAAGAGCAGGAGGGAGCTATTCGTACAAAAGAAGATGAAGATGATATTTTTAGTAGGTTGAAAATTCTTTCATCGTATGCTCCAGATAAATTGGAGGATATAAATTTTTTAAAGGAAACTGATAAAGAATTAAACGATAATCAAGCAGGATTACTAATTCGAAAAAATGATGAGCTTACATATTCATCCCCATATTTTAAAATCTCTTCGTTTGATAAATACCTACCCGCATTTGAAACGGAAGGACAAAGAAAGGGAATGGATGTGAAAATAGAGGGTAATTCTTTTTACTATAAGCAATTTGATTACTACGATGAAGAGAAGGATAAGGTTAGTATTTTTGTATTTGAGTATGTAAATCCTTTAGAAGAAATGATTAGAGAATTTTTCCCGTATTTCGTATTCTCTTTAATACTTGGGTTAATTATTACGAATGGAATATTAACATATTTTATATCACGGAGTATTATTAAACCATTGCATTCATTAAAGCAGGCAACGGAAAGAATTCAAAAGGGTGATTTAGATTTTCAAGTAAAGCCACTTGCGAAAGATGAAATAGGTGAATTAAGTTTATCGTTTGAAGAGATGCGTGGCAGGTTGAAGGAATCGGTCGAGTTGCAAATGCAATATGAAAAAAATCGTAAAGAGTTGCTTTCAAATATTTCTCATGATTTACGGACGCCAATTACGGCTATTAAAGGTTATGTACAAGGAATTAAAGAGGGTATCGCTCGAACTCCAGAACAATTAGATAAATATTTAACGATTATTTATCATAAAGTGTTTGATATGGATCAATTAATTGACGAGCTTTTTCTCTTTTCAAAACTTGATTTAAAAGAGGAACCGTTTCAATTTGAAGAGGTTGAAATTAATCAATACTTATCTGATTGTATAGAAGAACTACAGCTTGAATTACAAGATAAGGGAATTGCAGTGAGATGGGATGCTCAAAAGGATACTTCTATTTTGGTAAAAGGTGATCGTGAAAAATTACGACGCGTTATTACAAATATCATTTGGAATAGTGTGAAGTATATGGATAAAGAAGAGGGCTATATAGGAATTCGCATGACTGAATCTATTGATTATGTAACGATTTACATAAAAGATAATGGGGTAGGAATAGAAGAGAAGGCGTTGCCTCATATATTTGAAAGGTTTTATCGTGCAGATTATTCTAGAAATTCTAAAACAGGTGGAAGCGGACTTGGTTTGTCAATTGCACATCAGATTATCACACAACATGGTGGTGATATTTGGGTAGAAAGCAAAAAAGGTAAAGGAACGACGCTGGCATTTACATTACAAAAAATCAATTAGAAAAAGGAGAGCATCTTGAAAAGAATTTTAATTATTGAAGATGAAGCAATTATAGCAGAGTTAGAAAAGGATTATTTAGAGGTTGCTGGGTATACAGTAGATATTGATTACTCTGGCGAAAAAGGTTTACAAAGAGTTCTTCTGGAGGATTATGACTTGTTAATTTTAGACATAATGTTACCGGGAATAGATGGATATGAAATTTGTAAACAAGTTCGATTGAAAAAGGACATCCCAATACTTATGGTATCCGCAAAACAAGAGGAAATCGATAAAATTAAAGGGTTAGGTTTTGGAGCAGATGATTATATTATAAAACCGTTTAGCCCGAGTGAAATGGTGGCACGTGTAAATGCTCATCTAGCTCGTTATGATCGTTTAACAGGAAAACGAGAACAAATAAAAGATGAAATTCGTATTCGAGGATTGCTTATTGATAAATCGGCCCGACGTGTATTTGTAAATGGAACTGAGGTCATGCTAACAGGAAAAGAATTTGATTTATTAACTTGTATGGCAGAACATCCAAATCAAGTATTTAGTAAAGATCGTCTCTTTGAAACTGTATGGGGGATGGATGTAATTGGTGATGCAGCAACGGTTGCTGTACATGTGAAAAATATTCGTCACAAAATTGAACTCGATCCATTCGATAAATCATATATCGAGACAATTTGGGGAGTAGGGTATCGTTTTACACAATGAAAAAGGCCAGCAAAAGTGCTGGCCTTTTTTTGCGTAAGTAGATTAAGAAATTACAAACAAGATCCTCCGCTCACATCAATTAATTGTCCAGTAACCCAGCGGCTGTCTGGAGAAGCGAGAAATGCCGCGGTATCGGCAATATCTTCTACTTCACCTAAGCGATTAAAAGCGGAAATGGTAGTAGCGTACTGTTTCATCATTGGGTCGCTCAAGAGTTCCGCATTCATATCTGTTTTAATAAATCCAGGAAGTATTGCATTCACTGTTATTCCTCGTGCTCCGAGCTGTTTTGCTAGTGTGAAAGTCATCGTATTAATAGCGCCTTTCGTCATACTATATGCAACGAAATCAGGTAAAGAAATACGAGTGGCAGCGGATGAAATATTAATAATTCGGCTATTGTCACGTAAACGAGATAGAGCTTGTTGGATGATAAAGAATGGTGCTTTTGCATTTACTGAAACCATTCTATCAAAAAATTGTTCAGTCGTTTCTTCAATAAAAGCACCAGGACCAATTCCAGCGTTGTTTATTAAAATATCGAATTTAGTACTACCAGTTCTTTTTTGTAATTCGTTATCTAAAGAACTATAAAGGGTTTCTACACCATGTAAAGATTCAAGGTTTGCACCGATAGAAAAAGCAGATCCGCCATTTGATTGAATTTCATAAACAGTTTCTTCAGCATCTTCTTTTCGATTTCCGTAATGAATAGCAACTAATGCACCGTCGTTTGCTAAACGTTTTGCAATAGCACGTCCAATTCCTCGGCTTGCTCCTGTAACTAATGCCACTTTTCCTTTTAACATAGTTTTCTCATCTCCTCAAAAAATTTTATATGTTATTAAGTTGTTTTTCTTTATGTAGTAATGCGAACATACTTAAGTAATATATGAGTATGTGTAAGAAGTTCATTCCGATTTTGTTTTGAGAAAAAATAAATAAACTTCTCTTGAATTGATTGAATTTTATTTTTTTTCGGAAAAACATGTTGACAATGAAAAGAACAACGTCCTATAATACGTTTAACAAATAAAAGTTAATTAAGAATTTTCCAACTTCATATGTTACATATGCAAAGAAGAGGAAAGTAGATGGTTATGATCGTTTCAGAGAGCTGCTCCTAGGCTGTGAGAGTAGTAACAATCGAATCATTGAAGATCACCTCGGAGCATCGCTTGCGAAAGGGAAACTGAGTAGAGGGCGACGGCATCGTCTCCGATAAAAGGACGGGGGTCTAATTGGACCTACAAAGCTTATATTTCGCGAGAAGTATAAGGAAGCTGAGTGGTACCGCGAAACTCTCGCCTCAGCAATCAAAGCTACTAAATTGTAGTAGTTGATTGCTGAGGCGAGAGTTTTTATTTTAAAAAATCGAATAAGAGAATGCGTAGAAGAGGAGAGTAAATGATAAAAATTGTTTCAGAGAGCCGCCTAGAAGCTGTGAGGGCGGTAACAATTTCATCATTGAAGATCACCTCGGAGCACTACTTTTGAAACTAGTAAAAAGTAGCGGAGTTGTTTCCGATAGAAAAACAAAAGTCTAATTGGACTTGCAGAGCTTATATTTCGTGAGAAGTGTAAGGAAGCTGAGTGGTACCACGATTCCCTCGTCTCAGCAATGGATTGCTACAAGTATGTATGTAATCGATTGTTGAGACGAGTATATTTTTAAGGTTTATATACTGAATATTCTGTTAAAAATACTCATCTCAGCAATCGATATAGAAATAGATTGCAAAAATAGAGAGAAAAAAAGAGGAGCGATGTGAGATGGGAAACCAGTACATTTATATGAATGGGGAATTTGTAGAAAAGGAAAAGGCAGTTGTTTCAGTATATGATCACGGTTTTTTATACGGAGACGGTGTATTTGAAGGAATTCGTAGTTACGGTGGAAATGTATTTTGTTTAAAAGAACATGTAAAACGATTATATGAATCGGCAAAATCTATTTTACTTACAATCCCATTGACGGTTGAAGAAATGGAAGAAGCGGTTTTACAAACGTTGCAAAAAAATGAGTATGCGGATGCTTACATTCGTTTAATTGTTTCACGAGGAAAAGGTGACTTAGGGCTCGACCCTAGAAGTTGTGTGAAACCGAGCGTTATTATCATTGCAGAACAATTAAAGTTATTCCCTCAGGAATTTTACGATAATGGATTAAGCGTTGTATCTGTTGCATCAAGACGTAATACGCCAGATGCACTAGATCCACGCATTAAGTCAATGAACTACTTAAATAACGTACTTGTAAAAATTGAAGCGGCGCAAGCAGGAGTGCTAGAGGCACTTATGTTAAATCAACAAGGATATGTTTGTGAAGGATCTGGAGATAATGTTTTCGTTGTGAAAGATGGAAAAGTGTTAACACCTCCTTCTTATTTAGGAGCGCTAGAAGGTATTACGAGAAATAGTGTTATCGAGCTATGTGAGCGACTTAATATTCGGTGTGAGGAAAGACCGTTTACTCGTCATGACGTATATGTAGCTGATGAAGTGTTTTTAACAGGAACGGCAGCAGAATTAATTCCGGTTGTAAAAGTTGATTCAAGAGAAATAGGAGATGGGAGACCGGGAAGTGTAACGAAACAATTGACAGAGGAATTTAAAAAGTTAACGAGAGAAAGAGGGGTACGTGTTCCAGGACTGGCGGAGAGCTTACTGTAGATAGGGAGAGGAGTTAATTAAAATGGAGCAGCATACAACATGTGAGAAATTACAGTGTGAAAATGTGACAGGTGCCGGACACGTTATTCAATGTTTGAAAAATTTAGGTGTAACGACTGTTTTCGGTTATCCGGGCGGAGCGATTTTGCCAGTATACGATGCGTTATACGGAAGTGGTTTGAAGCACGTTTTAACTCGTCATGAACAAGCTGCCATTCATGCGGCAGAAGGGTATGCGAGAGCTTCTGGAAATGTCGGGGTGGTCTTTGCTACCTCTGGACCAGGGGCGACAAATTTAGTTACGGGTTTAGCAGATGCTTATATGGATTCGATTCCTTTAGTTGTTATTACAGGGCAAGTTGCAAAACCTCTCATCGGAAAAGACGGATTTCAAGAAGCAGATGTTATCGGGATTACAGTACCTGTTACGAAGCATAATTACCAAGTTCGTGATGTGAATCATTTATCACGTATTGTACAAGAAGCTTTTTATATCGCCGAAAGCGGGCGACCGGGACCAGTATTAATTGATATTCCAAAAGATGTTCAAAATGAAAATGTAACAAATTTTTATAATGAAGTAATTGAGATTCCAGGATACAAAATAGAGCCTATGCCAGACAGTAGGAAGCTTAGAGAGGTGGCTAAAGAAATTTCAAAAGCAAAACGCCCACTTCTTTATATCGGCGGAGGTGTCATTCATGCAGGTGGATCAGATGAACTCATCCAGTTTGCGAGGGAGAATCGTATTCCTGTCGTTTCCACTTTAATGGGAATAGGTGCATATCCGCCGGGAGATTCGTTATTTTTAGGAATGCTCGGCATGCATGGAACGTACGCTGCAAATATGGCAGTAACAGAATGTGATTTATTACTTGCGTTAGGTGTTCGCTTCGATGATCGTGTAACAGGAAAATTAGAACTCTTTTCTCCGCATTCGAAAAAGGTACATATTGATATAGATCCTGCGGAGTTCCATAAAAATGTAACTGTGGAATATCCGATTGTTGGAGATGTGAAAAAAGCGTTACACATGTTGTTACATATGCCGATTAATACACAAACAAAAGAATGGCTTACGAAAATCGAGGAGTGGAAAGAGGAATATCCTCTTTCTTACAATCAAAAAGAATGTGAGTTGAAACCACAGCATGTTATTAGCCTAGTAAGTGAATTAACGAACGGTGAAGCGATTGTTACGACAGAAGTAGGACAACATCAAATGTGGGCTGCGCATTTTTATAAAGCGAAAAACCCACGGACTTTTCTAACATCTGGCGGACTAGGAACGATGGGGTTTGGTTTCCCGGCGGCAATTGGTGCTCAGCTTGCAAAAGAAGAAGAACTCGTCATTTGTATTGCAGGCGATGCTTCTTTTCAAATGAACATTCAAGAACTACAAACAATTGCTGAAAATAATATTCCTGTAAAAGTATTTATTATAAATAACAAATTTTTAGGGATGGTAAGGCAATGGCAAGAAATGTTTTATGAAAATCGTTTATCAGAGTCAAAAATCGGATCGCCAGATTTTGTGAAAGTGGCAGAAGCTTATGGAGTGAAGGGATTAAGAGCGACGAATTCAACCGAGGCGAAACAAGTGATGTTAGAAGCAATTGCTCATGAAGGTCCTGTCGTAGTTGATTTTTGTGTAGAAGAAGGTGAAAACGTATTTCCAATGGTTCCGCCAAACAAAGGGAATAACGAAATGATTATGAAGAGGTGGGAAGAATGAGCCATACTTTTTCACTCATTATTCATAACGAGCCAAGCGTCTTATTACGTATAAGTGGGATTTTTGCTCGGCGTGGTTATTATATTTCTTCTTTACATTTAAACGAAAGAGATACTAGTGGTGTTTCTGAAATGAAACTCACAGCAGTTTGTACTGAAAATGAAGCGACATTACTTGTTGATCAGTTGAAAAAATTAATTGATGTACTGCAAGTAAATAAATTATAGGGAGTGTATGGAATATGAAAACGTATTATGAGAAAGATGCAAATTTAGAGTTATTACAAGGGAAAACAATTGCGGTAATTGGTTATGGATCTCAAGGTCATGCGCAGGCACAAAATTTACGTAATTCTGGTGTGGAAGTTGTAGTTGGTGTTCGGCCTGGTAAGTCTTTTGAAGTAGCAAAAGCAGATGGATTTGAAGTAATGTCTGTTTCAGAAGCTGTTCGAACCGCGCAAGTTGTACAAATGCTATTGCCAGATGAACAGCAAGCACATGTGTATAAAGTAGAAGTAGAAGAGAATCTCCGTGAAGGACAAATGTTACTTTTCTCACATGGATTTAATATTCACTTCGGACAAATTAACCCGCCAAGTTACGTAGATGTAGCGATGGTCGCGCCAAAAAGTCCAGGTCATCTCGTTCGGCGTGTATTTCAAGAAGGAAATGGTGTTCCGGCATTAGTAGCAGTACATCAAGATGCAACAGGAACAGCATTAAGTTTAGCTCTTGCGTATGCAAAAGGTGTAGGCTGTACACGTGCAGGCGTAATTGAAACGACATTCCAAGAAGAAACAGAGACGGATTTATTCGGTGAGCAAGCAGTGCTTTGCGGCGGGGTAACGGCACTTGTGAAAGCTGGTTTTGAAACATTAACAGAAGGCGGATATCGTCCTGAAATTGCATACTTTGAATGTTTACATGAATTAAAGTTAATTGTTGATTTAATGTACGAAGGTGGTTTAACGAACATGCGCCATTCTATTTCCGATACGGCAGAGTTCGGAGATTATGTAACAGGGTCGAGAATTGTTACAGATGAAACGAAGAAAGAAATGAAACGAGTACTTACAGAAATTCAGCAAGGTGAATTCGCGAAGAAGTGGATTTTAGAAAATCAAGCTGGGCGACCAACGTATAATGCGATGAAAAAAGCAGAACAAAATCATCAGTTAGAAAAAGTAGGAGCAGAGCTTCGTGAAATGATGAGCTGGATTCACGCACCGAAAGAATTAGTAAAGAAATAGAATAAGAGATTATAAGTGAAAAATACGTAAGAGGGGATTTGACAAGATGAGAAGTGACATGATTAAAAAAGGTTTTGATAAAGCGCCGCACCGTAGTTTATTAAAAGCAACTGGTTTGAAAGATGAAGATTTTGATAAACCGTTTATAGCTATCTGTAATTCTTTTATTGAAATTATTCCAGGTCATAAGCACTTAAATGAGTTTGGGAAACTTGTTAAAGAAGCAGTGCGTGCAGCAGGTATGGTTCCATTTGAATTTAATACAATTGGAGTAGATGACGGTATTGCGATGGGGCATATCGGTATGCGTTATTCGCTTCCGAGTCGTGAAATCATAGCAGATTCAGTAGAAACGGTTGTAAATGCACATTGGTTTGATGGTATGATTTGTATTCCAAACTGTGACAAAATCACACCCGGTATGATGATGGCTGCACTTCGTATTAACATTCCAACTGTATTCGTTTCAGGTGGTCCGATGGCGGCTGGAAAAACATCTAAAGGAGAAGTTGTCGATTTAAGTTCTGTTTTTGAAGGAGTAGGAGCTTATCAATCTGGTAAAATTTCAGAAGAAGAATTAAAGGATATTGAAGATCATGGTTGTCCATCTTGTGGTTCTTGTTCCGGTATGTTTACAGCGAACTCTATGAACTGTTTATGTGAAGTATTAGGTTTAGCTCTTCCGGGTAACGGAAGTATTTTAGCCATCGATCCAAGACGCGAAGAATTAATTAAACAAGCAGCAGAGAAATTAAAGATTTTAATTGAAAGAGATATTAAACCGCGAGACATTGTAACGGAAGAAGCAATTGATGATGCGTTCGCACTTGATATGGCGATGGGCGGTTCAACAAATACAGTGTTGCACACATTGGCGCTCGCGCAAGAGGCTGGATTAGATTACGATATGAACCGCATTGATGCCGTTTCAAGACGTGTACCACATTTATGTAAAGTAAGCCCTGCTTCCAATTGGCATATGGAAGATATTGATCGAGCGGGCGGGATTAGTGCAATTTTGAAAGAGATGAGCCGAAAAGAAGGGGTACTTCATCTAGACCGAATAACGGCTACTGGGCAGACGTTAAGAGAAAACATTGCTCATGCAGAGATTAAAGATAAGGAAGTTATTCATTCTCTCGAAAACCCTCATAGTGAAGAAGGGGGATTACGTATATTAAAAGGAAACCTTGCGAAAGATGGGGCAGTTATTAAAAGTGGGGCAACAGAAGTAAAACGATTTGAAGGACCTTGCGTTATTTTTAATTCACAAGATGAGGCGCTTGCGGGCATTATGCTTGGAAAGGTTAAGAAAGGCGATGTAGTTGTTATTCGCTATGAAGGACCAAGAGGCGGCCCTGGTATGCCGGAAATGTTAGCACCAACATCAGCGATTGCTGGTATGGGATTAGGTGCAGATGTTGCGCTATTAACGGATGGTCGTTTTTCTGGAGCTTCACGTGGTATTTCGGTAGGGCATATTTCGCCAGAAGCAGCTGCGGGCGGAACGATTGCACTTCTCAAGCAAGGGGATATCGTTTGTATCGATGTTGAGGAAAGATTGTTAGAAGTAAGAGTTAGTGATGAAGAATTAGATAAGCGTAAAAAAGAATGGAAACGACCAGAACCGAAAGTGAAAACTGGCTGGCTTGGACGTTATGCACAGATGGTAACATCGGCGAATACAGGTGCAGTTCTAAAAATCCCGAATTTTGATTGAGCCAATTTAAAAGAGATAAGGATGATATGAAATGGTGCAGAAGGTAAAGGAGAGAGTGAAAATTGAAGATATCTTAATGGCTCATAATTGCATGAAAGATATCGTTATTAAAACACCGTTACAACGTGATACAGTTTTATCTGAGAAATATGATTGTGACGTTTATGTAAAAAGAGAAGACTTACAATTAATTCGCTCTTTCAAAATCCGTGGTGCGTACAATTTAATTCAAAGTTTATCGAAAGAACAATTACAAAACGGTGTTGTTTGTGCAAGTGCAGGTAATCATGCACAAGGAGTTGCTTATACGTGCAATTTATTGAAGATTCCGTCAAAAATCTTCATGCCAACAACGACGCCTAAACAAAAAGTATCGCAAGTACAATTTTTCGGTGGTGATTTTGCAGAAATTGTATTAGTTGGTGATACATTTGATAGCTCTTTCCAAGAAGCGCAGCGCTATTGTGAGGATAATAGAATGACGTTTGTTCATCCGTTCGATGATTCGTATGTTATTGCTGGTCAAGGAACAGTGGCAGTTGAAATTATGCATGATATGGAGAAACCAGTTGATTATATCTTTACAGCAATCGGCGGTGGTGGATTAGCATCAGGTGTTGGTACATATGTTAAAGGTGTTAGTCCTGCTACAAAGATCATTGGTGTAGAGCCAATGGGAGCTGCATCTATGAAAGAGGCTTTTCTTCAAAATGAAAATGTCGCATTGGAAAAAATAGATAGTTTTGTTGATGGGGCAGCTGTTAAAAAGGTAGGGAAGTTAACATTTGAAACTTGTAAAGATGTAATTGATGATATTGTTTTAGTACCAGAAGGAAAGGTTTGTACGACGATTTTAGAACTGTATAAGAAAAATGCAATTGTAGCTGAACCGGCTGGTGCACTATCTATTGCAGCGCTTGATTTATATAGAGATGAAATAAAAGGTAAAACAGTTGTATGTACGCTAAGTGGTGGAAATAATGATATTGATAGAATGCAAGAAATGAAAGAACGTTCGCTCATTTACGAAGGGTTAAAGCATTATTTTATCATTGAATTCCCGCAGCGTTCAGGTGCGCTAAGAGAATTTCTTGATAAAGGGTTAGGGCCAGAAGATGATATTACGCGCTTTGAGTATATTAAGAAGCATAATAAAGAAAATGGCCCAGCACTAGTCGGAGTAGAGTTAAAACATAAAGAGGATTATGAGCAATTAATTACTCGTTTTAAAGAAAATAATATTCAATTTATGGAGCTTAATAAAAATCCTGTTTTGTTTAATTTACTTATTTAATAGAAGGAAAGAGTTAGCACCCAAATAAAAAAGATAGATACAAGCGGGGAAATATAATGCTTGTTCTATCTTTTTTAAAGTTAAACTAGATACTCATTAAATTCAAGAAGAATAAAGCTAGCTAACCAAAAAAATATCGCAATGCGAATAATTACATACATTGTAAATTCAAAGGGAGTAAGATTTCGCTCTCGCTTTATTTTTTTAAATAGTCTCACAGAATAAAAGGAACATAAAAGTAGGATTGCTATAGACATTTTATAGATGTTTTCTAAGAGGTTTATATTTTCTAATAAGTCTTTTAGCATATTCATCACCTATCCTCTAATGTATGTTACAGAGAAATTTATCTTGCGCTGTCTAGTTGCGTTTATTTTTTATTTCCCCTGCTTCATCAATTTCTACGTCAGTTGAAATCGTTTGTAAATATTGTAGAGCTTTTTTCTTTTCTTCCTCATTTACAGGGGAAACTTGGTTGTTGCGAATGATGTAAGGATTGAATGACATTTGGACATCCTTTCCTTTAAAAGTTAAAGTTAATACGCCAGTTTCGGCGCTTTTCCCGCTCACATAACTTGGGAATAAAAAGTTTCCTAATGAGTAAGCGATAGGAACTTTATTATAATACTCAAATCCTTGTAACCAATGCGGGTGACTCCCGACAATCGCGTCAGCTCCTGCTTCAACCATTTTAGGTACATATTGTTTTTGGTATTCTACCGGACGATTTGATTTTTCAACGCCCCAATGCATATAGACGATTAAATAGTCTGCATCTTTCTTTTGCTCTTTAATTGTTTTTGTTACAAGATTTAAATCATATCCGTTTGCAACACCAGGTTTATTGTCACGAGCTACCCAATTCGTATCAGGCATAAATCGAACGAAGGAAAGAAATTTGAACTTTTTCCCTTTTACAGTCATTTCTCGTGCGGTATAGGCATCCTTTTCATTCTTTCCGGCTCCAATGTATGGGAACTTTAATTTTTCTACGTGAGAAATCGTGTCTAATAATCCATCTTGCCCATAATCAAGTGTATGGTTATTCCCGATATTTACGATGTCATATCCAGTGTTTTTTATAGCTTGTAGTGTGGATGGATCACTTTTAATCCAAAATAGTTGCCCAGGTGCTTTTTTTTCTCCCGTTGTAAATGCTGACTCTAAATTAACGAAAGAAATATCAGCTTTTGTTATTTCTTCTTTTACATGTTGGAATGGATAATCAGCCCCGTTTTTTTCGATTACAGGACGTAATTGCCAATCGAACATAGTATCACCAGAGAAGGTGAGTGTAATTTCCTGATCTTCTATTTTCTTTTCACTTGTTGAAGCGGTTTTACTAGATTTGTTTTGCAAATCGGGTTTGTCTTTCGCTTTTGAAGTAAAAGAGTAGTTAATTAATAAAACAATTGGTGTAATGCAAAAGGCTATTAACAGAAATCGTTTTAGTAAAGTTTTCATAAATACCGTCCCTTTTGAGTTTATACCGCAATTTGTGGGCAGTAAAACTCGCGCTAGTTAAAGTTTCACTTTATGTATAACTACAAAAAATTGCGGTTTATGTAGTGAAAAACATTTGTTAATATTCTCAATATTAAGTTAACATATAGATAACCTGTAAATCAATGTATAAACCAAAATATAGAAATAAAGAATTCGAAGGGTGAAGAATGAGAAATGGTTATATTAGGAGCAGTTGTAAATGGGGTTTGTATTATATTTGGTACTTTACTAGGTAAATTATTTAGTAGAATTCCAGAAAGTATGAAGGGAACAATTATGCATGCAATCGGTTTAGCGGTTACTGTGCTTGGACTTCAAATGGCATTGAAAAGTGAAAATTTTCTTGTTGTCATACTAAGTTTAGTTATTGGTACCGTCATCGGGGAATGGCTACAATTAGAGGGGAAATTAAAACAGTTAGGAGATTGGCTAGAAAATAAAGTTGGATCGAAAGGGAAAGGGAGCATATCAGAAGGTTTTGTAACAGCTACTTTAATTTTTGCAATTGGTGCGATGGGGATACTTGGTGCACTCGACAGCGGGATTCGCGGCAATCATGATATTTTATTTACAAAGGCGATTATCGATGGATTTATTTCTATTATATTAACGACAACTTTAGGAATTGGTGTAGTATTTTCGGCGATTCCAGTTATTTTATACGAAGGAGGGATTGCGGTTTTTGCAACACAGATTAATAGTTTGGTCCCGAAAGAATTAATGAATCAATTTATAGTGGAAATGACAGCTACAGGTGGTATTATGATAGCCGCTATTGGATTGAACTTACTTGGTATTATTAAAATTAAAGTGGCAAATTTACTGCCAGGTATATTGGTAGTTGGAATAATTGTTTCACTTATTTATGGTTACGGTTTAATAGTAAAGTAATAGGGGGTGGAGATACATATGGAGGAGTATAAATTTACAAAACGTGTTCATAACATATTGAAGATTGCAGCAGAAGAGGCAGAAAGTAATATCATTCAACCAGCTCATCTGCTTATAGGCATGTGTAAAGAAGGTGCTGGAGTTTGCAGCGAGTTGTATATGTATTTGTTTCGTAACGTGGGTACGGATTTTTTAGAAAAACTTTCATTACGAAAACAATACGATTTAACGGATCAAGAGTATAAAAAAATAGGACAATATAAGGTATCTTATAAGGTGCTAGAAATTTTACAAATAGCGAAGAAACGTATGGAACGTTTTCAGCAAGTAATAATGAATGAAGGGCATGTTATATATGCACTATTTCGTGTAAATACGTTTATTGAAAATGCACAAATACAAAGAGATATATTACGTATTATAGCTGAGCCAAGAGATTTAGCGGTTGATCTAAAATGTTTTGTTCCTACTTATAATGATTTAACTTGTACTGTTAGAAAGGCTAGCTCTTCTGATTTCGAAAAATTAGCAAGTTTTGTTGAGGCGGAATTTGGTGAACGTTGGCTGCATTCGATAGCGTATGGATTTCGTACATATAAAGATAATTTACCTATTTATATAGCAGAACAAGAAGAAGCGATAGTAGGCTTCGCTTGTTATGATGTAGTGAGAGGAAAGAAGGGATTGTTTGGTCCAATGGGCACAGCGAAACAAAATCGAGTGAAAGGTGTAGGGAAGCAATTGTTACATCGTTGTTTACATAGTATGAAGCAAGAAGGATATGAATACGTAATTATTGGACAAGCAGGTCCGATTGAGTTTTATGAGCGAAATTGTGATGCGCGTTTAATACCGTTAGAGAATAAGTAACCAACTCCATATAGGGGAGTTGGTTTTTTTATGAAAATAATGTAAAGATGTAGTGGTTTTTACTAGAAAATAGCGGGTTTTGTAGTAAATCTTACAAATAAAGCAAATTACTAAACTTTTTACAAGAAAGGGTGTAGAATGGGTATCTAAAGAAAGAAGGTGTGAAAATGGCCAGCTGGAAACGAAATTTAATGATTTGTTGGCTAGGTTGTTTTACCACTGCAGCCGGTATGAGTTTAGTAATTCCTTTTTTATCTTTTTATATTGAGGAATTAGGAGTAACTGGCACTTCTAGTATTGCACAGTGGTCGGGACTTGCATTTGGTATAACATTTTTAATGGGTGCGATCGTATCACCAATATGGGGAAAGCTGGGTGATATACATGGACGGAAATTGATGCTTATTCGTGCGAGCCTAGGTATGGCGATTATTATGACGCTTATGGGATTTGTAACGGATGTGTATCAATTAGTAGCACTAAGATTTTTAATGGGAGCAGTATCTGGTTTCCTTTCAACGGCGATGACATTTATTGCAGCAGAAACTCCGAAAGAACATTCAGGTTGGGCAATCTCCACAATTTCAACAGGTGGCGTGAGCGGTTCTTTACTTGGCCCATTACTTGGTGGTTATTTGTCTGAGTTAATTGGAATGCGCCATGTTTTTCTTGTTACAGGAGCTTTTTTATTCCTTTCTTTTCTCATCGTTTTTTTCTTCCTACATGAAGAGAATCACTCCGCTCAAGCAAAAAAAGTACAACAGAAAAAAGTATGGACGATGGTTCCAGCAAAGCATTTAATTATTAGTTTATTTGTAACAACATTTATTATTCAACTTGCGAACATGTCAATTCAACCTATTATTACATTGTATGTAAAGAATTTAGAAGGCCCAGGAACAGCTCATATTGAAATGATTGCAGGCGCAGTCATGTCTGCGACAGGTTTAGCGATTATTATGGCAGCTCCTAAGTTAGGTAGATTATCAGATCATATCGGTCCTCAAAAAACGTTAGTTGTAGCGTTGTTTGCTGCAGGAATTATTTTTATTCCGCAAGCATTTGTAACCTCAGCTTGGCAACTATTAATTCTTCGCTTTTTATTAGGTATTGCACAAGCAGGACTATTACCTTCCGTACAAACTCTACTAAAACAACATACACCAACCCATGTAACGGGAAGAATATTTGGGTATAATCAATCGTTTCAGTTTTTAGGAAATATGATTGGACCAGTACTTGGTGGACAAATTGCAGCACATGCGGGCTTCCAATATGTTTTCTTTTCTACTTCATCACTATTATTTATTGCGTGCATTTGGGTTTATTTTCACAATAAGAACGAAGAGGTATCAGAGAAACGACATTTGGAAGTTAGTTAACTAAGTGAATGAAAAAGAAAAAGGATGAAGCAACGATTGCTTCATCCTTTTCTTTAAAATTGGAGACAAAGATAGCTTAATGTACCAAGCTCGTAACTACGGTGAATGACTTCACCGTTATTATCGCCACTTCCCATAGCGATAAATAAAGGAACAAAATGCTCTGCTCTTGGTACTGCTAGTTGTGCATGAGGGGCATTTTTCTCCCAATTAAATAATGCATCTTTATCAGTAGTCTGCATATGTTTAATAATCCAATCATCAAACTCAATTGCCCATTGTTCGGGTGTCGTTTGATTCCATTTTAAAGCTCGTAAATTATGAACGGTAACACCGCTCCCGATTACTAAAATATCTTCTTGCCCAAGTCCTTTTAGTGCTTCTCCAATTTCAAATTGTTCTTTTGCAGGAAGGAATGGATTGACTGATATTTGGACGACAGGAATATTTGCTTCTGGATACATGCGGTGCAAGAGTGTCCATGAGCCATGATCTAAACCTCTCGTCATATTATGATGGACTGGAATACCTTTGTTTTTAAATTTTGTTTCTAACATAGATGCAATGTTAGAAGAGCCTTTCGCACGATATTTAATTTCATATAACTCAGGAGGAAAACCTCCAAAATCATAAATTGTTTCATATTCGTTATCTGATGAGGAAATCGTTAATACTTCACTTTCCCAGTGAGCAGTAAAAATAACAATTGCTTTCGGTTTATATGTTTCTCCAAGTGTTTTTAAAAAACTTGTATATTCTGTATCTTGAATAGCAAGCATCGGTGATCCGTGTGCTAAAAATAATGATGGCATCATAATAGAAACCTCCCAAAAATATAATAATTACTTTATGTAAGTTACTATATAATTTTATTTTAAATTCGTCAACATAATAGTTATAGAGCTAATTGGAAAAGTGCAGTATTTGTCATAATGAAAGCAATTGCATATAATACATAATAAGAATAATGAATGGATATTCATTTTTTGATATACATAATAGAGTTGGGGGCTGACGAAATGAACGTACAGGAAAGTTTCGTTACGGCATTGGATGGATCGGAAATTTATTTACGTAAGTGGCTACCAGAAAGAGATCCGCGAGGGATTATTCAAATTGCACATGGTATGACAGAACATGCAGGTGTTTATACAGACTTTATTGCTGCTTTATTAGAAGCAGGGTATGGTGTTTATGCGCATGATCATAAAGGTCATGGGAAAACAGTGAAAAGAGAAGAAGATTATGGTCATTTTGAACCAAATGTAGGTTGGAATGAGGCTGTGTCTGATGTTATTTTTGTATCAGAAACGATAAGAAAAGAGCAGACATGCCCGTTGTTTTTACTTGGACATAGTATGGGTTCTTTTTTATCAAGACGTGCTGTACAACTTAAAGGTGGATTATATGATGGATTCCTTATTTCAGGAACTGGTGGGAACCCGGGATTCTTAGGAGGCATTGGTCATAAAGTAGCGACAATCGAGATGAAACTACGCGGGGCAAAAACGAAAAGTCCGATGCTAAACTTTTTATCTTTCGGAAATTTCAATTCGCACTTTAAACCAAATCGTACGAAATTTGATTGGTTATCTTCAGATAATAATCAAGTTGATAAATATATTGCGGATCCTTTATGTGGATTTATTTGTACAACAAGTTTTTATCGTGAATTATTTTCTGGGGTATTAGAAGTAAATAAACTAGAAGAGTTTAAGAAAACACCGAAAAACCTTCCAATACATATTTTTTCAGGAAATCGTGATCCTGTTGGGGATATGGGGAAAGGTGTAAAAGAAGTATATGAAAATTATAAAAAATGTGGCGTGAAAGATGTAACATTGCGTCTATATGAAAATGGAAGACATGAAATGTTCCATGAAGTAAATCGAGATGAAGTATTTCAAGATTTGATTTCTTGGTTAGATGGACATATTGTATGAGAAGAAACCTCACTTTTTTCAAGTGAGGTTTCTTTAAGGAGACGGAGGAATAGTTATGAGTGAATTTGTAAATAAAGAGTATATAGAAATAGATTTTCAAGATGTTTTGATTAAAGAAGAGGAATTGAAAAATTGTACTTTCATAAAATGCCGTTTTAGAGGGATAGATGCATCGGAAGTTTCTACTGAAAATTGTAATTTTATAGAATGTGATTTTACCGGTGCTCTATTTAACGCTTCTATCCATCAAGGAACTACATTTGCGAATTGTAAGTTTGTTGGTGTGAATTTATTCGTATCGAAGTTTGAAGAATGTAAAATGACTGGCTCTGATTTTGAAGAAGCGAATTTAGATGGAATAACTATAATATCGGGCGATTGGTCATATACGAATTTAAGGTTCGCGAACTTAAGTAAACAAATGTTAAAGGGTATACGTTTAATTGAAGCTGACCTATATGAATGTAATTTAGAAAAAGCAGATTTACGTGAAGCAGATTTAACAGGTGCACAATTAGGTAAGGCGAAACTTAGTGGTGCAGATTTAAAAGGGGCGGTAGTTGATAGAATTGATTTTACAAGTTTTGATTTAAAAAATGTGAAATTAGATATAGCGCAGGCAGTTGCAGTAGCAAGATGTTATGGGGCTAAGGTGAACTAAATAATCTGTAAAACCGTTCAAATTGCTGAACGGTTTTATAAATCATAATAGTAGTATAATAGTAAATGAGGTGTTAATAATATGGAAGATAAAACATTAGGTATACTACTAGATGTTGTTGGGGAATTATTTTCAGATGAAATATCAATCGCCGTTTCAAATACGAAAGAATATATTTACTATCGACCAAGCAAACGAATTGATTTAAAGATTAGCACCGGAGATCCTATTAAGGAAGGGACGATTGCTCATAAAGCAATGATAACGAAGCAAAAAGCCTCTGAGTTTATTAACCGAGATGTTTTCGGTATTCCTTATCATGGAATGGCCGTACCTTTTTCAAATAATGGCAAGATTGAAGGTTGCGTGACGGCAATTTATCCCGCTTTAACGGATGGTAAGTCGGTCGTTACTTTAAAAACAACAGACGGCTGGGTTCCAGTTCCTTTCTCAAAGGTCATGTATTTAGAAGCTAAAGATAAAAAGACGTATGTGAATTCAGAAGAGTTAACAGGAACACATAAGTACTCGCTACAAGAATTCGAATACTTGCTGCCGAAAGATTCTTTTATTAGATGTCACCGTTCTTTTATTGTAAATGTTAATCATATTAAAGCGATTTACCCTGATACGCATTCTACTTTTTTACTTTCTATGGATAACGGAGAGAGGGTACCAGTGAGTCAATCATATGCTAGCTATTTTCGTAAGCTTCTAGGATTCTAAATGTTTCTGCTTTAGAACCTAGATTCGCTGTTTTATCTGAATTTTCGGCATTGTGTAAGAAAATTCCTATTTTGATACTGTTAATGTGTAAAATAATTATGAATATTCATTAAGAGAGGGATTACATATGGAGAATAATTTAGATAGAATTAGGGATCAACGTTTAAAAGATCGAGTAGTTACACCTGAAGAAGCAGCTTCATGGATTGAAAGTGGAATGACTTTAGGTTTAAGTGGATTTACACGCGCTGGGGATGTAAAAGCAGTCCCATTTGCACTTGTAAACCGAGTGAAGAATGATAAATCTTTTAAAGTGAATGTTTATACAGGGGCTTCCTTAGGTTCGGATGTAGATAAATTATTTGCTGAGGCAGGAATTTTAGGGAAAAGATTGCCCTTCCAAGCTGATGCGACTATGCGAAAAGGAATTAATAACGGAGACTTTTTATTTGTGGATCAGCACTTATCTCATACAGCAGAGTTACTCCGTGCTGACGTTATGGATATAGATGTCGCTATTTTGGAAGCGGTTGCGATTACTGAAGATGGCATGATTATTCCAACCACTTCAATTGGAAATTCCTTAGCATTCTCCTTACATGCTAAGTCCATTATTATTGAAATGAATATGGCTCAATCTACGCAACTAGAGGGGCTACATGATTTATATGAACCAGGTAAACAAGGGGAAAGACTCCCAATTCCGCTCGTAAAAACGGATGATCGAATTGGAACAATCGGTATTCCGATTGATGCTGAAAAAGTGAAGGGAATTGTGTTTACGAATCAACTGGATTCGCCATCGACAATTGTTCCTCCAGATGAAGAAACTGTCATTATGGCACAGCATTTAATAGAGTTCCTTCGAGAAGAGGTTAAAGTAGGTCGATTAACAAATCGTTTAGCGCCGTTACAATCTGGAATTGGTTCAGTTGCTAATGCAGTATTGCACGGTATGCTAGATTCGGAGTTTGAAAATTTAGAAGTGTATTCTGAAGTTTTACAGGATGCGGTCTTTGATCTAATGGATGCTGGGAAAGTCAATTTTGCTTCCTGCTGCTCCATCACGCTTTCTGAAGAGAAAATGCAACAAGTATTTTCTAACTTTGAAAAATATCGTGATAAATTAATGATGCGCCCGCAAGAGATTTCTAATCATCCTGAAATCATTCGTCGCCTTGGATTAATCTCGATTAATACTGCTTTAGAATTAGATATATACGGAAATGTTAATTCTACTCACGTTTTAGGTACAAAAATGATGAACGGTATTGGTGGTTCTGGCGATTTTGCAAGAAATGCGCGTTTAGCTATCTTTGTTACTAAATCGATTGCAAAAGGCGGCAACATTTCAAGTATCGTTCCTTTCGTTTCGCATGTAGACCATACGGAACACGATGTAGATGTTATCGTCACTGAACAAGGGTATGCGGACTTAAGAGGACTAGCGCCAAGAGAAAGAGTGGAACTAATTATTGAGAATTGCGTACATCCAATGTATCGTGACCAGCTAAGAGCTTATTTCGAAGAAGCACAAACAAGAGGTGGACAAACCCCTCATGTTTTAGAAAAAGCTTTTTCTTGGCATACGAATTATGCTAAAAATGGAACAATGCTTGAAGCAGTAGTAGAAAATATATAGTTATGTAGTATAAAAATAGTAAAACAAATGACTCTCAATATAATATGCCATAAAGGTTAAAAGAAAAAGAACGTCAATTTTCAGGAATGGCGTTCTTTTTCTTTTCAAAAATTGTTACCTATAATAAAGATTTATAAAAGTAATCTCTTATTTACGGAAATAAGAGGTTTTTTAAATTACTTTTCGAATCATTTTAAGAGTTTATATATTGAATGTGAGGAGAAAGAATCATGAAGATAAGAAAAGCGTTATTAAGTGAAGTAAATGAATTAAGTGAACTCGCACTACATTCAAAAGCAACGTGGAACTATAGCGAAGAATTCATACTTGCTTGTAAGGAAGATTTAACAATTACCGATGAGTACATAAAAAATAATTTTGTATATGTTTTAGAAAACGATAATACGATGATTGGATTTTTTTCATTTTTACGTAATGAAAATGCTCTCGATTTCCTATACATTCATCCTCGTTACAAAGGGAAAGGGTACGGGAAAATACTTTGGGAGTATGTAATAGAAAAAGCAAATGAACTAGGAATAAAAAGTTTTACAATTGATAGTGATCCGAATGCAAAAGGGTTTTACTTGAAGATGGGAGCAAAGTTAATCGGGGAAACACCATCAACGGTTTTTAAGGAACGATTACTGCCTCTTTTGAAATATGATGTGTAAAACAATTAATAGTAGGAGAAGCTGAAAATGGATCATATAAAGAGAAAAAGAATATATGAAGCACTAATAAAATCGTGGTCGATTGAAACGAGTTCAAAGTGGACAAGTGAAAATCCAGCAAAGGGACAGTGTGGTGTAACGGCTTTAGTCATTCAAGATATATGCGGAGGGCAAATCAAGAAGACAAAAATAGGAGAGGTGTGGCACTTTTATAACTGTATAGATGGGAAGAGGCTTGATTTTACAGGGGCTCAATTCAATAGAGAAATGGATTATATGGATGAGAAATCAAATCGGGAAGAAGCATTTGCGGATACAAATGAAAAACAATATAGCATTTTGAAGGAAAAGATAATGAAAGAATTCAAATTATCTTTTGACTCTTAATCTTTAATAAGTTACTATAATGGTGGTAACTTATTAAAGGGAACTTCATAGAGTTGAAAGGGGAAATACTTTTGAAAACAACTTATGTAAACGCTACAATCGTAACGATGAATGAACAAAACGAAGTGATAGAAAATGGATATATCATTGTAGAAAATGATCAAATTATAGATGTAAAGAGCGGAGAATTCGCTAATGATTTTGAAGTAGATGAAGTAATTGATATGAAAGGAAAGTGGGTTTTACCAGGGCTTGTAAATACACATACACACGTTGTAATGAGTCTCTTAAGAGGTATTGGCGATGATATGTTATTACAACCATGGCTGGAGACGAGAATTTGGCCACTTGAAGGTCAGTTTACGCCAGAGCTTGCGGTTGCTAGTACGGAATTAGGATTACTTGAAATGGTGAAAAGTGGTACAACATCATTCTCTGATATGTTTAATCCAATTGGAGTAGATCAAGATGCAATTATGGAAACGGTATCAAAGAGTGGGATGCGAGCTGCTGTTTCAAGAACTTTATTTAGCTTCGGAAAGAAGGACGATGAGAAGAAAGCGATTGAAGAAGCTGAAAAATATGTGAAGCGTTACTATAACGAAAGTGGTATGTTAACTACGATGGTTGCGCCGCATAGTCCATATACATGTTCTACAGAACTGTTAGAAGAGTGTGCTCGTATTGCAGTAGAAAATCAAACGATGGTTCATATTCATCTTTCGGAAACAGAGCGTGAAGTACGTGATATTGAAACACAGTACGGAAAACGTCCAGTAGAATATGCAGCAAGTTGCGGTTTATTTAAACGCCCAACAGTTATTGCACACGGTGTAGTATTAAATGAAAATGAGCGTGCATTTTTAGCAGAACATGATGTTCGAGTAGCTCATAACCCGAATAGTAATTTAAAACTAGGTTCTGGTATAGCGAATGTAAAAGCGATGCTAGAAGCAGGAGTGAAAGTAGGAATTGCAACAGATAGTGTGGCATCTAATAACAATTTAGATATGTTTGAAGAAATGCGTATAGCGACTTTACTACAAAAAGGTATTCATCAAGATGCAACAGCATTACCAGTTGAAACGGCTCTTACACTTGCGACTAAAGGAGCTGCTGAAGTAATCGGCATGAAACAAACAGGATCACTTGAGGTTGGAAAGTGTGCCGATTTTATTACGATTGATCCGTCTAATAAGCCGCATTTACAACCAGCAGATGAAGTGTTATCACACCTTGTATATGCCGCTAGTGGAAAAGATATAAGCGATGTAATTATTAACGGAAAACGTGTCGTTTGGAATGGTGAATGTAAAACGTTAGATGAAGAGCGTATTATATTTGAAGCGAGTCGTTATAAACGAGGTTTACAAAGATAGGTAATTATATGTAGTTGAAAAAGCTATCCTTTTTTAAAAGGATAGCTTTTTTCTTGAACGAATAAATATTCAAAAGAATGTCGCATCTTTCTGTTCATATTTCTGCTATAATATATAACGCTTTATAATATTTTATACTTAAGGAGAACAATTCATGAAGCAAAAAAAGAGCCATTTAATGGTAATGGCACTTGTTACAACTTTATTATTAACAGCTTGTAATAATAAAGCGAATAAAAGTGATGCAGAAGCTAAAAAACAAGTGTTAAATGTAACAGTATCAGAAGAAATTCCTTCTCTTGATACTGCGAAAACGATGGATGGTACATCAGCGCACGTTATGCAAAACATATTTGAAGGTTTGTATGTATTAGATGATCAAGATCAGCCTATTCCAGCGGTAGCAAAATCGTTTAAAAGAAGTAAAGATGGTAAAAAATATACATTTGATTTGCGTAAAGATGCAAAATGGTCAAATGGAGACAGTGTGACAGCAAATGATTTTATGTTTGCGTGGAAACGTGCAATTAAACCTGAAACAGCATCTCAATATGCGTACATGCTCTTTCATGTGAAAAATGCGAAAGAAATTAATAAAGGAACAATGCCTCTTGATACACTTGGGGTTAAAGCAATAAATGATTATACGTTAGAAGTGGAACTCGAACAGCCAATTCCGTATTTTTTACAGTTGTTAGCACTGCCGATTTACTTACCACAGCATGAATCATTTTTGAAAGAACAAGGAAAGAATTATGCATTGGAACCTAGTAATCTCATATATAACGGGCCATTTGTATTAGAGAAGTGGAAGCATGAACAAGAGTTTCAATTAAAGAAGAATGCTACATATTGGGGTCAAAAGAAAGTGAAATTAGACGAAATAAACTTTCAAATTGTAAAAGATACAATGACGGTTGTTAATTTATACGAAGCTGGTGATTTGGATCGAGTGCCTATTAATTCTCAATTTGTAGACAAGTATAAGGGAAGTAAGGACTTACATATGTCGAGCGATTCAGGAATTGCTATGCTACGTTTTAATGAAAAAAATAGTGCGTTAGCAAATAAAAAGGTGCGTCAATCTATTTCATTCGCGTTAAATAAAGAAGATTTCGTTGCTCACTTTATTAATAACGGGGCAAAACCTGCAAGCGAACTTGTACCGGCTGGTCATATAAATGAAGAGACTGGCAAAGATTTTAGAAAAGAAAACGGAGATCTTTCTTCATATGATTTGCAAAATGCGAAAAAGATTTGGGAAGAATCGAAAAAAGAGCTTGGAGTAGAACAAGTAAACCTAGAGTTTTTAACGTTTGAACAAGATAATGCAAAACGTATAGCAGAATATATAAAAGGTGACTTAGAAAAGAATTTGCAAGGATTAACGATACAAATTAAACAACAGCCATTTAAGCAAAAATTACAGTTAGAACAAACAGGAGATTACGATATATCTATGGCAAATTGGGGACCGGATTATAAAGACCCAATTAGTTATTTAGAACTCTTTACGACGGATAATCAGAATAACAAAATGAATTATTCTAACCTTCACTACGATGAATTAATAAAGAAAGCGAAAAGCGATTTTGTACTAGATCAAAAGAAAAGATGGGAAGCATTGCAAGAGGCCGAGCGTATTCTGCTAGAGGATGCTGCAGTTGCACCGCTTTATCAAATGGGATCAGCCTACGTACAAAAGGATTATGTAAAAGGAATTGAGAAGCATCAATTTGGTGGTGTTTATACGTATAAGAATGCTTATATCGCTAATGAATAAATACAAAAAACCTTACTTTTTAAAAAGTAAGGTTTTTTTAAAGAGTACATGGAATAAGGGAATACAGTACAAATCAGCATAAAAACAATCTCTTGTTGTAACTATGTTTGTTTTTAATTATATAAAAAATATTAAATTATATATTTTGTCATTGATATACTTAAAAGGTAAATGAGGTATTAAGATGAATCGATAGCGATGTTTGTGTATAATTATTTGAGTATTATAAAAATAAGGGAGCTTAAGTATTTGAATTGAACGGGCTTTTTCTATATGAATTAATTGGTATGTATAATACTTGGGGATATTAATTTGGGAATCTAGGGGGATCCTTTGAAGCTAGAAAAAGCAGAGTCAAATTCCATGTACCATTAGGTCCTGATGTAGGTTTATGGGATTTGGTTTAGAAGTTAATGTTAAGGAATAAAGGGGATAATTAGTATGAAAAAGAAAATAAAAAGATTTAAATATTTTATGGTTGTATTAGCCTGTATTGCAATTTTGGGTACAATTTTACCTAATGCATTAGATCCAAATGAAACATTAGCAGGTAACATCTCAGTTGCAGTTTTTGGTACAATGGGTACTTGTTTATTATTTTCTATTACTTATTTTATTATAAAAACAGTTATTTTAAGAGGTGGGAAATAAGATGGTACAAAATTTAGAGTTAGAAATTTAATTCATATACATAAAAAAGGAGAATTTCTATGAAATTACTACGTTTATTTATGATTCTCACTCTTGTTGTATTGTTAAGCGCATGCAATACAGCAACACAAGTCACAAAGGTTCAAAAAAATGGCGAAACGACTTTAAAAATTGGTTCGTTGCAAGGGTATTACGATGTGCAAACGATTAAAGCTGAAAAAGGAAATGTGGAAATTCCTTATGAAGCAGCCGTTGAAGAAGGTACGATTTTATTGCAAGTTACAAAAGGTGATAAGGTTATTTATGAAGAAGAAGTCACTTCTCAACAAGAAGGTCTGCTTTCTTTTGAAGCGCCAAAATCCGGATCATATGATTTAATTGTACGAGTGAAGGGTGAAAAAGAGAAAGCAAAAGAAATTCAAATACATACTAAGCTATGAAAAAATGGCAAGTGGAGTGCACCCGCTTGCCGTTTCTATTTTCGGTTGATTCTATCACAACAAATGTTTATTAATGTAAGAAATGCTTCGCTGCGCCCTGCTGTTTATTCCGCCGAAATTCCTGATGAAGTTAAAATAAGAGATGAACAAAAGAATGTGTTACAAACTTGGCATGTTAGAAACGAAATTGATAACTCTCTTTTACATGATAAAAAGACTCGGTTTGATGCATTTGTATTTGAAAGAGATATAGATGGTAAAGGGGGCATAAGGTGATAATCTTTTTAGAGAAGATATCCCAGACCATACTACTGAAATTGATTATATATGGGGGTAAATAAGGTGAAAAATATTGAGATTCTAAATAAATACATTGAAGGGTTTTCTAATATTCTCCCTACGTGGTTAAAGTATCTAATCGAGGCAGAGGAGATACATCAAAACTATGAGAATGTACAAGTACTTGGTGAATTAAAAACAGATGCGGTGTTGTACTATGTACACCGTACGCTGCAAGTGTTAGATGGATTGTCTTTAGATGAAGAAGCGTATCGCATTATTGAAAAAGTACTAACGTATAGTGAGCTTGCAAAGGTAGGCTCTTTAAAACAGCGAGAGAAATGGAAGAAGAACGGAATCAATCTATTGGTACATAACGAGGGTTCTGCTGATATCTTTAGTGATATTCAGTTTATCGAACATATAGAGACAAACTTAAACTCTACTGAGTATTTGTTTGTTCGAGATTTAATTAGAACACATGGATTAATCGGGCAGTATATCCGCGGAGAGGCTCGTTTGAACTCTCATATTGATTTAATTGACACATATAAAGAAGAATACGGAGACGTTAGGTTAAAGGAGATTCTATACTATCTTAATCAATGTATTATTGAAGGTGTATCAAAATCTTTGTGGAGCGAAGTAAAGAACGATGTGAAGATTACAATTGATGGGCTATTTGATGGTTATGTGGAGCCATTTACTTCTCGTGTACATAGACTCACGCCAAAACATAAGGAGTCAGTATTTGAAAAAGATATAATTATGGGGAGCGAGAAGAGAAACGTTCAAACATTTTTATCTGATAAGGATTTGTGGTATGTAGAACCGTCTATGCATGCCCTTAGCTTCGAGGATATTTGGACAGTTTTTGTTATGTTAAAGAACGAGATAGGAACTAGAAAGGTTCAACATATCCATTTCGAGAAATTGATGCAGCAGTTGCACTATGATTTCAAAGGTGAGAAGAAGGACAATGTGTATCGTAAGCGGGTTATTGAGAAGTATCTACGGGAGTACCGTGAGAACGAGAAGCCGGATACAACACATGTTTCTTTTGAGATTAAAGTCGATGAAGATATGAAGACTGCGTATGTGTCGTTTCAGTTTTCTGCTGTAGGTGAGGCGTTAATCATCTTCTGTGTAGAGGCAGAAAAGATAGATATGATGCATGCTCGAGCAAATGTACTGCTCTTTGATTTCTTCGGGTTACGAAAGGACGCATATGATAGATTCCATAACGAAGAAGTGTATTTGGAACATATGAATAGTTCGGCTGATGATAAACGAATTATTCTTGATTATATAAAGGGAGATACGGTTGTAGATGTTGGAGCTGGTGGTGGTGTTATGCTAGACATGATTGAAGAAGAGACCGAAAATAAACGAATCTACGGTATCGATATTTCCGAAAACGTGATTGATACGTTGAAAAAGAAGAAACAGGACGAAGGTCGTTCTTGGGACGTCATTAAAGGGGATGCAATCAACTTAGGTAGTTCGTTTGATAAAGAATCGGTTGATACGATTGTATATTCTTCTATCCTTCATGAACTGTTCTCTTATATCGAGTATGAAGGGAAGAAATTCAATCATGAAGTAATTAAAAAGGGGTTACAGAGTGCTTACGAGGTGATAAAGCCAGGAGGTCGTATTATCATTCGTGATGGCATCATGACTGAAGATAAAATGTTAATGCGTGTGATTCATTTTAAAGATGCAGGTGGAATGAAGTTCTTAGAGCAGTATGTCCGTGAATTTAAGGGGCGTATAATCCAGTATGAGGTACTTGCAGACAATACAGTCAAAATGCCTGTTAACGATGCGATGGAGTTCTTATATACGTATACATGGGGTGAGGATTCCTTTGTTCACGAGGTGCAAGAGCAGTTTGGAATCTTTACGCCAAACGACTATAAGGATTTCGTAAAGGGTATCTTTGGAGATAAAGTAAACATCGTTCAAGCTATGAACTATTTACAGGATGGATATACACAACATCTTAGCGAGAAAATCGATTTTAAAGATGAGTCTGGGAATGCGGTTGTGCTACCGGATAGTACGTTCTTTATGGTTTTAGAAAAGAGGTAATGATATTGAAAACTTATAAAAAGTTTAGTTTGTGGGTTTCGATATGTTTGTGGAGGATCTCGTTCTAAATCATATGCAATGACGGGAGATTACATGGAAAGCGAACCTTTCTGTGTATACATTCCAAAAGCATTGCGAAAACAGAAAAAGAACGTAAACAAAGGGACATGAGTAAGAATATGCTCATGCCCTTTGTTTAGATTATATAATTTATTGTACTTCGCATCAGTCGTATGATGATCTAAGAAATGAAAAACGCTCGGTTTCCCATCTTTCGTTAAAAATCCACTATCTTGATTCATTATGCTGAAACGAGTTTTTACGTATAATTTCTATTAAACTCATTTTAATAAAGAATAATAATTTGTATCATATGGGATATCATCTTGATACATATAATTTTTTAGAACGCCTTCTTTTTCAAATCCTAATTTTAATAGCACTTTATTGGAAGCCTCATTTTCAAGAAAGACAATTGCCCCAATCCGCTTTAAGTGAAGTGTGTGGAAACCGTATGATATAACGTCAGAAACAGCTTCCGTCGCATATCCTTTTCCCCAGTGTTCAGGGAGAAAGGCATAACTTATATTAGCTCGTTTATGCTCAGAAGACCAATCGTGAAAACCAATGGTACCAATGAGTTCTTTCTTGCCTTTTAATTCAATTCCCCACTTTATACCACTTCTTGCATTGTAACTCAGCTTAAAGTTATGAATGACTTGTTTCACATGATCAACATTTTGTAATGGTTTTTGGCCATAATAGCGCAGTACGTCAGTATTAGAAAAGCATTGTAGTATACTCGGTGCATCTTCTTCGGTAAGTTCTCGTAAAATGAGTCGGTCGGTTTTTAATATAGGAAACATACTTTCACTCCATTTCTTCTGAAACTAGAATGTGTTGTTATTATATAATTTAGTCTGAAAATAAAGATTATTCAAGAGGGAAGTATGGTTTTAATTTGTGATAAAATTGATTGTGGAATATATTTCAAAAAGAGGTTTGTATATGGAGAAAAACTCAATTTTAATTGTAGATGATGATCAAGATATTGTTCGATTTGTTAACGCGAATTTAATGCAAGAAGGTTTTAAAGTTTTTAGTGCTCATAACGGAGAAGAGGCTTTAAAAATAATAAATAATAACAGTATTCAACTTGCTATTTTGGATATTATGATGCCACATATGGATGGGATAGAATTGTGTAGAAGGATTAGAGAGAAACATAGTTTACCAATTATGTTTTTAAGCGCGAAATCATCGGATGTAGATAAAGTAATTGGGTTTAGTACTGGGGCAGATGATTATATTGTGAAGCCGTTCAGTACAATTGAATTTATAGCGAGAGTGAAAGCTCAATTAAGAAGGTATACATATTTCAATCAAAATGCTGCCCAAGTAATAGAAATGAAAATAAACATTAGAGGGTTAGAAATCGATGAAGTGTCGAGAACAGTAATGTTATATGGAGAAACAATCAATCTTACGAAAACTGAATATGATATTTTGTACTTAATGGCCGCTGCAAAGAATCGTGTGTTCACTATTGAAGAAATATATGAGAGCGTTTGGAAAGAAAGAGCCTATGAAAGTAATAATACAGTAATGGTTCATATTGCAAGATTAAGAAATAAAATTGAAGCGAATCCAAAAGAGCCGAAGTTTATTCAAAATGTTTGGGGAGTCGGATATAAAATTGAAGATTAAATCATTACAAGGCATTAGAGCTAAGTTTTTTATCGCATTCATATGTAGCATTTTGTTAGCAACTGTAAGTATAATAGCGTTTCAAATTGTAGTTGGAAATATATATAGTCATATTACTGGATTAGAGGAAAAATATTCATTGTTATATTTAATAGCTTTTTTAACTTTTACTACAATATACTTTGCATTCATGACAAAAACAATGATGAAAAGGTTATCTGAAATAAATAAGAACGTGAAAGAAATAAGTAATGGTAATTTAGAAATACATATACCTATTTCAAAAAATGACGAGATTGGTGAATTAGCAGCGAATGTTAATAGAATGGCTAAAAGTTTAAAAGAGTCTATCGAAAATGAAAAAAAATCGCAGGAAATGAAAACTGAAATGATTAGTAATATTTCTCATGACTTACGAACACCTGTAACATCTATAATCGGTTACGCGGACCTGTTAGGAAATCAGCTTCATTCAAATGGAGAAGAATGTGAACAGTATGTAAGTATATTAAAGCGAAAAAGTTATGAATTGAAAAATCAAGTAGATGATTTATTAGAATATTGTCAAATAAATTATAGGGAGATTGAATTAAATAAAAGTGTAGTAAATATGAAAGCGTTCATTGAACAAATCATGATTGATTTTGTACCATTACTAGATGATGCCGATATGAGCTTTTATATTAACGGTGATAAGGAGTTACATGTGGAAGTGGATGTAGCGCTTATGGTGAGGCTGTTCGAAAATGTAATTAATAATAGTATTATGTACGGGAAAGACGGAAAACAGATTTTGATTCAAATTTCTAAAAGAAACATGAATGTTGAAATAGAAATTGAAAATTTTGGACAATGCATTCCGAATGAGAACCTTCCTTACGTTTTTGAGAAGTTTTATCGTGGTGAAAAATCACGTAGCTCTCATACGGGTGGAAAAGGAATGGGACTTGCAATTGCGAGAAGTATAGGGGAACTTCATAAAGGAGATATCACTGTACGTAGTAACGATAAAGAAACGGTTTTCACTATCGTTTTACCGCAGTATAAAGAAATATAAGAAAGTCGTAAGTATTTCTTTTGTATGTCGTAATTTTCACTTCGTATCATGTAGAACAAAGATATGAGAGTGGGGATACAACATGTGGAAGAAATATGTATTAGTAATTTTAGTTGCGTTTTTAATTATAAGTTGGAGTGTAGTTTATTTAGCTAATGGTGTTATAATAGTCATTTTTTGGTGGATTATACAAGCATTTAGTTTAGTATCAATCTTTATTTTGATAGGTTCAGTATTACTATTTGTGTGGAAAGGCATTTTCAGAAAGCGAATAGATAGAACGCTACTCTTCATCGTTCTTTTCTCTATAATTGGAGCTTGGCCTTTAGGGTGGTTTGCTAACATAGGCGGACTTGCTTACCCAGCAGATGTACATTCTATGAGCCCTAAAATAGTCGTTCGTTTTCCTTTAAATGAACGAGCACTAGTGGGCTGGGGCGGCGATCGGTTAGAAACGAACTATCACGTTATCAAACCAAATGAACGATGGGGCGTATGATATTCTTATTCCGCCTGCTGAAGTGAAAAGTAGTATGTTAGAGGATTATGGAATATATGGGGCGGAAGTAATGGCACCAGCTAATGGAACAGTTGTATCAATCAATAATGATGAAAAAGATATAGTTCCGGGATCGGATGATTTCCAGTCAATGGCGGGGAATCATGTTTATTTACGACTAGACGAATCAGGGACATTTATGGTTCTGGCGCATTTAAAGAAAGACTCAATTAAAGTGAGGGAAGGACAACATGTAAATGAGGGAGAGGTTCTTGCTCAAGTCGGTAACTCAGGAAGTTCAAGTGAGCCGCATTTACATATACATCACCAAAGGCAGGATCCATCCAAGGTGAGTATATTTTTCTCGGAAGGATTACCACTTTACTTTCGAACTGAAAAAGGTGCGATAATGCCAGAAAGAGGTACATACATAAGTGGTAATGAAAAAAGGTATTCCAGTTTTATTGGAATACCTTTTTTCATTATCCTATAAATGTTTGATACAGTAAGAAAATATTTAAAATGATAACAAGTGCAGCAATAATCCAAGCGAAAAAGGTTGTTATGCGGTGGTTAACGAGTGCACCCATAATTTTTTTACTGCTTGTAAACATAATAAGTGGTACTAATGCAAAAGCAATACCGAATGATAAGACGACTTGGCTCATGACTAGAGCGTAAGTTGGATTTACTCCTAAAGCGATAATAACTAAGGGTGGAATCATTGTAATAAAGCGGCGTAAATATAACGGAATATGCATTCGAATGAATCCTTGCATAATAATGTCACCTGACATTGTACCGACAGAAGAGCTAGATAGTCCTGCTGATAAGAGCCCAATTCCAAATAAAGCAGCCGATACTGGACCGACTAAAGTACTGAACTGGTTAAAAGCAACATCAAGATCTTCAACATGCAAGCCATTTTTAAAGAATAGTGCAGCAGCAACAATTAACATACTCGCATTAATTGCTCCAGCGATAACCATTGCAATAATGATATCAATAAATTCGAAACGGAAAATCTTTTTCTTTTGTTCGTCAGTTGTTCCAACCACGCGGCGTTGTGTCAATGCAGAATGTAAATAGATTGCATGTGGCATTACTGTCGCACCTAATATCCCTGCTGCAAGTAATATACTGTCTACACCTTGGAATTTCGGAATAAATAGTCCGGAAAGAAGGGGACTTAATTCTGGTTTTGCATAAAAAACTTGGATTCCAAATGCTATTACTACAATAAAAATCATCCCTGTAATAATAGCTTCTAGTGGGCGAAATCCTCTGCGTTGAAACTCAAGAATAATAAATGATCCGACTGCTGTAATTAAAGCAGCTGGTAACATAGGAATTCCAAATAATAAATACAATCCGAGTGCTGCCCCGATAAATTCAGCTAAATCTGTAGCCATAATAACGAGTTCACCTTGTATCCATAAGCCGATAGACACAGGTTTTGGAAAGTGCTCGCGAGCTATTTCAGGTAAATTATTTCCCGTAGCAATTCCTAATTTAGCTGATAAAGTTTGAATTAATACTGCCATTAAGTTAGAAGCGAATATAACCCATAATAGTAAATATCCGTATTGTGAACCAGCTGCGATATTTGTAGCAAAGTTACCAGGGTCAATATAAGCTACGGATGCGATAAAAGCGGGTCCTAAAAACGGTAACAGTCGTTTCCAGCCTTTCGTTTCGCCACTTAAAGCTAAGTGTGCGGATTGAACAGTTGTACTTTGAGAAGGGACTTGTTCATCTTTTGATATATCTTTATTCATAGTAGTTTTCCCCTTTGAAATGTTAACTTGATGAAATTATTGTAAGTATTCTTATTGTTTATTTCAATACATTTAGATGTATTAGATGATATTTTTATTTGAACACAAATGTTTCCTTAGTGCAAATTATATGCCTTGCTGCAATAGATGGTGTCGTGTTATAAAAAATTGGGAGTTTATGGTGTGATGACGTGGGGAAACATAATGAATTAAAGGGCTATTTTTGAAATTTATGTGAACATAAAGCCTATAATACAGCATATTAATTGATGGAATTGCATTTGTATGATATATAATATATTGGGATTACAACTTAACCATAGTGTTTTGATGTGTAATCTTGTTTTTTATTTTTGTTAACTTATAGAAAATAGTATAAAGAGAAGAAAATGGGATGCATAAAACTTTGGATACATTTTCTTATTATATATGTTTTGATATGAACGTTAACTTATACATGATTTTAAAAATTAGATAGGTGGTAGAAATACATTGGCAACTACAAAACCATACAGAGTATTACTATATTACATGTATACAACAATTGAAAACCCTGAAGAATTCGCTGCAGAGCATTTAGCATTTTGTAATTCACTTGAATTAAAAGGAAGAATCCTTGTAGCTAAAGAAGGAATTAACGGAACTTGTTCTGGAACTGTAGAACAAACAGAGAAATACATGGAAGCAATGAACAACGATCCACGCTTTGACGGTATCGTATTTAAAATAGATGAAGAAGAAGGGCACGCATTCAAGAAAATGCACGTACGTCCTCGTCCAGAGTTAGTGACACTTCGTCTAGAAGATGACATTAACCCACACGAAATAACTGGAAAGTATTTAGAGCCAAAAGATTTTTATGAAGCAATGAAACAAGAAGATACAGTTATTATTGATGCACGAAATGATTATGAGTTTGATTTAGGACACTTCAAGGGTGCAATTAAACCAGATATCGAATCATTCCGTGAATTACCAGATTGGATTAGAGAAAACAAAGAAACACTTGAAGGTAAAAAGATTTTAACATACTGTACAGGCGGAATTCGTTGTGAGAAGTTTTCTGGTTGGTTAGTTCGTGAAGGTTACGAAGATGTAGGTCAGCTTCACGGCGGTATTGTAACGTACGGCAAAGACCCAGAAGTACAAGGTGAGCTTTGGGATGGACAATGTTACGTGTTCGATGAGCGTATCTCTGTACCAGTAAACCAAAAAGAGCATGTTATCGTTGGTAAAGACCACTTTACAGGTGAACCTTGTGAGCGCTATGTAAACTGTGCAAATCCAGAATGTAATAAGAAAATTTTATGTTCTGAAGAAAACGAAGCAAAACATTTACGTGCATGTTCTCATGAATGTCGTGTACACCCACGTAATCGTTATATCGTGCAACACGAATTAACTGAAGAGCAAGTAGCTGCTGCATTAGAGAAAATCGAAGCAGGAAAGTAAGATAAATTAGTGTAATAAAAAAGTACTCCAAATTTTATTTTGGAGTACTTTTTTTACTATGCGGTACTTTTTTTGTCAGTTTTTGTCGGTAAGTCGATAGAATTTAAAAATCGCTAATAAAAATTTCATTTACTGAAGCGTACCACGTATTTGTAATTTGAAAATAACCTTCTTTACTTCTTATCATCTTTCTCTTTCACAGCAGAAAGTACAGTTTGTTTTACCCATGATTTTCTTCGTTTATGTTGTAGACTCCATTGGTATAAACTTTGCGCGCCTAAAATAAATGAAATGACTATGCCGCTGATTGCTATTAAAAGTGCGAAAAATTCAAGTGGCGACGAGATTTTGTTTGAATCGGTGTTTCTTAAAAGATCAATCATAGTAAACCCTAACATTTGGCCTACTACAGAGTAGAGCGTTAAAATTAATAGTAAAAGGCTATCTTTTTTAGAAGCGACATTTTCTTGATATTTAAACAAACTATCGAGATTTTGTTTTGCATTCGAGTAAAGTACTTCAATATTAAATAGTTTTCTTAAGCGGAAAAAAATATCTTCACTCTGTGATTGGGATACTAACTCTAAAGAAAAGTAATTCGCTGTAAATGAATTGATTGAATAAATTAATTTCTCTATTTCATTTGTATCTTGATCAATGTTTAGTTCAGCATAAGCGTTTGCCATTTTTAATAAAACAACTTTATGAAATAGATTTAATAACAAAGCGTAATAAAACTCTCCGTACATTTGACTAGCAAGTTTAGCGAATTCGTGTTCATCCTCGTTTGTTATACATGTGAAAATATGTTCTTCCATAATAAAGTAGCGATTAGGAGCCCATCTTTGATAAGAATGTTTTGTTAAATAATCTTGAATATAAGGAACATTATTTGCGCTAATATAGGGCTTGCCATTGTCTGTTAATCCGGAAAGACTGGAAGCTCGGTATACATCGATTACATGAAGGTCTGACTTTTTGTTTATGGATAATAAAGTTTGTACATACATTCGTTGATCTTCAAAGAAGGGGAATGTTTGAAAGTAAGAACTCCGCAATCTCTTTTTCTCAAAGAAGTCTGTTAAGCCATGAAATAAATCGCCGAATATGAGCTTCTCTACTTGTGAATATTGTTTTCCGTTACATTCAATACAGATAGTTTCAGTTGTATCATTTTTAGTTTCAAGGACACGGAAGCGGGCGGCAAATTCGATTGCTTCTGACAATGTCATGTTTGGAGCGGTTTCTACTTCTGTCCGAATTGTTAAGAAGCCAAGCTCATAAGGACAAAGTGTTACGTCAATAGAATGAATTTTGAATGGAACGGAAATCAAATTTGTTGTTAAATGTCCAGTTAAGTTAAGGTCTTTAGAATAGCGCTGCAATCCTTTTTGGTGCTCTGAGTGAGGAAATAGAATTTTATTTGTAAATGAAAGATAGTATGCTTCCATATTTTGATGTGAAACTTGAAACTTTCCGTAGTATGTATTTTCATTTTCAAGATGATCGAGTCGAAAAGGGCGAAAATCATTTTTCTGTAAGAAAGGGAACATATTTTGTTCATATCCGGTTTTAAAAGAAAACGGGAATATAAATTGAAATATAGCTGTTGCTACATCTTTTTCCTCGATTGTCTGTATTGCCTCCATTTACATTGTTTCCTTTCATATATGCTATAAAAACAACATGCCCAAATTTATTTGAAAATAACCACTGTTTTATACTTGATTAAGAATGAAAATTCAGCTTATTTAGTAGAGGACATGTATAATGTTATGTATACTACATGTTATAAAATTGTATTTTGAAAAGGGGGATGTTGTATGCGTATTTTAGTATTAGGAGCTGGTGGCGTCGGAGGATTTTTTGGTGGCCGATTAGTCGAAAAAGGGGAAGATGTTACGTTTCTTGTTCGTAGTAAAAGAAAACAGCAATTAGAGGAAAAGGGACTTGTTATTCGTAGTGTGAATGGGGATTTTTCCTTCCAACCGAAATTAATAACGAAAGAAGATCGAACTTCTCCATTTGATGTCATTTTATTTTCAACAAAAGCGTATCACTTAAACGAGGCGATTCAAGATTTGAAGCCGTTTGTAGGTGAAAATACTGTCATCATTCCATTGTTAAATGGTATTGCTCATGTATCACTATTACAAAAAGAATTTGGTGAAGAGAAAGTGATTGGCGGTCTATGTTTTATCGAGACGACGTTAAACGATCAAGGAGAAATTGTACAAACTAGCGCTGCCAACAGACTTCTGTTTGGAGAAATGAAGTTTCAAGATTCAGAGAGAATACAGCATATTGCTAAAGCATTTGCAGGTACGAAATCTAGTTTTGTTTTAAGTGAAAATATTACGCAAGATATGTGGCATAAATATTTATTTATTACTGTAATGTCAGGTGTGACAACATTAATGCGTGCACCAATAGGACCGATTCGTGAAAGCGAAGGTGGACGTGATTTTATTCAAAACTTATTTGAAGAATGTGTGCAAATCATGAGATATATAGGGGCACCAATTAAGGAAGATATTGCCCAGGAACATATGAAAACAATTGATAAAATTTCGTATGATATGAAGTCATCGATGCAGCGTGATATGGAAAAAGGTTCGTCCATTGAAGGGAAGCACATACAAGGATACTTACTAGATGTAGCAGAACAGTTTTCTATGGAAGCACCATTATTGGGTGCGGTATATCAAAATTTAAAAGTGTATGAAGAAATGATCTTTAACAAATCAGCAATAGAATTGGATGTATGAAAAAATAAAAAAGAAAGCAATATATAAGTGTATTGCTTTCTTTTTTTATGACAACTTATTTATTTCTTTTCGTTCTATCTGTCAAATTTATTTCCTGTTCACGTTTACCGTATAATTGATTAATTTCATTTGCTAATGCATCTAAATAGGAATCGGAAAAAATAGGCTTCTTTTCTTTAGACATATGGGTCTCCTTTATCGTTTTTTAGTATTCATTATGTATATTTACCAGCGGATTATGCGCAATCATTTTATTTTTTTCTTTTTCAAAATTTTTGTTTACATTTTGAAAATAAAGGAGTATTATAATCCACAGTTTCAATTTTCTAAATCGCTGAAACCGCATGGTGCGGGGGACCCGTTCTTATGGATTAGTACTTAATCCAATGGGGTGAATCCTTGAAAAAGGTAGGGCTACTCATAGGCCCGAATCCGACAGCTAACCTCGTAAGCGTTATATTGAGAAGGAAGGTGGAGCTTGTGCGACAAAAAATATAATGTCTACAAGTCTATTTCGTTATGGCTTGTAGACATTTTTGTTTTCTGAAGAAATTGTTTATCCGCTGTAACTAGCAGAATCGTTCGTACAAAATTATTGGAGAGTGGACAGCATTGGTTTCATCTATTAAAAGGTTTTTAATTGGAAGACCGTTAAAATCAACTGAGTTAGGAGAGCAAAAGCTTAATAAAACGAAGGCGTTAGCCATTTTATCTTCTGACGCATTGTCATCGGTTGCATACGGACCAGAGCAAATTTTAATTGCTTTAGCAGGTCTTGGAGCGATTGCTTATTGGTATTCAATTCCAATCGCTGTTGGGGTATTAGTGTTATTGACAGCCCTTATTTTATCTTATCGTCAAATTATTTTTGCTTATCCTCATGGCGGAGGCGCGTATGTTGTATCAAAAGAAAATTTAGGGATGAATCCAGGGTTAATAGCTGGAGGATCTTTATTAGTCGATTATATTTTAACTGTTGCAGTAAGTGTGTCCGCAGGTACAGATGCGCTCACATCAGCTTTTCCAAGTTTACATGCACATAATGTAATCATTGCGATTATATTTGTTATATTGATTACTATTTTAAATTTAAGAGGGGTAACGGAATCAGCTTCCGTTTTAGCATATCCGGTTTATTTATTCGTTCTAGCACTATTTATATTAATTGGGGTAGGGATATACAATATTTTAACTGGTCACGTTTCACCGACTTTACACACGCCGATTGGAACGCCGGTTGCGGGAATTAGTTTGTTCTTACTGCTACGAGCATTTGCATCGGGTAGTTCGGCTTTAACAGGTGTTGAGGCAATCTCTAACGCAATTCCAAACTTTAAGGATCCTGCACCTAACAATGCAGCGAAAACATTGCTTGCAATGGGTGCATTACTTGCCGTTTTATTTTCAGGAATTGTCTTTTTAGCTTATTATTACGGAATTAATCCAAGTAAGGAAGTAACAGTTGTTTCACAAATTGCTGAACAAACTTTTGGACGTAATTTCATGTACTATTTCATACAAGGTACAACTGCTTTAATATTAATTCTTGCTGCTAATACAGGTTATTCTGCATTTCCACTATTAGCAGTTAACCTTGCAAAAGACAAATTTATACCGAGAATGTTTACGATTAGAGGAGACCGCCTAGGTTACTCAAACGGTATTATTATACTTGGGATAGCTTCGATTATTTTAATTGTAGCTTTCCAAGGGCAAACAGAACATTTAATCCCGTTATATGCAGTAGGTGTATTTATTCCATTTACACTTTCTCAAACGGGTATGGTATTAAAATGGCTTCGTGAAAAACCTGAAGGATGGGCTTTGAGATTAACGGTTAATTTAATTGGTGCAGTTATTAGTTTTATCGTAATGAGCATGTTCTTTTTAACTAAATTTGCACAAGTTTGGTCAATCCTTATTTTCTTACCTGCCATCATCTTCTTGTTCCATAGAATTAAGAAGCATTACGATGCAGTGGGCGATCAATTGAGTTTAAAAACTTGTGAACCACTTGTTCCAATTGAGGGAAATGTAATTGTCGTTCCTGTAGCGGGCATGACTCATGTGGTGGAAAATTCATTGAACTATGCGAAGGCTCTTTCTGCAGATCAAGTTATCGCTGTATATGTTGCTTTTGACAGAGAAGAGGAAAAGAAATTTGAAGAGAAATGGAAGAAGTGGCAACCTGAAGTAAGACTTGTTACCTTACATTCTCACTATAGAAGTATTATTCAACCGCTAACAAAGTTTATTGATACAGTGCAATATAAAGCGAGTGAATCAAATTACCGAGTTACTGTCGTTATACCACAGTTCATTCCGAAAAAAGGTTGGCATAACATTCTTCATAATCAGTCTAGTTTACTCATTCGTGCGTATTTACTCTATAAAAGAAATGTTGTTATTACAACAGTTCCATATCATTTGAAAAAGTAAGAAGATTTTTTAAGGATAGCTTTACGAAAGTGAAGCTATCCTTTTTGTGTATACGCTATGCATAATTGCATATGAACCTAAAAGATATATTGATATAATTTTTATATCTATAAGTAAGTAGGAGTTTTTGTTGTGATATATGGATATTTCAATTGAAAAAGTGAAGTGGATTATATTTTGAAATAAGGACAGGAAAGCTTGAAAATAAAGGGAATGAAAATACTTCTTTACGATAGATAAATAGCTGTGTTTAAATGACCTTACAGTACAAAACTTACATGAAAACAAAACGAAATTTCATATTTGCGTACGTTATTTAGCTTAAAATGAATAATATTTTTATGTAATATATTCACTGTGTGAATGTGGAAATGGCTATGAAATAGAAATTTTATACAATGTTATTCATACTAATCACATATGAAATGTTTTAGAACGATAAGTGAGTACTGTAGCAATAAAAGTTGGGAGAGATGGTTCGTATATGAATCACGGTAAGAACGTTCTCTATTTTAACCATCTCAAATTACGTGCAAGAAAATAGAATAATAAAATGCGATAGTAATAGTTGCTAATACATAGGAGGAGTTAAAGTGAAAAAGACTTTAATTACAGGGTTATTGGTTACAGCAGTATCTACGAGTTGTTTTATTCCTGTAAGCGCTTACGCTAAGGAGGGGCAAACAGAAGTGAAAACAGTATATGCACAAAATGTAATTGCTCCAAATACATTATCCAATTCAATTAGGATGTTAGGATCACAGTCACCACTTATACAAGCATACGGATTAGTTATTTTACAACAGCCAGACATTAAGGTAAATGCTATGAGTAGCTTAACAAATCATCAAAAGTTTGCAAAGGCAAATGTACGAGAGTGGATTGATGAATATAATCCGAAGCTAATCGACTTAAATCAAGAGATGATGAGATATAGTACTAGATTTAATAGTTATTATAGTAAGCTCTATGAACTAGCAGGAAACGTAAATGAAGATGAACAAGCAAAAGCAGATTTTACAAATGCATATGGAAAATTACAATTGCAAGTACAAAGCATCCAAGAGAGTATGGAGCAAGACTTATTAGAATTAAATCGATTTAAAACGGTATTAGACAAAGATAGTAGCAACTTATCACTTAAAGCTGATGAAGCAATAAAAACACTACAAGGATCAAGTGGAGATATTGTGAAGTTAAGAGAAGATATTAAAAGAATTCAAGGGGAAATTCAAGCGGAATTAACGACTATTTTGAATAGACCTCAAGAAATTATTAAAGGTTCTATTAATATCGGTAAACAAGTATTTACAATTACAAATCAAACTGCGCAAACGAAAACAATTGATTTCGTTTCTATCGGTACTTTAAGTAATGAAATTGTAAATGCTGCAGATAGCCAAACGAGAGAAGCGGCTCTTCGCATTCAGCAAAAGCAAAAAGAGCTATTACCACTTATTCAAAAGTTATCACAAACTGAAGCAGAGGCAACACAAATTACATTCGTTGAAGATCAAGTAAGTAGCTTTACAGAACTAATCGATCGTCAAATTACAACTCTAGAAACGTTATTAACGGATTGGAAAGTTTTAAACAATAATATGATCCAAATTCAAAAGAATGTTGAAGAAGGCACATATACAGACAGTAGTTTACTTCAAAAACATTTCAACCAAATTAAAAAAGTAAGTGATGAAATGAATAAACAAACGAATCAATTTGAAGATTACGTTACAAACGTTGAAGTACATTAAGCAGAAAAATAATTAGCGATATAGGGAGAGAAGAAAAATGACAAAAAAACCTTATAAAGTAATGGCTCTATCAGCACTTATGGCAGTATTTGCAGCAGGGAACATTATGCCGGCGCATACGTATGCAGCTGAAAGTACAGTGAAACAAGCTCCAATTCATGCGGTAGCAAAAGCTTATAATGACTATGAAGAATATTCATTAGGACCAGAAGGCTTAAAAGATGCAATGGAAAGAACGGGTTCAAACGCTTTAGTAATGGATCTGTACGCTTTAACAATTATTAAACAAGGGAATGTTAACTTTGGTAATGTATCGTCTGTTGATGCGGCTTTAAAAGGGAAAGTAATTCAGCACCAAGATACAGCTAGAGGAAATGCGAAGCAATGGTTAGATGTATTAAAGCCACAGCTTATTTCAACGAATCAAAATATCATTAACTACAATACGAAATTCCAAAACTATTATGATACTTTAGTCGCTGCGGTAGATGCGAAGGATAAAGCGACTCTTACGAAAGGGTTAACTAGATTATCAAGTAGTATTAATGAAAATAAAGCGCAAGTAGATCAGTTAGTAGAAGACTTAAAAAAATTCCGAAACAAAATGACGTCCGATACGCAAAACTTCAAAGGTGATGCAAATCAAATTACATCTATTTTAGCTAGTCAAGATGCTGGAATTCCGCTTCTGCAAAATCAAATTACAACGTACAATGAAGCAATTAGTAAATATAATGCAATTATTATCGGTTCATCTGTTGCAACAGCACTAGGCCCAATTGCAATTATCGGTGGTGCAGTAGTTATTGCTACAGGTGCAGGAACGCCGCTAGGAGTCGCATTAATTGCAGGTGGTGCAGCAGCTGTAGGTGGTGGTACAGCTGGAATCGTATTAGCGAAGAAAGAGCTTGATAATGCACAAGCTGAAATTCAAAAAATAACAGGACAAGTTACAACTGCTCAATTAGAAGTAGCTGGGTTAACGAACATTAAAACACAAACGGAGTATTTAACAAATACAATTGATACTGCAATTACAGCGTTGCAAAACATTTCAAACCAATGGTACACAATGGGATCAAAATACAATTCTTTACTTCAAAATGTAGATTCAATTAGTCCGAATGACCTTGTTTTCATTAAAGAAGATTTAAACATTGCGAAAGATAGCTGGAAAAACATTAAAGACTATGCAGAAAAGATTTATGCTGAAGATATTAAAGTAGTAGATACGAAAAAATCTTAATCAAATACGAAGCGTTAGAGCGTTACGTATTGATGAAGGGTTTGAAGCTCCTGTTCAGTTGTGAGCAGGAGCTTTTTATCCCCTTATAAAGAAAATAGGTGAAAAAAATGCAGAAAAGATTTTATAAAAAATGTCTTTTAACGTTAATGATTGCTGGGGTGGCAACGAGTAACGCATTCCCTTTACATCCTTTTGCAGCAGAACCAAATGCAAAGGTGCTACAAGAAAATGCGAAAAACTATTCTCTCGGACCAGCTGGATTCCAAGATGTTATGGCGCAAACGACATCGAGCATATTTGCAATGGATTCATATGCAAAATTAATTCAAAATCAGCAAGAGACTGATTTGAGTAAAATAAGTTCCATTAATAGTGAGTTTAAAGGAAATATGATTCAGCACCAAAGAGATGCAAAAATTAACGCGGCGTATTGGTTAAATTATATGAAGCCTCAAATTATGAAAACAGATCAAAATGTTATTAATTACAATAATACTTTTCAAGCGTATTATAATAGCATGCTAATAGCGATTGATCAAAAGGATAGCGTAAAGTTAAAAGCGGATTTAGAAAAGTTGTATGCGGATATTGTAAAGAATCAAAATGAGGTAGATGTATTATTAAGGGATTTGAAAGCTTTTCGCGATAGAATGGCGAAAGACACAAATAGTTTTAAAGAGGATACAAATCAATTAACAGCGATATTAGCAAGTACGAATGCTGGTATCCCAGCTCTAGAGCAACAAATCAATACATATAACGATTCAATCAAAAAGAGTAATGATATGGTCATTGCTGGTGGCGTACTTTGCGTAGCACTAATTACATGTCTTGCAGGTGGACCGATGATTGCGATTGCGAAAAAAGATATCGCAAATGCAGAAAGAGAAATAGCCAATTTAAAGGATAGAATTTCTGGCGCACAAGCAGAAGTCGCAATTTTGACAGATGTAAAAAATAAAACAACAAACATGACTGAAACAATTGATGCAGCAATTACAGCACTGCAAAATATATCAAATCAATGGTATACAGTAGGGGCAAAATATAATAATTTACTGCAAAATGTTAAAGAAATCAGCCCTGAAGAATTTACCTTCATAAAAGAAGACTTATATACAGCAAAAGATAGCTGGAAAGACGTAAAAGATTATACAGAAAAATTACATGAAGGTGTGGCGAAGTAAACAGTGGACTAGTTCCGCTGTTTATTTTTTATCCTGTTTTTTGTGAGAGTTGGACTTGTAATTTGATATTTAAATTTGTCATGTTTTTTATTCATATAGTTTTAGGGTAATGTTTAATCAAATCGATACTAATACCCTAGATAAACTTCTGATCAAGCTTTTTATATGTAATGTTTTAATGAAAAAAGTTATACTGTAAGCAAAACTAAAAATTGGAAAGGAAATACTAGAACATGGAAAATTATTTGTTATTTATCCTTACAGCACTGTTAATCATAATAATGCCTGGTCCTGGTTTTGCACTAGTTACAAAAAACACTATCTCGCATGGTAAAAATGGTGGGATAAAGACTGTTTTAGGAACGATATCTGGAATGATGATTCATACAATAATGGCCACGCTAGGACTCTCTGCCATCCTAATGAAATTTGCTATGTTATTTACATTTATAAAATATGCTGGGGCTTTTTATTTAATTTACTTAGCTGTAAAGTCAATTAAAAGTGCCTTATATAAAAAAGAAGCTATGTCAGGTTCAGTAGAAATGGACTCTAAGGATATTGGAGCAATTAAAAGCTTTAGACAAGGATTTACTACGGCAATTTTAAACCCAAAAACTGCTGTGTTTTTCCTTAGTTTTTTACCCCAATTTATTGTGAGTAATCAAAATCATTTCCTTCAATTTCTTTTATTAGGAGTCACATTTACGACTTTGACAGCAATATGGTATTTACTTTATATCTCACTCATACGTCAATTAAGAACTTTTCTAAGAAAAGAAAGAGTGAACCGTACAATAGAGGGTATTACGGGCGCAGTATTATTAGTATTTGGAGTGAGGTTGTTTTTCCAAAAATAAATATGTATATGAAAAGAGAAATAATCAATAGTGGTTATTTCTCTTATTTACTTATTCTAAAACTACCATTTTACAATTGATTTCATACCTTCATACAAATTTTACACACGTATCTAATTTGAACTTAAAAAATAAGTTCCTCAATAACCTGACCGGTTTGCTTTATAAGAAAAAATCTTACATTATGAGGGTCGGGCTGATAATCGGTAGGGGGATGGACAAAAAACCATTGATTAAAGTGTCATTGCATACATTAAGTGAAGTAGCAGTATAGGCGGATAAAATTCGGTAGTCGAAATTTCTTGCATAAAGCTGTATAATGCTTGTAACGAAAAGGAAATACAGGAAAGGATATGTAACGAGTTGCTATGGATAAAGATAAACAACAATTAAGCGTTGAAGTTGCAAGGTTATATTATCAGTCAGATTATAGTCAGCAAGAAATTGCTAACAAATTAAATATTTCAAGGCCGACTATCTCTAGACTATTAAAGTACGCGAAAGAAAAAGGATTTGTTCAAATTAGTATAGCCGATCCATTTGCTGATTTAGATAACGTTGGGAATTTACTAAAAGAAAAGTACAACTTGTTAGAGGCACATGTCGTATTTTCTCCAGTGCCAGAATATGCAACGATTACAGAGTATATTAGTAAATATGCAGCTGAGTATATGGGAAAGACGGTTAAAAATGGTGATATCGTTGGTGTAAGCTGGGGAATGACGATGTATGAAATCGCTAGAAAAATTGTACCACAACATGTAAAAGGTGTAGAAGTTGTTCAGTTAAAAGGTGGTATTAGTCATTCAAGTGTAAATACATATGCGAATGAGACTATTGCTTTATTTGCAGATGCTTTTCAAACGACGCCAAGAAATCTACCCCTTCCAGTTATATTTGATAATGCAGTGACAAAAGAATTAGTAGAGCAGGATCGACATATTCATCACATTATCGAAATGGGAAAACAAGCGAATATTGCTATTTTCACTGTAGGAACAGTGAGAGACGAAGCACTATTATTCCGATTAGGTTATTTCGATAAGGATGAAACGAGTTTACTCAAAAAACAATCGGTCGGTGACATTTGTTCACGATTCTTTGATGGGGACGGAAATATTAGTAGTGAAGAAATTAATCAGCGGACCATTGGAATTGAGCTAGAAGAACTGAAATTAAAGAAACGCTCTATTTTAGTTGCTGGTGGTAATAGAAAAATAAAAGCAATTGATGGTGCGTTACGTGGCGGGTATGCAAATGTATTAATTATAGATCAGCATACAGCGAAGGAATTGTTACATTATCAAAAAGATTAGAAATAAAAGGCTTTCTCAAGATTTTAATTTTGAGAAAGCCTTTTATTTTACTATGTATGAATTATGGGAGTGTTTTTGAATACAAATTGCCTTTTTAAAAATAATTATGGATATTGAGATACATACTACCATTGTTAATATAAAAGTTTTCATTTTATATATGAAGTGTTTCTTAGTTAGAATGCGCTTTATTTACTACAAGAGATTCCTTCTAAAAAAGAATGAACAAAATTTCAAAAGTATATTTACATTTGTTCAACTAAGAGTTAGAATGAAGTTGTTAAAAGATATGAGGAGTGAAGATAATGAATATTGCAAAGTTAATTGACCATACAATTTTAAAAGCTAATACTACAAAAGAAGATGTTATGAAAGTAATCGAAGAAGCAAAGGAATATAAATTCGCTTCTGTTTGTATTAATCCTACATGGGTAAAGCTAGCTGCTGAAGAATTAGCTGGACATGGTGTAGATGTTTGTACTGTAATCGGTTTCCCATTAGGAGCAAGCACGACTGAAACAAAAGCTTTCGAAACAAAAGATGCTATCGCAAAAGGTGCAACTGAAGTTGACATGGTAATCAACGTAGGCGCTTTAAAAGACGGTGACAATGAGTTCGTTGAAAAAGATATTTATGAAGTAGTACAAGCAGCAAAAGGAAAAGCTCTTGTAAAAGTAATCATTGAAACTTGCCTATTAACAGATGAAGAGAAAGTACGCGCTTGTGAATTATCAGTAAAAGCTGGTGCTGACTTCGTAAAAACTTCAACTGGATTCTCAACTGGCGGAGCAACTGCTGAAGATATCGCATTAATGCGTAAAACAGTAGGACCAAACGTTGGTGTAAAAGCATCTGGTGGCGTTCGTACACGTGAAGATGCAGACAACATGGTAGCTGCTGGAGCTTCTCGCGTTGGAGCAAGTGCTAGTGTTGCAATCGTATTAAATGATGCAAAAGGTGCTACAGATAACTACTAATCATTAATGAAGTCAAAAGCAATAGATACACAAAATAAAGTGTATCTATTGCTCTAACAATTGAAAAGAATGTAAGCGGATACGAATGGGAGGAGACGGCTTATGAAATACTTAATTGGTATTTTTGGCCTCGTATTGATTTTAGGTATCGCTTGGCTTGCTAGTAATAATAGAAAGAAAGTCAAATATCGCCCAATCATAACGATGGTTATATTACAATTCATTTTGGGGTTTTTATTATTAAATACAAGTGTAGGGAATGTATTAATTAGCGGAATAGCAGATGGTTTTGGAGAGCTATTAAAATATGCCGCTGACGGTGTGAATTTTGTATTTGGTGGATTAGTAAATCAAAAAGAGTTTTCGTTCTTTTTAAGTGTATTAATGCCGATCGTATTTATATCAGCTTTAATAGGTATTTTGCAACATATTAAAGTATTACCTATTATTGTGAAATCTATCGGTCTAGCATTAAGTAAAGTAAATGGAATGGGGAAATTAGAATCATATAACGCTGTTGCTTCTGCAATTTTAGGACAATCTGAAGTGTTTATTTCAGTTAAGAAACAATTAGGCTTATTGCCAGAGAAAAGAATGTATACATTATGTGCATCTGCAATGTCTACCGTTTCAATGTCTATCGTTGGATCGTATATGGTGTTATTAAAACCACAATATGTTGTAACCGCTTTAGTGCTTAACTTATTCGGTGGTTTTATTATCGCTTCTATCATTAATCCGTATGAAGTTACTGAAGAAGAAGATATGTTAGAAGTACAAGAAGAAGAGAAAAAGACTTTCTTTGAAGTATTAGGAGAATATATTATAGACGGATTTAAAGTTGCGATTACAGTAGCAGCTATGTTAGTCGGTTTCGTTGCACTTATCGCATTCATTAATGCAGTATTTAAAGGTGTAATCGGTATTTCATTCCAAGAAATTCTTGGTTATGTATTTGCACCATTTGCATTTATTATGGGTGTACCTTGGCATGAAGCAGTTAATGCCGGAAATATTATGGCAACAAAATTAGTATCAAATGAATTTGTCGCTATGACAGATTTAGCACAAGGCAACTTTAATTTCTCAGATAGAACGACAGCGATTATATCTGTATTCTTAGTTTCATTTGCAAACTTCTCTTCAATTGGAATTATTGCAGGGGCAGTTAAGAGCTTAAATGAAAAGCAAGGGAATGTAGTCGCAAGATTTGGTTTGAAATTACTTTTCGGTGCAACATTAGTAAGTTTCTTATCAGCAACAATCGTTGGCTTATTATTTTAATAGATTCATATCATATAAAAAGGAATGGTGATTGTAATGAGAATGGTAGATATTATTGCAAAAAAACGTGATGGCAAAGAATTAACGACTGAAGAAATCAAATTCTTTATTAATGGATATACAGACGGAAGTATTCCTGATTATCAAGTGAGTGCACTTGCAATGGCAATCTTCTTTAAAGATATGACAGATCGTGAACGTGCAGATTTAACGATGGCAATGGTGGAGTCTGGAGAAACAATCGACTTATCAGCAATTGAAGGAATTAAAGTAGACAAACATTCAACTGGCGGTGTTGGTGATACAACAACATTAGTATTAGGACCATTAGTAGCTGCTTTAGATGTACCAGTAGCAAAAATGTCTGGTCGTGGTTTAGGACATACGGGCGGAACAATTGATAAATTAGAAGCGGTAGAAGGATTCCACGTTGAAATTACGAAAGAGCAGTTCATTGATATTGTAAACCGTGACAAAGTTGCTGTTATTGGACAAACAGGAAACTTAACACCTGCAGATAAAAAAATCTATGCACTTCGTGATGTAACAGGAACAGTAAACTCGATTCCTTTAATCGCAAGTTCAATTATGAGTAAAAAAATAGCAGCTGGTGCTGATGCGATCGTACTTGATGTAAAAACAGGTGCTGGCGCATTTATGAAAACAGAAGAAGATGCAAAAGAATTAGCACATGCAATGGTACGTATCGGAAATAACGTAGGACGTCAAACGATGGCTGTTATTTCAGATATGTCACAACCTCTTGGCTTTGCGATTGGTAACGCTCTAGAAGTGAAAGAAGCGATTGATACTTTAAAAGGTGAAGGTCCAGAAGATTTAACAGAATTAGTACTCGTATTAGGTAGCCAAATGGTTGTACTTGCGAAAAAAGCAAGTACATTAGAAGAAGCTCGTGAAATGTTAATTGAAGTTATGAAAAATGGAAAAGCAACTGAGAAATTTAAAGAGTTCTTAAGCAACCAAGGCGGAGACAGCTCGATTGTAGACAATCCAGAAAAAATGCCACAAGCTAAGTATGTAATTGATGTACCTGCAAAAACTTCAGGTGTTATTTCTAACATTGTTGCAGATGAAATCGGTATCGCTGCTATGTTACTTGGTGCTGGTCGTGCAACAAAAGAAGATGAAATCGATTTAGCGGTAGGATTAATGTTACGTAAAAAAGTGGGCGATGCAGTAAAAGAAGGCGAGCCGTTCGTAACGATTTATGCAAATCGCGAAAATGTAGAAGATGTAAAAGCTAAAATTTATGAAAACATTTCTATCGCTGAAACAGCAGTGGCTCCTAAATTAGTTCATACAGTTATTACTGATTAATCATCATTACATTTACTTTGAGGAGGAAATAATATGGATAAGAAAAAATATATCGAAGAAGCAAATAAGATGTTAGCAAAAGCATATATTCCGTATTCGAAATTTCCTGTTGGTGCAGCATTAGTTACGAAAGAAGGTAAAATCTATACTGGTTGTAATATAGAAAATGCTTCTTACGGTTTATGTAACTGTGCAGAAAGAACAGCGATCTTTAAAGCAGTATCAGAAGGGGAGCGCGATTTTAGTTACTTAGTTATTACAGGCGAAACGGACGGACCAATTTCACCATGTGGTGCTTGTAGACAAGTAATTGCTGAGTTCTGTGAACCGACAATGCCTGTATTACTAACGAATGTAAAAGGTGATGAAAAAGAAGTAACTGTTGAGCAATTACTTCCAGGTGCTTTCTCAATAGAAGATTTAAAATAAGTTGAAAAGCCATTCCGCAATTATTAATTGTGGAATGGCTTTTTTATTTTCAAAAATTGAATGTAATATTTTGTTCATATTCCATTCATAAACTTTGCGTAAAATGATTGCAGTGAATATAGAAAGTTTACAGCAGGAGGAATAAAATGAAGAGATTATATAATGCAGCATTCATTTACTTAATTATCGGTTTATTATCAGGAGTATTTGCAAGAGAGTATACGAAAGCACAAGGAATTAAAGGATCCACAATGTTGCAATTGGTGCATACACATGTATTAGTGCTCGGTTTCGTATTCTTTTTAATTGCTTTAGCTTTATGTAAAGTGTTTCATGTACAAGAAACAAAGAGCTTTCGTGCATGGTTTGTTGTTTATAATGTAGGATTAATTTTTACTATTGCTACAATGCTATGGAGAGGTCTACTACAAGTAAATGGAACTGACTTTAACGGTTTAAGCCATATGGCTGGATTAGGTCATGTTATTATAAGTATCGGGTTCGTTTGGTTTATGATTTTGCTCAAAAAGTCATTTAAATAGATAGGAGTGGAGAATATGATAGCACTTTTATCAAGTATTATAGCGGTTTGTATGGCTGTTGGAGTAATGTTTCTTCGCTTTAAAGCAGCGAAAAAACCGGTAACGAAAAAGAAAATTATATTACCGCCAATTTTTATGAGTACCGGCGCAATGATGTACTTCTTGCCGGAGTTTCGATTAACATCGTTAGAAATAGTAGAGGCGATTAGTATAGGACTTATTTTCTCTATATTTCTTATTAAAACAACTAAGTTTGAAATAAGAAGCGAACATATATATATGAAACCGTCAAAAGCATTCATATTTATTTTAGTCGGGTTATTGGCTGTACGAGTAGCGTTAAAATCATATTTAAGTCAATCAATTGATTTAGCAGAGTTAAGCGGAATGTTTTTCTTGCTCGCATTTGCGATGATTGTATCGTGGAGAATTGCGATGTATCGTTTATATGTTAAATTAGAAAAAACAATAAAAAGAGCTGGAATTTCTAAATAGGAATTCCGGCTCTTTTTATGTTTTATACGATTGTTTGTTTAGCTTTGATTTCATTTGCTTAATTTTAAACGTATTTGAGCATCTTGTAATGCGGCTGGTGTAACGTTAAGACCATGTTGATCAACAATTTTTGTGTTTAATAAAATGGAATCTAAGCTTCCACGAAATGTTTTTGTATAGTTTTGACGCAATATTTGTTGTTCTTGTTTTTCATCAACTGTTAATCCAGATGCTTTTTCTTTTTTTGATAATTCGTTAATACGGAATAAAATGTTTTTCATTTCTTTCACCTCTAATTTTAAATTAAATTAGTTACTTACTAATTTATAGTTATTTTAACTTTTTTATATGAATATGTCAAGAAGGGTAAAAGAAAAGTAGACACCCGTATTACAGTAAGTGGGTGTCTACAAGGAAAATATAAAGCTTAGCTTAATTCATGTAAGTGACTAACAAGTTCTGATGTTTTAGAGAAGAACGGTGAATGATCAGCTTCTAAAGTAATAACCTTCGCGCAAGGAGTTTCTGTATTCATTCGGCGCTGAAAATCAATTGGAATCGCTCTATCTAGAGTTGTTTCAATATAAATGCGATCTATAGTTCCGAAGTTTTCTTCAGAAATTTTTAGCTCTTGTTGAAACGGTCCTAGTGGCTGAGGACGCATTTGTTTGAAAGAAGATTCTTTAATAGCTGCATTTTTTGTAGCATTTAAAAATGTTTGTTCAGTCAACTCTGGTATAAGTTCTGCAGTCATGTCATTCTCATTAATTGAGAATTGTGGACCAGCTTCACCATCTAATTTACTACCAAGACTTTCTCCGTTTTGTGGTAAGAATGCGCAAAGATATACTAATTTATCGATTTTATTTGGTATAAGTTCAGCTGTTTGCGTAATTACAATTCCACCCATACTATGTCCAACAAGAATAACTTTTTCATTTTGTTGATTTATAGTAGCTGTTACTGCATTAACATAAGAATCTAGCGTTATATTTTGTGATGGAGTCATATCTTTTCCACTTCCAGGTAAGTCTAGTGTAACAACTGTATGTCCGAAAGCCTTTAGTTGAGGTTTTACTAATTCCCATGCCCATTCACCTTGCCATGCTCCATGTATTAAAATGTAAGTACTCATTTAATCAACACTCCTCTAATGTTTATATGCTTTATTTTTTCGTAATATTGATGGTGTATAATTAGTGTATCTGAAGTGGTTTGATAAATATAATGAAGGATATTTATAGATGATATAAATATCTTTTATATAAGGAGAACAGAATGAACGTTTTTGATTTTAAAGTTTTTAAAAATGTGGCTCGGTTGAACAGCATTAGTTTAGCAGCGAAAGAATTACATATGACACAGCCCGCTATAACTCATATCATAAACAAATTAGAGAAACGATATGCTTTAACTTTATTTGATCGCTCTAGACAAGGAACGATGTTAACTGAAAATGGAAAGGAATTTTTAGTTTGTGTAGATCGACTTCTAATGGAGTATGAAAACCTTGAAGAAACAGTTTTACAATTAAAAAATAGAAGCTTGTATAAGATTGTACTAGCTACGTATCCTTCCGTTACTGTATATTGTTTGGCGGAGTGTATCCAACTAGGTAATATTGATCAAAGTCAGTACGTGCTTGCAGTTCGAGAAGGAAGCTATCAAGAAGTATTAGATTGGCTGTCTTCTGGAAGTGCTGATTTTTCTATTTCTATAAAAGAAAATTTAATACCAGGATTTCATTATGAAGTTATTGGTGAAGATCCTTATGTTATGGTTTCTTCAAAGACTATTCCACCTAACCTTACTATTAAAGAGTTGAAAAATTATCCTTTTATTATGCCGCTTTCTGGTTGTAAAGAAGTACTTGAACCATATTTGATGAAAAATGAAATAACAGTTAATAAAGTGATGGAGTCAGAGTCAATTAGCTCGGCATTAGCACTTACTTTACAAGTTAACGGTATAACAATCGTTCCGTTATCAGGACTGCATAAACAAATCATTCATGACTTTATCGTGCAACCGATAGAAATTAAAATTCCACGACAACTTATTATGCAATGGTCACCTAAAAAAGAGAATGATCCGCTGTTCTTAGAATTTGTTAAGAATTTACTAAATCAACTACAACAAAAGAAAAAATGATACAAAAGGTAAGCTCATTTCACTGAAGCTTACCTTTTGTATATATTACCAATAAAGAGTAGTATCATAAAGTCCGATGAATATCAGAAGAACACCGGTTATAAGCTGAATAATTTTCCCTATTTTTCGGCTCTTTTTCAATAATGCTCCGTTTAATCCGAGGTAGAAGATGATGAACATAAGGACAACGATTGGTAGAGCAGTTCCTATTGAAAAGAATGTCGGAAACAAGTACCCATAATTAGATGATAAAGATAAAGGGATTAACGTTCCGAAAAATAGAACGAACATAGTTGGACAGAAAGCTAACGAAAAGAAAAATCCAAGTAAAAATGAGCTGACTTCACTTTGTTTTCGTATAAATTTGATCGAGAAGAAATTTCTGCTCTTTATAATACCTGCCAACATTAACCCCATTAAAATTAATAAAGGTCCAATTATTTTTCGTAACCACGGGAAGTACAAAGTTAATATTTGCTGAAACTCTTTTCCTAAGAACCATACGAATAGTCCAAGCGTTGTAAAAGCTATTATTTTTCCTGAAATGAATAACAATATATGTTTCCATGCATGTCCCTTTTGTAAAGATTGATTTCCATAAAGTGTAATAGCGCTTATGTTTCCTGTTAATTGGCAAGGAGCAAGGGTACCTACTACGCCAAATAAAAATGCAAATAAAAGAGGTACTGATTTCGTAGCATTCGCGACATCCATTAAAGGAGACATGAGTTGGTAGCTCCATTCACTAATTGTTGAAAACACGTTATATTCACCTTTCTAATTAAATTGGAATGCTCCCTCTTTCGTAATCTGCTTCCACGTTTTACCCTCATCTGTAGAAATGAACACATTTGCTTTCATTGTAGCAAATACTATTTCAGCTGAATTTTGAGGGTTTTGTGATATGTACATAATTGTATCTTTAGAATCTAAAGATGGAGTTTGTATGTTTGTTTCTTCATTTGTAGCAATTGATTTCTTCGTTATCATTTGCTTATTGATAGGGGCGTAAAAAACATCTTCATTACTTAATGTAACTGCTGTCGATTCAAGTGATGTAGACAATAGTTCAAATGTATTTCCGTAATCTGTAGATAAGTAAACACCATCTTTAGCACTTACCGCGACTACACTAGATTGATCAGGGTGTACGGAAAAGGAATGAATTGTACTTGAAAGACCTTTTAACTTACTATTTTTCCAATCTTGTCCGTTGTTCGTACTGAAATAAAAACCTTGTTGTAATTTAGAATTTGGACGCTCATTGTATAAATAAATTGCTTCCGTATTATATCCAACAGCAAGGTTGTGAAAATCAGATTCTCCATAAAACGCTAGCTTCTCGAGGGTATTACCGCCATCAGAACTTTTCATTAATCCTAAAGGATTTTTTAAATTTGCACCTGGTTCAGGATGGCCGCTGGCAAAGAATCCGTTCTTCGTTGCCTGAAACCCCATATAATCATGTAGCTCAGTCTTAGTTTCAAGCCATTTTCCATTTTGATAAACTTTTATCCCGCTATGAGTGGCGATAGAAACCCCAGGCATATTTCCTGCATAGCCAATTCCGTGAATGTGCTCGATTTTTCCAAATGTAGTTTCCTTATAGAAGTTTTGCGGAATTGTATTTGCTGTTTCTGTATGTTTTGGCTGAGATTGCACCGTGTCTTTCTTCACTGGTGCTGTTTCGGCGTTGCTAGAACATCCTGTAATGAACAATAAAGAAGTAATTGCTAATCTTGTTGCTACATAATGTTTCAAAGTAGTAGCTCCTTTCCTATATATGAGATTTTAAGTATATGGAATAAATGTCAAGAAATTGTGGAGTGGTATGCATAATTTCGATTGTAAGTGGCCCTAGTAATGAAAAATTTCCTTTCACTATGAGTACTATTAATTGACGAAAAATTATAACAATAATAGAATGAATTGTATTGGGTAATTAGATTTACCAGTATACATAGAACGCTAGGGGGAATATTATGAAATCAACATTTTTTGCTCAAAATAGAGAACGATTAGTAAACACATTACCAGATGAATCTATTACTATTTTATTTGCTGGACAAGCACCTCATATGTCAGCGGATGCACATTATAAATTTGTGCCGAATCGAAATTTTTACTATGTAACAGGAATCGAGGAACCAAATGTTATTTTCATGTTGAAGAAGTTTGGAAATAGTGTTGAAGAAACACTGTTCATTGAAAAATCGGATCCAGTCATGGAAAAATGGGTCGGTAAAACAGTTTCTAACAAAGAAGCAGAGAAAATTTCAGGTATAAAGAAAGTTGTATATTTAGATAGCTTTGAAAAGACAATTTCAAATATACTTTTTACAGAAAATGTGAAGCATCTATATTTAGATTTAGAGCGTCGTGAGTGGAATGGTACGGAGACCAAAACGCATGCTTTTGCTAAACATGTAAGAGAACAGTATCCACACGTTTTAATTGGTAATGTATATCCGAATATTTGTGAATTACGAGTGTTTAAAACAGAAGAAGAAGTTGAAATTATTAAAGAAGCAATTTCTGTAACGAAAGAGGGCATTTACAACGTACTTAAGCATGCAATAGCTGACATGATGGAGTATGAATTAGAAGCTCAGTTTGATTTCACACTGAAATCATCTGGCATTAAGCATCATGCATTCAATACAATTTTGGCAAGTGGAAAAAATGCTACAGTTCTTCATTATGAAGACAATGATGCACAAATTCAAAATGGTGATTTAGTACTGCTAGATTTAGGCGCTCAAAAAGACTACTATAACGCTGATATTAGTTATACATTCCCGGCAAATGGAACATTCTCTAGTCGCCAAAAACAAATGTATAATATTGTATTAAAAGCATTGAAAGAAACAACGGAACTCATTAAGCCAGGAGTAAAGTTTGCTGCATTAAATGAGCATACAAAAAAGGTACTAGCAGAAGAGTGTAAAGAAATTGGCTTAATTCAAGAAGACGAAGAGTTATCAAAATACTATTATCATGGTGTTAGCCATTTCCTTGGTTTAGATACGCATGATGTAGGAACATATAAAGATAGAGTGTTAGAAGAAGGTATGGTAATAACAATTGAACCTGGTCTTTATATTGAAGAAGAATCAATTGGAATTCGTATTGAAGATGATATTCTTGTAACGAAAGACGGACATGAAAACTTGTCAAAAGATATTATTAGAGAAGTGGAAGAGATTGAAGCGTTTATGAGAGAAAATAATGTGAATGTAAAAGAAGATGAAGTTGTTACGAAATAATGATCGGGAAAGACGCTCAAGTTTGAGCGTCTTTTTATTTTGTTCATTTTAAACCGCGATATTTCCTCGAAAAGCATCTTCAATTATATTCCAAATGTCAATGTATTATATGTTGATCATGCCCGGACGAAGGTGGGGGAGTATGATCTGGGAATGTCACGAATACGGCAACGATAATTACCACACTAATTGATAGTAATAACAAAAAACGCCGTTGAATAAAAGTAGAAAAAGTTTCTGATAAAAGTTGAATCATACATGACATAGTTATTGTTATCGTAAGTAAAAGACTAATAAACAGTATACTATGAGCTTGTTGAGCGTTTAACATTTCTGTAATCATTGCTCCCATCATACTTGCCATTAATCCAGAGAACATTCCTTCTAAAGCAGTAAATAGGTGAAACCGTAGACCGACTAAAAAACCGATACAACTACTAATCAAAATCGCAAGCAAAGTAGAATATAGTAATTCACCTTTAAAAAGAATACCTAAATAAAAACCGATACTTAAACCCGTACTCATACTAAAAGACATAATAAATACCATATACTCCATTAGGGTACCCTTGAGTTTAGATATATATGATGTAATAAGAATCGAGATACAACAAAGTGTTAAGGCGGTTAATGTGTAAGCGAACATTATGATACCTCCCTGTCCTATCATTCATTTCATCATATGTTCATATGGAGAGTACTTATGCTTATTTATATCTGCATATTATCTGCACAATTTCATAAATGTAAGCAAGAAGGCTTCTGATTTTTTGGGACGTCTTTTTAATTATGAGCATGTGAATGTAAGAGTTAAATGAAGAGTTTCTATTGTGAAGCCATAAAGAATAAGCGTATAATATTATAGGTCTCCCATTTGCGAGACAAACCGCGAATGATAAATAAGATTGTTGTTTTATCATCGCCTCTAAACAGATAGACAATGAAAGTAACACTGGAATACAGATAGGGAGTTATAAAATGAAATTAATTATTGCCGAGAAACCAGATCAAGGTTTGGCTCTTGTTTCACAATTTAAATATCGCCGGAAAGATGGATATTTAGAAGTAGAAGCGAATGAGTTATTTCCAAATGGAGCGTACTGTACATGGGCAATTGGTCATTTGACGCAGTTATGTAATCCAGAGCATTATCACGCAGAGTGGAAAAAATGGTCACTTAATACGTTACCGATGATTCCAGAGCGTTTTCAATTTGAAGTAACAAAGTCGAAGTATAAACAGTTTAACGTTGTGAAACAGCTGTTACATAATCCGGGGGTAACAGAAATTATTCATGCGGGCGATGCTGGGCGTGAAGGGGAATTAATCGTACGAAACATTATTAATCTTTGCAACGTGCAAAAGCCGATGAAGCGTCTTTGGATTTCATCTTTAACGAAGCAAGCTATTTACCAAGGGTTTAAAAACTTGCTTGATGAATCAGATACAATTAATACGTACTATGAGGCGTATACAAGGTCATGTGCGGATTGGGTCGTTGGTATGAATGCATCGCGTGTCTTTAGTATTTTGCTAAAGAAAAAAGGAATGAACGATGTATTTTCAGCTGGTCGTGTACAAACACCGACACTTGCATTAATTGTAAAGCGTGAAAAAGAAATAGAGAACTTTAAGTCAGAGCCATTTTGGGAAGTGTTTGCAACCTTTAATATAGAAGGAAAGAAGTATGAGGGGAAATGGGAGAAAGACAATGAATCTCGCTTACAAGACCCTGATATGGCAAATAAAATTGCAGCATTTTGCCAAGGGAAACCGGCCGTAGTAAAAGAAATGAAAACGGAGCGTAAAGAGTTTCAGCCGCCGTTTTTATTTAATTTATCAGCACTGCAAGCGACAGCTAATAAAGCTTTTAAATTTTCACCGAAAAAGACGCTTGATATAACACAAGCACTATATCAAAAAGGGATAGTTTCTTATCCGCGTTCGGATTCTAACTATGTTACACAAGGAGAAGCAGCGACGTTCCCTGATATTTTACAGAAGTTAAGTCAATTTGATGAATATAAAGGTTTATTACCAGCTCCAGTTGAATCGATTATGAATAATAAGCGTTATGTGAATGAAAAAAAAGTTACAGATCACTACGCTATTATTCCGACAGAGCAAGTTACAAATCCAAGTAAACTATCAGGTGATGAAAAGAAAATTTACGATATGATCGTAAGAAGACTGATTGCGGCGCATTATGAAGTAGCAATCTTTGACTACACAACGATTACAACTCTTGTAGACGAACGTGCTGAATTCATTTCAAAAGGAAAACAGCAAATTCAAGAAGGTTGGCGTAAAGTTATTTTCCAAGACGATAAAGATGACGAAACAATTCTTCCAATTGTCGCAGAAGGTGAACAAGGAAAAGTTGTAAAGGTGAAAGTGAAAGAAGGAAAAACACAGCCGCCGAAGCGTTATACAGAAGGACAACTTATTACGTTAATGAAAACGGCCGGTAAGTATTTAGAGAATGAAGAGCTGGAGAAAGTATTAAAGAAAACAGAAGGTTTAGGTACAGAGGCAACGCGTGCAGGTATTATTACGATGCTGAAAGACCGTAAATATATAGATGTGCAGAAGAACCAAGTGTATGCAACCGATAAAGGGAAAGTATTAATTACCGCAATAGGAGACAAAATATTAGCTTCACCAGAAATGACAGCGAAATGGGAGCAGCGCCTTGCGGAAATTGGTGAAGGCACAGCTTCACCAGCTACATTTATGGAACAAACGAAAAAGCTATCAGCTAAAATTATTGAAGATGCGGTAGAAATGTCGGAGAAATGGGATTTCACTGGATTACATGTTGAATCAATTGAACGAAAAGGATCGAAATTTACAACAGGTAAAAAGGTAGGTAGCTGTAAAAAATGTGATGGCGATGTGATTGATAAGTCAACGTTTTACGGTTGTTCTAACTACAATACGACGCAATGTGATTTTACCATCTCAAAGAAAATATTAAGCAAAACAATTTCGCAAAAAAATATGACAAAGCTCTTAAAAGGTGAAAAGACCGATTTAATTAAAGGCTTTAAAAAGGGCGAGAAAACATTTGATGCGAAGTTAGAGTGGAAAGATAATAAGATGAATTTTGTATTTGAGAATTAAGTGGTGTCAATAAATAAAAAAGTTCTTTCTTGAGTAAAAGCTTCTGTAACAGACTAGGTTTGAAAAAATATTTATAGAAAAGAAAAAGCATGACAAATTTATGTCATGCTTTTTCTACAATTAGTCAAGCTATATTTATCTGGAATATCTGGGTATGAAGGTGCATTGTATATGGTGGAAACAATTTTCCACCATATTAATTTAATATAGCTTGGTCCAATTGAAGTGTCCAAAAGGAAAAATTAATTAGACTGGGGAACAATTAACTAGGCTAGAGGAAAATCAGAAGGAAATAATTTTCCGTTAATTCTGTTAAAATTCTGATTTGAACATTAAATAAAATCTCATGAATGGAAGGCTTGATTTCAAAATAAATTATATGAATGGGAGTGTTGTAAATTAGGTAGAAGTATAAATATTAACAAAGAACATGTTTTGAATAAAGCTACGTATTTATTCTGGAAAAAGGGTTATGAAGCTACATCCATTTCATATCTTTTCAACATAGTGACCTAATACATAACAATTGAGATAATTATGATAAATACTGTCTTTAGCTGGTTATTTGTAAATTCTAGGAACTCTCTGACCCAAGTTACAAGCAACTTCATACGATATGGTTCCTAACATATTTGCCACTTCATCTAATGATATGAAATAATCCCCTTGACCTCCATAAACTACCACTTCATCACCAATATTTACATCCTTAATATCAGTAACATCAATCATACAAAAATCCATACATATTCTACCAAAAACAGGAGCTATTTGTCCGTGTATAAGGACATAAGCCGTTCCAGATAATCGCCTCGAATACCCATCTGCATAACCAATTGGAATAGTTGCAATAATTGCTTTATCTCTTTCAACGCTAGTTGCTCCATATGATACGCCATCTCCCTTCTCAAGTGTCTGGATATAGATGACTTTGGTTTTTAACTGCATTGCTTGTTTAAGATTAACTTTTGTTTTATTCACCTCTTTAGATGGATAAAGGCCATACATTGAAATACCAATACGAACCATATCGTAGGTCATATCTGGCATTTCTATTGTTGCAGCACTATTGGCAATATGAAATATGGGAATAGAAACTTTTTGTTTCTCCAATTCTTCCAATAACCTTCTCCATCGGTTCTTTTGCTTTTCTGCATACCGTATGTCGGCTTCATCTGCGGTAGCAAAATGCGAGTAGACTCCTTCTAGATAAAGGCCATCCATTTTTGACACGATATGGATAAAATCACTTGCTCCTTCTGCTTGAAGTCCCAATCGTCCCATTCCTGTATCGACTTTGACGTGAACCTTTGCCTGTTTTCCTAAGATTTGCCCAGAATTTGATAAAGCTTCTGCATGTTCCATATCAAAAATTGATTGTGTTAAATCCCAATAAACAACATGATTCGATGCTGATGGAGGTGTGTATCCAAGTATAAGTATAGGTGCCTGAATATCTGATTTTCGTAGTTTAATAGCTTCTTCTAAACTGGCCACCGCTAGATAATCCACTCCACTATTAATCGCTTTTTGGGAAACCTCGACAGCACCGTGCCCATAACCATTCGCTTTTACGGTGGCCATTATTATTGTTGAGTTAGGTATTATTTTTCGAAATTCACTAATATTATGTGAAATATTACTAAGGCTAATTTCAGTCCATATTGGTCTATACATCATTTCCCCCCACTTTAGGTGAATTTTCAATGATCGTTTCAAGTAGCTCATTAAACCGATTGCCCACTGATTGTGAACTTTTTAAGAGCAGACTTTTTTTCGTCTTCCTAGGGAATTAATTAACTTCCAACACATAAGGGAGACTATACAGGACGGCCGTCTGTAAGCTTAAAGGCGTTAAACACTATATTCATACCATTGCTAAAATTTTTACATACCTGCACTAATCCAAAAAGGTCCACACAATAAGTATTTTTACGGTCTTATGGTAGGGTGTGGAACCACCATGATAGATGGTAGCTAGAAAATATGATGGTGGGTCATCCCCCTTTAGATTAATTAAATTCAAATAAATTGTATAAGGAGTTATTCTATTAAATGGCCCAATTGTTAAATAACATGACCAGCATTTTTTAAACAAATTTATTATGTTTTAAAAGAATTTATTGTAAATTAAAATTCTTTTTTATCTCTGGACATTTTCATTTTCTCTTACATTTTGAAACTTTGAGTTTTGTTCTTCATCTTAAATATGTGTTAGAAAATAAATTTAGTAATAAAAGAGCTACTATTGCTAAAATAAAAATGTTAACGAGCCTATATCAAGGGTTGAAACCAGAAGTAGCGAAATACTTAGAAGAAAAAGTCTACTTTCATAATAAACAAATTTCTAATGTGGTAAATAAAATGTGATTATTTTAAAAGATACTGATTCATAAAAGAGTAGTAAAAAGCAAATCGAAGTTGCTGTTATCTTATTTAAAGTGGATGAAAATATATAAAGGAAGATTAGATATTTTAGGATTGCTTAGAGTTTATTTTTGGCTAGGAAACTTATATATTTATCATTATTATTTCGTGAGTCATAAGGTACATTTTACAATTTACAGGTGAAAAAATATTCCTTTATAGGTGAAGGTACTTTTTATGTCAGGTATTTTAATTTTAAAAAACTATGAAGCATAAAAATTCGGAAGAAAAAGTTCTTTACTTTGGGACAAGTGGTTTCAACAAATAAAAAAGTATGCCAATTAAACTGTACCCTATAGAGTAGACACTGAAAAAATCTATTTTATAGGGAACTTCTTTTATATAAAGGGAAAATAAGGAATTAGAAAATGGAAATAAGCAATTAAGAGCACAACCGAAAGTAGCTTACACTAATATTTGTGAAAATATGCAATAAAAATATCGTATGAATTAATAAAAATTTATTGTAAAACGATAAAAATTATATTAAAATCAAAAACATAATAAATAAGTGTGGTGCTTTTTATGGAAAAGGTAACAACTTTATTTTTTAATTAGAGGAGGTATAAATATGGACATTAACAATTTGATTATTGAAAATATGGATAATCCTCATGAGTTGGAGAGAATGTATAGAAAAGACCCGAAAGCTTTTAAAAAGTCATTCTCACAAGCATGGGATAAAAATCCTGATTCTCAGGTGCTAGCTGCTTGGTATGAAAGGTTGCATTTCAAGGAGACGGCAGATAAAGAAAAAATATCGCTGTTTCAAAAAGGTTTCTTATTCATGGGCATGTTAGCTATTCTAGCTGGGCTAAGCACTAGAATCATTTTCCACTTTGTCGAGCAGGAAGCAATTGCTCCAATTAACTTGGCTTTTGGTGTAATTCCCTTTATTGCTGCTTATTTTATTTACAATAATACTCCGAAAAAAAGTATTATTTATTTCCTTGCAGCGTTGTTCCTAATTGCCGGGTTGTATCTTAATATGTTGCCATTAAATTATAAAGACAGCAGTATCCTTGCGTATTTACATCTTCCTATATTGTTATGGGTCTTATTGGGACTTGCGTTTACGGGAAATGAATATTCAAAAGGCAGTACAAGATTAGCTTATATTAAATTTAATTTAGAATATTGTCTTCTCTACGCGAGCATGGCAGTGAGCGGAATGATACTAGCAGTATTCACCATGAAGTTATTTAGCTTTGTTGATTTGGATATAGGAGAATTCTATTTTAGTAATGTTGTATTATTTGGAGCTGCCGCTCTCGCTGTAGTTGCTGCATACTTAGTATCATTGAATCTTAAACTTGCTAAAAATATTACACCATACATATCTAAAATTTTTAGTCCTCTCGTCCTGATCACATTGTTTATTTATCTTATAACGGTAATTTGGGTCGCGAAAAATCCATTCTTGGATCGTGATTTCCTAATGGCCTTCAACGTAATACTCCTTGGTGTATTGGCTGTTACTATATTTTCTATCGTTGAGAGTGATTCAGACGAGAAAAAGAGCATTTCAGATTATATAAATTTTGCCTTAATTGTTCTGGCGCTTATTATTGACACTGTCGCATTATCAGCTATCGTATTCAGACTTTCTTCTTACGGGATTACACCTAATAGACTTGCTGTTTTAGGCGTAAACATACTGATTTGGGCAAATCTCATTTGGATTATGTTTTCCTATATGCGTTTTCTACAAAACAAATCAGGACCGACAGCTATTCAAGATGCTGTTACGAAGTATTTGCCAATCTACGGACTTTGGGCAGCTTTCGTAATATTTACTTTTCCTATAATTTTTAATTAGAAAGACATAGTAAATGTAACGACAAGCTAATTTTCTATCACGTATAAAATCCTTAGAGTCGATAATGATCGTTACTTCTATAAGTTCTCTAAAATAAAAAAACGTCCCAAAGTAGGACGTTTTTTTATTATGTATATTGCTTTTTTTTCTTAATAAGTAATAACACTTGTGACACACAAGCAAGTACTGGTAGTTCTATTAATGGTCCAATCACTAATGCAAGTGCAATAAGAGGTTCGTCTGGAAAAGCTGTTACAGCAATAGCGAGTGCAACAGGCGAGTTTCTTGCTAATGTTGTTAAGCTTAGACTAACTGTATCTTTATAAGATAAACGCATCATGCGTCCGATAAATTGTCCAAGTACAAAATTAATGATGAAGAACAATAGAACAGGAATGAGTAATAGTAAAACAACATTCATATTTTGTAGTAAATATTTACCTTGTGATGCAAACATCGCTACAATTGCTAAACTTAAAAATACAATTTGCGCAGAGCTGAAAAACGGAATGAGTTTATTCTCGAGTGTTTCAGTTTGTTTCATTTTATACATAATGAATTTTGTAGCGTGTGCAAGTACAAATGGTAAGACGATTACGATAACAATACTTTCTACTAAAACAGAAACCGCTACAGTCTTCATGACACCAGCAAATAAAAATAAATAAATGGGAAGGAGTAGTACTTGCAAAATTAAATTTACAGGCAAAATGGCAGTAGAAAGTGCTACATTTCCTTTCGCTATTTCAGTAAAGATTAAGTACCAGTCTGTACATGGAGTAACCATTAACATAATAAATCCAACCCAAAGTGCTGGATGGTCGGAAAGAAATAGTGCTCCTAATCCCCAAGCGAGTAAAGGTGTCCATAAAAAATTAATAGTAAGGCTCGTTCCAGCAAATTTTAAATTGCGGAATCCATTTTTTATTTCTTTCAATGGAATGCTGAGGAATAATCCATACAGCATGAAAAATAAGAAGGGGACAATAAATTGCTCTGAATACATATGTATCAAATGAAATTGTCCGAGTACGATGCCGCATGTAACAGCAAAAAGAATAATAAAAGTTTGAATCTTTTCTATAGTGCTCATGAGTAAATCCTTTCTAAATATGAATTGCCCTCTCTACATCCATTATACAAACAATAAAGTTACAATTGGTGTATGAATTGTATTGTGGTCATTATTTTTAATCCGAGATATTATTTTTTATTTAAAGTTACTTGACTAAAGTAAGTTACTGTATTACAATCACTTACATAAGGTAATTAAATAACAAAAAGTTTTTTGTGTTTTTACTTAAGGTATCTATTGGAACTTTTTACTAGAATAAGAATTTTTATGATGATGAATAATGAATATGATAAGAAAGTTTAGGTGAAGAAAGTGGGATTATTTAGCTCATTATTTGGTAAAAAAGAAGAAAATACAAAAGTAGAGGGGAATAAAACAATGTCAAAAGTATTATTTGTAAAAGCAAACGATCGTCCGGCGGAGCAAGCAGTTAGTTCAAGAATGTATGAAACATTTGTAAGTGCTTATAAAGAAGCGAACCCAAATACAGAAATTACGGAGTTAGATTTATTCGCATTAGATCTGCCGTATTACGGAAATATCGCGATTTCAGGTGGATATAAACGTAGTCAAGGAATGGAGTTAACAGCAGAAGAAGAGAAGGCTGTAGCTAAGGTAGATCAATATTTAAATCAGTTTTTAGAAGCTGATAAAGTTGTATTTGCGTTCCCACTATGGAACTTCACAGTGCCAGCACCATTAATCACATATATTTCATACTTATCTCAAGCTGGAAAAACATTTAAATATACAGCAAATGGCCCAGTAGGTTTAGCTGGTGATAAGAAAGTCGTTGTATTAGGTGCGCGTGGTTCGGATTATTCTTCAGAACAAATGGCTCCTATGGAAATGGCGGTTAATTATGTAACGAATGTGCTTGGGTTCTGGGGAATTACAAATCCAGAGACTGTTGTAATTGAAGGGCACAATCAATATCCAGATCGTTCACAACAAATTGTTGAAGAAGGTTTAGAGAACGTTAAGAAAGTAGCGGCAAAATTTTAATTGATAGTAAATGTAAAAAACCAACATGGATGACCATGTTGGTTTTTTAGTCTATTTCTATGTTAAAAAATGTATATTTATAAAATAAATGAAAAGTTTGAAAATAGTATTGCAAAATATTATATGACAAACTATAATAAGTTCAAGAATAGTTGATAGTCGAATTGAATATTCAGAAAATTCAATTAGTTAAAAATGGAAAATGAGATAAGGAAATTTGAATGGGGGTTATATTATGGCGAATAAAGTACCGTTTTCGTTCATAGTAGTTATTGGATTAATGTTATTTGCACTATTTTTTGGAGCAGGAAATTTAATATTCCCGGCAATGCTCGGTCAATCGGCAGGAGAGAATGTATGGATTGCTAACGCTGGATTTTTAGTAACGGGTGTTGGATTACCACTACTAGGTGTACTGGCATTTGGTTTTTCGGGTAAAGATGATTTACAGTCATTAGCAAGTCGTGCTCACCCAGTATTCGGGATTGTGTTTACAACAGTTTTATACTTAGCGATTGGCCCGTTATTTGCAATACCAAGAACAGGAAATGTTTCTTATGAAATTGGTCTTAAACCGTTTATGCCAGAAGGATTAGGTTCTACACCTTTAATTCTTTTCACAATTGTATTCTTTAGCATCACTTGTTTTTTTTCGCTAAATCCTGCGAAAATTGTCGATATTGTTGGAAAAATCTTAACGCCAATTAAGTTAACTTTCATTGGTATTTTAGTAATCGTTGCTTTTATACATCCGATTGGAGATATGCAAGCACCAGTGGAAGCTTATACATCACATGCATTCTTTAAAGGATTCCAAGAAGGATACTTAACAATGGACACGCTTGCATCATTCGTATTTGGAATCATCATCATTAATGCAATTAAAGAAAAAGGTGCAAAAACGAAAACACAGATTATGATCGTTTGTGCAAAAGCGACAATCATTGCAGCATCTATTTTAGCAATTATCTATACAGCTCTTTCTTATATGGGTGCTTCAAGTGTTGCGAAGCTTGGACATTTAGAGAACGGTGGAGAAGTATTAGCGAAAGTTTCTAACTACTATTTCGGATCATATGGTGGAGTATTATTAGGATTAATGATTACAGTAGCGTGTTTAACAACTAGTGTGGGACTTGTATCAGCATGTTCTTCATTCTTCCATAAGTTATTCCCAAGTGTTCCTTACAAAGCGATTGCCATCACGCTATGTGTATTTAGTGCAATTGTTGCAAACGTAGGATTAACACAATTAATCGCAGTTTCTGTTCCAGTACTAACAGCAATTTATCCACTAGCAATCGTATTGATTTTCTTAACATTCTTCCATTCATTATTCAAAGGAAGAGCTGAAGTTTATCAAGTGAGCTTAATCGTAACATTTATCATCAGCTTATTCGATGGATTAAGTGCAGCTGGAGTTAACATTGAAGTAGTAAGCCGAGTGTTCACTAAATTCCTTCCGATGCAAGAAGTAGGATTAGGATGGATCTTCCCAGCGATTATCGGTGGATTTATCGGATATGGCATTAGCGTTTTAAAAGCAAAAAATCAAGTTCAACCAGCTAGTGCGAATAAGAAAATAGGTTAAATAAAAAAGTTATAGAACTTGTTTCTATAACTTTTTTTGTTACTATTGATAAGGATAGAAAAAATAAAGTAGTAGGGGAAATAAAATGAAAAAAACAATTGATCATATCGGCATCGCAGTTCGAGATATAAATAGTACGATACGTTTTTATGAAAATGTGTTACTAGGAACTTTAATAGATCGTTACGTAAGTGAAGCTCCTGGTGTGGAAAGCGAAGTAGCCATTCTTGAAGTGGATGGAGATAGAATTGAATTACTTGCACCGACGAATAATACGACATCTCCAATTGCCCGTTTTATTAAACAAAAAGGTAAAGGTGTTCATCACGTTGCGTATCGTGTCGATGATTTAGATGTGGCTCTAGAAGAGTTAAAAGAACAAGGTATTCGGACATTAGAGCATACACTTCGGATTAATAAGCACGGTAGAAGATTAATATATCTTAACCCAGCGGATACAGAGGGAACAATCATTGAGTATTGTGATTATCCGGAAGAGAAGTAGAGGAATTTTATGATTGAAAAAGGGTGTTGCGTAATTGCGTGACGCCTTTTTAATTTGTGTATTTTCTTTAGGTGGAACATCCTGCTATAGAGTTCCTTATATTTAATGAGGTTAAATTCTTAGGATGGGAATATAGTTTAGGAAGTATATGTAAGAAAAGTATAGTGATGAAAAATAAGTGAAGTGTGAAAGTAATAAGAAGGCTAGAGGCATAGTTGCTAATAGAGTGCATTTTCATTATAGGGGTACCAAAAAGTGCCGCTGCTCATGGGTATGTTGTGAAATCGAACCCTACTGAAAATGAAATGTTGAAGAAGCGCTAACTGTTGTGAAAATTAAATGCGGTGAGGCTATAACATTTATCATCAGTTTATGTAATAGATTAATTGCAGCTGGAGTTAACATTGAAGTAGTAAGCCATCTGTTCACGATGCAGGTAGTAGGGTTAGACTGGATTTTCCTCGCGATTATCGGTGGATTTATTGGGGAGGGTATTAATGTTTTAGGAGTGAAAAATCAAGTTCAACCAGCAGCTAGAGAGAATAAGAAAATAGGTTAAGTAAAAAAAGGTTATAGCATTTAATCCTATAACCCTTATATATAGAATACATCATCATGGCAGTTTATATTATAGGTAGTTGTATGATAAATGTAGGATTCATATTAGTAGAGAAAGCCAGTAACTGTAGACTACGCTTTAAATGAGAGCATTTAAAGCGTAGTTTTTTAATCATTCTCTTTGCAGAGGAAGAGTGCAGCAGCGAAAAGATCCACCAGATTTTATAATCTCTCCAAAGTCAATTTCAATAACCTCATAACCTCTACGTCTCAGTTCGTTATTTGTTTTAGTATTACTGGGTAAACTAATAATCTTTTCATTGCCTAAAGATAATACATTGGTTGCTAAAGTAAATTGCTCTTTTTTAGATACCTCTATTAAATTATAACGATCTGATAACATGTTTAGTGTACTATTACTAAATGCATGTGGATATATTAAAGCTTCTTCCTGTGAAATGATATTAAAAACACAATCTAAATGTAAAAAATCTTTGGAAAAAGGAACGGGAATTATTTCATAGTGTGTGAGCAACTGTTGAAGTTTTATTACAGAGTTAAATAACGTTCGATTGCTTACGCCAATATATACAATATCTTGATCGATAATGACGTCGCCGCCTTCTATATGACTATTAATACAATCTATATAAGTAATATCTTTTTCTAATAATATTTTCTTGAAAATTTGCTCTTCTCCTTTACGAACTTCATTTTTCATGTTAGAAATGAAAACAGTTTCCCCTACAGTAAAACCGATATCTCTCGTGAAAACTTGTTCGGGAAAGCGTACTTCAGGAGGTAGCATTAAAGTGTGTATTCTATTTTCTTTAAGCATATCAATAAATTTTGAGTATTGTTCTCTCGCTAGATTTACATTAAAGCCTAAATTGATAAAATATTTTTGGGTCTTGTTTATACCGCTAGAAATATTCATATATAATGGTTCGCATAGTACAACTTTTTTTAACGTACTATATTCACTTGAGCAATATGACTTTAAAATACTCATTCTAATAATCCTCCAATATAGGTGATTTTTAAATTGTTATACGATGATTGAAGCTTAAAATATTTTTGGATACAGAAGATAAAACGTAATAAAATATGAAATTAAAAAAGATTGAGCTTATAACAATTAAAGTGATTATTATAAGTTATCGTTTTCTGTATCTTCAGTTTTTTTATAACGCCGGGTGTATCATTGTTCTAGAAAAAACGTAAAATAATTATAGGAACTCAGAATAATCTAGTATCTTTATAGATGAATTGTTTATCTGTTCCCAATCTGTATAACAAACCGCGATAGTGTAATTTTGCTCTAACCGATTTAGGTAGAAATAAAATTGACTAAAAGTGGAATTAGTGTTCCGTAATGTTATTTTATTTTGGGACCAATCGTCCATATTGAAGCCGAAACTATCTAATGGATATAGAAGTCCTTTTCCGATCGCTTTAACAAATGATTCTTTTAAAGTCCAAATATCAAAGAAAAACGATAACTGTCTATCGTGAGGAATATGCTGAAAATAGTCAAGTTCTTCTTGAGTAAAGCATAGTTTGGTTATGGAAAAATCTATAGGTTGAATTTTTTCAATGTCTACACCAATTCTTCCATTTGAAGTAAGTCCACATATAATCCATTCTTCAGAATGAGATAAATTAAAATCCCCCTTCCAACCATGATATTTATTTAAAAAAGGGCGGCCTGCTCGATCTCTGTTTATAGAGATAGCATCTGCAGGTATGAGTAAAATTTTTTCTAAACATTTTCTGATGCATAGATGAGCTAATAATGTTCTTTGTTGATCTTCTAATTTATGAAATCTTAAAATTCTTTCCCTTTCATTTTTAGGTAATTTTGTGAGTTTCAGCTCTATGTCTTTGTAGGGTAGTAAAATTCCTAATTTAACTGCAATAATTTCTAAGTAACTATCAATTTTTTTCATAATGACCTCACTAACAATATAAATAATAGTCTCAAGAGAATTTAAATGTATAATTAATTTTATTATTTATCAACTACCATTACATTATAGAGAGTGATATAAGATTTATTGAGAAATCATGTGAATTATATTAAGTGTTATTGTATAGCTATTTTGAAGAAATGAACAAACTTATGTTTTATTTTTTTTTGAAGTCAATTCAATTATTAAAAAAGTTTCTCAAGTTTTGTTATGTATTTTAGATTGCTTTGAAAATTAAATGAAGTTACAATTAATCCTGTTTAATAGTTGGAAAAATCAGAAAAATAAAAGGGGATTGGGTAAGTGATAATTTCTGGAGAAATAAAAGAATTTATAAAGAATTATGATGATAAATTACCATTCTCAGGTGCGATTTTAATTCAAAATAAAAAAAAGATCTTTGAAGATGGATTTGGATATGCGAATAGAAGTGAACAAATTTTTAATACATCACGTACTCGGTTTGGTATGGCTTCTGGGTGTAAAATTTTCACTGCAGTGGCAATATGTCAATTAGTTGAAAAGGGTGTTTTAACTTTTGATACCTGTTTGAAAGAGTGTTTAGAAGACCCATTCCCACATTTTTATGAAGGTATTACAATTCATCATTTATTAACTCATACTTCGGGCATACCAGATTATTTTGATGAAGAAGAAATGGATGATTTTGAAGATTTATGGAAGGATACCCCAATGTATTCTATTAAATCTCCTGCAGATTTTCTGCCTATGTTTCAAAATTATCATATGAAGTTTAATCCTGGAAGTAAATTTTCTTATAGTAATGCAGGTTATATTTTACTTGGTTTGATTGTAGAAAAATTGACAGGGATGAAGTTTGCAGAATATGTAAAAGAGCATATATTTCAAGTTTGCGGCATGTCAGATTCAGGATATTTCCGGATGGATCAACTGCCGGAAAGAACTGCACTTGGATATATAGATAATAAAGATGATAACACTTGGAGAACTAATATCTATTCGGTCCCTATAGTTGGTGGGCCAGATGGAGGGGCTTTTACAACAGTTTTAGATTTAGGAGAATTTTGGAATGGATTATTTAATGGGAAACTCTTAAATAAAGAGTACACTAATCAGTTGTTAACTCCTTATGTGAAAAATAATAGTTTACATTATGGATATGGTGTTTGGATTTCAATGGAAAATGATGAGATTCTCAAATATTTTGTATTTGGATTTGATCCAGGTGTGAGGGTTCATTCATCTGTAAATGCAAAGTCTAAGATGCAACTCCATATTATGTCTAATGTAGAACAAAATGTAGTTCCTATTAAAAATGGGATTGATAAATTAATTTCTGAAAAAAAGATTTAGTTTTTGAGATTCATGGATGTTTTTTGATACCTACAAAATAAAAAAGGATATGAATATTTAACTAAGAGTTAATCAGCTTATAAAAACTGTTGGATTGTTCGCTTTAAATGATTAATTAGAGTATAAATTTTGAGAGCCTAAGGGTGTTTGTTAAGGATTTAAATGAAGGATTCCTGATATAAATCAACAGCATTAATTTCTATATAAAGGAGTTAATAATATGATTAGAGGAACTACCGATTTAGGGGAAAGTCAAAAGAAAGAGTTAGAGAAGCATCGTTTTTCGAAAGAAATCAATTTGGAAATTCGCGAATTACAAAAAACCAACAATTGGTATAATTTTTTTGCTATAGGGTTGGATTGGGGTATTGTGTCCTTAGTAATTGCATTGAATTATTTTATCCCTACTATGTGGATGTATTTAATTAGTATTGTTATCATTGGTAGCCGTATGCGTGGCCTTGATATTATGATGCATGAGTCAAGTCATCGTATGCTTTTTAAAAATCGTAAATTAAATAAGTGGGTTGCATGTTTCTTTGCTGCTTATCCGATAATGATTTCTTATAAAGCATATTGTAAGAGTCACATGAATCACCACAGGTATTTATGGAGTGAGATAGACCCTGATAAGCAAAGGTATCAAATTGTTGGGTTAGATAAACCGACTAAAAATAAAATGAAATTTTTTATTCAGCATTGCTTAAAGCCTTTGTTCTTAGTACATGTGCCGAATTATTTGATTGGAATGATCAAAGTAACAGCATATGCAAAAGAGGAACCTAGATTTGATCAAATAATCAGGACTCTATATTGGGGCGCTATCATTATTTGTTCAATTGTTTTCGGTTTCTGGCAAGAGTTGATTTTATTTTGGGTAGTTCCGTTTTTAACAACTTTTCAAATGTTAAAATATTGGGCTGAAATGGCCGAACATGCAGGACTAGAATCGGAAAATGAGATATTTGCATCAAGAAATTCTTTTGGGAATTGGTTTGAGCGCTTTCTCATTCATCCTCATAGAAACTCATACCATTTGGTACATCACTTGTTCCCTGCTGTTCCACACTTTAACATAAAGAAAGCTCATCTTATTTTAATGAAAGATGAAGAATATCAAAAAGCGCATCATTGTACAGGGTTCTTTTTTTCCACTGCACCAGGATTCTCCTCTGTAATAGATGATATACAAGGACGGATACCATTTTGGAATAAAGTGAAAGGGAAATAGATCATTATACGTGTTGTGCTACATAGGCTGTATGGAAATTTAATGGTTTACCAAAGATAATTCCTGATTGCACCCTAAAATATAAATGGGAGCTAGATTAATAAAGAAATTGGGAGATGTTAGGTGGCTAATTAAGTTCTATAGAGCCTTTTAAAATTTAGTAAATAATTTTGATTCATAGGAAAGGAGAGTATATGAATAACACGATGCTTTTTTGTTTTCCTTATGCTGGTGGATCCGGTTCGATATATAGTAAGTGGAAAAATTACTTACATCCTAGTATTGAATTGAAACCAATTCAATACGCAGGAAGAGGTAAAAGATTTCAAGAAGATTGTTATGATGATATGAATCACGCGGTTAACGATATATTTGAATATGTATATAGAGTTGTAGGTAATTGCGATTACGCGTTTTTTGGTCACAGTATGGGAGGGCTTATCGCTTATGAACTTTGTAAGGAAATAGAAAGTAGAAATCTTAATGCTCCTGTGCATATTTTTCTATCAGGTGTAAAACCGCCTAATTTTATTAGAGAACAAAAAGTGTCTAACTTACCAGAAAAAGAATTTAAAGATGTGATATTAAATTTAAATGGTACTCCAAAAGAAGTTCTTAATAATCAACAGTTAATGGATATGTTTATACCAATTTTAAGATCTGACTTTAAAGTGATAGAAGAATATAAATTCAGTAATGAATTGTACAAGTTAAATACGTGTATTACTGCAATGTACGGTAAGATGGACGATGTTACTGAGGAATACATGGAAAAATGGTGTGAGTTTACTTCGAGAGATACTGTTGTTTATGGCTACCCAGGAGATCACTTTTTTATTAATGAAAATTACATTGATATTATAAATCTTATTAATTCAACATTGGTTGGGAGAGGAGATTATTATGAGCAATGATGTTTATAATACAGATTTGTTAACTAAAGAGGAGAAATTTTGGTTGGATCAACTATCAACGGATTTAGAAATGAGTAGTTTTTTAAATTTTAATAAAAAAATTGGTGTGAAAAATCAGGGAGAAAAAGTATTTACATATAGATTGTCAGAAAACATATCACATAAAATTAGTGAAATAAGTAATCATTCTGAATATGGAATATTTATCATTTTGATTGCTAGTGTGAAATATTTACTCTCAATATACACGGATAGTAAAGATGTTTCTATTGGAACGCCAGTAATTCAATCAAAATCTGGCACAGCATATTATGATCATCTTTTGATTATAAGAAGTAATATCCATAGTAATATGACATTTAAGGAGCTTCTATTAAAAGTACAACAAAACATTTCAGAGGCAAATAAAAATCAGAAAGTATCGCATAAGCGATTAGCAAAACTTTTAGGAGATGAGAATGCAAATTCTAATAAACTGAATCCTCGTACAGTCATACAGTTTGAAAATATTCAACATAATATTTCTAATCATTATACAAATGCAGATACCGTCTTTAATTTTAAATGGCATGGAGATAAAATAGAGTGTTGTGTCACTTGTAAAGAAAGTGTAGAAGACTTGATTGGAAGAGTTATAGATCAACTGACTCATTTGTTAAAAGTGGTAGTAGCTAATCCTAGTATAAGGCTCTCTGAAATCGACATTTTATCCAATGAGAGAAATCGTATTCTAAATGAGTTTAACAACACAACATCAAGTTTTCCTAAGGATAAATCTGTTGTTGATTTGTTTGAATTTCAAGTAGCTAAAAGTCCACATAAGCTAGCAGTCTTTTATCAAAATCAAAATTTAACTTACGAGGAATTAAATAGAAAAGCAAATCATATAGCACATAAATTAGTTGAATTAGGAGCTAAAAAAGATTCTGTAATAGGAATTATGTTGGATAGATCGCTTGAACTTCCAATTGGTATATTAGGTGTTTTAAAGGCAGGAGCTGCATATTTACCCATTGATCCAAACTATCCAAATGAACGAATTAATTATCTCCTAAGTAATTCTAATGTAGATATCATATTGAAGTACAGCAATAATGAATTTAATTTTATAAATGAAAACACTAGATTTATTGATATAGATACAACTTTAAGAGACGGTACACCTATAGAAATGAGTGGGAATTTAGAATTGAAAATCCCATTAGAGAGCTTAATGTATGTTCTTTATACATCTGGAAGCACTGGTGAACCTAAAGGAGTTATGGTGAAAAGAAATTCATTTATGAATTTGCTCAATTGGTATACCAATGAATTTGATATGAATCCAACCGATAATGTATTATTAATTGCCCCAATTAGTTTCGATACAGCACATAAAAATTTATTTGCTCCATTGATAAAAGGCGGGCGATTGCACCTTTTTGAGTCAGGTATGTATGATTACAATAAAATGTCTGATTATATAAATGTTCATGAAATTACGAGCGTTAATTGTACCCCAAGTGGTTTTTATCCATTGGTTGAGTATAATGAGAGAACTAATTTTAGTAGGTTAATCACGTTGAAGCGTATTTTTTTAGGTGGTGAATCGATAAATTGTAAAAAACTCAAACCTTTAGTTAAATCAATAAATTTCAAGGGCGAAATTATAAATACGTATGGTCCCACGGAATGCACGGATTTAGCCACTTTCTATAGAATTAGTAATCAAGAGATAGAACAATTGAAGGTGATTCCAATCGGAAAGCCTCTTAATAATGTCGAAATATACATTGTGGATCAAGAAATGAATCTTGTACCTATTGGTGTAACGGGAGAACTGTGTATTGCTGGGGTTGGATTGGCACGTGGGTATTATAATGCTCCAGATTTAACGAGAGAAAAATTTGTAGAGTTTCCGAAAATTACCGAAAAAAAAGTTTATAAAACAGGCGATATGGCAAGGTGGATGCCTGATGGGAATATTGAATTTATTGGAAGGAAAGATAATCTTACGAAAATAAGGGGGTTTCGGGTAGAAGTTGGGGAGATAGAGACTTGTCTTATGAAGCATCCAGATGTAGATGAAGTTGTTGTTGTTGCAATCGAAGATACTTTCGGTACGAAAGTATTAAGTGCTTATTTTGTTGCCAATGTGCATATAACAAACTCAGAATTAAGAAATTTCCTTATTAAAAGTTTGCCGAATTTCATGGTGCCAACCTACTTCACTCAACTGAAAAAAATGCCACTCAATCAAAACGGGAAAATTGATCGTAAAGCATTGCCAGTGTCCAACTTGGATCCAGTATCAGACTTCGACTATATTGCACCAGAAGGCGAATTGGAAAAAAAGGTTGCACATATATGGAGAGATGTTCTTAACATTCAAAAGATAGGAGTGTATGATAATTTTTTTGAGTTAGGTGGGCATTCTTTAAATGCTGCTTCAATCATATTGAAAGTTAATCAAGAATTTGACGTGAATATACACTTGAGTGAAATGTTTAAAAAGCCAACTATAAAAGAATTTACAACTCTAATACTGGATGGGGAACAACATAAAAGTTCAATTATATTACCTGTTGAAGTAAGAGAATCCTATCCTGTTTCATCACAGCAAAAAAGGCTATTTATTATGTGGCAACTTAATCGTGATTCAGTAGCTTATAATTTACCGTCTGGGACAATTATAGAGGGTGATCTCGAATATGATATGTTGGTGAGAGCTTTCCAACATCTTGTTGATCGTCATGAATCTTTACGTACATCGTTTTCATTCATCAATGGACAAGTGGTGCAGTATGTACATCCTACATTAAAGGTTATTGTTGATATCGTGGAAGCATCGGAAGAAGAATTAATGGAGTATGTACATGGGTTTGCTACACCTTTTAATCTGGAACAACCGCCTCTATTTAAAGTTAAAGTTATTAAAATCAGAGAAAATAAGCATTTACTGTTAACTGATGCTCATCATATTGTCTTTGATGGTATATCGATGGACATAATTATGGAGGAATTTTATGATAGTTATTTAAATAAAGACTTACCTCCGGTTAAATTACAATATAGAGACTACGCAGTATGGCAGGGAGAATTTTTTCAGACTGATGATTTTAAGAGCAAAGAAAAGTATTGGCTAAACATATTTAAAGATGAACCTCCATTGTTAGAGTTAAATACAGATTATCCACGACACCCGGTGCAACTTTATGATAGTGATTATGTACCAATTATGGCGGGATACGATTTGACAAAGCGTTTGAAAAGGATAGCGAAGGAGAATGGGACAACCCTATATACGGTGCTACTTGCTGCTTTAAATGTATTATTTTTAAAATATACGGGTCAAGAAGATATTACGATTGGTACCCTTACAGCTGGCCGATCTCGTCCAGGTTTGGAACGGATTATTGGTATGTTTGTGAATACGGTAGTAATAAGAAATTTCCCATGTCGCAAAAAGACATTTCTGAATTTTCTGAATGAAGTGAAGGATAATACAATAAAAGCTATCGATCATGAAGAATATCCATTTGAATTGTTAGTAAATGAAGTTGATGTTTATCGAAATACAGGGAGAAATCCAATATTTGATATTATGTTTTCTTTGGATAATGATGAGTATTTCTTTAAGGATACAGGGGGGATCACTTTACGTAAATTCCCATTTGAAAGTAGTATGACTCAATTTGATATGTTCATTCATGTATTGGAAATTAATGAAGATATGCATTTTAAGTGGAAGTATCGTAAGGATATATTTAAGAAGGATACAGTACAAAGATTAGCAGAACATTTTATTTATCTACTTGATGAGATTACCAAAAAGATGGATATACCATTACAAGATATCCAGATGATGTCTGAAGCAGAGATGAAAACCGTTCTTTATAAATTTAATAATACGACGGATGAATATTCGTATCAAATGACGGTGCATGAGATATTTGAGCAGAAAGCGAAAGAAAATCCATCAGAAAATGCCATCGTATATAAAGAGATGACACTAACGTACTCTGAGCTGGATGCAAGGGCAAATCAACTGGCCCGCACTTTAAGAAAAAAGGGAGTGCAAAGAAATAGCGTTGTTGGACTTATTGTAGAGCCTTCCTTAGAAATGGTCATAGGAGTTCTCGGTGTGCTAAAAGCAGGAGGTGCATTTTTGCCGATTGATCCCACTCTTCCAATAAATAGGATAAAATATTTTTTGGGAGACAGTGATTGTCAGTTGGTTCTGGCCCGAAATAATGTGAAGGAACGCTTTACTTTTGAACAGGAAATAATTAGGTTGGATGATGAATTAAACTGTAAAAAAGATGGTTGTCATCTTGAAAGCATAAACCAGCCCGACGATTTGGCATATGTAATTTATACCTCTGGAACAACCGGTAACCCTAAAGGGGTTATGGTCGAACACAAAAATATTGTGAATCAGTTGATAGGACTCATTCAAAAATTAAAATTTAATCAAGAAATGAATCATTTATTACTGGCGAAAATCACATTCGATGTTTCTGTTCAACAAATTCTTCTCCCGATTCTCTCTGGGGGGAGGTTATATATTCCTGAGGAAGAGCTAATCGCTGAGCCAAGAAATATGTGGAACTTTATTGAGAGAAACAAAATTAATGTCTTGGGAGCTGTACCTACCCATTTGAAAGTGTTGATAGATAATATTGTCACAAGTCAATCTCTTAACTATGTTCTTGTAGCCGGTGAGGTCTTTACAAAGAGTCTTTATAATCAATTAAAGAGTACTGTTAATGCAGAGATGATTATTAATCTGTATGGTCCAACCGAGACGACGATTTTTTCAACATACTATATTTGTCATGAAAATGAAGAGAGTTCGAGCATACCAATAGGTAAGCCTCTAAGTAACTATAGGGCATATATTTTAAATCAAGATTATTATCCTGTACCTATTGGTGTGACTGGGGAGTTATATATCGCTGGAGCAGGTGTAGGAAGGGGATATATCAATAAGTCAGATTTGACAGATGAAAAATTTATGCCTGATCCATTTATTCCAGGTGAGAAAATGTATAAAACGGGAGACCTTACAAGGTGGCTCTCTAATGGGGACATCGAGTATATTGGAAGGGTTGACCATCAGGTAAAGGTTAAGGGAGTCCGAGTAGAGCCAGATGAAATAAAAACCCATATTTTAAATCATAAATCTATTGAGAATGCAATTGTTGTTGCAAAACAAAATCAAAGTAATGAAAGCTATTTGTGTGCGTATCTAATTGCAAACCAAGAGGTTACCAGTACAGAATTAAGGAATTATTTGAGGAATAAGTTACCTGAATATATGATTCCTTCACATTTTGTGCAATTAGAGAGTATGCCTTTAACGAATAACGACAAAGTCGACGTAAGGGCCTTGCAAGAAAGGGATGATGAGAATTATATATCGTTAGGTACTACTTATATAGCACCTGGAACGAATCTAGAAAAAATGATAGCGGAGATCTGGAAACAGGTACTTGGGGTAAATCAGGTCGGTATTTATGATCATTTCTTCGAACTTGGTGGGAATTCACTGAATATTATTCAAGTAAATGAACGGTTGAAAAATGATTTGAACATTGACATAACTGTGATGATGCTATTTAGATTTCCTACAATTTATTCTCTATCCCAGCAATTAAAGATGACCGCTGAGAGCAGGGGACAGGAAGAAGTGAACTCAAATAGAGTTCAGGTAATAAAGGAATCAAAAAATAGGTTGAAACAGAGACGTCAAAGAAAGAGGGATTCGAATGAATGATAGTGCACAAGAACCGATAAGAAATGGTATAGAGATTGCTATTATTGGAATGTCTTGCAGATTTCCTGGTGGAGATACTATAAATGAATTCTGGGAAAATTTGAAGAATGGTGTAGAATCGGTAACTTTCTTCACAGATAAGGAGTTACAGACAGGAGGAATTGATCTAGAAACGATCCAGAGTTCCAATTATATAAAGGCTGGTGGGGCTATTACAGGAACAGAATGGTTCGACAATAAATTATTTAATTACTCACCTAGGGAATTAGAGGTAATGGATCCACAGCTGAAAATTTTGCACGAGTGTGCTTGGGAGGCATTAGAGAGTAGTGCTTACTTTCCGGATACCTTTAATGGTTTAATTGGTACTTATATTGGAGCAGCAACAAACTTATATTGGTTAGAAACGGTATATCATGGAGCGAAAGATTTTATAAAAGAAGCGGAATTTTTAAATGGTTCTCAATTTTTCGGCACCAGATTATCACATAAATTAAATTTGAGAGGTCCTAGTTATACAGTTCAAACTGCATGTTCATCTTCGTTGGTTGCTGTGCACTTGGCATGTCAAGCGCTATTAAGTGGAGATTGTGACATTGCTTTGGCTGGAGGAGTTTCACTTACATTACCTGAGAAAAGAGGATATTTATACAAGGAGGGTATGATTCTTTCACCAGATGGGCACTGTAGACCTTTTGATGCTAATGCTAGAGGAACGGTCAATGGAAATGGAGCGGGAATTGTTGTTTTGAAGCGTATGGAGGATGCGATTGCCGATGGAGATTTCATCCATGCTGTTGTGAAAGGATCCGCAATAAATAATGATGGCGCTGATAAGGTTAGTTTTAATGCGCCAAGTGTAGAGGGACAAGCTGCTGTTATTAGAGCAGCCCATCACATGGCCGAGGTAGAATCTGAAAGTATATCATATGTAGAGGCTCATGGTACGGGAACCATGCTAGGTGACCCGATTGAGGTTGAAGCTTTGAAGTTGGCATTTAATACAGAGAAGAATAATTTTTGTGGTATTGGATCGGTTAAAGGGAATATTGGACATCTTGATAACGCTGCAGGTATAGCAGGTTTGATAAAAACTGTAGTTGCTTTGGAGCATCGCATGATTCCACCAAGCATTAATTACGAGAAAGCAAATGAAAAAATTAATTTTGGTAATAGTCCATTTTATGTACAGGATACATTGGCGGGATGGAAGAACCGAGAGTTTCCTTTAAGAGCGGGAGTAAGTTCATTTGGTATGGGGGGAACAAATGCCCATGTTGTACTTGAGGAACCTCCCCAAAGAGAAGCTTCGGAGCGGAGCAGGAGATATCAATTGCTTTCTTTTTCTGCACAAACGAAAAAATCTCTTGAAGAGCAAACTAAAAGGTTAGCTGAATATTTAACTCACAACAATAATGTGAATTTGGCTGATGTAGCTTATACACTTTTAAATGGAAGGAAAAATTTAAAATATCGAAGAGCATTAGTGGTTTCGGATATAGAGGAAGCGAAGCAAGAATTTTTTAATCAAAATTCTGCTAAGGTTCAAACTAATCTTTGTGATGGCGGTAGTAAGCAAATAATTTTCATGTTCCCCGGGCAGGGTGCGCAATATGTAAATATGGGATTGGATTTATATAAAGAAGAGAAGAGATTTCGAGATGAAGTGAATCTTTGTTGTGAGATTTTAGAAGAGATTAGTGGGGTCGACTGGAAGGAAGTCTTATACCCAAAGGATTTGGACGTTAGAATGAGAGATGATATAAATCAAACCTCTAATACTCAGCCTGCAATATTTATTTTTGAATACTCATTAGCAAAAACACTAATGGAATGGGGCATCTACCCGGACGGCATGATTGGACATAGTATAGGGGAATATGTGGCTGCTTGTTTGGCGGGAGTGTTCTCATTAAAGCAAGCGCTTCAGTTGGTGTATGAGCGGGCGACCTTAATGCAACAATTACCTAAAGGAAGCATGATAAGTGTAATGGCTTCGGAAAATGAAATTTTACCACTAATGAATCAAGATGTATCTATTGCCGCAGTGAATAGTCCAATATCATGCGTAATCTCAGGTTCTGATGAGGCAATCTATACTTTTGAGGGGGAATTGATTAGGGACGGTTTTCAGTTCAAAAAACTTGCAACCTCCCATGCCTTTCATTCATCCATGATGGACTCAATTTTAGATACCTATGGAAAGAAGTTAAAAGAAATTAATTTCCATGACATTAAAATACCATTTATATCCAATTTGACAGGAGAATGGATTACGGAAGAACAAGCAAAAAGTGCAGATTATTGGGTGAATCATCTGCGACATGTAGTGAAATTTTCTGAGGGCGTTAAGCATCTACTATCGGGTACGGAAAATGTTTTTGTAGAAGTTGGACCAGGTAGAACATTAAGCAGTTTTGTTAGACAACATACTCAAGGAAAATCTATATGCCCGATTGTAAATACTGTAAGGCATCCAAAAGAAAAAACTTGTGATGACAAGTACTTGCTTCAAAGTATTGGTAAGTTGCATATTCATGGCGTGAAGATTGAGTGGTCCAAGTATTTTTCGCAAGAAAGAAGATATCGTGTTCCGCTCCCTACGTATCCTTTTGAACGGCAATTCTTTAGCCTGTCTAAAGATATTGAAATGGAAGAGAGTTCCCCTTTATCGCAAAGCGACTATGTAGAAGAGCTAAAGAGGAATATTGTTCCGAAAGATGATAAACAGCGGAAAATTATAGAATCATATAAGAGAGTTACGGGAGTAAAACAAGTTAGTATCCATGATGATTTCTTTGAATTAGGAGGTAGCTCACTAACGGCTATCAATGTTGTTTCGAGCTTGCAGAAGGATTTTGATATTTCTATTAATCATTTATTTGAATACCCTAGAGTTTCTGATCTAGCGCAACATATGACATATAAAAAGGAGAAGACTATTCCAGATGCATTAGCAACTTATCTGATTGCTAGAGGAGAAAGGCATCGGTTGATGGAGGAGAAGGTAAGAGGAGACATAGCGATAAGAAGTTTATATGATGATAGAAACAAAAAGTATTACGAAATCAACCTTTCTTGCCAAGTCAGTTATAAAGAAGTTCTATTGACAGGAAGCACGGGATATTTGGGTGTTTACTTATTACATGATTTATTAACTGAATTAGATTGCAATGTACATTTAATTGTAAGAAGTGACAATTGTATACAAGCAGAAAATCGCATTAAAGAAAAAGTTTGCTCTTATTTTGGAACATCTTTTTATGATAAGTATAAGAAAAGAATTTTTGTATATAGTGGCGATCTGACAAAAAAATATATGGGCTTAGATCTGCCGAACTATCAATATTTGAGTGAAACAATCCAATGTATTATACATTCAGCAGGCAGTGTTAGTCATTATGGGAAATATGAAAAATCCTATGAAGCAAACGTTCTAGCCACGAGAAATGTAATTGATTTTTCGCTTAAGGGAGTAAAGAAAGATGTGAATCATATTTCTACATTAGCTGTAGCTTCTGGTGTGGTAAAGAATAACGAAGACATATTGTATACGGAGTATGATAATGATTTAGGGCAAATTATTGAAAATCCTTATCCAAAGACAAAGTTAGAAGCTGAAAAGATTGTACTGGAAATGAGGGGTAAGGGAATAAATGTAAATATTTTTCGAGTGGGAAACATTGGTTTTGATTCTAAAACAGGAAGGTTTCAAGAAAACATAGAGCAGAATGCATTATACTCAATGATGAAATCATATATAAGAATTGGATTGGTTCCAGAAATGGAAAGAGATATAGATTTTGCATGTGTGGATGATGTTAGTCAGGCAATTATTAAGTTGTTTAATAAAAAAGAATTAATGAATGAGACTCATCACATTTTCAATCCTAACTATGTAAGCTTATCAGCTCTTTTAACAACGTATGGATTAGACATAGATGTAAAAGAAACTTCAATTGATAAATTTATAGATTATATCTTTGATGAAAAGCAATTTAATCAATATGCATCAGATATATATAATTTACAGCTGCATTGTATAGGAGATGAATTGAAAACATTTAATGATGTCGAACAAACATTGTTCCATATAATGGGGGATAAAACGAATATGCTGTTAAGAAAAACGGGTTTTGTATGGAATAATATTACGGATGAAATGACGAAAAAAATGATTAGATATGGTCAAAAAGTGAATTATTTCGAAAAACATTAAATATAAAGTGGTGATAATTTGAAGTATAGAGAATATTTTTCACTAACTCATCCTCAACAAAGGATTTGGTATATGGAGAAAATTAATCCTCATCAGCCATTGCATAATATTGGGGGAACAGTAAAGATACAAGGAGAAGTGGATTTTGTTTGTCTTGAGAAAGCAATTAATTATTTTATAAAAAAAAATGATGGAATCAGGCATCGATTTGTAGAATCGGATGAGAAGGTTCATCAATATGTGGAGGAATATCATAAATATCAAGTTCGATATACTATTTTTAATAGTCAGAACGATTTAGATGCCTGGGTTCAGCAGGAAGCTGCAAAACCTTTCGATATCAATGAACAAGACTTATTTGATTTTGCTTTGTTCAAGTTACAAGATACTAAAGAAGGGGGATATTTCGTTAAGGTCCATCATATTATTTCTGATGGTTGGTCTATGAATCTTTTAACTGAACAGATTTGTAATGCATACACTCAAATTTTGAAAGGTGAAAAAATAACAGATCAGCTTAATAGTACCTATATGTATTGCCTTGAGAAGGAAGAATCCTATTTAACTTCAAAAAGATTTATGAAGGATAAAAATTTTTGGAATGAGAAGTTTAGTAAGCTCCCAATTGTGAAGCGGAAGAACGAAGTAGATTGTGCAAAGGCAAATAGAAAAACATATTCTTTAACAAGTAATCAATCGGATGAAATTAAACAATTTGCTACTGGCATAAATGTTTCTGTGTACGCATTCTTTGTTGCCCTATATTATATTTACTTAAATAAAGTAAATGGGCAGGATGATTTAATTATTGGAATGCCTGTGCTTAATCGAGCGGGGAAAAATGAAAAAAATATTGTGGGGATGTTAACAAGTACTATGCCATTTCGTCATACTGTTGATAGTAAAATGACAGTCTTAGATTTTATAAAAAGCATTAATCGTGAATTGGTTCGCTGTTATTATCATCAAAAATATCCATATGATGTATTGGTGAAAGATTTGGAATTAAAGAAAAAGGGATACGGTGATTTATTTGATACATGTATTAACTATTACAATACAAAACTTCCTACTGAAATTAATGGTACACCAATAGAAAATGAAGAATTTTACAATAGGAATCAGATTTATTCAATTCAATTGATTATTCGAGAATGGTCTAGATTAGGAGGATTTAATCTAGATATAGATTATAAGGATCATATGTATACAGAAAAGCAAATTGAACAAATGTATCTTGGAATCAGTCATTTACTGAATCAGATGTTGGAGTCGCCTAATAAAAAGTTGATGGAATTAGAAATTTTACCAGAAGATATGTGGGATAAGTTGGTATATGAATTTAATGCAACGAATAGGGAGTATCCAAAGGACAAGACAATCCATCAGCTTTTTGAAGAACAAGTAGAAAGGACACCAGATAGAGTTGCGATTTGCCTGGAAGATAAGGAACTTACGTATCGTGAATTGAATGATAGATCTAATCAATTAGCGAGATATATATTAAAGAAAAATGTAACAAAAGGTACAGTAATAGGAATATCAACTACGCATTCTCTAGAAACAATTATTGGAATTTTAGGAATTTTAAAAGCAGGAGCGGTATATTTACCTATTGATCCACAATATCCATCTGAACGGGTCAATTATATGCTGCAAGATTCAGATATCAATATTCTGTTCACTAATTTTGATATTTCGCATCAATGGGATCTTTCTTTGTATGCGGTTGAGGTTATCCATATAAATGCAGCTCATATTTATATGGGAGATACTTCTAATATTAAAAATAGAAGTGAGCCGACTGACCTTGCTTACATCATATATACATCGGGTTCTACGGGAAACCCTAAAGGTACAATGATTGAACAGAAAGGATTGGTTAATTATATTTCTTGGGCAAATCAAGTATATGTAGGCGCAAGTGAAAATGAAGTTTTCCCATTGTATTCATCTCTTGCTTTTGATCTTACTGTTACAACTATATTTACCCCATTAATTAGTGGTAATCAGATTATTATTTATCCTGCTGATGCAAACGAATATGTATTATATAGGATATTTAAAGAAAAAAAAGCAAGTATTATTAAATTAACTCCATCTCACCTTTCTTTATTGAAAGATTCAGACTTTTTAGGGTGTTCAATTAAAAAAATTATTGTTGGTGGAGAAAATTTAACAGTAGACCTTGCCGCAAACATACAGAAAAAGTTAGGTAGAGAAACAAAAATATATAATGAATATGGGCCCACAGAAACAGTTGTAGGATGTATGATTCATCAATTCGATATTGAAAAAGATAAAGGGGTATCTGTCCCTATTGGTGTACCTGCACAAAATATGAAAATATATGTGTTGGACTCCGATCTTCGCCCAGTACCAATGGGAGTTGTTGGAGAAATTTATATTTCTGGGGAAGGTGTTGCAAGAGGATATTTTAACAATCAGGATTTAACAAGAGAGAGATTTATTGTAAATCCATATTCGGCAAAAGAGCAGATGTATAAATCGGGTGATTTAGCTAGATTTATTGAAGGAGATAAGATTGAGTATTTGGGAAGGAAAGATGATCAAGTAAAAGTTCGTGGGTTCCGCATAGAACTAAAAGAAATCGAAATAAACTTGCAAAAATATCCGAGCATTAAGGAAGTGGTAGTGATTGATCAAGAGGATTATGATGGAAACCGCTATCTTTGTGCCTACTATACTGAGAATGCTAAGGTGAAGACATCCGAACTATTTAGATTCTTAAAAGAGATCTTACCAGTTTATATGATTCCTTCGTATTTTATTGTGTTGAAAGAAATACCGTTGACGTTTAACGGAAAGCTGGATAGAGAGGCCTTGCCGAAACCTGAAGTTAAAATAGAGAAAAAAACTGAAGGTGAGATAGAAAGTGATTTAGTAGGTATTATACGTGAAGTATTAAATGTTGAAAAAGTAAGTATAAGAGACAACTTCTATCATCTAGGCGGGGATTCCATTAAAGCAATTCAAATTTCTTCTAAGATACGTGAGAAAGGAATTAAAATAAAAACAAAGGATATTTTGGCTAATCCAGTTATTGAAGATATGATTTTATATTTAGAAATGACTAGCACAAAAGAGCAGAAGAGTAATCAACAATGTGTTGGTAGTATTGAAACGATACCATCTATCTCATGGTTTTTTTCGCAAGATTTGAACAATATAAACCATTATACACAGTCAGTGTTAGTCAAAGTAAAGGATGACGTTGAGGTTGGGATACTTGAATCGGCATTTAACTTATTAGTTTGTCATCACGACGCTTTTCGCTTGAGTTACCGGATGGAAACGAAGGAATTATTTTATAATCAAAATAATTACAATAAAAAAATAAAAATAGAATCATTTGATTTATCTGAATTATCAAAAATAGAGCAAAGTATTCGTATTGCTAGTATTGGAGAAATATTGAAATCGAGCTTTAATATTGAAAATGAAATTCTTCTTAAAGTTTGTATATTTGATTTAGGTGATTTTGGTAAAAGACTATTGATGACAGCTCATCATTTAGCTGTTGATGGTATATCTTGGCGAATTATTTTTGAAGATATAAATCAATTATATAAACAGATAGAAAATAAGCAGAAAACTTCTTTGCCGCCAAAAGATAATTCGGTACAGGATTGGGCAATTGAGTTAAAGAGAATGAGTAAAAAAATTCCAGAATCAGAAAAGCGATACTGGGAGCATGTATATCAATATGAAGAGAATTCATTTCATGATTTTGATTTAGGATTGGATCGTATGGAATTTTGCGAGAAAATGATTAAGAAGTTAACAGAAGAAGAAACTATGCAGCTGTTACAAAAAGCAAATGAAGCTTATCGAACAAAAGGTAATGAACTAATGATTATAGCGCTATCATTGGTAATGGCTAAGTATATTAAAACAAATGATGTGATTATTGAAATTGAAGGGCATGGGCGTGAAGAATTAAATGATGAAATTGATGTATCGCGAACTATTGGATGGTTTACGAGTCTATTTCCAATTCGGTTACAATTTGAGGATGTAGATATATCACAACAAATTAAACAATTAAAAGAGCAATTGCGTAGCGTTCCAAGTAAAGGTCTAAATTATGGAGTTTTAAAGTATATTTCGAAGGAATTAAGTTCCGAATCTCGAAAATATGTTCGTTTTAACTATTTAGGTGATTTTAATGCTACATTTTCCAATGGAATTTTTGAATTTGCGTATGAAAATTCCGGTCAAGATAACAGCAATAAAAATGAGATGGATTGTTTGCTAGATATCGTTGCGTATACAGTAGATAAAAAGTTGAATTTGTCGATTACGTATAGCAAAAACAAATTTAAACAAGAAACAATATCGCAATTTTTCATGGAGTATATGAATCAATTGAGAGATTTGATTCAACATTGTTGTCAGAGAAAACATGCTGAATTCACCCCATCTGATTTTGAAACGGCAAACCTCTCGAGTGAAGATCTTGAAAATATATTTAATATATGATATTAGAGAGGAGTCATTCAATCATGATGAGAGTAAAAATTGTTTTGATTACCCTTGTAATATTATTAAATGTACAGATGCTATTTGGGATTCAAATAGCAAATGCAGAGAATGATAGAATGTTTACGGAAAACGATAAAGAACAACTAGACTCGCTTATAAAAAAACAAATGCAAGAAGCCAAAATTCCTGGAATGTCAGTGATAGTAGTCAAAGGTGATCAAGCTGTATATAAAAAAAGTTTTGGCTATTCAAATCTTGAGACAAAGCAACGTGTAACGGAAAAAACATTATTTGAAATCGGTTCGAATAGTAAGGCGTTTACAGCTCTCGCAATATATCAACTTGTTCAAAAGGGGTTAATTGATTTAAAGGACCCTGTTAGCAAATATTTGCAGTGGTTTCAAATGATATATGAAGGTAATTATAAAGGACAACAACTTAATAAAAATGTTGAAATAACTCTTGAACAGCTTTTATATCATACGAGTGGGATCCCTTTTCATACCATTGGGGACATACCTATCTCAAATGACAATGATGCGTTGGAAAATACAGTTAGAGAAATATTAAATCAAAAATTGGAGACATATCCAGGAGAGCAATTCAATTATGCCAGTATTAACTACGATATTCTAGGATTAGTTATACAAAAAGTTACCAATCAATCTTTTGAACAATACGTTCAGAATAGTATATTAAACCAATTTAATATGAGTAATACTTTTTTGTTTAGAAAAGATGTCGCTAAATATGATATGTCAAAGGGATATAAAATAGGTTTTTTAAAGCCTATAGAGTTTAATGCACCTATTTATCGAGGAAATACACCCGCAGGTTATTTTATCTCAAATAATGAAGACATGGAAAAGTGGCTTCGTATGCAGCTTGGGATATATGGACTAAATGATGATCAGCAAAAGGCAATTTATAGTACACATATACCAAACAGATCAGTTCCACCATCTGAGGATGGCTCTTCTTATGCCGGAGGGTGGCAAGTTTTTCAAAATGGTCCTGGTGAAATATCACATGCAGGAAGTAATCCGAATTTCTCTTCTTTCGTTGTATTTCATCCTCAAGAGAAGTTAGGAGTTGCGGTGATGGCTAACATGAACTCCGATTACACTCAAAATATTGGCCAGGCTATTATGGACACACTTGTGGGAGAGAGTGTGGTGACAAACGGTAAAGATACGTATAAGAGTATTGATGCCTTTTCTGTTACTGTACTTTTGTTTATGGTTCCTTTTTCAATTATTACTCTATACTTCATTTTCATAGTTATGATTCAGGTGTATAAGAAAAAAAGGAAGTTGGAAAAAAATAAATTTAAAAGTATTTGTATTCCCTTTATAACGTTTCTATTTGCGTTCTTAGCTGGGTATGCCCTTTATAAAATTCCATTTGTATTTTTCGGGAGACTTTCTTGGGATTTTGTTAATGTTTGGTTACCTATCAGTATGAGTTTTGCGGTATGGGCTACTTTAATTAGTATTGTACTGTTCTGCCTATATTTATCTTTAATAACTGTTTTTCCTTTGCATAATAAGAAAAATTTTTTTCCGATTTTTGTGTTGAGTGTAACCAGTGGTTTTGGAAATGCGATGATTATTTTTATTATTAATGAAGCTTTAACTAGAAGTAATTATTCAAGCAACAATAGTTTGTTTTTATATTTTTTGCTAGGAATTATTACTTATGTATTAGCGCAAAAATTGGTACGGACGCAGTTGATTACCATTACGAATAATCTGATTTATGAAAAAAGAATCCAGTTAATTAACGATATATTAAAAAATCCTTATGAAAAAATTGAAAAAATAGAGTCAGAAAGAATTCAAACCACCTTAAATAATGATACAGAAGCTATCAGTAATTATGCTGCCACCATCATTACTGGTTTGACTGATTCAATTACACTTTTATGTTGTTTGGTTTATTTGGGAGTAATTAATGTTTATGGACTGCTTGTTTCTATTGCAGTTATTTTGGTTGCAGCAGGTATGTATTATGTAGCTGGAAAATCAGCTAATAATCTTTGGGAACAAACAAGAAACATCCAAAACACTTTTTTTAGATATATAAACGATCTCATTGGCGGTTATAAAGAGTTAAGCATAGGAAAGTCAAAACGAGAAGAGTTTGGACAAGGGATGCAAGAGAGCTGTGAGGATTATAAGGATAAGCGGATTCAAGGTGGTCTTAAGTTTGCTAATGTTTTTATTATTGGTGAATTGCTGTTTGTTATGGTAATTGGGGCTGTTACATTTTTATTTCCGCTTTTATTTAAAGGGGTACAGAGTGAGTTTTTAAGAAGCTATGTTTTTGTTTTTCTTTATATGACAGGACCTCTACATAGTATACTCAATACGATCCCTAATGCGATTCAAATGAAAATTAGTTGGAAGAGAATAAATGATTTTTCAAGGTATTTAAAAACCGAAACTAATAAGACAGACGTAAACAGTACTTTGATACCTCAAAGTAAAATAAACATGGAGATTAAAGAGGTAGTATATCAATACGAAAGTGAACATGGAGAAGCTTTTCAAGTTGGGCCAATTAATTTTGAACTTAAATCAGGAGAGGTTGTATTTATAACCGGTGGCAATGGTAGTGGTAAATCAACTCTTGCTAAACTAATTACAGGTTTATATTCTGCAAATAGCGGAAACATATTTGTTAACAATCAAGAAATAAATCAGGAACAGTTAAGAGAGCTATATTCCGCAATATTTAGTGATTTTTATTTGTTTACAAAAGTCTATGGTATTGACTATAGCTCAAAGGAAGAAGAAATAAAAAAATATTTGAAAATATTACGTATCGATGAAAAAGTACAAATTCAAAATGGAGAATTTAGTACAACTAAACTTTCAACAGGACAACGAAAAAGACTAGCACTATTAATTAGCTATTTAGAGGATAAATCTATTTATCTATTTGATGAATGGGCGGCAGATCAAGACCCTGAATTTAGACATTTTTTCTATACAGAACTATTGGCTGAATTAAAGGAAAAAGGAAAAGCTATCATTGCTATTACTCATGATGATAGGTACTTTCATATCGCGGATAAAGTTATCAAGATGGAAAGAGGAGAAATTATAGAAAATATGAAGAAGCATAATTATTTAGATTCATTTGATTGTCTCAAGGAGGAGCTCAATGATGATAAAATTGGATAAACAAAATTTGGAAGATATTCTTGGTTTAACACCAATGCAGGAAGGGTTGTTATTTCACTACTTAAAAAATCCTCAAAGTGATGAGTATTTTGAACAGATATGTTTGGGGATTTTAGGTAGTGTTGATGCAGGATTGTTTACGAAAGCTTGGGACGCGGTTGTCCAAACAAATGAGCAGTTACGTACACTATTTCGTTGGGAAAAAGTGAAAACTCCTGTTCAAATAGTATTGAAAGAACATACCCCTCATATTAAAATAATTGATCTTACACACAAGAGTGAAAGTGAAAAAAATATTTTACTAGAAGAGATAAAAGTTAAAGATCGTGAAAAAAAGTTTGATCTTCAAGAAATACCATTTAGGGTTACTTTGTGCATATTAGCAGAAGAAAGACATGAAATGATTATAAGTAATCATCATATTATATATGATGGCTGGAGTAATGGAATTATTTTAAAAGAATTCCTAAACGCATATCGATGCCTTAGTGAATCAGAAACTTACAATCTGCCTACTAAAAAAAAATATAAAGATTTTATTAAATATATTCAAAAACAGGATAAAGAAAGGCAGAAAGTATTTTGGCAAGAGTATTTAAAAGGATTTAACTCGCAAAATAGTTTGGAAGTAACAAAAAAGAAACATAAATCAATTCGAAAAGATCATCAGTATCGCATTCAATTTTCAAGGGATAAGTTGGAAGGATTTGCGAAGGGAAATGAAGTTACTCTTGCCGCCCTTGTTTATAGTTTATGGGGAATTGTGCTACAAAAGAATCATAATATCGATGACATTATTTTTGGCGCAACTATTTCGGGTAGAGCAGGAACATTTAATGGGATTGAAGAAATGGTAGGCCTATTTATAAATACAGTTCCATTAAGAGTTAAAAAGGATTCTGGCGAAACATCTATAGAACTTATCAAAAAGTTAAATAAGACATTGCAGGATTGGGAATTGTATGGGACATCATCTTTAGTAGATATAAAAAAATATAGTGAATTGGATACGGAAATCGATCTTTTTGATACTATTGTTGTTTTTGAAAACTACCCTTTAGATCAGACGATACTGACAAACAAAAATAGAATCGCTTTGAACTCATATTCCACCTTTGAAATGACTAATTATGGCTTATCTATTAGTATAAGTTTGCACAAAGATATTGAGATATGTTTCAGTTACAACGAACAATTATATGAATCATCTAAAATTGAGCGTTTAGCTCAACATTTTACTAAAATTGCAGAAGCAGTCATAAAAAATCCTCATAAAAAAATAGAAGAGATTGATATCGTATCTATTGAAGAGAAAAAACAAATCCTTTTGGAATTTAATAATACTCGTAAAACATATTCACATCAGTTGACGATTAGTCAGTTGTTTGAGCAACAAGCGATGAAAACCCCGGATAATGTTGCGATTGTATATAAAAATAGGACTATGACTTATGAAGAATTAAATAACATATCCAATAACTTATCAAATGAACTGCTTAGAAAAGGAGTGAAAAAGGGTGAGATTATTGGAATCATGACGGATCCATCAATTGAAATGCTAATAGGGATAATTGCTATTTTAAAAGTCGGAGCTGCATACTTGCCAATTGATCCAGAATATCCAGAGTCAAGGAAAATGTATATGATACAGGATAGTCAAACAAAGTTCATATTGACCAGTAAGGATGTAATTAATAAAAACGACTATGTAATTGGAAAATTCAACAATGATTGTGTTTTTATATTGGATAATAGTAGAAAATTTTCGGGTGAGACTCTTCTACCGAAAGTAAACCTTAGTCCGAATGATTTATTTACGGTTTTGTATACTTCAGGTACTACAGGAAAACCTAAAGGTGTAATGATAGAAAATCGAAATGTTGTTAATCTTGTTCAGTGGTTTGGAAAAACATTTAATATAACGGAAAAAACAAATCTATTACAACTAACAAATTATGTGTTTGATCCGAGTATTGAGGATTTTTTCGGTACATTACTTTATGGAGCGACATTACATATAGCCGAAAAGAATTTAATTTTAAATAAGAAGCATTTTTGTGATTATGTTGATCAACATGAAATTCATATTATTAATTTCATACCGACTGTATTAAAAGAATTATTATGTCATGATCGCAAATTACAGAGTTTACACACAGTTATTTCAGGGGGAGAAAGACTAGAAGAATCATTAAAAGATGCACTGATTGATAGAGGATATAAATTATATAATAATTATGGTCCAGCAGAAACAACAGTGGATGCTTTAAGTGTTGAATGTTCAGAAAATGCCGTCTCTTTAGGGCGGCCGATTTCAAATGTTAGATGTTATATATTAGATAAAGATAAAAATATTAGTCCAATAGGTGTTCCTGGTGAGTTGTATATTGCTGGGGACGGTGTAGGAAGAGGGTATTTGAATCTACCAGAATTTACAAATGAAAAATTTATGAATGATCCCTTTAATCCAAATGATCGTATGTATAAAACAGGGGACTTAGGAAGATGGCTTCCAAACGGAGAAATCGAGTTTCTTGGAAGAGAGGATCATCAGGTGAAAATCAGAGGGTATCGGATTGAACTTTCAGAAATTCATAATTTAATATTAAAAAGGAACTACATTGAAGATGTTGCTGTAATTGATTGGGAAATTAATAATGGGAAAAAAGTTATCTGTGCATATATCGTTTCCCATGTTCAGGTTAACATGGAGGAACTTAAGGGATTTTTAGCAAAAGAATTACCAGATTATATGCTTCCATCATACTATATTCAGCTAGAGAGTCTGCCCTTAACTTCAATAGGAAAGCTTGATCGAAGGAACTTACCGGCTCCTCAAATTCATACTTATAAAGGTTACGTTGCTCCAAAAAATAAAGTTCAAGAAGAACTAGTAGAGGTATGGTCTGCAGTATTGGGTCTACATCAGGGGGAAATTGGTATACATGATAACTTCTTCGAGTTGGGAGGAGACTCAATTTTAAGTATTCAAATAGTAGGTAAAGCGCTTCAAAAGGGTATAGAGATTACCGTGAGTCAGATGTTTGAGAACCAAACGATAGCAGAACTGGCGGATTGTATTGCAGATATTAAAGAAAGCTATAGTGAAGATCAAATAGAAGAACCTGAGACTGGAGAAGTGCTTCTTACACCGATTCAAAAGTGGTTTTTTGAGCAAGATTTGGAAAATTATCATCATTGGAATCAATCTGTGCTATTGGAAACACGAGCAGGTATAAATCCGAATTTGTTGCATGAAAGTTTTCGTATACTTACAAATTATCATGATAGTTTTAGGCTCCGTTATTATCAAAGGGCTGGAGAATGGATTCAAGTTTATTCAGAGTCCGATGAGAATGTGTTATTTGAATTACATGATTTTAATAATAGTCATATGCATGAAATTTTATCAAAATTGCAGTATGAATTAAATATTACAGATGGTCCATTAATTAAAGTTGCATATTTTGATTCTGGGGATCAGGAAAAAGGAAGGTTGTTTATAACAGTACATCATCTTGTAATAGACGGATATTCATGGAGACTTATGCTGGACACTCTACAGATGATATATGAACAGCTTACAAATAGTGGATCTGTTCAACTTCCAGTGAAAGGCCTCTCTTTTAAAAAATGGTCTGAGCATCTCTATGAATATGCTTATTCCAATCAATTAAAAGATGAACTTGCTTTTTGGAAGAACAATGTCTCTTCTTCTGTAAATACTATACCTATTGACATGGAAGGGGGGAGAAATGATGAAAAATCTGCTCGTACACTTTCTTTTATGTTGACGGAGAAAGAAACAAAGTATTTACTGCATGACACGTATCAATTATTTAAAATGAGAATTGATGATATTCTGCTTTCCGCACTTTCTAGTACATTAGCAAATTGGAGTGGTGAAACACTAGTTGATTTGGAGGGCCATGGTAGGAATCCTTTGTTAAAAGAGTACGACACTTCAAGAACTATAGGATGGTTTACTTGTGTATATCCTATTGTTATGGGCGACATTGAAAAAGAGAAGGGCATAGCAGAAATATTGAAGCAAGTAAAAGAGCGGTATCGTGCTATACCAAATGGTGGAATTGGTTATGAAATTTTATATTACTTAGCAGAGAAAGAGATGCGAGGGCAAATTTCGTCTAGGAAAAGGGCACAAATAAGCTTTAATTATTTAGGACAGTTCGAACAAGCAATTAAAAAACAGCAGTTATTTAATATATCGGATGTGAATACAGGACCAACCCGTGATTTGAATGGAATTAGAAGTCACTTGCTTGAAATTGAATGTATGATCGTTGATAAAAAATTATGTGTAGAATGGAAATATAGTACGAATAGTCATTTAGTTGAAACCATTCAAGGCTTGGCAAAGGACTTCGTCAACAATTTGAAGGATATAATTGACCACTGTCAAACAAAAGAAGGTACATATTTGACGCCTTCAGATTTCCCACTTGTCTCCATAGATCAAAAGAAAATTGATGAATGGCTTGAGGTATATAAAAATATAGAAGATATATACATGCTTTCACCTGTACAACAAAGTATGGTTTTTCATCATATCTATTCACCAAAATCGTCAGTAACTGTGGAGCAAACAATATTTTCAATAAAATCAAAACTAGATATTGAGATATTTGAAAAGGTTTGGCAAAAACTTTTAGATAGACATGAAAGTTTAAGAACATCATATCATTGGGAAGGACTAGAAGAACCTGTACAGATTGTTCATAAAAATCTGAAAATCCCTTTTCAAGTTTTAGATTGGACAAATGTTTCGAAATCTGAAGGATTGCAAAAGTTAGAACAACTTATTGAGGAAGATCGTAAGAAGGGATTCGACCTTTCAAAACCACCACTTATGAGAATTTTGGTCATTAAGCAAGACGAGTATGCCTATGATGTAGTATGGACGCATCATCACCTTCAGTTAGATGGTTGGTGTAATAGCATCCTCTTTAAGGAACTGGGTCAGTGTTATGAAGCGTTATGCGTTGACGAAAAGATAACATTTGGACATGTATATCCATTTAAAGATTATATCGACTGGTTACGTAGGCAAGACAAGAAGAAAGCGGAACAATTTTGGAGAACCGAGTTAGATGGATTTAAAACACCTATACGATTCAATAATATTTTTCCTGCAAAAAATTCAAATCAGTTATCTGCTTTTGGAGATGTAGTATACGAAGTGTCTGAAGACAAACAGCAGATAATTCAAGACTTTACTAGAAAGAATCGGATTACACTAAATACTATGATTCAGGGGGCTTGGGCAATTCTTTTAAATCGCTACTCCCAAGAAACAGATATTATTTTTGGGGTAACTTCATCAGGGCGTCCAGCTGAGTTAGAAGGTTCGGATTCAATAATTGGTTGCTTTATGAATACTCTTCCTTTTAGGGTAAAGATAAATAAAAATGTAAATTTGATTAAATGGCTTAAAGATGTACAACTGAAGCAGGTTGAAATGCGTCAATATGAATATACCTCACTCGTTGATATAAGAAGTTGGATTGATATGCCAAGAAGCTCTGCCTTATATGATTTGTATGAGAGTATTGTAATTGTTGAAAACTATCCATTCGATGTGAAATTGAAAGACGGAATTGGTTCATTACAAGTGAAATCAGTACGTATAGATGAACAAATGGATTATCCTTTGGTTGTTTATTGTAATCTACAACCAAAGCTTCAATTGAAGCTACTATTCAATAGTTCCTTTTTAAATGAAACAGAAGCAAATCAGATACTTTCACATTTAATCAATATTTTGTGGGAAATGCTTGTTAGCGAAGATGGTAAGTTAGAGAATATCTCAATGATTTCTGAGAAAGAACTTACACATATTTTAAGTGATAATAATTCTACTTCATTGGATTATCCTAAGAATCAATGTTTCCAGGATTTATTTACTGATCAAGTAAAATTAAATTTAAACAAACCTGCTGTTATACAGGGGAATGAAAGTGTATCTTACACAGAATTAGATATACTTTCAAACCAGTTAGCGCATAAGCTCATTAAATTAGGAGTAGGGCCTGAAATACCTGTGGGAGTGTATGTTGAACGTTCACCTAAAATGATTGTAGGAATTTTAGCTGTTTTAAAAGCTGGTGGAGCTTTTCTACCTATAGATATGGATTATCCTGGCGAAAGAATAAATTTGATGTTGAAAGATGCCCAAGTACCTATATTACTCACCCAAAATAATTTACAGTCGAAGATTAGAGATTATCAGGGGCATACTGTTTGTCTTGATATAGAATGGGATTCAGTGCTCGAAGAACCAAAAAACCAACCGAGTGTTAGAATTGAACCCCAGAATTTGGCATATATCATCTATACTTCGGGTTCTACTGGTCGACCAAAAGGTGTAATGATGTCTCATGAAGCAGTTGTAAGCCACTCCATTGATATTTGCAAACGTTATGAGCTGACACCGGAGGATCGTGTTCTTCAGTTTTCTTCGATAAGTTTTGATATTTCACTTGAACAAATTTTTACAACACTAGCTGCAGGAAGTTCTCTTGTTTTGCGTGATAAGAATATATGGACTCCTTATCAGTTTTCTCAGAAATGTGTTGAACTTGGACTCTCAGTTGTTAATCTACCTACAAATTATTGGGGCGAAATTGTACAAGAATGGTATACAAGACCAGAAATAATTCCAGATAGTAACCTCAGACTCGTCATAGTTGGTGGGGAACAAATGCCAGCGGAGAAAGTAGGGATGTGGGAACAGTTACCTTTAGAAGATATTATTTTGTTAAATGCATATGGACCTGCTGAAACGGCGATGACAAGTACTTTATATGAAGTGTCTGGAAAAGGAACTAAAAGTGCCGACTTAAAAGTTATTCCCGTGGGAAAACCACTTGCTAACAGGCGCATTTATATCCTTGATGAGAACATGCACCCTTTGCCGATTGGAGTGAAGGGGGAAATATTCATAGGTGGCATACCTTTAGCTAGAGGTTATATTAACAATTCTAAGTTGACGAAGGATAAGTTTATTCGAGATCCGTATTATCATAATTATGGAAAAATGCTTTATAAAACAGGAGATATGGGGAAATTACTTTGCGATGGTAACATTGAGGTTCTGGGGCGGAAGGATGACCAAACAAAAATACGAGGGCATCGAATTGATATAGGAGAGATTGAAGTTGTGTTAAACAAATGTGATAACATAAAAAACTCTATAGTTGTCGTGAAGAATGGAGTAGCAAATGATAAGTATCTTGTTGCATTCTATGATTCCCCCTCGCATGGTACAAATAATCAATGCAGTATAAGGGGGTTTTTGCGGAAGAAACTTCCTGAATATATGATTCCTTCTTATTTTATTCAACTAGGAAGTCTTCCGCTCAGTCCGAATGGAAAAATTGATCGGAAGTCCCTAGAAAATATGGAGATTAAAGTAGAGTTTGATGAAGAGTATCAAAAACCTTATAATACGATACAACAAAAACTTGTAAGTATTTGGAGAAAGATACTGGGAATTGATGGTGTAGGTATTAATCATCATTTCTTTGAAATTGGGGGACAATCATTAAAAGCAATAACACTTGTTTCTGAAATTCATAGGGAATTTGAAGTTGAACTTCCACTTGGAAATATATTTGCATTTCCTACTATTAAGGAATTGGCTGTAATCATTGAAGAAATGATGGGGAAAAAAGAAACATATGAAGCGATTCGTTTAGCACCACCACAGGAGTATTATGAAGTCTCTCCAGCACAAAAAAGTATGTATATTGTTAGTCAATTGAATGATGCATCTACAAACTATAATATTACCGGAGCAGTATTTCTTGAAGGGGAAGTTAATATAGTACAGATAGAAAAGGCATTGCAAGCTTTAATTAATCGCCATGAAAGTTTGCGAACATCATTTAAACAAGTACAAGGGAAAATAGTTCAAAAAATCCATCAAAATCCTGAATGGAATATGCAACACTTGTATGCAGATGAACAAAATTTTGAGAGTGTTGTTGAAACATTTATTAGACCATTTGATTTAGAGAAAGGGCCCTTGTTCAGAGCAGCAATTGTGGAGGTGCTACCATCATCGAAATATTTGCTTGTTTATGATATGCACCATATTATATCCGATGGTTTATCAATGGGAATTTTAATTAGAGAGTTTGCATCTCTTTATCAAAAAAATAATTTGCCAGACGTAAGAATTCAATACAAAGATTTTTCAAACTGGCAAAACAAAATGATAGAATCCGGGAACTGGAAACTAAAAGAACTGTACTGGCTTGAAATATTTTCAAAAGAAATACCATTACTCAATTTACCAACTGATTATCCAAGATTAGATGAGCCAATGTCTGAAGGTGATGTAGTTCAAGTTAATTTGGATGCATATTATACATCTAAATTAAATGAAATCTCAAGCCGAAAAGGAGCTACTCTGTACTCATTATTACTTTCGGCATTCAATATACTATTGTTTAAATATAGCGGACAAGAAGACATTATAATTGGAAGCCCGGTAGCAGGAAGACTGAATTCTGAATTAGAGAATGTGGTAGGTATGTTTGTTAATACACTTGCGCTCAGAAATTATCCTACTTCAGAGAAACGGTTTGAGGATTTTTTGAAAGAAGTTGCAAGCCACACACTTCAAGCTCTCGAACATCAGGAGTATTCATTTGAGATGCTCGTTGATAAGCTACAATTGCAAAAAAATGTGAATCGTCATCCTCTGTTTGATGTGATGTTTGCTTTTGAAAATGTTGATGCAGTAAGGGCGGAAATAGGTGATTTTGAAATTAAACCGTACGAGTATACGAATCGTACATCTAAATTTGATTTAGAGCTGAAAGTAACTGAGCAGAATGGACAACTTCGTTTTATATTTGAATATAGTACAGGTTTGTTCCGTAAAGAGACGATTGAACGAATGGCGGAACATTTCGTTAAAATTATTGATACTATCATAGAGGACATTACTATTCCAATTGAGGAAATTGATCTAGTAACCATGATAGAAAAAAATAGAATAGGTGTTTTTAATAATACTGATACTTTGTATCCAGAAGAAAAAACGATTAAACGTATATTTGAAGAACTGGTGGAAAAACATCCGAATCGTACTGCTGTAGTGTTTGGACAGAGAACGATAACTTATAAGGAATTAAATGATAAAGCAAATCAATTAGCTAAACACTTGATAAAGAAGGGGGCAGGAAGTGATACAGTAATCGCTTTATTAGCTGAGCCTTCTATTGAAATGATCATTGGACTATGGAGTATTATTAAAAGCGGGGCAATTTATTTACCTCTTGATCCGGAGTTTCCATTAGAACGAATAAATAGCATGATTGAAGACAGTGATACAATTCTTCTTTTGACCCAGTCTCACTTAGTAACTTCTAATGATTTTACTTGTGAGGTTATGGAATTGGAAGATAAGAGCTTATTTTTTGAATGTCCTTCAAATATAGAGGAAAGAAGTACAGTTGATAATCCAATATATATTATTTATACATCTGGTACCACTGGGCTCCCAAAAGGGGTACCGATTAAGAATCAAAGCTTGGTAAATTATATTTCATGGTTCACACGAGAAGCAAGTATAACGCATAGGGATAAAACACTACTATTATCTTCCTTCGCATTTGATTTAGGATATACAAGTTTGTATACAGCTTTATTAAATGGGTGTGAGTTACATTTAATTCCAAAAGAACATTATATGCTCCCAGAAACCCTTATCACATATTTGAAAGAGAAAAAGATCAGTTATATAAAACTGACTCCTTCACTATTTAATTATTTAGTTAACCATCGTATGGTTGAAGATTATGAGAATTGCATGGCGCTAAGGTTAATCGTATTGGGCGGTGAAGAAGTGAAGTCAGCTGATATTAGTAAGTTTAATAGGGTGTATCCGCAAACTGTAATTATGAATCACTATGGACCTACAGAAACTACTATTGGCGCTCTATTTCATAAATTTAATGCTACTGATTTTGACCTTGTATCCAAGGGAACGGTTATTGGAAAACCAGTAGATAACACGAAAATATTCATTTTGGATAGAGGTCAAAAACTTGTTCCACTTGGAATGGCTGGTGAAATTTGTATTGGGGGAGTAGGAGTGACAGAAGGTTATTTGAATCAAATTGATTTAAATAGCGAAAAGTTTATTACGGTTTCACCTTTGGGACATGAAAAAATCAAACTCTATAGAACGGGAGACTTAGGGAGGCTCACATGCCATCAAGAAGTAGAATTTCTCGGAAGAATCGACAATCAATTAAAAATTCGAGGATATAGAGTGGAGTTAGAAGAAATAAATTCAGTACTGTTGCAACATGATATGATACTTGATGCAATTGTTGTTCCAAAAAAAGATAAAGAAAATAATAATATACTATGTGCTTATATTGTGTTGAAAGAGAATGAGAATGGGTGGGGAATAAGGGAATACCTTTCAAGTAAGATTCCTTACTACATGATGCCCTCTATCTTTATTAAGTTAGATAGAATTCCTTTGACTCCAAATGGTAAGCTAAATGTTAAAGCACTCCCAGAAATTAAGGATGAATTATTGATAAAAACTAATTATGAACTGCCTGAGGATCCAATTGAAAAAACTGTTGCACAAATGTGGGAAGAAACTCTTAATGTTAAGCAAATTAGTATGAATGACTCGTTTTTTGAAATGGGTGGAAACTCATTGTCGTTAATGCTTTTAATGGCAGAAATTCATAAAAAGTTTAGTGTAGATATATCGTTAAGAGAAGCGTTTAAAGCACCAACAGTAAGAGGTATAAGTAAGCATATAAAGAAAAGATCTGAAAATAAGTATGTGTCATTACAACCTGTGGAAAAGTGCGAATATTACGACCTTTCTTCAGCCCAGAAAAGGATATACACACTACAACAGATGGAGGGGATTGGAACTAGTTACAATATGCCAAGAGCAACCTTACTAGAAGGTGAAATCAATCTGGATAAATTGGAAAAAGCTTTTTGTGAGATTGTAAAGAGACATGAGGCATTTCAAACATCTATTGAAGTAGTAGATGGTGTGCCTAAACAACGAATTCAGGGAGACGTGGATATAGAAATTAGTTATTCTGTTTTAGATGAACATTTATGTTCTAATCTATCAAGGAAGCTGAATGTCGAACTGGAAAATATAATTGATGAATTTATTGAACCTTTTGACTTAAGTAAAGCACCTTTAGTAAGAGTTAAGATCATTCGCTTAAGTAGTCATAAACATGTGCTTTTAACAGATATGCATCATTTGATTTCAGATGGATATTCAGTCAATATTTTACTGCAGGAGTTATCGGAATTATATCAAGGAAAACTGTTACAGGAAAACCCTATTCAATATAAAGAATTCGTTTATTGGCAGAATGAGTTTTTAAAGACAAGTGCTGCAAGTATACAAGAAAAATATTGGTTAGATGTACTTTCAGGGGATCTTCCAGTATTAGATATGCCTACGGATTTTCCTAGACCAATTATACAAAGTTTTGAAGGAAATAGTTTTATTTTTGAAGGAGGAAATGAATTAAAGCAACGTTTAGACAATTTAAGTTTAGAAACAGATACGACATTGTACATGATTTTGTCTGCAGCTTATAGTATTTTGTTATCAAAATGTTCCTCGCAGCACGATATAATTGTAGGAATGCCTATTTTAGGGCGGACACATTCTGATTTGAAAAATATCATTGGTATGTTTGCAAATACTATTGCAATTAGAAGTTTCCCTATGGAGAAAAAAAGCTTTACAGAATTTTTGTCAGAGATTAAAGAACAGCTAATTAAAGCGTATGATAATCAAGATTATCAGTTTGATATGATTATTGATAAGTTAAAAATTAAGAGAGACTTAGGGAGAAACCCTATATTTTCTACAATGTTAGCTTTTCAAGAATCTCAAATCAATGAAAGTATAATGGGGAATTTGAAAATGACGCCTGTTGAATATAGAAATAAAATTTCGAAATTTGATTTAACCTTATTTGTAGAAAAAGGAAAAAAAGAGTTGTTTTTTGAATTTGAATATGCGAGTAGTTTGTATAAAATGGAAACCATTAAAAAATTAGCGGAGAATTTTTTAGGTATCTTAGACGCGATTAGCTCAAATAAGGAAATAAAATTAGAAAATATTAAGATTGAAGGGTTAGTAATCGAGAATACAGAAATTGAAAATGTCAAATTTAATTTTTAAGCTAGATAAGATATTTTTTATTGAGGCTATTCCTAATGCGATACTTTAGGAATAGCTGTTTTATGTAAATGGATTCTTTAAATATATATGAAAAATAAAAGGATATATTGTATAGAAAAGATTGGCTTTTAATTATAATTAAAACGATGATATAGAAGTAGCGATATAAAGGGAGCCCTCTATCATGGAGAGACTTAAAGAAGTGTTTTGGGGATAGCGGTATCGCAGTAGTACTATATGTTTTTACGAAAAGGTGTTACGTAATAACGTAACACCTTTTTATTTATGTATTTCACATTTTCTTCACAAATGATTCACGATAACTTTTCTTCTTCAGGAACTTACATAAATATATTTTATGATATAATAACAATCGACTTTAAAAATGTAAGTTGTATCTATGAAGATAGTTACTATTTTATTAGAAGTTTAGAGGTGAGAGAGAAATAAAGAGTTCTACTGTATAGAAGTTTATATTTAATCAGGTTAATATTTCTTTAAGTAATCGACTTGGGAAGTAGATGTAATAAAAATAGAGCGATGAGGAAGAAAGAAGTGAAATGATTGTGAAAGTAATGAGAAGGTTAGGGGCATGGTTATTAATTGCATGCGTGCTTACCATAGCAATACCGAAAAGTGCATCTGCTCATGCGTACATTGTGAAATCAAACCCTGCTGAAAATGAAACGTTGAAGAAAGCACCAGCTGTTGTGAAAATTGAATTCGATGAGGATATACAAGTTTCACATTTTAATACATTGTTTGTAAGAGATACCTCAGGTACAAGAGTAGATCTAAAAGATGCTTATATCGATAAGAAAAATAAAAAAATATTAGAAGCAGGGTTAAAAGAAAATTTGAAAAACGGACTCTACTCTATTCAGTGGAAAGTGATTTCTGCTGACGGGCATCCTATTCAAGGGGTTATTCCGTTCCGAATTGGATCAGCAGAAGCGGGAGCAGACGATATACAAGTAGAAGAGATGGGGTATGTCCCGCAAATAGATATGATTATGGAACGTGGAATTCTATATACAAGTTTCTCACTATTTATAGGCGTGCTATTCTTTAATCTTATTATGTATAAAGGGAATGCAACCTCGGTTCGGTCAAGAAGTAAAAAAATAATATGGATCTCATTAATTGGCATATTCATTAGCTTACTATTCACTCTACCACTGCAAGCGAAAATAAATGCTGATGTTTCATGGTTAGAAGCATTCCATCCTTTACTATTAAAAGAAACGTTACAACTTTCTGTTTTTAGTTACGTATGGCTCACTCAAATGGCTCTTATTAGTTTGCTTATAATCGTTACGTATTTTGCGATGAAGCGCGAGAAGCTGTCATCGTTTAAAGTATGGAGCATTCCAATAGTATTGTTTATCGGGATACTTGTTATGAAAGCCTTTAATAGCCATGCATATGGTTTGAAGTTTAAAGATATTGCTGTCGTTATGGATTTTTTACATTTATTCGCAGCTTCATTATGGATTGGTGGTCTATCATCCATTATTCTTCTTTTACGTAAAGAGGATGATAAGTGGAATATGTATTGGGATATGATTAAGCGTTTTTCACCGTGGGCAACAGGTGCTGTCATCGTGATTTTAATAACAGGTCTTTTTAACAGTACATTCTTTATTCCAACAATCCATTCGTTATTTGATACGAAGTATGGATTAGCTTTATTAGCAAAGATACTTTTATTCATTTTCATGGGGATATTGGGAATTGTTCATTATGTGAAAGGGAAAATGAGAGCGGAGCAACGATTAGGCGCTACGGTGAAAGTAGAGTTTATCATTGGAATTATCATTTTCGTCATCGTAGCTTTTATGACAAACGTACAAACACCACCGATGCCTCCTACGGGACCTTTTACAGAGAGTAAGCAATTAGATAATGGGTATGAACTTACTTTACATGTAAGTCCTAATAAAGTAGGACAAAATACATTCCATATTACTTTAAAGGATGAGAACGGACAACCTGTTACCGATATGGAGCAACTTATTTTAACTACGCAATCATTGGATATGAACATGGGAAAAGGTTCATTTAAAGTTTCGGCCGTTTCACCAGGAGAATATGAAGCGGAAGGTATGTATATTAACATGATAGGAAACTGGAATATAAAAGTGCACGGATTAACAAAATCTCTTGATAGCTTTGATGCGGATTATAAATTTATAGTAGGCGGCAGGTAAAGAGAAGGTATAGATAAAAAGGAGCGAATAGAAAATGAAACGTATAAAAAAATTTGGCACAACAATGATCGCAACAATAATTGCAATGGGGATTTTTTCGTTACCTGTTAGTGCGCACGTCACTGTGAAACCAGAAGCTTCGGACGTTAATTCTTGGGAGACTTACACGATAAAAGTACCAGTTGAGAAGAATGTAGCAACGACAAAAGTTACATTAAAAATACCGTCTGGAGTAGAGTTCCAACAGTATGAACCAGTGCCAGGATGGAAAGTGGAAGAGCAGAAAGATAATGCCGGAAAAGTTAAAACTGTAGTATGGGAAGCAACAGGAGAAGGGATTTTACCTGGTCAGTTCCAGCGATTTACTTTCGTCGCTAAAAACCCTGATAAAGAACAAAAAATAGCTTGGGATGCATATCAACAATATAAAGATGGAGAAATTGTTGAATGGACAGGCGATGAAAAAGCTGAAAAACCACATTCACTTACTACAATTGCAAAAGGTGCGTCATTAACAGGAGAACATGGTGAAGTGTCTAGTGTAGAAAAGAATGAGGGCACTAGTAATATGCAAGTAATAGCGATTGTCTTATCTATTTTGGCGATTGTATCGTCGGTTGGTGCGTGTGTTTTTGTAGTACGTCGTAAAAGATAAGTAAGATTGAAAGGTCTCATCGTAAATAATGAGACCTTTTTTATTAGGTCTAAGGATTAGAAGGAATGAGGATATCGGCACTATTATAGCCACTCTATAATGAAGTTTATCGATGTCTGGAATTTAATTGACGATTATGAAGTCTTCCGGCAGAATATCATGTTCGAGCCAGTTTTCAATTATAGTATTAAATAGCATGGGATTTGCTAAAGAGATTCCATGACCAATTTCAGGAATGATAATACCTGTGCAATTCGTATTATTTTCAAGGATTTCAGTCATTGAGTCCTTCATAATTCTTTTTTCTTTGTCTCCAACAGTTACTAATATATTACTATTAGCATCTTTGAAACTTTTTGGTATTGTAAACGACATATTTTCTTCTAATATCCTTACAAATGTATTTTTGTTTATTTGACAACTGTCATGATAATAGTTATCAAGCTGTGTTTCATCTATGTACATTGATTTTGCTTGTATTTTGGAAAATCTCTTACTCTTTATTAAGAAGTAGGTTAGGCTAAGAGAGCTTATTAATGTTTTAGCGAAAGGAATTGGTTTAACTAATGCGCTATTGACCATAGCATATTGAATTAAGTTTGGTTTCATGCTTAGCATAGCAATTAATACTTGAGCGCCTAATGAAAACCCAATTACTATAACAGTCTTCCCTTGTCCTTTTTCTTCAATTAGTTCTATGATTTTTTCAGCACTAAAGTTTATTGAGAAATGATCTTTACTTCTGTTTTTTCCTTGCTCAGGTAAATCAGGAACAAGGCAGTGAAAGTTAGTAAAATGTTTAATTTGCTTGTCCCACATCCATCCACTGACTCCGCTCCCATGAATAAAAACCATAAGTGGAGAGCTTGAATCTCCAAATTCTTTATACTGTAAAACCATATAATTCCCCCTTATGATTAGAATTGTTAGTTCATCCATGTATAGTAGAAGTAATATTTTTATTACTTAAGTATTATCATACAATAAGAAAGAGCCTACAAATAGTAGGCTCTTTCTCATATTTATTTCACTTCAACTTGCTGCCCTACAGTAAGCGTTTTTGGCTTTATATTTACGAAACAAATACTTACCACAATAAATAATAGTCCGATGAATAAGCTAATAGTAATGGCCTCATGTAAGAAAATTGAACTTACAATAATAGCGATTAATGGAATAAGAAATGTATAAGCCCCAACTTTACTTGCTTCACCAGCTCCAACAAGAGTAAAGTATGCAAGCCATCCCATTGCAATAACAAAGAATGAAATAAAGAGTAGTACGCTAACAAATGGTATACTCCAAGCGATACTAGACCAGCTTTCAAACTCTGAACCAAATCCAATTAAGCAAAGCCCGCCAATAATGAGCTGAAGTGTTACCATCCAAATGGAATTAACGCGGTGCCCAGTCTTCTTAATAAATACTGTTCCAAGTGCCCAGCCAATCGCGCATCCTATCGCGAGAAGGATTCCGATAATAGAAATATGTCCAGTTAAACTACTAGAGCTAATGACACCCACGCCAATAAATCCAAGAACAAGCCCAAAAATTTTTAAGCCGTACATAGATTCTTCAAGCCAAATCCATGAGAAAATGCCGAGTAAAACAGGTTGTAGAAATACAATGGCGGAAAATAACCCAGCGGGCATATATTGAAGGCCTACAGTTTGTAATCCGTAAAATATAATGATGTTAAGTAAAGAAGAAATAACGTATAAATGCCAAGTTTCTTTTAAGTGTAACTCTTTGTATTTCGGTAATGCGAAAAGGAGTAAAATGAATCCTCCAATTAAAGTTCGAACGCCTGCAAATAAAACGGGTGGTGTATAATGCAGGGCAAACTTAGATAAAGGCCAATTGATTCCCCACATGAAAACGAGAAAGGTAAGGATTATGGCCGTCTTAGTTCGAGAAAGCTGTGTCACGGTAAGACCTCCTTGTTGTTATTCATTTCACTATGATATGATATCGACTGTAATAAATAAAATGAATCTTTTTTATGGGGAGTATAAGTGATTAGTTATGACCATTACACAACTGCAAGTATTAATAAAAACTGTTGAGTTAGGTAGTTTTACGAAGGCTGCTCGGGTGTTAAATATGACGCAGCCAGCTGTAAGTCATGCAATTTCAAGTATTGAGTCAGAGTTAGGAGTTACGATTCTTATACGTGATAAACGAAAAGGGCTAATCGTGACGGATGTAGGAAACAGAATTCTTGTGCATATTAGAGAGATTTTGAACGGTGTAGAGAAAATTGAGCAAGAAGTTGCGATGGAGAAAGGACACGAAGTTGGGACGATTCGAATTGGGAGTTTTCCGAGTGCCTCTGCACATTTCTTACCCAAAATGATAAACCTTTTTAAGGAGAAGTATCCGAACTTAGAAGTCGTTCTTTGTGAAGGAACGATTAAAGAAGTTGAAGATTGGTTAGTATCGAGGGTTGTTGATATAGGAATTGTTATTTTGCCTAATAAAGAGATGGAGATTGTCCCATTAACGAAGGGGAAAATGGTTGCTATCTTAAGAGATGATCATCCTCTTTGTAAGAAGGACTCTATTACAATTAGTGATTTAGAGAATGAACCGATCATATTATGTAAGGGTGGATACGAACCACCCATTATTGATATGTTTAAACAAGCAAACGTACCACTTCGGGCTGAGTATGTAATATCAACCGTTACTACAGCTTTAAACATGATTCAAGAAGGGCTAGGTATTGCAATATTAGCCGAATTATCTTTAACGAATTTACCACAGAATGTGCAAACGAGAGAATTGGAACCACAAGTATGGAGAGAAATTGCTTTAGCTGTTCCTTCATTAAAGGATTCCTCAATCGCTGTGCAGCTATTTATTGAAGAATTTCAAGCGCTATTTGCAGAATAAAAAGAGGTGTCTCATATATCATAATGGGACACTTTTTTATTTGCTTATAAAAAATCTATGAAAAGGATTGACTTATCTTTTTGTTGTAACTATAATGATTACATCAGGGTGGTGATCACGATGAAAATTAGTAGCCGCTTTTCTATAGCTGTTCATATTTTATCTATTTTGAAAAACAATCCATCTTCACTTTGTACTTCAGACTATATAGCTGAAAGTGTAAACACAAATCCAGTAGTCATTCGTAAAATTATGTCGTACTTGAAACAAGCTGGTTTTGTATATGTAAATCGCGGTCCAGGTGGTGCGGGATTATTAAAGGATTTACATGAAATCACATTGTTAGATGTATACTATGCAGTAAATGTAGTCGAAGAAGACAAACTATTTCATATTCACGAGCAACCAAATCCAGATTGTCCAATTGGAGCAAATATTCAAGCGGTGTTAGAAGTTATATTAATACAAGCGCAATCCGCGATGGAAGAAGTTTTGAGAAATATTACGATGGGGCATTTGTTTGAAATTTTGCAAGAAAAAATGAATGCTTAAATCATATTTATATTTTTTTATTATCAATGTAACTGATTTGATTACAACTATAAAGGTAAGGTGTAAAAGTATGACTGTAAAAATGAAAGTATACTCAGATTTTATATGTCCATTTTGTTTTTTAGCAAAAGGTCCATTAGATGAAGTAGCGAAAGAGAAAGATGTAGAAATTGAATGGATGCCATTTGAATTACGTCCAAGTCCATATTCAAAAATAGATCCATGGAATGAGCCAGAAAAATTAGGCTCATGGGATGCTTTTATTCTTCCAACTGCGAAGAAGTTAGGAATCGATATGCGTTTGCCACGTGTTTCTCCGCATCCATATACACATTTAGCTTTCGAAGGGTGTCAATTTGCGAAAGAACGTGGACTAGGAAATGAGTATCATCACCGCGTATTCACAGCATTTTTCCAAGAAGAGCAAAACATTGAAGATATTGATGTTTTAACAAAATTAGCGGTAGAAGTAGGCCTTCCTGAAGCTGAATTTAAAGATGCGTTAGTAACTCGTAAATATAAAGAAAAGCATCAAGAAGCAATTCAGCATGCATATGATGAAGCGAATATTATGGCTGTTCCAACTGTCATGATTGGAGATGAAGTCATTCAAGGGCTAGCTAGTAAAGAAACGCTACAAAGAGTCATTGATAAAGAAATTGAAAAGGATAAAACAAATTCATTTGAAGGTATGCAATGTAATACAGATGGATATTGCTAATTCGCTTGTTATGAAATAACAAAATAAATTATAAAACAAATATTTGGAGGAATTAAAATGTCAGCAACTACAACAAACTTAAAAGAAGCAATTGTGAACCGTCGTTCTATTCGTAAAGTAACAAAAAACGATGCAATTACGAAAGAAAGAATTGAAGAAGTTTTAAAAACAGCGTTACACGCACCAACATCTTTCAATATGCAAAGTGGTCGTATGGTTGTATTAATGGATGGAGAGCATGAAAAGTTTTGGGATATTGTTAAAGAAACACTAAGAGCTCGCGTACCAGCAGAAAACTTTGAAGCGACTGTAGAAAGATTAAAAGGTTTCCATACAGGTGTTGGGACTGTGTTATTCTTTGAAAATCAAGCAACAGTAGAAAAAATGCAAGAAAATGCACCATTATATAAAGATCAGTTCCCATTCTGGTCTCATCAAGGAAATGCAATGTTACAACATACTGTATGGATGTTATTATCGGCTGAAGGAATTGGTGCATCATTACAACATTACAATCCAATCGTAGATGCTGAAGTGAAAGAAACTTGGAACATTCCAGCAGAGTGGAGTTTAGTAGGACAAATGCCATTTGGTGAGCCAAATGAACAACCAGGAGAAAGAACTTTCTTACCTACTGAAGATGTAGTGAAATTTTATTAAGAAATTTAATGTATAAAAAGTTAAATAAAAGGAGAGTACATATTAGCCATATATGTACTCTCCTTTCGTATGCAATGTTAAACTCTTACTGCAAGAACGATTTCCTTCATATGAATTGAAGTTTTTCCGTACAATTAAAAATCTGTTATGTTTATTGTTTTGTAATGACAGTAAACATCCCCGTCATGTGTGGTGAGTAATCCTTAAAATCAAATTTTTCATAGAACGATTCTTTACCTTGTGATGCAAATAAACCGACAAACGCCATATCAGGGGCATTCTCATGTAAGTATGCAGCTAAACGATACATGATTTCTTTCCCGATACCATGTTTCTGATAATCTGGATGAACTACTATATCTTGAATATAGAAATAGATAGATCCATCGCCGACAATTCTTCCCATGCCGATAATTTGTTCATTATCTTTGACTGTGATGCAGTGAATAGAATGCTTCAGTGAAGTTTCCGCCACTTCAAAATTCATATAATTAGACCAACCAACAGAATCACACAAATATTTATACTCTTGTAGAGTTGGAATGTTATGTTTAAACTCATATGTATTCAAAATATATCCTCCAAGTCCTTAAATTCAACAAGTATATAAATTCGACATTTTTTTGTCTTTTCCTCTTACGTAATTGCCTTCACCTATTGAGTTTCGTACAGTTTCCTTATTTATATTTGTGTTAATTTATAAGAGTTTAGGGGAAAAATATAAGAAATAATGCAGTAGAAAGGGAAGTGGAAAAATGAATGATGAGAAAAAATATACAGTGGTAGGTACTAATGTTGAGGAAGTAAAACGTTTAAATAAAGATTCAGGATTAACGTATAATCAAGTGAAGGAATTATTAGCGAAGCAAATGCAAAAAAGAATGAATTAAATTGAAATTCTTCATTTAGCATTTTAATAAGAGAGGGTTATAAGGATAACTCTCTTTTTCAATACAATTTAGCAACTTTTAGAGCGGAGGAAACAGCATGAAAAAGTGGGTAAAGATTACGCTGTCAATTGCTGGGGGTATTGTCCTATTGGCATGTGCCGGAGGATATTACGTGTATAAAAATTATTTTCCAAAGGAACCTGAGCGTATCGTATATGATAAAGATAGAGTGTTAAAACCGATACATAATCAGCTGAAAGGAATCAACATAGATAAAGTAAAGATAAAAGAAAAAGAGGTTGTAAATGCGACTGTGAACGAGCTTCAAAAAATGATTGATGATGGAAAATTATCATATGAAGAATTAACGAGTATTTATCTTTTTAGAATACAAGAACATGACCAAAATGGAATATCATTAAATGCTGTTACAGAGATTAATCCAAATGCAATGGAAGAAGCGCGAAAGTTAGATAAAGAAAGGTCTTCAAATAAGAAGTCGAACTTATACGGTATGCCGGTTATCGTAAAAGATAATGTACAAACAGAAAAGGTGATGCCGACAAGTGCGGGCACGTATGTGTTAAAAGATTGGATTGCAGATAAAGATGCGACAATCGTGAAGAAGTTGAAAGAAGAAGGTGCTTTTGTTTTAGGGAAAGCGAATATGTCTGAGTGGGCAAATTATTTATCCTTTACAATGCCTAGCGGATATAGCGGGAAAAAAGAACAAAATTTGAATCCATACGGTCCGATTACGTTTGATACATCGGGATCAAGTTCTGGATCTGCTACAGTAGTTGCGGCAGATTTTGCACCACTTGCAATCGGGACGGAAACGACTGGGTCAATTGTAGCACCCGCGACGCAACAATCAGTAGTTGGGTTACGTCCATCACTAGGTATGGTGAGTAGATCTGGCATTATTCCGTTAGCTGAAACACTTGATACAGCAGGGCCGATGGCAAGAACGGTGAGGGATGCGGCAACGTTATTTAGCATAATGGTAAGTTATGATGAAAAAGATGCTATGACAGAAAAAATGAAAGATAAAGAAAGAGTTGATTATGCGAAGGATTTATCGATAGATGGATTGAAAGGGAAAAAAATAGGAGTTCTTTTTTCAATAGATCGACAAGATGAAAATAGAAAAGAAGTAGCAGAAAAAATTAGAAAAGACCTTCAAGATGCAGGTGCAATATTGACTGATGATATTCAGTTAAACGCTGAGGGTGTAGATAATCTACAAACATTAGAATATGAGTTCAAACATAATGTTAAGGATTATCTTTCACAGCAAAAAAATGTGCCGGTAAAATCGCTAGAAGAGATTATAGTGTTTAATAAAAAGGATAGTAATAGACGAATAAAATACGGACAAACATTAATTGAGGGATCTGAAAAATCTGCTATAACGAAAGATGAGTTTGAAAAAATAGTGCGATCGAGTCAAGAAAATGCAAGAAAAGAGCTAGATAGATATTTAGTAAAAAAAGGTTTGGATGCTTTAGTTATGATTAACAACGAAGAAGTTCTTCTATCAGCTGTAGCTGGCTATCCAGAATTAGCGGTGCCAGCAGGATATGATAACAATGGAGAGCCGGTAGGTGCAGTGTTTGTCGGGAAGCAATTTGGTGAAAAGGAACTGTTCAATATGGGATATGCGTATGAGCAGCAGTCTAAAAATAGAAAATCACCAAAACTGTAAAAGGATAAACGAAAAATAGAGCTCCACTGAAATATGTTGGTGGGCTAATATGAAAAGAATCTAACAATATAAAAAGAAAAAAAGGATTCTTCTCAATTAGTAAGAAAGATTGTCTATAGAAGTTCATAAAATGTAATATATTCAATTTCCATCCATTGAAGGGGGAGGTTAAATTTTAATGAATGAAGTGAAAAATTTCTTTCGAAGTAGAGGGTTCCAACGGTTTCTCGTTTTAATAATAGTAGCGCTTGTATTATATGGATTAAAAAGTATGATCAATTTAATATTAATTACGTTCATACTGACATTTTTAATGGATCGGTTTCAACGTTTTATTTCAAAGAAATTGAAAGTGAATCGGAAAATTGTTATCGCATGTTTGTATATAATATTAGTTACTTTTATCGGCACAACATTATATAAATATTTACCTGTGCTAACGATACAAATTTCCCAATTGATTTATCAGTTTAGGTTGTTTTTTCAAAATCCACCTGATAATGAAATCATTAAATATGCACTTTCAACAATTAATGGGATGGAAGTATCAAAATATATAGAACAAGGTGTAGATGTCATATATCAATCGATTGCAAATATAGGAAAAGTCAGTTTGCAAATACTACTTTCTCTTATTTTAAGTTTATTTTTCTTATTAGAAAAAGAACGCATAATATCATTTACTTCGAAATTTAAAGATAGTAGTCTGAAGGTTTTTTATGAGGAGATTGCATATTTTGGTGAAAGGTTTGCAAGATCGTTCGGTAAAGTAATTGAAGCACAGTTTTTAATTGCGGTTGTCAATTGTGTACTCACTGTAATTGCACTTGTGATTTTAGGATTTCCGCAGCTTCTTGTATTGGCCGTCATGGTCTTTCTACTCGGTTTGATTCCAGTTGCTGGTGTTATCATTTCCTTGTTTCCACTTTGTATTATTGCTTATAACGTAGGCGGAGTAATGTACGTTGTATACATACTTGTGTTCATTACAGTAATCCATGCTCTTGAAAGTTATTTTTTAAACCCAAAATTCATGTCTGCGAAAACGAATTTACCAATCTTTTATACATTTATGATTCTCATCTTCTCAGAACATTTTCTTGGAATATGGGGGCTTATTATAGGGATACCAATCTTTATCTTTTTATTAGATGTACTTGATGTAAACAATGAGGAACAGTTTAAAAAATAGGAAAAGATAGAAAATAACTGATGTTTTTAAGGAGCAATCAAAAAAAGCAATCCAAAATAAATTGGATTGCTTTTTTTGCATACACGATTACAGAACAGGAGCCATTGTTTCTTTCAAAACTTGAACAGAGCGATCGAATTTTAATTCTTCTTCTTCACTTAATTCCACTTCTAAAATTTCACGAACACCGCCGCGATTTAATACAGCAGGTACACCGATATAAACATCTTTTTGACCATATTGACCTTCTAAGTAAGCTGATACTGTTAATACGCTATTTTCGTCGTTTAAAATCGCCTTTGTAACACGTAGAAGTGACATACCAATACCATAGTAAGTTGCACCTTTTCGCTCAATAATATGGTAAGCTGCGTCACGAACGTTTATGAAGATTTTGTCTAAATCTTCTTGCGTGTATGTGTTGTCTTTATCAAGAAGCGTTTGTAGTTTTTGAATACCAATTGATACGTGACTCCAAACAGGAAGTTCCGTATCACCATGTTCTCCGATAATATAAGCATGAATGTTGTGTGGACCAATATCGAAATACTCACCTAGCATATAGCGGAAACGAGCAGAATCAAGAGTTGTACCAGAACCGATTACGCGTTCTTTTGGTAAACCAGATTCTTTCCAAGTTACGTAAGTTAAAATATCGACAGGGTTAGTTGCGATTAAGAAGATACCATCAAATCCGCTATCCATAATACTACGAACGATTTGTTTAAAGATTTTCGCGTTTTTCTCAACTAAATCTAAACGTGTTTCGCCTGGTTTTTGTGGTAATCCAGCCGTAATGACTACAAGGTCAGCATCTTTACAATCTTCGTAGTTACCTTTCCATACTCTAGTTGGAGCTGGTGCAAAAGGAACAGCATGACTTAAATCCATTGCTTCTCCTTCAGCTTTTGCCTCGTTTACATCAACTAAAACAAATTCTTCAGCTACAGCTTGGTTAATCATACAGTAAGCATAACTACATCCAACTGCTCCTGTTCCTACTAATACTACACGGTTAATACCTTTTTTCATTTCAAAATTCCTCGCAATTTCATTGATTTTATTATGTAAGATAATACGTCTTACTTCTATAGATTCATATCTAGTTTATTACATTTTATAAAAGATATTCAAGTTTTTGAAAATGTATCCGTGCAATTTCGTGCACGAAACATAGGAAGTAAGTGAACCGAATATAATGCAATAAAATCCTTTATCGAAGGGGAAAAGGGCATGATGCAGCCATTAACGATGGAAAGAATGCTTCATATTATTAATGTGGGACTCGTAAAAACGAAGAATCCAAAGCAAATTATTATTGCTGGTGCAGGAATTTCAGGATTAGTTGCAGCCTCGTTATTGAAAGAATCAGGGCATAGCATAACAATTTTAGAAGCGAATAACCGAATAGGCGGAAGAATATATACGATCCGTGAACCGTTTAGCAGAGGCTTATATTTTAATGCAGGGCCAATGCGAATTCCTGAAACGCACGAGTTAACTTTAGCTTACATTCGTAAATTTAAATTACCGTTAAATCTTTTTATAAATAAAACCGCTTCAGATATTATTTATACGAATAATATTAAAACGAGATTGAATGTGTTTGAAAAAAATCCAAGTATACTTGGATATCCAATTTTAGAGAACGAAAATGGAAAAACGGCAGAAGAGTTAATGTTAGTAGTATTAGAACCAATACTTAATTTTATAAAAAAAGATCCTAATAAAAACTGGATCATCGTTGAAAAAAAGTATAAAACATATTCACTCGGATCATTTTTAAGTGAGTATTATTCAGATGGAGCAATAGATATGATTGGGGTACTTCTAGATATGGAAGCATATATGGGAATGTCTTTAATTGAAGCATTACGTGAAATGATCTTTTTTACTTCAACGACAAAATATTATGAGATAACGGGCGGAATGGATACATTACCAAATTCATTTTTACCGAAGTTAAAAGATAATATTTTTATGTCTTATAAAGTAGAAAAAATTATACAGGAAGATAATAAAGTGATGATGCAAGTAACAAATGAACAAACGTCACATCCATTTATGGTAACAGGCGACATTGCTATTATCACAATTCCATTTTCAGCGTTACGATTTGTAGAAGTTCAGCCATATCATTTATTCTCTTATTTTAAAAGACGAGCAATTCGTGAATTAAATTATATTGCTGCAACTAAAATTGCGATAGAATTTAAAAGTAGATTTTGGGAGAAAGCGAGACAATGTGGTGGAAAATCTATTACAGATTTACCTATACGATTTACATATTATCCGAGTTATGGTATTCATACACAAGGGGCAGCTATCGTTTTAGCGAGTTATACGTGGGCAGATGAGGCGTTAACATGGGATAGTCTCCCGCAAAGAGATCGTATTCGTTACGCATTGAAAAATTTAGCGGAAATATACGGTGACATCGTCTATAGTGAGTTTGTTACTGGAACATCTTTTAGCTGGAGTCAAAATTCATATTCTTGCGGCGCATTTACAGCTTTCGAACCAGGCCAAGAGTTAGAGTTATTTCCGTATATTACGCCGCCAGCTGGCAAAGTACACTTTGCAGGAGAGCATACGACATTAACGCATGGATGGATGCAAGGAGCAATAGAGTCTGGAATTAGAGTTGCTTATGAAGTAAACGAACAGTGAAGATATATTTACAAATCACAATTCTTTTAATAAAATAATAAATATAAATCGTAATTATTACGCTTTGAATACGTTTGAAATAAAGAAATGGATGGTCGATCAAATGAAAAAAGTAGAAATTCATATATTAGGTGGCTTTTTAGGTAGCGGAAAATCAACATTATTACAAAATTTATTGTTAGCGGAGAAAAAGAAGAATAGAAAAGTTGCAGTATTAATGAATGAAATTGGTGAATACTCGGTAGATACGGATATTATTGGAAAAGAAAATGTGTTAAGAGAACTTCTGAAAGGATGTATTTGTTGTACGCTAAAAGAAGAGCTTGAAATACAATTACACTCGTTATATCAGCAAGAAAGACCAGATGTCATTTATATAGAAACGACAGGTGTTGCACATCCAATTGAAGTGTTAGATGCATGTGTATCACCCATTTTAGCACCTTTCTTAGAAGTGAAATCAATTGTAGTCGTTTTAGATGCAGTAAGATGGTTAAATCGAAGAGTATTAAGTGCAAACGTTCAGCAATTACTGCATGAGCAACTGAAGTTTGGTAGCCACATTTTAATTAATAAATCAGATTTACTAACAGATGCGGATAAGAACAAAGTAATTGAAGAAGTGAAAGCAATAAACAATCATGCGAAATTGTTTGAAACAAAATATTGTAATATATCTTTAGAAGACATAGAAGAAGCTGAATTTACGAATGATGGGGAACATGAGACACTACATGTCAAACAGCATTTACATATACAAACGATGACGTATCAATTTACGAAATCGATTGATCAAGATAAATTATACGAATGGCTTTCGAATGTACCAGATAGTATTTATCGCGTAAAAGGATTTGTGAAATTCCATGGAGATAAATACCCGCACCTATTCCAATATTCGTTCGGGGTACCGACTTTATTGGAACAAGACTTCGGTTTCCCAACGAACTTGGTAGTAATAGGAGAAGGGCTAGATAAGAAACAATTGGCTAAAGGATTAGAGAAAGTGGAACTTAATTCTAATTAAGATTAAAGGAGCTGCCCCACAAGTCGTTGAAACCGACTTGTGGGGCAGCCTTTTTATTTCTTATGAGAGCTACTTGTATTCATGTTAAATAGTCACTCTTTTAGTATTTTTGTTTTCCAAGATAAACATTTACACTAGTACTAGAGTCTCTACTAAATTCAATTTTGCGACCATCTAATTTTATTGTTCGAGAGCTTGTAGTAGGATTTTTAATTAGACTATACAGATAATCTGCTTTAGTTGGTAGTAGTGTATTTAGGATTTTTTTCACCGGCTCGTTTAATACAGGATCATCACTATGAATAGACATTCTATATGCGCTGTCATCATAGGGAGAAAAATTAAAATACATAATGCCATCATATGTTCGACCAGTTTTAGTATATACATAGTTATAATCTGTTTTTAAAAATCCAGAATCAATCAGTATATTCTCAATTTCTTTATACTTATCCTCATCTTTCGCAGGAATAGAATCAGGAACAAAATAAGGGTTTACATTAATTGCGTTATACATAAACGTTGCAAATTGTTCTCTTGTTACATTCATTTCTCCGCCGTATCGATAGTTTCCAATTCCTTTTGTAATTCCATTACTATACAATGAACGAACAGAGTCTGTTGCCCAAAAATTATTTGGAACATCATAGAAAAGGTCGTTTGTTTTTACAGGTAGATGAAACGCTTTTTGTAAGATAACAGCCATTTCGTATCGAGTTAATGTATCGTCTGGTCTAAACTTGTCAGTGCTATTGTCCCCTGTCATGAGTCCTTTTTGAGCAACTGCTTTAATATTGTTTTCAAACATATGCCCATGAATATCAGAGAAATGTTTAATTGTAGATCCAGTATTTTCTAATTTTAAGTATCTTGAAATAATCGCAGCTACTTGCCCACGAGTTACATTGTCCCCAAATCCAAATTTTCCGTTGCCATAGCCACTAATGACCTTTTGTTCAGTTAAGTAGTTAATCGAATCTTTAGACCAATGTTCCTTTGGTACATCAATGAAATGTTCAGTTTGTGCATGAGCATTCGTTGCACCAAATAGTGTGGCGGTAATTAAGCCTGTTGCAAGTACATGTTTAAAATTCATTATGATTCCTCCTAAGTATGTAAAACAATATCTTCTCACTTATATCAGTTCCTTTTAAGTGATAATCACTTATCTATTATATTAGCATATTTTGTTTTTGTAAAATATGGATTTACCTTCGTAATGTTGTTTAAATATATGTGGTGTTATAAGAAGGAGGGGAGTGCAAAAAGGTTAACTGACGGGGGCGTTTATTCATTTTGATTAGGGATATGCTATAAAATTCTGATAAATTAACAGATGGTTCATTTCATGACGATGTTCGTATTCCAGCTGGTGGATCGAAGTAGGTTGCGAGCTATGATACAGTTGAGAATCGACAACATTATATTGATGTAATAGATCCTAATAGTATGAAAGAACGTCTAGACCGGGTTTCAATCCCTAATTTTGACAAGGTTATTAGGGAGGCGTTAAGAAAAAGTGGATGTACTCCTAAAGATATTAAAGTATTGTTACCACTGCATACAAAACGTTCCATGTTAATAGAATTGATACAGGGACTAGGGCTAGAAGAAGAACAAGTTGTATATTTAGATCATTATGGACATATGTCAGCGCTTGATCCTTGCATTGGTCTTCACTTTGCAAATGAACAGGGAAAATTACAGGCCGGAGATATTGCAGTAGTAGTTAGTGCCGGGACTGGGTATACATGGGCAGCGACTGTAATTAGGTGGTGAAAAATACTAGATGAATATATGATAAATGGAGGTATTTGGAAAGAGGCGGCGAATGTAAAGGTACTTCATTAAATTTTTCAAACAGCTGTGTTTGTATGATTCAAAGGAAAAGTCATAATTACGGATGGGTAACTTTGGCGTGTTTGACTCTATCAGAAAGTAAAGTATGGGGAGGATCACAATGTCGATAAAAAAACGTAAATGGCTAAGAATGGTGGCTACTGGTTGTGTGTTAGGTTCGTTATTAATAACGGCAGCTTGTTCAGGAAAGAAAACAAGTACTGAGGATGAAAAGACGATTAAGGTAGGGGTTCTTGCTTCATTAACAGGTCCATTAGAATCATATGGAAAACAAACAGTGAATGGATTTGAATTAGGGTTAGACTATGCGACGGATGGAACGGGGAAAGTGGAAGGGAAGAAGATTAAGTTTGTTGTAGAAGATACGGAAACGAAAGCAGAGGTAGCAGTTAAAAAAGCTACGAAATTATTAGAAGAAGAGAAAGTGGATTTTTTAGTCGGATCGTCTAGTTCAAGTGATACATTAGCGGTTTTACCACTAGCTGAAGAATATGAAAAAATAATGGTTGTAGAACCGGCAGTTGCTGATAGTATTACCGGAAAGAATTGGAATAAATATGTTTTTAGAACAGGAAGAAGCTCTTCGCAAGATGCGATTGCAGGAGCAGCTGCAATTGCAAAAAAAGATATAAAGATTGCGACGTTTGCCCCGGATAATGCATTTGGCCGTGAAGGGATTGCAGCGTTTAAAGCTGGAGCGAAGAAATTAGGTGCGAATATTGTAAACGAGCAATATGCAGATACAAATTCGACTGACTTCACTGCAAATATTCAAAATATCATTAGCTCAAAACCAGATTATTTATTTATCGTTTGGGCAGGGGCAAACTCACCTTGGAAACAGTTAAAAGATATGAATGTGGAAGCACAAGGTATTAAAATTTCTACAGGTGCACCAGATATACCGGCATTAAAAACGATGGATGCGTTAGTAGGAATGCAAGGTTTTTCTGTTTATTATCATACACTTCCGAAAAATAAGGTGAATGATTGGTTAGTTGAAGAACATAAAAAACGATTTAATGGTGCGGTGCCAGATTTATTTACAGCGGGTGGAATGTCAGCGGCAATTTCTATTGTAGAAGCTTTAAAGAAAACAAAAGGTGATACAGATGTAGATACATTGATTAAGAAAATGGAAGGAATGGAATTTGATACACCGAAAGGAAAGATGAAGTTTAGAGAAAAGGATCACCAAGCGATGCAGACACTGTATTCTATCAAATTGAAAAAGCAAGATGGTGTTGACTATCCGGTGCCAGTATTAGAGCGAGAATTAACGATGAAAGAGACAGAACCACCAGTTCAAAATAAATAAACTGAATTTTCCGTTGATTTTGTATAAAGAGGGGGACGCCCTCTTTATACGTATTTCTTTTGTACTTAAAGCTTTAAAAGGAGGGATTTCGTGACACATTTGCTAGAAACGAAAAATCTTTGCGTATCTTTTGGCGAGCATCATGTTATTAAAGATGTGAATGTAACAGTACAAAAAGGAAAGCTCATTTCCATTATTGGACCTAATGGTGCAGGAAAGACAACGTTATTTAATTTACTAAGTGGACAAATTTCTCCAACAAAGGGGGAAGTATATTTTAAAGGACGAGAGATTACAAAATTATCAATTTCGGATCGAACTCGATTAGGAATTGGTCGTTCTTTTCAACTTACAAATATATTCCCAGAGTTAACGGTACTTGAAAATGTTCGTTTAAGTGTTCAATCATTTGTGCAAGATTGCTATAGTTTTTTTCCGAGTTCGGCAAAATTTAAGCAACAAGTGGGAGAGGCGAGACGTGTCTTAAAAACTGTATTACTTCAGGAAAAAGAACATGTATTAGCGAAAGATTTAGCGCATGGAGAAAAACGAAAGTTAGAGCTTGCAATGTTATTAGCTTTAAAAACAGATGTGTTACTACTTGATGAGCCGACGGCAGGTATATCAGTTGAGGAAGTACCGGCTATTTTACAAGTGATTGAAAATATTAAGAAACATCCAGAGAGTACAATTGTACTAATTGAACACAAAATGGATATGGTACTAGATTTGTCAGACCATCTTATCGTTTTATTCCATGGAGAGCTATTGGCTGAAGGTTTGCCCGAAGAGATTATGAAAGATGAGCGTGTACAAAGTGCTTATTTAGGGGGATTATATAGTGGCACTATTACAAGTGAATAATATAGAGACGTATTTAGATCAGTTTCATATTTTACAAGGCGTATCTCTTGCTGTTGAGAAAGGAACGATTACTGTACTGTTTGGAAGAAATGGGGCAGGGAAGACGACGACATTACGTTCGGTTATGGGATTTCACCATATCGCACATGGTGAAATTTATTATGATAGTACACAAGTAAATGGATTATCTACACATTTAATTTCAAGAAAAGGAATAGGGTATGTACCAGAAAATCAAGGTATTTTTCACGATTTGACAGTAGAAGAAACATTCGCTCTTGCTAGGGGTAAGGGAGAAGAAGCGGAAGAGAAAATTGAGTGGATGCTTGAACTATTTCCAGATTTAAAGCAGTTTTGGCACAAAAAAAGCGGACTATTAAGCGGAGGACAAAAGCAAATGCTAGCAATTTCAAGAGCATTTATTAATAGTGATGGTTTATTACTTATCGATGAGCCGAGTAAAGGCTTGTCCCCTATTATGATAGAAAAATTAATGATAGCCATTTTGAAAATGAAGAAGAAAACAACCGTTTTACTCGTTGAACAAAACTTTATGATGGCTAGTCAAATTGGTGATTACTTTTATATTATGGATAACGGAAAAATTGTTCATAACGGTTTTATGCATGAATTAAAAGAGGATAAGGAAATGTGTCACAAATATTTAGGAATCTCTTAACATGAATCCGAGGTGAGAAGGATGGATGTGTTAATCAATTTATTTGTAAATGGGATTTCAACAGGGATGCTCATTTTTTTATTAGCATCAGGTCTTTCACTGATTTTCGGTTTAATGAGCGTTCTAAACTTCGCACATGGTGGTTTATTTGCCTGGGGAGCGTTTACAGGTGTTTGGCTATTTAATATGACAGGTAGTTATGTATTAGCGTTAATTGGAGCAATTGCTATGGGAATGTTTCTTGGATTCATTTTAGAAAGATTCCTTATTAGACCGGTATATGGAAATCATGTTCGCCAGCTTCTTGTGACGCTTGGAGGAATGCTTGTACTTAGTGAATGTATTAAAGTATTTTGGGGGCCAAATCCAATTGGTGCTAAATTACCGTTATGGTTACAAGGTAGTTATACATTTGAAGGTATTATATTAATTAAATATCGTCTATTCGTAATTTTAATTGGGATCATCATTTATATTGCCTTACTATTATTGCTTAAAAAAACAAAGATAGGTCTAATGATCCGCGCAGGTGTAATGGATAAAGAAATGGTTCAAGCGCTCGGTATTAACGTAAAAGCGATATTTTCTTTCGTCTTTTTATTAGGAGCAGGGATGGCAGCGTTGGGAGGCTTCTTATTAGCGCCGTATTCAGGAGTTATTTTCGCCGAGATGGGTATGCAGTATGCGATTTTAGCTTTCATAGTAGTAATAATTGGAGGATTAGGAAGCGTACAAGGTTCAGCAATCGCATCTTTAATTGTCGGATTAGCTGGTGCTTTTACAGCGTATTTTATGCCGGATTTCTCACTTGCAATCAATATGTTAATGTTACTATTTTTCTTAATCGTGAAGCCAAATGGACTTGTTAGTGAAAAGGGGTGAAATGGTGAACAGCACTTCAAATCGAATTAAAGTATACTTCGGAGTATGTATGCTCATTTGTTTAAGTGTATTTCCATTCGTAAATGATTCACGGAGCTTGTTAATTTTGTTCACTCAAATCTTCATCTTTGCTATTTTTGCAATGAGTTTTGATGTATTGCTTGGATATACAGGAATTGTATCATTCGGTCATTGTATGTTCTTTGGAATAGGGGCATATGGCGTAGCACTTTTATTTGATCGGCAAGGAGTATCCATAACGAACTTTTTAATAGGGCTAGTAGCTGCAATTATCATTTCAGCAATTGTTAGTTATATAATCGGTTTGCTTTCGTTACGACTGAAAAGTCATTTTTATGCAATGTTAACACTTGCTATTTCACAGTTGTTTTTCGTACTTGCTGAAAAATGGCGTGGGCTCACTCACGGAGGGGACGGTTTTACATTTGGTGTACCAGACTTATTCCGTGATCGTTTTACGTTTTATTATGTAACACTTATATGTTTAATTGTCATTTTTATTCTGTTACGTCTTTTCACAAAATCTTCTATCGGAAAAGTATTAAAGGCAATTTCACAAAATGAACAACGTGTTGAAGCATTAGGATATAAAGTTCTTCATTATAAAATTATTGCTAGTATTGTTGCAGGAGTAGTTGCTACGATTAGCGGTGGTTTATTTGTTATCACACTACGCTTTGTTAATACAACTGTATTTTCAATTGAAATGACATTAAATGCATTATTGATGACAATGATTGGAGGCGTTGGAACGTTAATTGGAGCAATTGCTGGAGCTGGAATTATTGAATCACTGAAATATTATTTATCAGAACTAGCTACAGCGTATCCGATTTTTGAACGATGGACGATTATTCTTGGTTTATTGTACATTATCGTCTTGCTAGTTTTCCCGAAAGGATTAGTTGGAACGGTAAAGAGTTTGAAGAATATGAAACGGAATAAGAAGGAGAAAAGTGCAGAAGTGGAGCAAAATGTGTGAAAAATCAATTGTATAGAATATGAAAATCCCTCTTTTAGATTCGTAAAGGAGGGATTTTTATTGGTGTATGTAATTAGTTTATAGCTATTCTATTAATTAAATAGTTCATCAGGGATTTGTTTTAAAGAGTGTTGATTCGTAAAAAAATGAACAGCTAATTTCTCAATTGGAAAATCTTCAATTGGTACCAATGTATCATTTCTAATCGGCAAAAAGGCTATTCCTTTTCCATCCTGAATAAACTCTTCCATAAGCGAATAAGAATCTAATTGTTGAAGTTGACGCTGAGATAAATTATTTTCTTTTAAAAATTGTATTGTCTTATTTCTAAAAGGGCACCTTTTGTCATTACTAACGAAGAAGAGTTCCTTTGAATAGTCAATGGTAGGCGTTTCTTTCGCTTTTAATAAGCCTACAGAAATTGAAGCAGTAAATACTTTTTTAAAAGCTGCGTCGGGATCATCCTCGTAAGTAATGACCATATCAACTTTTTGTTGTTGCAGTAATTTTTGCAAATGACTACTATTTTCTACATATATTTGATAATTCCTGAAATTTTCTTTAATGCGCTTACTTACATAATTAGTCAAAATAGATTGTGACGTCGCGATTATATAAGAAGAACTATTCGTTTTAATTTTATCTTTCGCTTCTTCTACTAGAGTTAATATTTGATTCGTGTAGTCTAATAAAATATCACCAGAAGGTAACAAGGATACTCCTTTGTTATCTCTATGTAGTAAAGGCGTTTCTAATTCTTGTTCTAATTTTTTGATTCGCTCAGTTACGTTCGGTTGAACATATCCTAACTCTTTCGCAGCTTTACTAATAGAACCTTCGCTGGCTACAGTTTTGAATATAATAAGATCATTTATGTCCATATATCACAGCCCCTTATTTGATATCATTATAAATGATATCAAATATAATTTATACCTATTTTACGTTAGTCAATCATCGGTTTATCATTGTGTATATAAGATTGAAAGTGAGTGATAAACATGATTGGAATGCAATATAAGGTCATTTTGCCAAAGGATTATGACATAGAGATTATTAAAAAAAGGGTAAAGGATAATGGATATAAAACGGATGGTTTTCAAGAATTGAATTTCAAAGCATATTTAATTACTGAGACAGGTAAGGATGGGAATTTCTATAACTGTTATGCACCTTTATATATTTGGAATGGCCATGAAGGAATGAACAAATTTATCTTTGAAGGGTATTACGATAATATTTTACAATCTTTTGGGTGGCAACAAATAAATATAGGTGTTCCATTAGTTGTTAATCTAAGTGATGATTTTAAGAAAAGTAAATATGCTGTTGAATATGTAGGGAGTATTTCTCAAAGTAATTCACTGAGGGAGACTCAATTAAAAACTATGAATGAATGTGTACAAAATATAGAAAAGTGTTTAGGAAATGTAATGATTTATAATTCAGATAAATGGAGGTATAGTCAGTTAAGTTTTTATGAAGAAAAGCCTGAAATGGTAACAAATAAAGGTGTTACAGTATATGAGATTTTGCACATTTCACGATGAAAACTTGTTGAAGTTAAATTAGGAAAAAGGAATGAAAATGTATGCCTTTTGTGAACGTTTATTATCATGAAAATATATTAAATAAAGAAGAGTTGAAAAAGATAGGTGAATGTATTCATCTGTCATTAATTGAACATTTTAACATCCTTGAAAATGATTTTTTTCAAATGTTTTTACCTTATCAACAAAATCACTTTTTATATAATCCATATTATTTATTAGAAAGAGGAGAAAAGAGAACAGAGAAGATGATTTATGTTTCTATTACATGCGGACCGGGAAGAACGATAAAACAGAAAATGAATCTATATCAGTCGATATCCTTGAAGATTTCTGAATGTTCTAGTATAAAAAGTGCAGATATTTTTATTACGCTAAATGAGACATCTGCTGAAAATTGGTCATTTGGTCAAGGATTGACACAATTGGTAAAAGTGAAGGGAGAGTGAAATGATGAATGAATCAATCAATTAAATATTGTATTCAAGAGAGAATGAAAGAAATGGCACCTGCATTTGCTCATTATAGTGAAGAGATATTGTTCGAGGAAGTGTGGCGGGATGACACTTTAACATTAAGAGAAAGAAGTTTATGTACAGTGTCGGTATTAATCAGTCTTGGTCATACAGAACAATTACCATTTCATTTGCGACTGGCCAAACAAAATGGAATTGGAGAAAATGAAATGATCGCATTAATAACACATATGGCTTTTTATGTTGGTTGGCCCAAAGCAGTGGGAGCTTTAAATATAGCAATGAATGAAATGGAAAGTTAAGAATAACGATAAGAAAGAATTC
>NZ_QOZW01000002.1:0-121491 GCF_008368885.1 Bacillus sp. BPN334 | reverse complement strand
CATTATTATTCTTACCTCATTGAACCTAACATAGCGCGTATGTTCGGTGTTTTCAATAAAGTTTGATAGATTCAATAAAATTTATCTTGTTCAACTAAGGGCGCAATTCCTTAGCCAGTTCTCTTATGAACTTCTCATGTTTTCACATGAGCGCAGACTATATGTTTATCTACTTAAAGATAGAGGATTTTTCCATCACCATAGGCTTGTGATGTACTCTCGTCAGTTATACGAGATAGTCGTTGAACGTTCATCTTATCCATTTTGACTTAGATGATTCGAGGCGGAAGACCCATTGTTCTAGTGTTTAGGATTTAACCTTGCACGATCTGATTGATTTTTTCTGCTTTCGCGACATTCACGCTCGCTATTTCTAGCCACGTTGTAGTTCAATCAGCTTTAGGGATTGCCCGCAGTTAACCCTCACTACTAGCCAATCACTTGACTAGCAGGGCTTACTGATATATTTAATTAACTTTCGTTATAATTGGTTAAATAAATCGTAACAGTTAGTTACCCTTTTCTGTTAATTCAAAGTCAGCTCGTCCTTCATGTACATGTAAAATATCTGCTTCGGATTCACCGTGACGTATTAATAATATTTGCACTTGTTTCCCACTCCCTTGTTTAATATCCACAAAATCCCATTATATCATATTTTAAATTTTCTTTAACAAAAATATATTACTTTGACAGTTTTTTAACCGTCTAGTAAACGTGTTATTCCACTTAACAATTCCAAACACTCTAAACTTATAATTCTTTGAAAAGTGACAAACAAAAAAGCCCTATCCATAATGGCAAAGGACTAATATTTTTTATCCTACTCAAAAATAAAAAGAGAAATGGCATCCCATTTCTCTTTTTCACTCTTATTGTTCTTTTGGTGTATCGGAAGAAGGCAATTTCTTCGCTTGTTTTTCTTTAAAGATTTCTCCAATTGCCCCGAGAGTACCAAGTGTTTCAATTGCATTAGACGGAATAAAGACTTTATTTGCTGGACCTTTTGCAACCTCAATCAATGATTCAAATGATTTATAGGCAAGTACGCGTTCATCTAAATCTGCTGCACGAAGTAATTCAATTCGATTTTGTTCTGCTTTTGCAATTTCCTCAATCGCTCTTGCTTCCCCTTGCGCTTCTAGTTCTTTTGCTTCCTTTATACCTTCAGCTTCTCGAATACGTGCTTCTTTATCCCCTTCAGCCATTAAGATTTTACTTTGCTTTTCACCTTCAGCACGAAGGACTTTATCTTGTTTTGCAGCTTCAGCTTCTAAAATGATCGCACGTTTATTACGTTCTGCTTTCATTTGTTTTTCCATCGATGCTTGCACATCTTTTGGCGGATTAATATCAACAACTTCAACACGCTCAATGCGAACGCCCCATTTTTCTGTTGCTTCATCAAGTGCTAAGCGAATTTCTGTTGAAATTTTTTCACGACCAGATAACGTTTCATCCAGTTCCATTTTACCAATGATTTGACGCATCGTTGCAGAAGTAATATTACGAACACCATATTCATAATTCGAAATACCATATGTCGCAAGTTCTGGTTCCACAATTTGATAGAAAATGATTGTATCAATTTCTACTTGTACATTATCTTTCGTAATTACCTTCTGTGGTGGTACATTCGTTTGTTGAATACGTAAGTCATGATATACACGAACACGGTCTACAATTGGTATTAATAAATTTAATCCCGGCTCCATAATACGCTGAAACTTACCAAATCTTTCAACGACTCCAACTTTTTGCTGTGGAATAATTTTAATTGTTAATGCAATAAATGTAACAACAATTAGTGCGAAAATAATCGTTAATGTTAATGCTACTGCCATATTTATTCACTCTCCTTCTTTACTTGTAATATAGTACTATGCCTCTTTATAACAATAACTTTTTCTCCAGCATCAATTGGATCATCTGCAATAGCTGTCCAAATATCTCCATCCACCTTCACAATACCATTCGCTTCTTTTGTAATCGCTTGCATAACAATGCCTTTTTTACCGACAAGCATATCTACTGTATCAGTAAAACCTTTTGCTTCTCGAAAGTTTTTTGAAATTCTTTTCGTAAAGAAAGTCAATGTTAAACTTACAATCGCACCAGCAACAACTTGTAACAGTAGTGCTTCAGGAGCAAACAAGGCAATTAGACCTCCGACAACAGCTCCAATTCCAAGCCAAAGCATGTAAAACGTAATCGACAACATTTCCGCAATAAATAAAATACCAGCTATTACAAACCAAATTACCCAAGCAGCCATATGCAACCCTCACTTTCTTTCTCATTTTCTATATGTATATGAAGAAAAGAATGGTTTATCCGCCCTTTCTTATACCGGGGCATTTACTACAAGCTATTGTACATATTCACTGTTATAAAAAGCATCAATAAAATACTATATTAATATATTCTTCATTATATATGAAAATCCCTTTCAAAAAGCGACAAAAAAATGAAATTCTTTCGAAAATTTAATTTTCAATTTATAATTATTTTAACTACTAAAATATTATTTTTTAGGAAAGTGGTGTGCTTGTTGCAAAGTCGTTCATTAACTTACTATTTAGGCTCTAAAATATGCATTACTCTCGCTGACATCGTATACATCATGATTATTACAACTCATATGTATATCACAACGAAATCAGCTACATTAACCGCTCTTTTTCCATTAGCACAAGTCATAACTAATCTTATAGCAAATACATCTGCACCACTTATAATGAATCGTTTTTCATCTTATTCATTACTTTTCACACTACAATGGACAAAAACTGTTCTATTATTTTTATTAATGATATTATTCCCGGCCCTTTCCTCAAACGTTGTAACACTATTCATTTTCATTTTTTTCATTTCTTTATGTAGCGGCTGGAGCGCACCGTTATTATACGGTATCCTTCCTCGCCTTACACGAAAAGAACAATTAGTAAAAGTAAATAGTATTTTTTCCTTTTCCACACAAATTGCGCAAGCCGCTGCTTATTCATTTACAAGTGTTATAGTTCTTCTTATCGATGCTACTTCTACACTCATGATGAATAACATTTTGATGATTTTTGGGTGTGTTGCACTACACCTTTCATTACGTTCCATACATACTGAACGAGTAATAGAGCCTTCTTCTTCAAAAGGCGCTGCTTTATTGGAAGGTTGGAGACTCTTATTTCAAAACCCGTCTCTCCGTATCGTTACATGTATGGACTTAATTGAAACTTTCGCAGGGACAATCTGGATCGGTGCTATTACAATGGCTTATGTAACGACTGTTCTTCATAAAGGAGAAGAATGGTGGGGATATATTAATACAAGTTATTATGTAGGGACGTTAATTGGCGGGATATTAGCATGGAAAATGAGTACATACATTCAAAACAATTTAATACGCTCCATGGCGATAGGCTCTCTTATGTTTAGTATTCTTACATTTTTATATGGTATGACAAGTAGCGGGTTTATTGCGCTTTTTCTATGCGTTCTAATGGGGCCATGTTATCAAATTAGAGATATTTCTCAAACGACAGTACTACAATCTAGTGTAGCCCCTACTTTATTATCAAAAATGTATACAGCTCATGGTGCAATCCTCTCGACAGCTTCTGGTCTTTCTATGCTTAGCGTTGGAATTATTACCGACCTGTTCGGTGTTCGTACTATTTATATTCTCGCTTCTTTCCTTATATTGTGCTCTGCTTGTTTATCATTTAACTTATTAAAATATGATAAAACAGAGAAAAAAGATATTTCACTTTAATGAACAAAATAAATAGGACAGGAATTCCTGTCCTATTTATTTTATTCATGATAAGTTAGGGATTTTCCGATGCTTTGTCGCTTGTTCAAAAGCGTATGCTAGTTTAATCAAGGTCCCCTCAGAAAAAGCATTGCTTGCAAGAGTAATTCCAAACGGTCTCCCATTATCCATATATCCCGCAGGTATTGCTATAGACGGATAACCTGCTTTCGCACATATAGTGGAGCCTATATAAGAAGGGAACAGAATCGCATCCAGATTATATTTTTCCAGTGCAAAATCAATGCCTTGTTCTTGAGAAAAATATATATCTTCTAATCTTGCATTTAAATATTCTGGATTTCTTAACGTATTAGGAACATCTTTTCTTCTCTCCAACTTAGTTTGTCCATATTTCAAAGCTCTTTCTGCTATATTTTCATTAAACTCCATTAACTCTGAAATAGAATGCACTGGAATAGTAGAAGGTAATTTTGAAAGATAGTTATCTAAACTATGCTTTAATTCATAGAGCGATACACCCCAGCTCCATTCTCTATGAAAAGACGGAATATTAATATCCTCTACTACTGTCGCACCCCCACTACGCAACACTTCAATCGTTTCCTTAAACAATTTTTCATCATACTCACCAGTTTCATAATAACCTTTAGGTGCATTGCTAAATACACCAATCTTTGCGCCATGTAAGCCATTAACATCAAGATATTTTGTATAATCCTGCTCTGCCATACCTTCACTTTTATGAGTAGCTACATCCTTCTCATCTACCCCAGTTAAACTCCCTAGCAAAATAGAAGCATCTGTTACCGTTCTAGCAAATGGTCCCGCTGTATCCTGTGAATAAGTAAGCGGAATAATTCCCCTACGACTAATTAGACCAACAGTCGGTTTAATACCGACTACAGAGTTTTGAACAGCTGGACTCAATATAGAACCATCTGTTTCCGTTCCAACAGATACTACTGTAAAATTAGCAGCAACTGCTATCGCAGATCCTGTACTTGAGCCTCCAACAAACATATCATCCTCACCTGTACCGTAAGGGTTTATTGTTTGTCCACCTCTTGCACTATATCCAGCCCACATGTCAAAAGACATTCCATTTGCTAATTCTGTCATATTTGTTTTTCCTATTATCACTGCTCCTGCTTCTCGTAGTTTCGTAACAAGAAATGCATCTTCACTACTAATATTTTGTTCCAAGGCAATCGTACCTGCACTGGTATGCATAGAGTCATTCGTTTCAATATTGTCCTTAAGTAAAACAGGTATACCATGTAATGGTCCCCGTCCACCTTTTGTCTTTCTTTCATAATCTAACGCTTCTGCAATAAAGATAGCGTCTGGATTGATTTCTAAAATAGAATTGATTTTTGGTCCTTCTTGATCATATTTCGCGATTCTATGAAGATAATACATAACTAATTCTTTTGAAGTTAATTGCCCAGCTTTCATCGCTACTTGTATATCATGAATTGTTAATTCTTTTTGTAATCGTGCATTGAACTGAATCTCCATCTTCATTCTCCTTCTTTAAAAGCTTTTATTGATAACGTGTATCTATTACTTTTTCATTTTCTCCGCTCCTCGCATATACAACTACAATCCCTTTCAAAGAATTCAACTTACCAATGTAAAAACCTTTTATTTCCTGAAAAATAAAAAGAGTCTGAAACGATTGGATTTCCGCTTCAGACTCTTTTATTACTTTACATATACCTCATCTAACAAATGTAAAAACTCACCTTGTTTCCCAGCTAATGCAGGGCATTTTGCAATATTAATCCATTCGTAGCAAAATGCTAATCCTTGATCTTCCTCACCGGCACTTACAATATGTTCCCAATCATCTTTTACATCTGTTAGTAACGTTACGTGGAAAAAATGCCGCTTTTGATATTCCTTTTTCTCTTTCACAAGTATGATGTAATCGGCTAGGAATCTTTCTATGCATAAATGACGTAATCCAGACTCTTCTTGTACTTCACGTAAAATTGCTGCTTCTAACGTTTCCCCTTCGTCAACTGTTCCCCCTGGTACTTGTATACCAGCTTCAGGTATATCACGATGTTTAAAAACAAGCAGTTGCATTACTCCTTCTTTTTCTCTTGTCACATATGCGTGTACTTTTTTCTTATATAGCACCGTCATAATCCTTCTCTCCCCTCAATTGTTCACTGCGTTACTTCTTCAAGTGTCAGTTGATTTTCATATAAATATGTAGCTTGTGGGTTCCCCACATACCTTACGTGCCATGGTTCATATCGATAGCCCGTAAGCGATTCTTTCTCTTTTGAATATCGAATTACAAAGCCAAATTTATGGGCATTTTCAGACAGCCACTGCCCTTCTTTCGTTTCACCAAAAATTGTCTCTAACTGAAACTTAGCAGCTTGAGATGTAATATCCATAGCAAGCCCTGTTTGATGTTCACTCGTACCAGGAACCGCGCTAGACATCGCTGTTTTTGCTTCTCCATCTTGCTTTTTATACATCGTATTTAATGCTTTTTGTCGATCAAAAGATCTAAATCCAGAGACTGCAAACAAGAAAATGCGCTCCTGATCAGCTTGCTGAAACATTTCCTCTAACGCACTCGCTGCCTCTTTTCTCATTTTTTTCTTTTCTTGATCACCTTCACTAGAATAGCGCACTTTCGGAATAACTAAATCTGGCGGTCTATATCCATCTGGTAAGCGTCTACTTTTATTCACAAGTACAAGCATCGAATTCGGATTACTAATTACCGCAATATCACCATCCATATTCGCAATCGTTTCTTTCGCTTTCGGAAATATGTTATTCACATTTACCTCTCGAGCCTGCTTATCCTTATACATTTTATAATTGATTCCTGCTACTCCAACAATGAGTATCATCGCTACGATACCAAGTAGTGTCCATCTTTTTTTCATATAACGACCTCTTATTTTAATAATTTGGCCATTTCATACTCATCGATGTTCTCTCCATCGATAATAAGAGCAGCTCTTTTGACACCTTCTTTCTCAAATCCAGCTTTTTTATATAGTGCCTGAGCTCTTGTATTGTGGGCCATTACCGTTAATTCTAAACGCCATACATCATGTAATCTTGCCCACTTCTCAGCATCTTTAAACAATCTCGTCCCAATACATCGCCCGCTATACTCTTGCAAAATACCAATTACAATACTTGCTACATGTCTCTTTCTTTGAATATGATTTCCATTCACTAAAATAAACCCTACTACACGTTCTTCTTCAACTGCTACGAATATTGTTGCATATTCATTTTCTATAAAGCGATGAATCATTTGTTCTTGTTGCTCGACTGTAAATTTTCTTTCTCCTGGTTCATATAACATAAATTTCGTTTCTTCATCTAGTTGCTTACTTAATTGCAAAAATAGTGCTGCATCTTCTATTTTGATCTCCCTAATCACTTCTATCACCCTACCAGTTTTATAATAAAAAGTTTTCCTTGTAAAAAGATTTTCTCTAATTTTCCGAAAATCCCTTTGTAAATCTCCCAGTATTATTTGACAAATTTCGATATTACCATAACAACGGCAAATTTTGTCTATTCTGTGACACCTCATCATTACAAAGAAAAAACGCAAGATTTACACTCACGTTTTTTCAGACTCTCCCACTAATTTATGTTTCATTTTATCCATTCACCTTTTCTGCCTGCCAGAAATATTCACCAAACGCTTTAGCAAGTACATCAATTGATCGATTTAGTTCTTCCTCTGTATTATCTACGCCACCAACTTCAATTAATATCGCTTGCCCTGATAAGTCTTGATTGTAGACACCATTTCCTGTTTGGAATCCTTTTTGAATGACACCACGACTCATTCCTGGATATTTCTTATTAATTTCCTCATGAAGAGCTGTTGCTAATTGTAAGTTCTTTTCATAATTTTTATTGCCTTTCCCTATTACGAAAGCAAGCTTTGCATATGATTTATCTCCAATTGCTTTTGTCGTGACATTTTTCCGAGCACTATCACGATGCAAGTCAAAGAAGTACTGCAGTTCTTTATTGCCTGTCATTGCTTCTTGTACAATTTCCCGTGACACTTTGTAAGAACTATTACTATTTAACCCTTTACTAATCAACTTTTGGCCGACATCAGTCTTGTCATTAGTAGCTCCTATCCCTTCACTTTCTAATTGTTCACGAAATCGATCGCCGACTATTGAAATATTCGTAACGGAACTTGTTGCTTTATTCGGATTTGGATCGTTTGCTAAATTTAGTAACGGCAAATAAGATTCCCAACTATGCGAATGATAAATAAGCGCAACTTGTCTTTTTCCTGTCGTTTGAGCCGGTTGCTTTTTCTCTTTGTTTGTATCCGGCTTTTGAGCCTGTCCACCTTCACCAGTCCGTTCTTTTACCACTTCTTCAAGCGGAACGCTCGACTCTATCGGTAAGTTAGAATAATTTGTCCCTTCACCCGCAATAACAATTTCTGTATCGTACTTTCCAAAACCAGGTAACTCTTTGCCGACAAAACTGCGTACATCGTTAAAACGAATATTCGTAGCCATAGAAAAGAGAAACGAAGAAATTGAAAAATCTTGATTTAAATTTCGATACTCCTGTGTAAAATAATGATTCTCTTTCCCAAGAACGTACATGTAACCATTCATCGATAACTCATTTAACCAATTATATAAATACGTTGACTTTGTCTCTTTCATAGAGGTTACCATCATACTAATAAGAAAAAAAGTCGCTAGTACTGTAGTAATAATAAATAAAACTAACTTACGTACACTTGTGAACTTCACATAAAAAAAGCCTCGATTCATACTATCACCCTCTCTATTTCAAGTTATGTACAAGCTCTAGAGAATAGACCGTCTAAATTCCGGCTATATTGTTAATGAGGTGAAATGAATTGAAGCTACTAATAGGAACATTACCCATTGTACTATCATTTATTTTTTATTGGCTTACTAAGCATCCTACAATCCGTGTTGCGTTACATATTTCAGCTTATGTAGCACTTTATGTACTCGGCACAATTATTTCTATTAATATATATGACGTTTTAATACAAGATTTAGTTTTTATGACAAGCATTCATGGAATTTTACTAAACCCATTTTTTCTTATATCAGGAGCGTATATAGGAATATACTCCTTGCACTTAATCTTGTCTTACATTATTACGAAAATAAAAAATGGAGCGTAATGAAATGCAACCACCATTCATCTGTCATACATGCAAAAAAAGAATTGCGCGAAAGAAAGATCTTATTACTGCCACATCGTACTTCCGCTTTTATTTATTTCACAGTGATTGCTTTAAACGACAGCAAGTATTCATCTCACGATTTATCCCCGTAAATACGCTTTTTAATTTCTTTCTTATTATATATGGACTTATTTTTGGCAGCATGCTTATGATTACAGAACCATCTATTATTTGGGTGGTTTTCTTATTTCCCATTTTATATCGTTTTCTTTCCTATTATTATGTTGAACGTTTTTTCTCTACATAACGTGCAGACTGTCCTCTAGGAATACTTAAACATTCCCACTCGTTTTCTTTTAACATTTTACCAATGTAAATAATTTGTCCTATATGCAAAGCATAATGAGAAATTTGTCTTTCAATTGCTTGCATGACCGTATGTGCTTCACCACGAATATATACCGTCTGTAATAAATCTTCTGGCGTTAGCACATGCATCGTTTTCAAAACATATTCCCATCCGCCATTCCATGCTGCTAGAACCTCTTCCTTAGAATGATAACCACCTTCAAATTCAGCATCTCGGTTACGATCTATTTTTTCACCATCAGATGTTAAAAAATCCGTCCATCTAGAACGCATATTACCTTGCAGATGCTTTATAATAACCGATATACTATTTGTTGCTTCATGAGAAGACCATTCGATCTGTTCATATGATAATTGAGAAAGCACCCGTTCCCCTTGTTTCTTTGTTGCTTCAAAATTCGATATGGCACATTGTAAATATTCTCGTCGAATATCCATGTTACCCCCGCCTTTACACTAACTAATTTTTGTTCCATTTGGTAATTCCATATTAGGCTGAAGTAATACGACATCACCAGCTTCAGGTACTCCGCCTAAAACAAGTACTTCTGATTTAAATCCAGCCACGCGCTTCGGTGGAAAGTTTACAATCGCAACGATTTGCTGACCAATTAAATCTTCTGGATTATATCTCTTCGTAATTTGAGCACTTGACTGCTTAATTCCAAGCTCTCCAAAATCAATTTCAAGTTTAATTGCCGGAACTCTCGCTTCTTTAAATTCCTCTGCATGTGTTACAGTTCCAATTCGTAAATCCAAAGCTAAAAAATCTTCAAAATTAGCCATTTTATCATTCCTCCCAATTATTACTTAGACAAAACACAAAAATTCCCTTTTAAAAAAAGAAAGGCGCCTAAGCACCTTTCTTTTGTAATTCACTTGATTCATTTGATTTATAGAAGAAGAAACCGAGAATCCCGCCAATACATGATGGGATTAACCATCCTATTCCTTCTTTATATAATGGTAGCATTTGTAATACGTTAGAAATCGCGTCAATTTGAATGTTCGCACTTTCTAAACCGTTAAAGAAACTAATTAACAATGCACCTAAAATAGCTCCAATATAAATGGTATTACGCTTCCCTATCCATTTATGGAAGTAAGAAAGTACGATTAATACGATTGCAACTGGATAAATGATCATTAACACTGGTAAAGTGACTGCAATTAATTGTGTTAAACCTAGGTTAGATACAATTAAACTAAACACACATACCATCGTAACAATCATTTTATGCGAAAGTTTTGGGAATATGTTTGTAAAGAAGCCAGCACAAGCTGATGTTAATCCAACAGAAGTTGTTAAACAAGCAAGTATAATAACAAGTCCTAATAAAATTTTACCACTTGTTCCATATAACTCATTTACAACATTCGTTAAAATAAGTCCACCATTCTCGGAAACACCAAGTGATGTACTTGTTGAACCAAGATAAGCAAGTGATAAATAGATTAACGTTAAACCAAGTACAGCAATAATACCTGATACTACTGTTATTTTTGCAACTTCACTACTCTCTTGTATCCCTTTAGAGCGGATAACTTGTACAACGACAATTCCAAATACAAGCGCACTAATTGCATCCATCGTTAAATATCCTTGTATAAATCCACCAAAGAAAGCATTTTCTTGATATGCCGCTAGCGGCGCAGCTGGTTCTCCAATTGGATCAATAATTGCCTTTCCGACAATAACAGCAACAATCAATACTAACAATGGTGTAAGGAATTTTCCGAACCAATCCACTAATTTAGATGGATTTAATGATAAATACCACGTTATTCCGAAGAAAACTATTGTGAATAGAAACAGCATATACCACTCTGAAACCATTGCCTCTGATAAAAACGGCTTCATACCCATTTCAAATGAAACGGCTCCCGTACGCGGAATCGCGAAAAATGGTCCAATCGCTAAATAACTAATCAATGGGAAAATAAACGCAAATATAGGGTGAACTCTAGAAGATAGCGCTTTCAAGTCCCCCTCTACAAACGCGACAGCTGTTACAGCTAATAGGGGTAATCCGACTCCCGTCACTAGGAATCCAATTGTAGCAATCCAAACATTCTCTCCAGCTTGTTGCCCTAAAACTGGCGGAAAAATTAAATTTCCTGCTCCTAAAAATAGTGCAAATAACATTAAACCAATTGCTATCGTATCACCTGGCCTTAAACGTCCCTTCATACTTTTCATTTGCATAGCACTTTTTCATTGTTTATCTTTATTTTCACAATATGCTATGCATCCTCCTCTCTGCTCAAGATGATAAAATATGCCCCTTACAAAGCAGTGTCTTTCTCCATAATTTCTCCATTCCCCTTATTCTTACTCTAACTATTAATTTTTGATTTTTTTGAATTTTTAACTCATTAGAGTGGTATTGCGTGGAGTATAGTTGTCAGACCTCTTTGTTTTTATCACACATATAGTACCATATTTAGTTGAAAAATAAAAACATATTTTCAAATTGATTTTTTTGAAAATCAAAATTATCTACATTTTTCATTCTTTCACACAAATATTGTTACAATCTCAACTTTTATCCTATCGTTATTTTCAAATAATTTTATACACGAACATAGCAAAAGCCATCCAACATTATTAGATGGCTTTTGTATGTTATTCTATTGTTTCAACTTCACGTGGATTTTTCATCTCTTCCACATACACAACTCTAAATCCATGGTCTTCTAAATCTTTCAATAACGTATCTAATTCACCGTCGTTAAATTCTTCTCCTAATGTAAACATAATTCTACGAACTAATAAGGCATCATTATCAAAAGTCATTAAACTTTGGATACCTGTATATTTTTTTAATACTGTCGATAATTTTTGAATGGCTCCATTATAATCTTGTGTCCCAATCATGACAGAATATTTACTAGAATGAACGCCCCAAGCATCTTCTAATAACTCGAAAACCTTTTTATGCGTTAAAATTCCAAGAAAGACTCCATTTTCATCAACTACTGATAAATAAGGTAATTTTTTTATTGTAAAAAATACTTTAAAGAACGAAGAATCTTCTCTAACATAACCTTCTTTATCGTTTAATAATTGTACTACACTCTCTTCCAGCGAACCTTTATATTCTAAAATATCTACTTTGTATACATTTCCTAAATATTTCTCTTTTTTTTCATCTAAAACTGGTACACAACGATACCCAGTTTTATTTAAATGCTCCAGTGCTTCCCCTATCGTAATTGAACTTGAGCAAAATAAAACTTCCCTTTTCGGCACATAATTCCCTTTAATCCTCATAAACAGCCTCCTTATGTTAAAATACTTTCTGTGCCATAACTATATTATATTTTCAGAAAAAAATAAATAATTTATTTCACTTTTCTGAAAATTATTCATTTTCTTGTCATAATTTATTCACGTTTCATTCACTTTTATCCCCTACAATACGAAACATTCTCTCTAAACTTCTTTAAGAAAATATATTGTAACTTACGCCAAAAAAAGCTAAAATAAGAATAAGAATTTTCTGAATATTCTAAGAGTAGGTGATTACATGTCTTTATTGCGCTCACATATATGTAAATTTATAGTTGGTGTTCTCATTATATTTATCATTAGTCCTATTCCTGCATTATTCATTACACATAAATACTCATACATAACTGGCTTTATAAGCATTTTTCATAACTTCGCACAACTTTCTTCTATGACAATTCCAAAGATTGATTGGATGCACGAATCTATCTTTTTCTCAGCAAATCAAATGGTTCATACTTCTAATCATTCAACACCGTTATTCCCTTACATATGGGAAATATATTTTTTATCGGCTGTTCGTTTTACCTTTACTCTTGCAATCGGATTCTTTATCAGCTTAGGGATCGGCCATTTATTTTTTAAAGCACCTCAATCGGTTAAGAAGTTCACTTCTTTATTAAAATGGATACCGTACTCTTTTTGTACTGTATTATTACAATGCTCAGTCTTATTACTACTCCTATACATCACAAAATTGATAAAGCTTCCTTACTACTCATCTTTTATCATCGTTTGTAGTACTTCCATGATTATCGTTATGCAAGCAATTAAAAAGTGGGTTCCTTTCTTAAGTAACACAAATGAATATGAAATAAAACAATCTTCTTTCCTTGTAGATACATTGTTTTTAGCGCTTACTTCGAATCACAAATCTATTCTAGGTTCCATTATTCTTTCATTCGTTATTATGGAATGTGTTTTTCATGCAAGCGGACTATTGCAATTTATCGTTCAATTCGGCGGAAATGCACCTGTTATTGTTACAATTAGCTTATTACTTTTGTATATCCCATATTGCATACTCTCTTTCCTTCAAACACTATGGACGACAAATCACGTTAAACAACAATCATACGCTTTAACGAGAAGTATTCCAAAACCTTAATTTGAAATAACCCTCTATAATCTGAAAGTAGGGGGTTATTCCTTTTGTATAGCGGACAAAATAACAGCAAATTCAAAAACAATTGCAGAAACATACCAATATTTACCCTTTTTCTTTGACTATTCTTTTCGTTTGGATTTATTATAAAAGTATAACATAAACGCAGGAGGTGACATCTTTATTCCAAACTACGGAATAGGGAACACACTTGGACATATTAAATATTTTTCTCATCTTTGTACTCATCCTTATTTCCGGCTTTTTCGTTGCATCAGAATTCGCTGTTGTAAAAGTACGAAAAAGTCGAATTGACCAACTTGCAAACGAAGGCAATAAACAAGCTTTAGCTGCAAGAAGTGTCCTATCTAATTTAGATGTTTATTTATCAGCTTGTCAGCTCGGGATTACGATTACTTCTTTAGGCCTCGGTTGGCTCGGTGAACCGACTGTGGAACATTTACTACGACCGCTCTTTGAAAAGATTAATATTACTGGAACAATGGCGAATACTTTATCCTTTATTATAGCTTTTAGTGTTATTACATTTTTCCATGTTGTATTAGGTGAACTAGTTCCAAAGTCTTTCGCCATTCAAAAAGCAGAAGCAATAACACTTAAATTTGCACGACCACTTATTTTATTTGATAAAATTATGTATCCATTCATTTGGCTACTTAATAGTACGGCAATCTTTTTCACAAAACTACTCGGTTTAGAGCCTGCGAAAGAAAATGAACTTGCCCATTCTGAAGAGGAACTACGACTCATTTTAGGTGAAAGTTTCAAAAGCGGAGAAATAAACCAAACCGAATATAAATATGTAAATAATATTTTTGAATTTGACGACCGGGTCGCGAAAGAAATTATGGTCCCTCGTACAGAAATGATTTGCTTATCTACTGAAAATACGTTAGAAGAGAATATGGATATCGTCGCAACTGAAAAGTATACACGCTATCCGATCATCGAAAAAGATAAAGATGATATTATCGGTATGATCAATACGAAAGAAGTCTTTCACGATCAAACGAAAGGCATTCATAAACCACTTGAATCTTACATACATCCAGTACTAACTGTATTTGAAACTGTTCCAATTCGCAAAACATTAGTACATCTACAAAAGAATCGCGTTCAGATGGCAATCGTTATGGATGAATATGGTGGTACTGCTGGACTTTTAACAATGGAAGATATTCTTGAAGAAATTATTGGAGAAATTCAAGATGAGTTTGATGCGGATGAATCACCTATGATTGAAAAACGTACGCCGAAGCTTACTGTTTTAGATGGGAAGGTGCTCATTTCTGAAGTAAATGATATGTTTGGCCTGCATATTGATGATAGCGATTTAGATACAATCGGAGGCTGGCTCCTCTCTCAAGCAGTTGATTTAAATATTGAAGCTGGTTATTCCATTGAATTTGCCGGTTTTCAATTTAAAGCTCTAGAACTTGATGGACATCAAGTGAAAAAAATTGCGGTACATAAATTAGACACGAAGAAGGAGTTATAAAGTGACAGTATTATTAACAATCTGTATCATTGCCTGTTTCATTGTTTCATTTCTCGCCTTTATTTATCCTATCATTCCAGGCATCCTTGCTGTCTGGGCTGGATATTTAATTTACCATTTTGGTATAAATGGCGGAGAACTAACAACTTCCTTTTGGATTATTCAAGTCATTTTCACACTATTTATTTTCATAGCTGATTTTATTGCAAATGGATATTTCTTAAAGAAATACGGGAGTTCTAAATGGGGAGAGCGTGTCGGTATGATTTCTATCATTGTCGGATCTTTCTTCTTCCCACCATTCGGTTTAATTATCATACCGTTCTTATCGGTATTTATTACAGAACTCATGCATAAAAAAGCGCCAAAAGACGCCTTTCTAGTAGGAGTTGCTACTGTAGTTGGTTTTTTAAGCAGTACAGTAGCGAAAGCTATTCTCCAAATCATTATGATTCTCATATTTGTATGTTATATCATCTTTTAACCATCCCAATTTCGGGATGGTTTTTTTAATATGAAATACCTACTCGACTATTCTCATATTTGTTTTCACTACATAGATTCCACGTGAATTGCGCTGTATCACCAACTGTTATTTTCGCTCCCCCTTCTGGTAATACATCTTTTTCAGTTCGATACACTCCTGTCACATCACCGTCTATTAAATGCGTCGGACAAACGACCGTCCAACATAAATTACTACTACTAAGTATCTTATATGCAGCTAAATGATCTTCTGCTGCTGTTGTCATTTTCCTTTTTGACTCAGCTGATTGAAAACGATATAAATTTAGATTTGTTCTTGCTTGTAAAATACCAGCTGTTCCTATTGTAATGATCTTATGAACCCCTACTTCTTCCATTTTCTTTATAATATGTGGCATACTCTTCGCCAATGTCCCATTTTGATCCGTTCCAAGTGCACTAATTACTATATCGCTTCCTTCTATCACTTTCTTTATATCATTTTCATTCCATACATTACCTTCTATAACTCGTAACCTTTCATGATTTATTTCTATTCTATTTAAATCACGCGCTAATGCAGTCACTTCAGCTGCATCCTTTAATGCTAATTTTATTATGTTTGAACCTACTCGACCAGTTGCTCCCAATATACATACTTTCATTTGTTTTCCCCCTTTTTCATTCTTTCTCTATTTTTCAATAATTTTAATCAATTTTCAACAAAAAAGCTTCCTCATATATAAGAGGAAGCTCTATTATTATTTTATTTCTTTTCTTTAGAATCTGTAGATTTCTCAGTTCCACTTGTTTCTTTATCCTTTTTGTCCTCTTGTTGTGTTGTTGTATCGTCTTCTTTCTTCTTGTCCTCACCTTTACTACAACCTACCATTAATAAAGAACTTGCAAGTGCCATAGCAGTTAATGATTTAACCCATTTGTTCATTTGCGTTTCCTCCTTTAGATAGAATATGTACAACCCCCATATTACTCTCTATTTTTAAAGGAAAGATTGAAAAATAGTAAATAAACGGTAAATATTTGTAAATTTTCTGATAATAAATACAGACACCTATTCTTTTTTTCTCCATGAAAAGTAAAAAAACTAAGGCGCCTATCTTTCCGCCTTAGTTTCTTATGCAAACTCCTCATTTTCATATACATGTTTAATCTTATACTCTTTCTTCACAACATATTGCCATACACTATAGGCATAACGATTCATTTTCAGGAAGCAATTTTCTAAAAACGAGCGGAATTCTGGATTCGCAACTTCAACTGCTACTTGAGCGAACTTTAGTGCTAACCGTTTTAAATGCGAAATATAACAAGTTGCAATATGGACATCCCCTGTATATTTACTATCAGTCTCCTTTTCCATTTCATGAAAATGAGATGAAATTGGTTCACAAGTTATATGCTGTACATTCTCTCCTTCTTGAAAATTCACTTGTTCATTATACGCTTGCAACATATATGGTAAATGATGCTGTAATAGCTCCTTTAATTCTTCGTCTCTTACCTTTCCTGTATACTCCCCAACCTTATAAATAAGCATATAACTATACCTCATTAATTCTTTCATACAATCCATGAAAATGCCTCCCTTCTCTTTTGTCTATATGTTATAAATATGATGCTATAACATTTGCTATTCTTGCTAAAAACCAATTCCACTTACTAATTTTCTCAAAGTCTTCTTCTGAAAATCTTTTTGATTTATGAAAGTCTTCTTTTAATCGGCTCCATACGTCAGCAACAACTCTTGTATCATATACGATACAGTTTGATTCACAATTTAAATAAAAACTTCTATTATCAAAATTCGCTGTACCTATATCAACAATTTCTCCATCAATGATTGTTACTTTCCCGTGAAAAAAACCATTCCGATATTGATAGATCTCCGCTCCAGCATGGTTCATCTCTCTCAAATACGGATAGGCGGCTTGTTTTAACAATACTGCGTCGCTTTTAAATGGTACGAGAATTTTCACATTGACACCTCGGTTTAATGCACCTTTTAATTCTTTTATCATTTCTTTACTTGGTACAAAATATGGCGTAGCAATAATTAAAGACTTTTTAGCTTGCTTTAAAAGCGCTCCATATTTTTGCCATAACCCTTTTCCATCTGAAAATAAATATTGATATTTTACATTCCCTATCTCAGGTAAACTTTCATGTACAGGCATTTTTTCTCCCGTATCTTCTTTCCAGTCAGCAGCAAATTTTCTTTCCATATCCGTAGCACCATTCCCATTGACTCTTACATGATAATCACGCCACGGGCCAAATTTCGGATCTTGTCCAAGGTACTCCTTTCCAATGTTAAAGCCGCCGATATATGATACTTTTCCGTCAATCGTAACAATGCGTCTATGGTTTCGTTGATGCAACGAATAGAATAAATGTTTCAATTTAGGTTTTTTACTAAACGTAAACTGGACACCATTGTTTTTTAGTTGACGAATTACCTTTTTCTTCAGCTTATATCCACCTATTCGATCAACTGACAATTTTACTTCTACTCCACTCGATGCCTTTTTCTCAAGCAACTGCAAAAACTCTTGGCTTATTTCATCTTTACCTACAATGTAAAAATGGACATATATGTACTTTTCTGCATTACGTATATCCTCAAATAATTTCTTATATAACTCTTCACCGTTCGTATAAAGTTGAAATTCACCTAATCGAACTTGTCCTAATTCATATTCACTAGCCATTTTTTTCCCCATTTCCACATCGATGTTCATCCATATGAATACACCTATTAAACAAAGGATTACAACGAAAAAGTGTTTCATGGATATTTTCCTTCCTCCACTTACTGTTATTTCTATATCTTCCCTTTTTTAATACAATATCATTCAAGAAAATATGTCATTACATGATATATGTCCATATCAAACGATAGCTCATTTGCATATTGTATGTTGTATCTTAAAATAAAAGGAGGAAATAACAATGGGCTTCGCACATGGTAATGGATTCGCGCTATTAGTCGTATTATTTATCCTCTTAATCATCGTCGGTGCTGCTTGCTTCTGCTAAGTAGTTATCGTCATATGATATGTGGATGAAAAAACTATAAAAGCGGACACCTATTTTTAGGTGTCCGCTTTTCATATGAAAAACATTTCCGTTTGTTATTGTGCCTTTAACGACTACATATTCAACTCAAAAAGTTAATAATGTAGCTACTTTCTTACTCTCCGCCTTACGTATATGGCGTTGTTCTGCACGTAACACAGCAATGCGATGTAATTCTTTCTCTTCTTCTGTTTCAGGGATTACTCGCGGCACTGGAACTGGATTATTTTCCTTACTAAGCGCAACAAAAGTAACAAATGACGTTGCTGCTATACGCTTCTCACCTGAAATTAAATCTTCTGCTACTACCTTCACAAATACTTCCATCGAAGTTCTACCCGTCCAAATTACAAAGGATTCATAACTAACACAATCTGAAGAGCGAACAGGATGTAAGAAATCTACCCAATCCATAGATGCTGTGACACATTCTTTTCTTGCGTGCCTCGTTGCTGAAATAGAAGCAACCATATCCATCTCGGCTAATATCTTCCCACCAAATAGCGTATTATGATCGTTTAAATCTGTTGGAAATACTCGGCTCGTTTTAAACACTCTAGACTCATTCGCTGTTTTCCCTTTCACTTCAGTCATTGTTATCACCTCTTTGATTATTTAACCCGCTATTTGCAGACATTAAGACTCCCACCACAAAATTCAGCTGGAGCAAAGAAGTTCGGTAAGAGTTCTATTTCCCATTAACACTAGAACGGTATGAGCTTACTATCACTACACATTTAATATTAACAACATTCAGAACTCTTAGTCCACAAAAAAGAACCGATATTATCAATCGGCTCCTCTAAATACATATTGCTCTTTTGGCGGTTCAACCTTATTCCATTTCGTTACTTCTAATACAGGGATATTTGCATGGAACGGCTGATAAAATTCCGTTGATATTTCTCCTTCAACTTGAATCCAATCATCATTTTTCCATTCTACACCTTCTGGTTTTTTTACTAACATACCATATACACCAGAATCCGCTACACAATGTATAATCCCGAAACGGAATAAGAAATATTGTTCTTTTTGAGAAGAGTCATCTTTGAAAACAAACCCTTTAAAAGATAATTTTTTCCCAGTAAACTCGCCAGGATAATTATAAATTGTTTCCATCCCTTTTAGAAAATCTTCATCTTTTAAAGTAATACTATCTTTCGTAACAAACTCTTTTTTCCCCTTTTCCATTACACCACGGTATCCTTCTTTCCCGTAATAAATGCTCGTATCAGGTTTTAGAAATTGCCTTGTCATAAATGGATCTGTACTTTCTGCTTGCGCAACAGGAAAATGAAATCCTTTCGCCTTAACGATATCTGAATCTAACGTTGCAATCGGGAAAAACAATCCTGAGACTATCGGAAAACAAAACAATGTGTACGAAAATGCTTTTTTCCACCATGTATTCTCATCTTTTGAATGATCATGCCCACAATGGCTATGATCGCAACCACAATTGTGCTGTTCTTTTTCTTTTTCTTTTTGATGTTCTTTCTGGAAAACGATAATAATTTGAACAATCGTTAAAAATCCTAAAATAATAGCTGCTGTTTTTGATAAATAGGCATACTTCATATTGATATACTTCGTAATATTACCTGAAATATGAAGCTGCGCAATTAAGATTGTAAAACCTAATAATATATATGCTCGAAACATAACCTACCACCCCATCGCATAAATGAGTAGTGAGCTTGCATAAACAACAAGTGTAACTGTAACTGTAACGACAATTACAAATTTCGTTTTAAATGTCGCAAGCATCATAAACATATTTTTAATATCCACCATCGGTCCATATACGAGGAACGCGACAAGTGACGCTGTTGAAAATGTACTTTGGAATGACGAAGCAATAAATGCATCCGCTTCTGAACAAAGTGATAAAATGTAAGCTAGTCCCATCATAACAGCTGGTGAAGAGAACGGCCCTTGTCCTATAGCAAGAAGTGTTGAAGTTTGTACGAACGTTTGAACTGCCGCTGCAATTAACGCACCTAATACTAAATATTTTCCCATCGAGAAAAATTCCTCAACAGCATGCGTACATACATCCCACATTTTTTTACGTAATGGACGCTTATGATTCACTTCTGGGAAGTGATCATCTCGTAATTGATGTTCTTTAAACATAAATGATAATATAATTCCAACGATTATTGCTACAATAATCGCTACAATAGAACGATACCATACCATGTGCATACTACTTCCAAAGGCAACGTATGTTGCAAATAATACGACTGGATTAATGATTGGTCCAGTTAACATAAATGCAATCCCGGCATATGGCGGAACCCCTTTTCCGATTAATCGCCTAACAATCGGAACGATTCCACATTCACAGCCCGGAAACATCATCCCTAAAAAAGTAGCCATTAAAACAGACAGAAATCGATTTTTCGGCATCCATTTTGCTACCATATCTTCTGTTACAAACATTTGAATGAATCCTGAAATAAATACACCAATGAGCACAAAAGGAAGTGCTTCGATCAATATGGAGATAAAAATTGTATTCATTTGCAGGAATGCTTTCGGTAATTGAAACAATTCCATGATGTATTTCCTCCAACTTTTCATTAACAATATGTAATTTTAACCCCATTTTATGAATTGGACAAGACTTATACGGAATTCACCCCTTTCATATACATTACATTTTATAAGTTATATTCTATTCAAAACTTTGGATTTCATAGCAAAAAAGCTGCTCTAGCGCAGTTACACAACTATGCTAGAGCAGCTTTCTTCTCGTTAAAAGTAACGTTTCTTCCAAAAAACAAATGCTAATGTGAAAGATAGTGTTACACATATTATGAGTACAATTACAAAACCATGTGCTTCCCCTTCAAACGGAACCTTTACGTTCATTCCAAAGAAACTAGAAACCATCGTTGGTAACGATAAAATGATTGTAATAGACGTTAACAGTTTCATAACACTATTTAAATTATTTGATATAACAGAGCTAAAAGTATTCATCATTCCACTTAAAATGTGACTATATATTTCCGCCATTTCAATAGCCTGTTTATTTTCAATTAATACATCTTCTAATAAATCTTGATCGTCTTCATACATTTTTAAAAATGTACTGTTACGCATTAATTTTTGAATTACAATTTTATTCGCCTTTAATGATGTTGTAAAGTAAACTAAACTTTTTTCAAGGCCTAGCAATGTGAAAATCTCTTTATTTTTCATCGACTTATTTAATTGGTGCTCTAAATCGATTGTTTTTCTGTTAATTTGCTTTAAGTATCTTAAATAATAAGTAGAAATCGTATATAAGAGCTGAAGTGCAAAGCGTGTCTTTTTAAACGTATAAAATTCTTTAATACGTTGATTAATAAAACGTTCAAAAATTGGGTTTTCTTCTAAACAAATTGTCACAAAGCAATCTGGCATTACAATCATACCTATTGGAATCGTGTCATAAATCGAATTTCCTTCTTCATCATGTCTAACTGTTGGGATATCCACGATTATTAAAGTATTATTGTCTTCCTTTTCAATACGAGAGCGTTCTTCATCATCTAAAGGGTCTTTAATGAAATCTAAGTCTACATTTAAAGTTTGTACTAGATATTGAATTTCTTCTTCCGTTGGATGAAGTACATTAATCCAGCAACCCTTTTGCATTTCCTCAACCTCTTGTAGTTTTCCGTTTCGGTATGTTAAATAAATATTTAACATACTATCACCCCGATTCTTTTTACATGTAGGAATCTACCTCTCTTACATAACAGTTTTTGAACCGCCATTCTCAGCATATGAAACATACGTTTAAATTTCAATAGAAAAATTATTTTGAAAACGTTTTTATAAGAAAAATATTCTAAACAAAGAAAAAGACAGAGTGCTCTCTGCCTTAAAAAGCTTATGTTGCCTTTATAACATATTTAGAAAGCATCCACAAGTTAAAGCCAACTGAAATCGTATAACCAGCGTATGTTGAAATAATAAAACTTACATAATCGAAATAAGGAAGCAATACGATATTTAAAACTATCTTCACAATAATACCAATTACTAATCCTAGCACTGTTTTCTGTTGTTGATTAATTCCTTGTAACATCGCAGCTGTAACTGTAAAAAGCGAAAATAGTATACAGGCAGGAGCATAATACTGTAAAATAACTCTCCCCATCTCCGGATCATTTCCGGCACCAAATAAAAGAGTATATACTGGTTTTGCTAACAACATCATTCCAATTGCCGCTGGTACCGTAATTGCTACTACTAATACATTCGTCCTCGTAAAATGTTTGTACAGTAACTTCACATTCCCTGCTGTATAGGCTTTTGTCATCTCAGGTACGAGAGACATACTAAAAGCAGTCGCAACGGAAACCGGGATAAGTACAACCATCTGGACAAGACCAATTATTGCATTAATCTTCTCCGCTTCTCCTTGCATATACCCTATTTGTATAAGTAGTTTATTAATTGTAAATGTATCAATCGTCTGATACAACGGAATTGCTAAACCAACCACAACAAACGGTATTGAATATGTAAAGAGCTCCTTATACAGCGAGAAGAAAGATTTCGTTGTTTGCGGTATACTTGCCATCTCTTTTTTCTTTAAGTGCTTTCTCCTCCTTATGTAATACGCACTTAAAACTGTTAATCCACCTATCGCTCCCATAAAAGCACCGAACGTTGAAATACCAACCGCTAGCGAGATAGAAGCTTTTAAAATATATAAAACGACAAAGCTTCCTATTAATATGGTTAAGACCCGAAAAAATTGCTCAACAACTACACTTAAAGCAGAAGGCCCCATCGATTGAAACCCTTGAAAGAAGCCCCTTAATAAACTCATTACTGGTACAAGTATTAACGCAAAACTTACAATTTGAATATTATTAGTAACCGCTGTTATACTATTCCCCGTTTGATCATTTCCATCGATTACAAGTTTAGCTAAATGTGGAGCTAATATATATAGCGCTAAACATGAGATGACTCCCATTATTAACATAAAAAAGATACCACTCTTAAGTACTCTCTTAACTGTATGATAATCATTCAGTTGATCATATTTTGATACCATTTTTGAAACGGCAAGTGGTAGTCCCATCGTCGCAATGCTGAGCATAATCGTATATGGGCGATAAGCATACGTGTATAAAACGTACCCACTCGTACCGACCATTGCTGTAAACGGTATAACATATATAAACCCTAACATTTTAGATATCATCGTTGCCATCGTTAAAAATATCGTTCCACGTATAAACGGTGACCCTTTCATCACATTCCTCCGCTACGCTTTATTATTACACATTATGGACAACTCCTTTTTTTTAGAACCGAAACAAATAAAAAAAGCCAATGAACAATCATTGACTTTAACGCGCTGCTTTTTTCTTTTTGAAATACTTTAAACCGAAGTATAAAGCAACAAAGAGAACAGCTCCTATAATTATGTAATGTGTGTAATCAGATGCATACTCTTTAATGTGTCTCCAATTTCCACCAAGCTTTTCACCTAAGTAGATAAATAGTATTGACCATGGAATAATCGCAACCACAGTATACAGTGTAAATAGTTTTAATGGCATCTTAGCTAATCCTGCTGGAATAGAGATTGCATGACGTACTACTGGGATAAAGCGTGCAGAAAAGATTACTCCTGCTCCGTAACGCTTAAACCAACCTTCCGCTATGTCTAAATGGTGTTTATTAATAAGTAGATATTTCCCATATTTCTCTACAACCGGACGCCCTCCGTAATATCCAAGCCAGTATAAAAAGATTTGGGCTAAAGTACCACCAATAGTTCCGGCGATAACTGCACCAACAAAACTAATTTTACCATCCGCTACTAAAAATCCAGCATACGAAAGTACAATTTCACTCGGGATAATTTCAATCATTAAAGCTAGCGCTACTCCAAAGTAACCTAAGCTTGCAAAAAATTGCAATAACTGATCTATTATGCTTGCTAACATTTTATTTTCTATCTCCTTTTTTCTTCACATACCATCCCATTATTACATAAAGGTCGCATTCTGCCAATATCTTCATTTCAACAATATTATCGGCATAAGCATGATTAATCTATTAAAGTGTCTTTTTGAGGTTCTTTCATGTAGGCAAACATTTCTTTAATTTGCTCTTCTGTATTTCTAGCAATCGATAAATTAGGCAATTCATTCTCACCAAAAAACTCCACATCTTCTGTTTCAATACTAGTTTTCTTTTCGCCACCAATAATCTTACAGCTAATAAAAATTTTATATACGTGTGTTGCTGAAGGCGATAGTTGATGTTTTTCTTTATCAAATATAGCGAATAGCTTAAAATCATCTACTTCATAACCAGTCTCCTCTAAAACTTCTTTTGCTGCTACTTCTGTTGGCGTATAACCGATATCGGCCCATCCACCTGGCAATGCCCATTTCCCATCACTTTTTTCTTTCACAAATAATAACTTTTCATTTTGAAAAACGACTGCTCTTATATCAACTTTTGGTGTTTGATAGCCTGTCTCACTTGCAAATAATTTCTCTACTATTTCCCAATCTGTCTTTGTGTAATGTGACATCATCGAAATGGAAATATCCCGTAATTGTTGGAAACGCTCTATATCATACACATCTTTAGAATACGTTAAACCCGCTTGGGCTATAGCTTGTATTTGTTTTACCCAATCAATCCATTTTACCGTCATGTTTCCACATCCCCCATACTCTTTTAAGTGAATAGTAAGTCAGTTTTGTTGATACATCTTTATTATACAAAAAAAGAGATTGATAATGTTCCAATCTCTTTCAAAATTAATCTAATTCATGTAAGTGGTCTTGTATATACTTTCTTCTTTTATTTATATATTCATCGATCATATCAGCTTCTTGATCAAATGTTTCTAATTTTTCTTTCATATATGGATCTTGTAGTAAATATGGACGAATCGATTCACACAAACTTTCAACTTTCGGCATCATAAACGAAACGGTAAATTGTTCTTCTAGTATTTCTTCCAAAATACTTCGGTATTGCTTTCTAAATACAGGTATATCTAACAATCTTGCACTTAACGTGTTATAGCCTTGAATGCGAATATACTCATGATTAAGTGGTCTCCCTTGTACATCTCGCCCCCAAGTTGCATCATAATCCCACGGTATCACTTCAAATAAATTTGTTTCATCGTTATGATATAGTGCATAGTTATGAACGAAACCATCAAAGTTTTGTGTGAAAATAACGCCAGCTAACCACCTTAAATATTTATCAACATGTAGAAACTTTCCAATTTCTTTTTCATAAGCTTCCCTCGACAAAGCATTCGCTTGAAATACAAATTCACTCAGTTGTTCTTCACTATTTTTATTCGAATATTTAAATTCATAACCCGCAAAGAGCTCGGTCTTAACATCTTTATCTCTCTCACTCATTAAAGAAAAATTCGCATCATCATCTATTGCATAATAAATAGAACCACTTGGTAATCCTCTATTTTTCAAAAAGTTTTCATCAACTGATTCTAACTGTAAATATACACCTTGAATTTGACCATTAATTTTTATAAATACATGTTGTGATTTTGGTGAAAGTACACCAATATCATGAAAAAAGTCTAAAGATAATTTGTTTCGTATGAGAGACGGATCCATAAACTCAGAATTTAAATGAATTTCTTTCGCACCTTGAAATTTTTTCGGTTTATAAAACATAACATGATAAGACTTTTTCTCAAACTCACGAATATGAGCCCCCCGGTATACGATATCAATATCATACTTCTTTTTTCCATAAGTTAATTTTGCTGGCACTGGACTATCTGACCAAATGTCTTTTTTTAATTCCACTAAGTACATTGGATGAATAAAAAAATCATATGAAGGTAGCATGTTTTCTCATCCCTTCTCAGTTCTCTTCATTCAATGTATGCGCCTTGTTTTGTCCATACATCCGCTATCATCCATTTATATAAAATTACACTCTTGTCTTGTTCAGAAAGACGTCATATCTCATATCATGTTAAGGAAAAAGAATACCTTTTCACCTGAATACATGATAAGGAGGATTTCTATGAAACGTGATATTAGAAAAGCTGTTGAAGAAATCAAAAGTGCTGGGATGGAGGATTTCTTACACCAAGATCCAAGTACTTTTGAGTGCGATGATGATAAATTCTCTCATCATCGATGTACAACAGGTTGTAAATGTACAACTGGGGGTAAATGTCCAAGAACAAGATGTACTCGCGTGAAACATTGTACTTTTATTACAAAATGTACGCACGTAAAAAAATGGACATTTGTTACAAAATGTACTCGTGTGCGCGTTCAAAAATGGACATTCGTTACGAAAGTGACTCGTAGAAAAGAATGCGTTTTAGTTACAAAACGTACTCGTAGAAAACATTGTACTTTCGTTACAAAATGCATACGCTTTGAAAAGAAATTTTTCTGGACAAAACGAAGTTTCTGTAAAAAATGCGAATTCTTCCCGCATAGAGACGGTCACTCGTGCGATGATTCATGTGATCATGGCAGAGACTGTCACGATAATGGACACAAATGGAATGATTGCAAAGGCGGACATAAATTCCCATCTTGCAAAAACAAGAAATTCGATCACTTCTGGTATAAAAAACGTAATTGCTAGTTTTTATGCCTACAAAAAAAGGCCGTTTTGCGGCCTTTTTTACGTTCATTGAAAATGACTTATATCTGCAAATTGCTTCACTTCACCTTTATCTTCTTCAAATTCTATTATACTTAGACTAGCACTATGCATAAATGGATCATCCCACACATTTTCTATTTCAATACCCGCAAAATGTCCTACAAGTAGTTTTGCCGCTGCCGCATGGGAAACAATTAATATACTTTCTCCTTTATGCTTTTCTAAAAGAAGTTGTATCCCCTCAATTACCCTTTTATAAACAGACTCAAAATTTTCTCCTGATGTTGACTGAAAAAGATGTGGCTCATACCAAAACAATTGTATTTCATCTGGGTATTCCCTTTCTATATCAGCGACTGTCTGTCCTTCCCATATACCCATGTTAATTTCATAGAAATGCTCATCCGCTATTATCGGTATATCACGATCACCCTTTATTAACTCTGCAGTATGAAGGGTTCTTTCACTCGGACTACTATAGATCGCATGGATAGATAAATCTTTCATTCGGTCTCCTAATTGCTTTGCTTGTAACATACCATTTTCAGTTAAAGCAGAATTTTTCCGGCCTTGCATTCGTTTCGATACATTCCATTCCGTCTCACCGTGCCTTGTTACATATACAGTTGTCTTCATTTCACATTCCCCCTTACCATTTTGGCCGCAATCTCCACGGTTCTACTCGTCCTACAATCCATTCATCACATTTATTCTCAATTCCTTTTATTACCCCATCCGATATTTCTTCATGGGTAAGCCATCTCCCGTATGTATCTTCTAATATAAAACCTAATATTATTCTATGGTAGCTACATCGCGTACCACCTATTTTTTGTGCGGGTATACGCGACGCTTTACTACCTAAAATATGAAAAACGTTGTATGTTTCAGACGACAAATCCACTTCTCTACAAATGAATGACAACGTATCCTTCGCACTTGCGTGTACCCATGCGACAACTAATGTCATGGGGCCATTCCGCTCAATTGTACTTTTAATAGCTAGCTTTACATCGTCATCATTATGATAATCTAACGGAAGACATGTGATACTTTCTGGCGCAGCACTCTCTCGCTTAACATTTTCTAATTTCACTTTATCTCGTCCAATAATAGAAACATGAAATCCTTGCTCACAAAGCCACATAGAAACTCTCTTTAGCATTCCTGTTCCACCAATTACTAGCGCATGCAACTTCTTCCACCCTTAGTAAAATGTCATATGAGACTTATCTTCCCTATAATAGTTCAGTCGGTCTTGCAATGTCCCTGAATGAAATTCAAACTTATGGCCGTCAGGATCAACAAAATATATAGACTTACAATCCCTTACATCCCGTTCTCTTCCTTGTAAAATATGAACATCGTTTTCTTCTAATCGTTGCAGTAGACGTTCAAAGTCTTTCTGTTCAACTGAAAACGCAATATGCGTATAAGATTGATGAATCTCATTTCTCGGAATATGTGTTTCTTCATTAAGTGCTACCCATACCCCACATATATTAAAATACGCAAGTTTTCTCCCTTTAACTAATAATTCTCCTTCTAGTACTTTTTCGTAAAATATAATAGATTTTTCTAAATTAGACACTGAAAAACAAAGATGATTGATTCCCTTTAACAACTCTAATTCCTCCTATACAAATAAAAGATGAGCGAAAATTCACTCATCTTTTATTATACTATTTCTTTGTAATATATGCCCATTTATAACTGAAGTCCCCACCAAACGTATGATTCGCAATACCTTTTACGTATGGCTTCTCTAAGTAAGCCGTACTTTGTTGGTACGTAGGAGAAATGGCAGCATCTTGACCAATTAAGATTTTTTCAGCTTCTGCAAGGGCATTCCAGCGTGCTTTATCATCTTTTAATAGCTCTCCTTTTGATTTCGCTACTAAATCATCATACTTCGGATTAGAATAATCCATTTCATTAAATGAGCTTCCAGTAACAAACATATCAATATAAGTCATTGGATCTGGATAGTCCGGACTCCATGCAGATAATGAGAATTCATATTCAAATTTCTTTTCTAACTCTAGCTTTTGCTTATATGGTTGTTGTTTCAAATTCACTTTAATACCAGGTAAATTTTTCTCTAACTCTTCTTTAATAAAGTCACCCACTTTTTTACGGCTACCGTTATCATCATTTAGAAATTCTACTGTAATTGTATCTTGGCCAAGCTCTTTCTTCGCTTCTTCCCATAATTTTTTTGCTTTTTCAGCATTATCTTTGCTGTCACGGAAATTTTTATTTACAGTACGGAAATCTTTCCCATCTGGTCCTGTCGTAAATTTCTCAGGTACTAAGAAATATGCTGGTAATGATCCGTCATTTAAAATAACATTTGCAATTCCTTTTTTATCGTATGCCAGATCAATCGCTTCACGAACTTTTTGGTTTTTAAACGTTGCATTTTTCTGGTTAAAACGTAAGAAATACATACGTGGATCTAACTTCGTTTTAAATTCATCCGGCTTATTCTTTTTATACTTATCAACAAATTCAGAACTTAAAATAACACGGTCCGCTTGATCACTATCATATAAGTTTACTCCCGTGCTCGTTTCCTTCACAATATTTACATTAATTTCTTCTAACTTCACAGTATCTTTATCCCAATAATTAGGGTTTTTCTTTAACTGATAACTTCGTTCATGTTTCCATTCACTCATCGTAAATGGTCCATTATATAATAGTTTATCTGCTTCTAATGCATATTTATCCCCTTGTTCTTTCACATATTTTTCATTTAAAGGGAAAAATGTAGGGAATGAAGTAAGCTCAAGGAAATATGGTGCTGGCTGTTCTAATTCTACTACTAACGTTTTATCATCCTTCGCTTTCACTCCTAATTGATCTAGCGGTAATTCTCCTTTATTTACTTTCTGTGCATTTTTCACATCAAATAAAATAAATGCATATTCTGCCGCTATTGCTTTATCTAATGTACGTTGCCATGCATATACAAAATCTTGTGCTCGAACTGGATCACCATTTGACCATTTCGCATCACGTAATTCAAATGTATATGTCTTTTTATCTTCACTAATCTTCACATCTTTTGCCATGCCTGGTGTTGGTTTATTATCCTTATCTAAACGATATAACCCTTCCATTGCATTTACAAAGGCACGGAATGATACAGAGTCTGTTGATTTTGACGTATCCATTGAAGGGATTTCTGCTGTTTCTAGTAAGTTTAATACTTGCTTATCTGCTGCTCCCTTATTCGATTCTTTCTTCGTTGTCGAAGCCTTCTCACCATTCCCACATCCTGCAACCAATACACTCGTCGTTAACGCAAGTGCAGCAATTGTTGTTGTCTTTCTCTTCATTCTTCCTTCCCCCAATCTATATGTATAAATGAAAGCCAGTATAATATATATTATTATACAAAAGATTCAGATTATTTCAAATATTATTTTTGTACAGTAAAAAAAGAAGCTGATAGAAAACTCTTCTATCCACTTCTTTTTCTATTTCTTTTACTTGTAATCCATCCTCTATATCAAATGGGTTTTGAACTTTAAATATTTCGTCCATTATCTTCAAAAATTCTTCCTCATTTTTAGATTCGCCGTTAATCGTAAGTGAGTACGGCTCAATCTCACCCAATTTATAATCAACAATAAATTGGATTTTCACCTTTTTCCTTGGCATATCAGGACTAGTCCCTTGAAATTCTACTAATTCTAACCCTTCCGTTCCACGATAATATACCCAACCTGGATTTCTAAAGTAACTTTCAAACGATTCACCAATGGAAAAGAACGGATATTCATAAAGCGAGCTTGTACGAACTTTTTGAATAATATCTCGATCCGTCGGGAAAAAGAAATGGCTGAAAAAAATACTAGCAACCGCTAAAATCGTAACGATCGTTGCTCCCATTTTACTCGTTCCACCACTATCACGGATGAGATAATTTTCAACCGATTCATCTTGAATTTCTCGTGCTTTTATTCGATATATACGCCTTTCTGCAAATTGATAATATAATCCATTCGCAAAAATCGCCATTCCAAATAAAATAAAAACGAGTAATAGAAACGTAAGAGGCACCATATTAATGATTGGTAACGCTACGTTGAAGCCCATATAATAAGAAAACGCATCACATGCTACTAATAACAGTAAAAATAATGCTGCTGGTACATAATACTTACGATATCCAAGCCAACCCACATTGAAAATAGCAGCCCAACCATTCCAGCTCCACCTAGCAATCCGCTTATCCTCAAGTTCCCATTTCTTTTTGTAATACCGATATTGTCTACCTACATATACTTCTAATTCCTTGTCTATTAGCGAGCATCCTTCACCTTGTTCAGAATGCAAAGTCCACTGGCAACTTTCACAATTCAACTGATCTCCCTCACAAAGTTGCCCACAATTTATACATTTCAAAACAATCCCTCTTCCCATCCATACGTCATTTCAAAATACCTTCGTGATTTAATAACCACTCTTTCCTCCATAAACCGCCCGCATACCCAACAAGCTTCCCACTCTTTCCTATTACACGATGACACGGAACGATAATTGAAATTGGATTACGACTATTTGCTCCTCCTATCGCTCGTACAGCTTTCGTATTTCCGACCTTCTCTGCAATATCTAAATATGAAGCACTTACGCCATAAGGGATAGTATAGAGCGCATCCCATACATTTTTTTGAAATGCTGTTCCCTCAGCAGACAGCGGGACCGTAAACTCTTTTCTTTTCCCCTTAAAATATTCATCTAGCTCATTTATACATTGATCTATTATTTCATTTTTATGTTCTTCTTGTCTCTCATCAACAAATATAACAGACGTAATTCCTTTATCGTTCGCTGTAATTTCCAGCAAGCCTAATTCACTTTCATAATAAGCCTGGTACATATGTCATCCTCCAATTCAATTCATATTAATTATTGTAACACGAATAGACAAAATTTTTCGTATAAGCGTTTTATTAGGGAAACAAAAACAAGAATGATACAATGTAAGAAAATTCGATCTAGGAGGCTATGATGAATTCTGAACTTTTTTCACCTTATACAATTAAGGACGTTACATTAAAAAACCGTATCGTTATGTCACCTATGTGCATGTATTCATCAGAAAACGAGGATGGCCAAGTAACTAATTTCCATCACGTTCATTACGGAACAAGAGCTGCTGGTCAAGTTGGTTTAGTTATGATCGAAGCAACAGCCGTGTTACCTGAAGGAAGAATTTCTAATAAAGACCTAGGTATATGGGATGATAGCCTAATTGAAGGCTTACATAAAACGACAACTTTTATACATGATAACGGCGCAAAAGCCGCCATTCAACTTGCTCACGCCGGAAGAAAAGCTGAATTAGAAACGGATGCTCTCGCTCCATCCGCAATTCCGTTTAATGAAACTATGAAAATCCCAGTAGAAATGAGTATACAGCAAATAAAAAAGACCATATTAGCTTTTCAAGAGGCTGCAATACGATCCAAACAAGCTGGATTTGACGTTATTGAAATACACGGCGCTCACGGTTATCTTATTAATGAATTTCTTTCTCCACTTTCTAATAAACGGACTGATGAATATGGAGGTTCACCTGAAAATCGCTATCGTTTCTTACGTGAAATCATTGACTCAATAAATAAAGTTTGGAACGGACCGTTATTTATTCGTATTTCAGCAAACGATTATCATCCTGACGGTTTAACGGTTCAAGATTACGTTCCATATACAAACTGGATGAAAGAACAAGGAGTAGATTTAATTGATTGTAGTTCTGGAGCTGTTGTTCCGGCACACATCGATGTATATCCCGGGTATCAAGTGCAATATGCTAAACATATTAAAGAACATGCTAACATTGCAACTGGGGCTGTTGGTTTGATTACGACTGGAGTACAGGCAGAACAAATTTTAAATAATAACGAAGCAGATTTAATTTTTATCGGACGTGAGTTACTTCGCAATCCTTACTTCCCAAGAATAGCCGCCAATGAACTTAGCTTTGAGTTAGAAGAACCGTATCAATACAAACGAGCACCGGGGAAAATCCATACGAATAAATAAAACCGAGAATAATATGTACTACTGAATCTAGAAGAATAAAAAGTATACTATAAGATAACGTATGTTATTTCATAATATCGTTTTAAGGTGAATCAACATTTTGCTTGATACACCTATTTTTTTATGTATTTATCTCCCGTTCTGAATATGTGACAGAGTTAAAAATCGAATTCCACAATCGTGATTACGAAAAAAACAATTTCTCAGATTAAGTGAGAAATTGTTTTTTGATATAGTAGTATTCTACATATTAATTCGTGTGTTTAGTTTGAAACTCCAACAATTTTAATTATCATTTACAAATAAGAACGATGCACTGGCCATGAACAAGGTGGATACCATTCTTCTTCGTAAAACACTTGCTTAATTCCATTTTGCACCATTTCTTTTTTACTCATTCGTATATCCTCCTTTTGCAAATCTCCCCAAAATACGGAATAGTACATATAGGACTTTTATATCTTCGGAACCCAGTTCCCTTCAGGTTTTACTCAAACAGATATAAAAACAGATTATTTCCAAATAGAAAGTATATTCTATTTGATTTATTGGCATTACAAACAATGGATATATAATAGTAGTATATTTTCAAATGAGGTGAAACATTCTTATAACACGAAATCATCCGTTTGTATAATACGACTCTAAAAATAGCATTGCAATAAACGAGGTCACTTGTCGTATAAGATCAAGAGTGTTGGAGGCGTATAAAGTGAAACTTTAATCCGCGGGGGTTTGCTGTCGACAAATAGCGGGATAAAAATGCGATTTGCATAATAAATTATCGTAAAAAAGGAGTGGGCTTCCCACTCCTTTTTTACTTTCTTATAATTGTTAAACTACATGTATTTACTATTCATTCAAGATTCAAACTTTTTTTAAATACATGCCATTTTTTCGTTTTTTATTCTATCGTTGTAATTTCATTTGAGTTATAAATATAAATACCCGTTTCTTCTCGCAATGCAGTGATATACATCCCTTTCGCCACATCTTTCGCTGAAATTGGTTTATACTTTTTGAAAGCCCCTTTAAATATAAAAGGAATGATACGAGACAGCTTTTCAGCCATTCGTTCACCGAAACGAAATTCTTGTCGATTTCCTACTAATAAAGATGGCCTAAAAATGTGAATACGACCAATGACTAACTTTTGTAATTCCTCTTCCATTCTCCCTTTAACTTGCGAATAAAAGAAGAACGATTTAGGTTTTGCTCCCATTGAGGACACAACAAGGAAATTTTGTACCCCTTGTTTTTCAGCTAAACAAGCAGCTCGTAACGTATATTCATAATCTACCTTTTTGAAATTTGCCTTTGTTTTTGCTTTTTTGATTGTTGTTCCTAGACAACTAAATACGTCATCTACAGCAAAAAACTCTTTATATTCCTCTAACATCGAAAAATCTATTTGCTTTTGCTGTAACTTTTCATGTTGCCATTGCATTGGTTCCCTTACAAAAATAGTAACCGAATCGTAGTAATCTGATTCAAGTAATAGACGCGTTATCTCTTGTCCAACTAAACCACTTGCACCAAGTACTAACGCTGTTCGCTTATTCATATATGCATATACCTCTTATTTTACTTTTCTCTCCTTCAGTAAAATACAACTTTTAGGAGTTTCCTTCTCTCATTTTACCACAAGTAAAGCACTATGCGTACGCATAGTGCTTTACTCACTCTTTTTTCTCATCTTTCTCTCGCAATTTTGTTACTGTTGATGCATCTCCTAAATTACTTATTAATCTTCTTAAAAAAATTAAGACTAAGACTAATGGTAATACTACCGCTAATATCAATAAAATAGCTTCCATTAAGTAACCCAAACACTCATCCCCCTCTACACCCTCCTTTCAAATATATGAACGTAGCGTTGTCACATATGCATGCATTCCTAAAAATAATACATCCAAATTTGACAACTTTATAACAAAAACAAATCGGAATGATTATTATTTATTGCAACTTTATAAAAGATGTATTATACTAAGTTCGCAAACTAAAACGTAATTATTCCGTTTTGTATTAAAATGATATTTTTCTTCTATAATTGGGGAAAATATATCCGTAAAAAAAGAAAAGAGGAGAACTTCATGCCTAAAAGATTGACTATATTTTCATTCTTACTTATTTTCACTTTAATTTTTACTGGCTGCTCAAATAAAAAAGAAGGTAATGCCAAGAAAGACGGAAAGCTAACTGTTTATACTACTATTTTTCCTCTTGCAGATTTTGCAAAAAAAATTGGTGGCGACTATGTAACTGTTGAAGCGATTTACCCACCTGGTGCAGATTCACATACATTTGAACCAAGTCAAAAACAAACAGTACAAGTTGCAAAAGCCGATTTATTCGTTTATAACGGCGCTGAATTAGAACCATTTGCTGAAAAAATGGAAAAAGCATTACAAAAAGAGAATGTTAAAATTGTAAATGCATCAAAAGGTATTGAACTGCGTACTTCTACTGAAGAAGAGCATCATGATCACGGAGACGGCCATAAAGAGGATGAACATCATCACGATAAAGACCCACATATTTGGTTAGACCCTACTCTAGCAATGAAACAGGCAGAAAAAATAAAAAATGCACTTGTAGAATTACAGCCTGATCATAAACAAGAGTTCGAAAAAAATTTCGCAGCACTGCAAACAAAATTTACTGATTTAGATGATCAATTTAAAGCAGCTGTTTCGAATGCAAAAACGAAAGATATTTTAGTTTCTCATGCGGCTTATGGATACTGGGAACAACGCTATGGCCTGAAACAAATTGCTATCGCTGGTATTTCAGCTTCTAATGAACCATCTCAAAAACAGCTTGCTGACATTACAAAAACAGTAAAAGAACATAATCTACAATATATTTTATTTGAAACATTCTCTACACCAAAGGTAGCATCCGTAATTCAGAAAGAGACAGGTACAAAAATTTTACGCTTAAATCATCTTGCTACTATTTCTGAAGATGATGCGAAGAACAATAAAGATTACTTCACTTTAATGGAAGAAAACGTAAATACATTAAAAGAAGCTACTAACTAATCAAATTTTTAAAAGAAGCTGAATATTTCATTCAGCTTCTTTTTTATTTGTTCTTACTTGACTTGACTAAAATAACAAGTAAAATTATCCATATTAGCTTTTAAGCTTTATTAATTTAGAAGGTGAGTTGGAATTATGACTCTTCACATTCGTGAAGTAACAGAAAAAAATTGGCGTTCAGTAGCTGCTTTAAACGTTGCAAAAGACCAGCAGCAATTTATTGAAAGCAATGCGTTTTCTCTAGCAGAATCATTATTTGAAGGAAACGGAACGTCAGTAGGTTTATATGATGGAGAAACACTTGTAGGGTATGCAATGTATGGATGGTATTTGGAAAAACGCAAAAGCGTATGGTTAGATCGATTTATGATTGACCAACAATATCAAGGAAAAGGATATGCAAAACGTTTCCTTCGCATACTCATTCAATTCTTACAAGATAAATATGAATGTAAAATAATTTATTTAAGTTTACATCCAGACAACAAACTCGCAATGGGGTTATACGAGTCATTTGGTTTCCGTTTAAATGGTGATATTGATGACGATGGTCCAGTTGTAGGTGTTGTAATGGAGTTACTATTAGATGAACATACAAGCCTGTGAAAACAGGCTTTTTATTATCCTTCGTTTTTTGCAATCTAGCATTTTTCTACAAAATACTTAGTTAAGTCAAAAAAATAAGCCTGCAATATATGCAGACTTATTTCACACACTCCCCGAAATGTTCTTGGAACCATTCCTTATTAATATCTTTTCCGATAAACACAACTTCACTTACTCGTTCTTCGCCCTCTTGCCACTCTCTATCATATGATGCAGCAAACAGTGTATGCACACCTTGGAAAACGATACGTTTATCTACTCCATCAATCGATAAAATTCCTTTGTAGCGATATAAATACTCCCCTAGCTCTTGAACGACAGCTGACATCCACTCATTTAGTTTTTGTAAATCTAACGGTCGCTCTTCGCGTAGTACAAACGACTTTACCCCTTCTAGATGATTATGCTCTTTATGAGGATAAATTTGTAACGTATCTTTCGTTTTAAACGTTTGAATTTGTAGTAACGATGGAATATCTACATCACAGTTAGTCGCCTCGATTAACTCTGCAGTTGGGTTAATACCTTGCAGTTCCTGCAATAGATTTTCCTTTTCACTTTCATCCACTAAATCTAATTTATTTACTAAAACGACATCAGCAAATGCAATTTGTTCCTTTGCTTCTAGTCCTTTTTCAAAATGTTTATGTATATGGTAACTATCTACTACTGTTACAACGCCGTTAATTTGGTATGCAGATTGAATCACAGGATCTAAAAAGAATGTTTGAATAATCGGACCTGGATTTGCAAGACCAGTCGTTTCAATTACTAATCCATCAAATTCCATTTTACCTTCTGCTTTTACGTCCAGTAATTGTTTTAAAGCGACTAGTAAATCTTCACGTACAGTACAACATAAACATCCATTCGTCATCTCCATAATCTCTTCTTCGACATTCATAATTAACTGATTATCAATACCAATTTGCCCTATTTCATTTACTATCACTGCTAATTTATGACCGTGATTTTCTGATAAAATGCGATTTAATAATGTCGTTTTCCCTGATCCAAGAAAACCAGTTAATATCGTTACTGGAATCATTTCGTACATCTCCTTATAGCTATATGTTTTTACATTATAGCATATAGGGAAAATCGTTTTTGTAGCAAAACATATTTATTGTATGTACGACACTGTAACTATATAATAATATGTAGCAAGAAAGCCTTTTCAAAAAATGATTCATTCATCAAGGAGGTACTTATAATGGAACGAGTTCAAATGGCCGAAACACTAGAATTTTCTCGTATTATTCAAGGTTTTTGGCGTTTAGCAGAATGGAATATGACAAAGCAAGAGTTACTCTCTTTTATGGAAGCTTGTATGGATATGGGAATTACTACTTTCGATCATGCTGATATTTATGGCGGATATACGTGTGAAGGATTATTTGGAGAAGCATTACAACTCAAGCCTTCCTTACGCGAAGACATGCAAATTATCACAAAATGTGGAATCGCTCCCCCATCACCAAAATTTCCAGAGCGATATGTTGCGCACTACAATACGAGTACTGAACATATAATAAAAAGCGCGGAAGACTCATTACGAAACTTACATACTGATTATATTGATGTACTGCTCATTCATCGCCCTGATCCATTTATGGATCCAAATGAAGTAGCAGAAGCGTTCTCACGCTTAAAGCAAGAAGGAAAAGTCCGTCACTTCGGTGTATCTAACTTTTTACCTTCACAGTTTAATATGTTAAGTTCTTATTTAGATTTCCCGCTCATTACAAATCAAATTGAAGTATCTGCGATGCAGCTTGAACATTTCGAAAAAGGGACAATTGATTTATGCCAAGAAAAGCGAATCAATCCTATGATTTGGTCGCCTCTTGCTGGCGGAGAAATCTTTACTGGTCAATCAGAACGTGCCGTACGTTTACGTGAAACGTTACAAAAGGTTGCTACTGAACTAGATGTTACTAGCATCGATACAGTTATGTATGCATGGCTGCTTGCTCATCCAGCTAACATGATGCCAATCGTTGGATCTGGTAAATTAGACCGTGTTAAAACAGCCGCTCTTGCTACAAAAGTTAATTTAGATCGTCAACAATGGTTTACAATTTTCGAAAGCTCTAATGGACATCCTGTACCATAATACACAAAAAGAAGAGCTGTTTCTTTACAGCTCTTCTTTTTCATATGTATTTCTAGTCATGGCAAATACACACATATCCCTTAATCCATTTCCATCTACCGCTACACTCGCACTTTCCAATGTGCCTTCTAACTTAAAGCCTAATTTCTCAGGTATCGCTCTACTCTTCTTATTTAAAGAATCGCATCGAATTTCTACGCGGTTTGCTTTCAATTCAGTGAAAGCAAACTCCATTATACCTTTTGCAGCCTCTAGCATATAACCCTTTCCACTAAACCTTGAATCAATCCAATACCCAATTTCAAATTGAGGTATATCCCAATTAATGCGATGCAATCCAGCTGATGCAATAAATTCACCTGTTTCTTTCGAAAAAACTAGTAATCTTAAATCCTCACGTTGCAAAAATTGAATATGCGATTTTCTAATACTCATCTCTACTTCTTCCTCTGTTTGCTCTTTCTGTGCAAAAACCATCCATGGTTTTAATTCTTTCATAGAAGCTTGAATTGCATCGTATACAGCTTTACCGTCACCCGGTTTCGGCATTCGAATAAATAGCCTATCAGTATAAAATTCAGAAGGAAAATCGAATAATAACGGATTCACTTTCAACACTCCTTTTAATGCTTTTATATATAATAATATCCATCTCAAACCATACAGTAAAGAAATTTCTGAATTTTACACATTTTAACCATTTACCTCTACCGCTACACGAACTCCAGATTCAATTGCACCTTGTATCCATCCGTGATATAACGTTGTATGATCACCTGCAAAGTATAATCTCCCCTCTGGTTTTATAATCGCTGGTTGTAGCTCAGATTCTTGCCCTGCCTGAAATAGCGCAAACCCTCCAAGTGCATATGGATCCAATGTCCAACTTTTTGATATGCCAGACATGAACTCATCATATACTTGACCGCCTAATATTGTCGCTAAATTTTGTAATGTGTAATAAATACGATCACCTTTTGATAACCCATCCCATAACAACGCATCATAAGACCATGTATAGCTGCCTAACATCATAGCAGGTCCTTTTTCTCCAATTCCGTGACTTGGATAATAGGCGTAACGAATTGGTAAATCCGTTATAATCCTGCCACCTAACTGTCCTTGTTCTTCCCAAAATCGACTTTTAAATTGAATTCCTATTTTTGTCGCTGGCATATAATGCAATTCACGAATTGCTTTCCATTTTTCATGAGATATAGAATCAAATGGATCTACTTCCACAAAGCGCATTGTCGAAAATGGAATTGTAATAATAACTAAATCCCCTGTAATACTACTATACTCAAAAGTTTCCTCGTTTCGATAGAAAGCTGTCACACCGTTATTGTGTTGATGTAGCTTCATTAATTTTTGATTATATATAATATTTTCTTCTAATTGTGGTAAGAAAGACTTTGGTAATCTATCATTCCCGCCTACTATTTCACAAAATCCACTCTCCTCCTGCATAATGTATAAAAAGCGTAGTGTCTCAACAAATGACCTTTCCAAAAAACCTTCTAAATCTAATAGAACACCGATCATCTCAATTGTTACTGGCGAGAAATACGTATTATATTGATAAGGATGATACTTTAAAAATTGTCCTGTAGAGTATCTCCCAAAATCCTTTACTACAACATCCCAATTTTTCTCTGGGTTCTTTTTTATAAAATTTATAATGGGCTGTACCGCTAGCAATAATAGCTCCTCAGACGTTTTTCCGACCTCATTCATTTCTACAGGATACTTTAATATACTTGGATCTTTTTCGTATTGTTTTAATGTCGTTTTCCGGCCATTTACGAAAATGATATCCGTCTCATTCCTATTAATAAACGGGCTCACCTGTAGCCCAAATTTTCTTATATATGCCATCGTTAATGTGTGCGAATACGGAATTCTCATTGCCCCAACATCTAAATATAATCCGGTATCTTCCATTCTAACCGTCTCTATGCGGCCACCTACCCGGTTGTTTGCTTCAAAAATCTTCACATCATGTCCTGCAGCCTTTAATAAAGATGCCGAAACCAACCCAGCCATACCGGCCCCTACTACTATAATTTGTTTCGAACGTGTCGTCTTCTTTAACCCTTGATTTATCACTTTCAACACTTCATCCATCTCAATGTTATACATTATATCTTTCTGCACAATTCCACCCCTTACTTCATAAAATGGGCATTAGTGGTTTAGTGCATTTTATTCATAAATTCCTATAAACATAACAACATAGCAAGTGGAATATTCACTAAAAGTACATAAGAGGTAGCTTTCACATCTCTTCACGCTTCGTATAATATAGCAACAGCAAAGAAGGAGTGGTTGAAAATGAAACAAACTTACGACTACCACGCTACAAAGAAATATTTAGAAGGAAAGAAACACCAACTATGCAACAAACTTAGTTGTAAGCATCTATCTAAAAAAGAGCGTGAACAACTAAAACTTGAGATTGATAACTACGAATATATTTTAAATTTAGTTGAAATGAATCATTATGAACGAGGATTTTCTCGTTAAAAGTAAATATAGAATTTATCCACTTTATATTTTGAGCATTTTATTACGCATTTTTCGTAAGTAAATATATAATAGGATGTACATTAAGATTGAGAGGTATATTCTATGATCAAATTAAGTGTATTAGACCAATCACCTATTTCAGATGGAAGTACAGCAGCCCAAGCTTTTTCACATACAGTTACGCTTGCACAAGAAGTTGAAAAACTCGGATATACACGCTTTTGGGTATCGGAGCATCACAACTCTGTCAGCCTTGCTGGTTCAAGTCCTGAAATACTTATTTCTCATATTGCAGCAAAAACAGATCGTATGAGAGTGGGTTCAGGTGGTGTTATGTTGCCGCACTATAGCCCATATAAAGTTGCTGAGAATTTCCGCGTTTTAGAAGCGCTTTATCCAAATCGTATTGACCTTGGTGTCGGCAGAGCACCTGGTGGTATGCCAATTGCAACTCGCGCACTTCAAGAAGGGAAAATGGTCTCACTTGATCAATATCCAGAACAAATTGCCGATGTGGCAATGTACTTACATGATCAAGTACCAGAAAACCATCATTATGCAAATTTAAAGGCTACTCCTGTAATTACAACATCTCCTGAGATGTGGATGCTCGGTTCTAGCGGAGAGAGTGCAATGATTGCTGCAAAACAAGGTGCTTCTTTTGTATTCGCACAGTTCATTAACGGATACGGTGGCCCTGAAGTAATGGAAGCTTATCAGGAACAATTCCAACCTTCCTATTTAGGAGATAAACCAAAATCAATCGTCGCTATTTTTGTTATTTGCGGAGAAACAAATGAAGAGGCTGAAAAAATCGCTTCTAGTTTAGATTTATCAATCTTATTACTAGAACAAGGAAAGCGTACAACTGGTACTCCTTCTATTGAAACTGCACAAAATTATTCATACAGCGCTTATGATTTATTCCGTATAAAAGAAAATCGTCAACGTATGATCGTCGGTGATCCATCTTCTGTGAAAGAAAAAATCGTAAACTTAAGCAAAGCGTACAATACTGAAGAATTTATGATTGTCACAATTACCCATCGATTTGAAGATAAATTGAATTCCTATCGCTTACTAGCAAATGCTTTTCATTTATAATGATAAAAGGGAGATACATCAATTACGATGCATCTCCCTTTCTTACTACTTCTTGTTTTCATTTTCTATATATTCAATAGCCTCTTTTAATAACTCATCAAAATGATTAGGGTAATCATGATTTAAGTTAGGTACAACTTTATACTTATGTTCAATGTTCCTATCTTTTAATAATTGTACAAATTGCTGCGTACATTCGAAACAATCTTCATCTTGTTCCCCACACACTATATATCCCTTTATATTTTTATCTTGTAGCACTCCTAACAACTCATTCCATTCTTCAATCTCTGGAAGCCACGGCGCCACAAAAATAAAACCATCTACATCTATATCTTTTTGTAAAATCGTATACAAAGCTACTCTTGCACCAGCAGAAAAACCACCAATTATTACACTTTCTACTGTATGATTTTCTTTAAAATTAACGTAATGCTCTTTTAATTCTTCTTTCCCTCTATGTATATCATCCCAAACAAACCCATCTGAAAACTGAATTTGCGAAGACTGTGGTAAAGCTAACGTATAGTCTTGTGTCAAAACAGTTTTCCAATATGGTTCTATTATTTCTATATTTTCTTGATCTCCGTGCATTGCAATAAATAGTTTTTCTTTTTTCTTACCATCTATAAATTTCACGTCTGCTCGTTCTGTTTTCTTTGCTAATTCTTCTCTCTCTTTACATAATTGAACCATTTTATGAAACTCTTCAAATTTATGTAGTGATTTTAAATCGTCGTCGGTAATTAAATATTCATTTCCGTACCAAAATCCATTGTCTATAATAGCTTCCTTCATTAACTGTAACGCTTCTTCTTCAAGCCCCGCTGCACTCGCTAGTGCATATTTGAAATTATATATTTGCGCCTCATTCCCCACTATGCCTTTCGCATGCTCCATTATATAAGTGTATGCTTCCAAACTTCCTTTATTTGCGTAACAATGTAACGTTTCATTTAATAATTGAATGTAAGTCATACTATTTTTCATACACCCATTCCCCCGTAATCTTTTATAATATTTAGTTCTCAAACCTTTATACCATTCTGTAATCACTGTATATAACTCAAGCTAACAATACTTAATCATTACTCCCCTTCGTCCAATAAGTTTAGTATAAAATTGAATAGACTGAAAAATCAATATTTTTATAAACAAAAAAAGACAACAATATATTTATTGTTGTTTTCAATACATCTACCCACTCTTTTGTTTTTTTCTGTCTGGTTTACTTGAAACTAAATAATGTTTTTCTGAAATATATAAATCTCTTTTTAATATACGATTTAAATACGGTCCTAATTTCATCCCGCATATAAGACGCTCTTCACTACCTTCAACAATTGGAAACATTTCTTTTTCTGTTACGTACTGATCTACTGCTTTTTGTACGATATCAATTTCTTTAACTAGGTTTAGGTTTTCTTCTGTATGTTCAAATACCTCAAGCGTTTCCTTCGTAATAAGAAAACTATTTGTTGGAAATGCAAGTAAATACGGCTTTAACAAATCATAATTTACTGTATAATTATCATTTACTAATACTGTATAAACAATATTAGCATTCTTTTCTAGAAACTTAGCCATCGCTTGTTCTAATTCATCTTTCGTAATTTCACGCTCTTCTTTTCCAGTTCTGAAAAAGCGAAACATCGCATCGCCTCCTTTTTACTATATTATAGCATAAAAGAAAACTGAAAAATTACAAAAAAAGCCATTGAAAGAATTTTTCAATGCCTTTTTTCTTTATATACTTATATTTATTTTAAGAACGCACTTAGCATCCATACATGTTGTTCTAATGTTGTATGAATCGCTAACAACATGTCCGCTGATGTTTCATCGCCAGCTTCACCAGCAACTTCCATACCTTCTTTTAATTCTTGAATAAGTGCAGAATAATCATTCACTAATGTTTGCACCATTTCTTCTGCAGATTCCTTGCTTGTCCCTTCATTCACACTAGATGTTACAAGATATTCTTTCATTGTCGCTAGCGGTTTACCTTCCAACGCTAAAATACGTTCTGCTAATTCATCAATATTTGTTCCAGCTTCATTGTAAAACTCTTCAAATTTTTCATGTAACGTAAAGAAGTGTGGTCCTGTCACATACCAGTGATAATTATGTAGTTTCACATATAACACATTCCAGTTTGCTACCTGCTTGTTTAATACTTCAACAACATTTGTTTTCGTACTCATACAATCCACTCCTCTTATCATTTCATAATGTTTATCTTTTAATAACCTAGTTACATGTTACCATACATTTCCTATCCTTTCGAACGATTGGCTCATATGTAACAAAGTTTTAACACCTTTAATACTTCCCTAATATCTTTTAATTCATGTATGTTTTCAAACACTTCATACGTCTAATTGTCCAAGCTCATACATATGCATAATAGTAAATCAAGCTCATCGTAGTAGAAAGAGGGATAACATGGACAATCAACAATGGCAAGTGGCAAAGAAAGTCGCTGCTACTTATATTGGAACAGTCGTTGGAGCTGGATTTGCTACTGGACGAGAAATTGTTGAATTTTTCACAGTGAACGGATTATATGGAACAATTGGCATATGTGTAAGTGGATTTTTTTTTATTTGGCTTGGCACAAAGATGATGTTACTTTCATCACAAATTGGTGCATTTTCAGCGCAAGAATTTAACAAATATTTATTTGGGGATGTATTTGGCAATGTTGTAAACACACTATTATTACTCGTATTATTTGGTGTAACGAGCGTTATGTTATCAGGAGCGGGGGCGGTATTTGAAGAGCAACTTCGTTTACCAAGACAACTTGGTATTTTCATTATATTGATCGCCTGTCTCATTATAGGTAGTCGCGGGTTACAAGGGGTTTTTGAAGTTAATACACTTGTCGTACCTATTATGATGATTTTTATTATCGGACTTGCTATTACAACTTTTTTTCACGGTACAACTTCTATTAGTGACACTATTCCTGCAGAAAGCTGGAATATGAAGTGGATTACTAGTCCTATTACATATGTCGCCTTAAATCTTTCTCTCGCCCAAAGCGTTCTCGTCCCGTTAGCCAGTGAAGTAAAAGATCGAAAGGCCATTTTATGGGGCGGTATTTTAGGCGGTGCAGGACTTTCTTTAATTTTATTATGTAGCCATTTAGCTATCTTATCAGTCGATCAATTTTATCAATATAATATCCCAATGGCTGAAGTCATAAGAAAATTCAATGCAACTTTTCACTTTTTCTTTGTTCTTATCATTTTCGGTGAAGTGTTCACAACTTTAGTTGGTAATGTGTTCGGAATGACAAAACAAATGCAATCCATCACCGGATGGAAAAGTAACAATATTATTTTCTTCATTTTACTAATTAGTTATTGCTTTAGTTACATTGGTTACAGTGAATTACTCCACATTCTATACCCTATAATCGGGTGGGTCAGCATCATTTTACTGCCAATTATTGCTTTTAAACAACTTCAAAAAACATAAAAGAAGCATCCATGTTATTGGATGCTTCTTTTATGTTCATTCACAATCATCGCATACTTCCCAGTACGGCCCCATTTCGAGTGCTAAATATGGCTTTAATTGCAAGCGAATCATCCGACTAGGCATACGTTCTAAAACGAATTGAATCCCTTCTTCATCTTCGTCTAATTCAACTTTTGCAATCGCAATTCTTTGCATAATAGAAATAGGCATTCCATCTTTATATAAAGTGATTTTCACCTCATCATATTCATTAAAATACACTTCAACACTCATTTGATTTTTCAACATTTCATCAACAATTTCATATTTATCATTTCGTTCCTGGATTATATATTTCCAGCCGCCTCTACCTTCTTCTTTCGGAGCTGCTTGAAATAATGTCATCAAATCCTCGTATAGCATAAGATAACCCCTCTCTTACTAAAAAACGATGAGTATTTTATATACCCTTTATCTCTATCACTTTCCATATGTATTGTACCATATATCGCCGTTTTTACCGTATTCATTTGCTTCATAGATGCATATAAAATACCTGATTCTCTTCATTGCGGTGTGAGTTATCTCCTATTTCATTTCTTAATACTCTTCTATAGCTTTCAAATAATATCACACTTAAGCAAATCCACTTTTTGTCCATCCTCCACTTATTATTTGCTTGCAACAACAAAAAAGAAGAGTGACTTATATCACTCTCCTTAAAAGAATTTCCCAGTAGCTGCTAACGCTAATACTAGTATTAAAATTGTAAATAATAATGATACAATGAAACTAAAAATAGGTAATGCTTTCTTTTCATTCTTCTTAAAGAGTAATTTTAAACTAAGAAAGATGTTTACTGGTACAAATATAAAATAAAAATATTTAACAATTTGCACCGAACTATTCGAAAGTGTTTTTAAAATAAACACTTCAATTAGAAAAACAATAAAAAATGAAATACTTAACCAAAATGAGACATAACTAAGCCAAGAATGTCTTTTGGTCCCCCAGTACACTCCCATATTAATAATCTCCTTTATTTGCATTCTATATGATTATAATTATACATAAAGTTAACAAATACCTCTATTTTTCGACAAATATTATACATGATATACCTTTAAACATCATAAAAATACTCTCTATCCCATTTCATGTTACATAATAAAAACAGACTACTCCAAAATCGCATACTGCTATTTTGGAGTAGTCTGTCCTCTGTTACACTTTAAATCTTTCAATTAACCCTTGTAACTCTTCAGCCATTTGAGATAATGTACCCGCCGCAGAACTAATCTCCTCAATGGACGCTAGTTGTTCTTCTGCTGATGCTGCAACGTTTTGGGTACTCGTCGCATTATTCTGTGCTGTCATTGCAATTTGACCTACTGAAATAGACACTTCATTTGCACCTTTCGACATCCCATTAGCCGTTTCAACCATCGTTTTAATTTGATCTGCAATTTCATTTGTAGATTGTAAAATCTCAGTAAAGTTTTGCTTCGTTTCATTCGCAATAACAAGTCCAGATTGAACTTCTTCATTTACATGACCCATAGATTTTACCGTCTTACTCATGTCATCTTGTATTTCACATATTAATTTACTAATCTCACTAGAAGATTCGCTAGACTTCTCCGCCAATTTACGTACTTCATCTGCAACAATTGCAAATCCTCTTCCATGCTCTCCTGCTCTTGCAGCTTCAATTGCCGCATTCAAAGCTAGAAGATTTGTTTGATCTGCAATATTTTGAATGACTTCTAGTATGTCACCAATTTGTTTTGATTTATTATTTAGCAACTGTATAACTTCATCTGATTGTGAAACAGATTCTGCAATAGACTGCATTTGATTTACTGTTTTTCCGACTAGTTTTCCACCATCTTCTGCTTTTTCACGAGTATGAGCAGAAGCCGTACTAATTGATGATGAACTATTTGCTACATGCTGAATTCCTTCTGTTACATCAAATAGTAACATTGCACCATTTTCTACACTTGTCGTTTGCGTAGTTGCCCCACTCGATATTTCATCCATTGCCATTGTAATTTGCTCAGTCGCTTCACTCGCTTGTCTTACACTTGCCGTTAGCTCTTCTGATGCTGCTGCAACATGCCCGGCCGAAGTATTAATTCTTCCAATTAACGTTCGCAATGCATCTGTCATCTCATTAAATCCTTTTGCAAGTTGGCCAATTTCATCATTAGAATGAATTTCGATTGTTTGCGTTAAATCTCCCTCACTTATTTCTTTAGAAGTAATAACTAATCTCTTTAATGGCTTCGTTATAGAAAGTGTCACAAAATAAATAAGTGACCCACCTATAACTAATGAAATGAACATAACGATTAACATATTGTAAAATACAGGCTGCGCAGCTTCAATTACTTCATTTGAGTACATCGTCCCACCGATTTTCCAACCTGTTTTTACATTTGTAGCAAATACCATTTGTTTTTCGCTGCCATCATACATATATGAAAAAGCGCCATGATTATCTTCATAAATTTTCTTCGCCCAAGAATCAGCTGCTTTTCCCCCTGATTTTTCTTGAGGATGTGCAATTATTTTTTGTTGCCCATCTAAAATGAAAGCATATCCCTTTTTACCAATATTGATTAACTTTGTTGTTTTTAATAAATTCTCTAAACTTAAATCTACCGCTACAACACCGTTTTTATCTTCTACTTGTTTTGCAATCGTTACGACAATATGTCCATTCCCCTTCGCTTTGTAGGGCTCAGTAATTACAATACCACCTTGTTTTGCCACTGCATCTTTATACCAAGAACGTTCTGTTGGATCATAGTCTGCTGCCATTTGTATATTTGGTTCTTGCACAAATTTCTTATCATTCCCAGCAACGTATACTTGTTCAATATCTTTATTCAAATTGATATATTGAGATAACATCTTTCTTAATTCTTCTTGATTATCCCCTTGATACATATTACCTTGAATCACCCGTGCAAAGTTATTCACATCATTAAATTTCGCCTCAATCATTTGATTGATTAAATTATCTAATATTTTTATATTGTCGTGAGCACTGCTCGTAATTTGTGATTCAAAATTCTTTTTAGCTGTTTGATAAGACATACCTCCAATAATAGAGACAGCCGCAATTAAAATGATAAAAAACGAAATTAGTAGTTTTTTTGCTACTTTCATATCACGAAACCAATTTAATAGTCTACCCATTACAAACCTCCTGCTTTTCAATTTCAAAAGTTAAATCTAGCGAGTTCTAAACATTTCCCATCCCTAAATTATTATTTTCATAATCTATTACGATGAATACTTTGTAAAGTTTAAACAATTAAATTCCCTTTGTCTATATATTTGAATAATATTATTATAAAATTTACAAATACAAAAAAAAGCCAAAGGGAACCACCCTTTGGCTTTTTACATTTTTTTATGCTGTTTAGAAATCTTTTTCCACTTATCACGCTCTGCTCTTGCAAGAACAGCATCTTGTTTTCTCATAAAATACGCCAGTTCTTTTTGTAATTTTTTATAGCTTTGCAAACGATTTATCGTAACAATTCCGTTATCAATTGCATGATGCACTGCGCATCCTGGCTCATTTTCATGCTTACAGTCCCTAAAACGGCACGTTTTTGCTAATTTTTCAATATCAGAAAATGTTGTTTGAATTGCATCGCTACCTTCCCAAAGCTGCAGTTCCCTCATACCCGGAGTATCAATAACTAAACTACCACTCGGTAATCGGAACAATTCACGATGAGTTGTCGTATGCCTTCCTTTACTATCTTCCTCACGAATATCTCCCATTTTTGCTACTTCAATTCCTATAAGTGCATTTAGCAAAGTCGATTTTCCAACCCCCGATGATCCGACTAGAGCAATTGTTTTCCCAGAAGAAACAAATTGCTGCAACGATTCAATACCAGTATGCTCTAAACTATCAACGACGAAAATCGGAACACCAATTGCCACAGCTTCCGTTTCAACAATTTTCTGTTCCACGTCTTCACATAAGCTACTCTTTGTTAAAACAATAACAGGCATTGCACCACTTTCATACGCTAATAGTAAATAACGTTCTATTCTTCTTACGTTAAAATCATGGTTAAGTGCATTTACTAAAAATAGATAATCTACATTTGCTGCTATTACTTGTTCTTCCGTTCGATTACCAGCCTCTTGTCTAGAAAAAGAGCTTCTTCTTTGAAAAATACGATGAATAATTGCTTTCTTTTCATTCTCTATTTTCTTTATATACACCCAATCACCAACCGCTGGATAATCTCCCTTCGTTACTACTTCATGCCGAAACTTTCCAGACAGCTCTGCCATATATTCACCATCATTACAAATAATTCGATATATATGTTTATGCTCAAGTAAAATACGCCCTACTTCAAAGTTCTCTACAGCTTGTTCTTCAAAAAAAGAATCCCAGCCGAATGATTCTAAAATATTTTGATTCAAATTGATATCCTCCCTAGTTTAAGCTAAGCGGAAGGATCGTGCGCTCACTTATACAGTCTCGCCCTTTCCATCCACCTTTGTATTTGGTTTATTATTCATATACGTTATTTTCGCCATAATACATCACTCCGTTCTCATTTTAATTACTCTCATTATATGGAATATCCATTTAAAAAGCTACCTTATTTAACACAATTTTCAAATATTTTATTTTTCATCATTCTAATTTGTCCACAGTGACTAACCTCATCTTCTAGCACATGAAACCACAGATAGTGCTGGTTATACGCTACACCGTTAGGCCACTTTCCTTCTGACATAAGCCATTCATCATCTTGTTCATTCAAATACTTCAGAGATTCTTCTCGAACACTTTGTAGAAGTTGTACATAATACTGTATTTCATGACTACGGATTATTCTCCCCGCTTTCCCTAAATATAGTGCGTCTTCCCATATTTCTAATTCTTCTTTTGTAAAGTCGCGCTCTTGAAATGAAATAAGTTGATGGGCTTTTTCTATAGCTGCTATATGCTTTAGTAACGCTCCGATGGAATTCCCTCCACTCGTCATAATGAAATCTAATTGCTCAACAGATAGATCGTTTATTTCCTGTAATGTTACAGCCCTCGTATGCTCCAGCATCCTTACTAATTCCCCTATATTTTTTGTATAACCATCTACACTTCTTATTCGATAATTTATATTCATATTAAGGAATAACCGCTTCATATAATAGACTGAAAAATATCAGATTTTTCTGTTATAATTAAATTGAATACGTAATAAACCCAAACAAACTTTCTCAATATGCTTCTATGAAATATTAAAAGGAATCAATATAAAAGAATCGAATCTTATTCACTAAAAGGAGTGGATTCGATGGAAATGTATCAATGGCTAACTGCTGTTCTCGTTGGTGGCATTACTGGTTTCGTTTCCCATCTTATCAATAACCAAGGCAAGTTATTGCTTCCACGCCGTTTGAAAACTTTTTTTCACTTTGGGTTTTTGACTGATATTTTCACTGGTAGCTTAGCTGCACTTCTTGGACTCGTTCTATTCGATGTCACCTTAATAAAAGAAATTATAAAAGTATCCATTGTGACTGCTATTTCCGGTCAGACTTTCTTACTGCACCAAGCGCTTGGTGGTGAGCAGGCTAAAAATACACAAATTGGGAAAGCTGATGAGAAGATTCAAGAAATTGACAAATTATTACGACGTTAGTCTATACTTTCTTTAAAAATTATTGCTATAATAAACAATAAATATTTTCTATTGCGTCGTTTGTCAGAAGAAAGGGTGTTTCGTATGACAAAAAAGAAAATAGAAGATTTCTTAACAAACACTGAAAAAGAGGAACTGCTAGAAAACTATAAATGTTTACGAGAAGCCCGCACAAAAAGCGAAGCTAATTATTTTGGTGAAGCAGTAGACCATCTATTAAATAAAGCAAAACAACGAATTATTAAAGATGCAGGCATACATGATGAAAATGCAGCAACAGTTCAATCAAAGAGAAAAGCACTGTTTTAGTTACATTAACTAAAACAGTGCTTTTTATTTAGAATTTTTTCTTCTTGCCATGCTATATAATATTAGCCCGTGCAAACCATTTTAATAATAGGTTTATTAAATCGCTTCTTTTAAATCTGAATGCGGATTTGGTCCGTATTGATTGTCATTTTCTTCACTTTCAATGATAAAAAATACAAGTAAAACAATGCTACCAAACGGTACAAAATTTAATAGTTGCCACCATCCTGTTTTCCCAATATCATGCAATCGTCGTGCACCAACCGAAAAACTTGGTATAATCATTACTAACATAAATAGCAACGCAATAATAGCAACTAACACCTCTGAAAATGATGAGAAAAATACCAATAACCAAAAAATTACGATATTCGATAAACTAAAAGTCCAGTACTCTTTTCGCGTAGCTCTACCACTAAAATTCCCATAATCCTTTAGAGCTTTCAAATACCATTGCATTTAAATCTCTCCCTTTTATCCCCAATAAAATTAAAACATGTAATTATTAACAGATAAGTAGAAATATAACACAGCATTTATGTAAAATCCATATCCTCATCTAAATTACCCTCTATTTAAATAGTTTTTTTTTCAGCATTTTTCACATTACTTTCACATCTATTTCACAAATATAAGTAGTCCTATATGTTAAACTACATATATCCTTTTCCAAGGAACTATATGCCGATATATAAATCCCTATCTTTGTAGGGATTTTTTATTTTTGAAGTCCTCATAACATTGTTACAATACATTTCTTCTACTATTTCTATACTTTTAGTAACCACTGTAATTAAAAGCACATTCATGTATTCACACTCTGATTAATTCTGATTTGCGAAATATTTATACAGGCTTTATGATGCAATTCCTGTTTCACTATCTTCATTAAGCTTTTCACTTTTTCTAAACAAAAATAAAGCTCCTATATATAGTAACGCAGTAAAACTACCTATAAGTATAAAATTGTGAGATGCTGCAAATAGCAGTCCTGCTATTGCCGCTCCAATCATTTGACCAATATACATAGAAGCATTAGCAAGCGCGGCTCCTGTTCCTCTTGCTACACTAGACAGGTTTTGTAAGTGCCTCATCATCAATACAAACAAAATTCCTGTCACAAAAAATAAAACAAAGAATAATAGCTCCACAAATATAATGTTCTTTACATGAGGAAGTACTACATATAGCACTGCTGTAAATATAATTCCACCATAGAAAGAAAGGTTATAACCAATTTTATTTACAATTCTTGGGCCAAAAATATTCCCTGTTAAATTTCCTAACCCTAATACAAGCATAGCTGTTCCTATTTCATGAACTTGTAAACCAAATTGAATGGAAAGCCATACACCGAAAAATGAAAATGCAGCAAAATTACCAGTTTGAAAAACAAAATATGCAAAATAAGAAAGTGAAACCTTTGAATCTGTAAGTAATTGTTTATAGCGCTTTAAGATGTTTGTTTTACTTCCACCTATATAAACCGGTTGTATTTCTGGTAATACTACATAGATAAGAACGACAAGTAGTGCTGATAATATACCGATGATGAAGAATGGTATTGTGTAGTGTATCATTGCCAAATACGATCCAACTGGCAGCCCTAAAATTTGAGAGATTGCTAACCCTGCTGTTGCAATTCCAATTGCCTTTACAATTTGCTCCTTCTCTATAAGGAGCGGAATAGATGCCCACACTTGTGGAGATACAAAGGCTGCACTTACACCTGCTAAAAATCTAAATGCTAGCATCCATAGAAAACTCGGTGCCATTCCACATAAAAACGTACTTAACGCAAAAAAACTCATTCCTATTACCATCACTTTTTTTCTATTTAAGCCATCTGATATAGGACCAGCAATAAGCGCAAATCCAGCGTATCCTAAAGCATATGAACTCACCATCCATCCTGATAGCTCAGTTGAAACATGATACACCTGTTGTAATGTCGGTAAAAGTGGCGAAATTAAGAAAGTATCTGTACCTATCATAAACATTATCATAAAGAATACAGCTAGTACTCTTTTCATTTAAACCTTCTCCTTTTATATAAAGTGAAACTTTAATCAGTGGGGGTTTTATTCATCCCCCACTGATTATTAGTTGAACCAATCGGGCTTTTACGGGCAGTTGATCCCCCACCTAACTTCTTTGCTTCCGCTAAATTTTGAGGTGGGTGTCTTACTGCCCGTTAATGCGGGATAAAAAGAGGGAAGTACCCCTCTTCTCAACTAATCTTCTAAAATAGATGCAATTTCTTTCATAACCTTCTCATTCAATGAAACTTCCACCGCTCTTACACTTTCTCTTATTTGCTCCGCCCGTTTCCCACCAGGTATAACAGTATCAATTCCTTTTTTGTTTAATAGCCACGCTAAAGCTAAATGCGATACTTCGACACTCTCTTCTCTAGCTACGCCTTTTAACTTCTCAACTTTTTTAAAGTTACTCTTATATGTATTTTCTTCAAATAAACTTACACTTTGACGCCAATCTCCTTCATTCAATTTAAAATCTTCTGTATATTTACCACCTAATATCCCAAAAGCAAGAGGCCCGTATGGAATAAATGAAATACCTGATTCTATACAATACGGCAAAAGTTCTTCCCCAACAGCACGATCCAACATATTATACGGTGCTTGTACAACATCTATCTGTCCATGCTGATTCGCTTCTTTTAATTGCTCTACGTTTACGTTAGATATTCCAATTGCACGAAGTTTTCCTTCTTCTTTTAGACGAGCAAGCTCTCCAATTGAATCTATGTAACTTGTTTCTGGATTTGTAAAATGTAAATAATATAAATCAATATAATCAGTTTGTAATCTTCTTAAGCTATTTTCCACAGCATTTCTTAAATAGCTTCGTTCATTATTAATATAAACCTCTCCATTTAATAACGGCTGTATTCCGCCTTTTGTAGCAAGTACAAATTCTTGGCGTCTTCCTTTCAATACTTCTCCTACTAATTCCTCTGATCTACCGAAACCATATGAATCTGCTGTATCAAAAAATGTAATCCCTTGCTGGATAGCTTCTTCTATTAATCGTTTTCCTTCCTCCTCATTCACATCAGCATATAAATTATGTCCCCCTACAGCGTTTGTTCCTAACCCCAACTTCGAAATATGTAGTCCTGCCTTTTGCAATTTGGTATATTTCATTTTTTCTCCCCCTATATTTCTATTGTTCGATTATATTCGAACAATAGAAATATACCACTTTATATGTTATAGTGCAAACTATATTAACTTATACAAGCAGGTGAAAAAATGCGTACTCTCTATCATCCAAATCGAGAAGAAATTCAATTCTCTTCTGTTTTATACGCACTTAGCGATCAAATTCGTTTACAAATTGTAACGATGCTATTAGAGAAAAATGAACAATCTTGTGGTGCGTTAAACATTCCAATTGCGAAATCAACTTTATCTCACCATTTCAAGGTTTTACGTGAATCCGGTGTTATGTATACACGCATTGAAGGAACACAGCGTTTCATTTCAATTCGTGAAGATGACTTACATGCTAGATTTCCCGGTTTATTAGACGTCGTATTACATGCGACAGAACCATACTAAAAACATCTCATATTCATATGAGATGTTTTTAGTTTTTTCTATTCTTTTAATAAAATGCAACTTTAATCAGCAGGAACTTTGTTCATCACACACTAGGAATATACACACTTCATTCTTTTTCACTTTATTTTTGTACTGGATCCTTTGGACACTTTAATTATTTGATTACATTTTATACACATCATTAATATAGGGCCGCCTATCTGTTTCAATTCCTGTAGTTGCTTATGCTCACACTCCTCCATATTATTACCTCCCTTATCATATAATTAGGTCATTTTGTAATCACCATCACTACTAAGTTCATTCCTTATTTAACTTCTGAATAAAACGTTTAAATGCCGATATCCCTTCGTCATCTCGTTTAAAAACACCAGCATCTTCAAGCGCCTGTATAAATTTCCGTCCCACTTCTTTTCTTATAATCTCCTGTACATTTTGTTCATGTATCCGATTTTCATATTTGATTTTTAATTGTTCTGCCCATCGTATATGAGGCGTTGGAATATCACTTGGAATGTTAAGTAAGAATTTTTCCACTTCCTGAAGTTCTGTTTTTAATCGCGCCGGAAGTACAGCTAACCCCATTACTTCAATCAGTCCGATATTTTCCTTTTTAATATGTTGTATTTCCGCATGAGGGTGGAAAATACCTAGCGGATGTTCTTCACTTATACGATTGTTTCGCAAAACAAGGTCCAATTCGTACATATTATTCCGGTAGCGGGCAATCGGCGTAATCGTATTATGTGGAACATCATTCGTAAATGCAAATGTATGAACAGAAGGATCACTATATCCCTTCCACCTCTCTAATATGTACTCCCCTGCATTTACTATTTGTTCTATGTCGTTACTTCTTAAGCGAATAACTGACATAGGCCATTTAATAATAGAACATTGCATTTCTGGAAAGTTAGTGAGTTCAAAAATTAAGTCGATTGATGCATTTGCCATAGCAAATTCATAGTTTCCACCTTGATAGTGGTCATGTGTTAGAATAGATCCTCCTACAATTGGCAAATCTGCATTGGAACCAAGGAAATAATGTGGGAATTTTTCTACAAATTTTAACAAACGTAAAAATGTTTGACGGTCAATTTTCATATCACGGTGTTCTGAAGACAATACAATACAGTGTTCATTGAAATATATATACGGAGAATACTGTAGAAACCAGCTTTCATCTGTAAGATTCATACGAATCATACGATGATTCGAGCGTGCTGGATGTCCAATTCTGCCTCTATATCCTTCATTCTCAATACAGAGTAAACATTTTGGATAATTTGTACTTTCCAATACTCTCTCTCTAGCAATTTGTTTCGGGTCTTTTTCCGGTTTTGATAAATTAATCGTTATATCAATGGGTCCATATTCCGTATTTACTTTATAATTTATATTTTTGGAAATTTGCTTCATCTGGATATAGTTGCTGTTTTTACTTAACTCATAGAAGTAATTTGTCGCAGCCTTCGGATTTTGTTCGTATTTTTCATAAAATAGCGAATTGATAACGGACGGTTTGGACATAAATACATCCATAATTGCACTTGCTAAAATCTCCTTCTCGTCCATTACTGCCTCAATGACTTTATGCATACAAGCATATTCAATTAACTCTTCCAATAACTCCGAAATTGCTTTCTTTGCGGGCGCTGACGCTTCCACTACAAAGTCATCTAAACGAAGTAAGGAAAGGATTTGATTTCTTGTATATATTTCATCTTCTTTTTCAATCAATTGAACTTCAATAGCACGATCAATTAACTGCTGGATAGCTTGATATATCATCCGTATATACCTCCTCTAACCTTATAGCGGTTTTCGTTGTTACGATGCAAGTTCTTATGTACCTTTTATAATTTTATGAACAGACGTATGGGATAACCACCATTCTAATATACGTTGCATGAAAAAGAATTAAATACTAGATTCCCTTGTATATGCGACAGAACCATACGAAAAAACATCTCATATTCATATGAGATGTTTTTTCGTATTTGCTATTCTTTTAATAAATCTATTAATCCATTCCCTTCAGATGTACGTTCATACCCTAAAGGTATAGTTCTTTTAATAAGTTGTGCATATATTTCTGGCTCTGATAATTTTCTACCATATTCTCTCTCACACTGCTTAATAAGCAATGCGAGCGCTCCAGCGACATGCGGTGTCGCCATAGAAGTTCCACTTAATACCGCATATTTCCCTTCAGGATACGTAGATAAAATTTCATCGCCTGGCGCCACTAAGTCAATTTCTTGATTCGAATTACTAAAACATGTGATTTTCCGTTCTAAATTAACAGCGCCGACTTCAATTACTTCTGAGTACGCACCTGGGAAGTCCAGTTCCTCCGTGTTATCATTACAATCTCCATTATTCCCAGCAGCACATACGACGAGAACATCTTGCCTTACCGCATTTTGAATTGCTTCATGTAATTCTGGAACGTCTTGCGGGCCACCAAGTGACATTGAAATGACTCTAACTCTTTCTTTATTAGGTCCTCTCCAATTTACAGCATAATGAATCGCCTCAATAATTTGCTCATAACTTCCAGAACCATCTCCCGCTAAAACCTTTAACACTAACATTTTAGCAAGTGGTGCGACTCCTAAAACACCGACCCCATTTTCAGTCGCTGCAATTGTCCCCGCTACATGAGTACCGTGTCCGTTATTATCAAGATAAATATTTGGATCCCCTTCGTAATCTTTCGTGAAATTTCTTCCACCGATAATACGATCCTTTAAATCTATATGATTCACATCACAACCTGTATCTAATACGGCAACAACAATATCTTTTCCTTTCGCACTCTTCTCCCATACTTGTGGAGCATGAATGAGTTGTACACCTGGTGGAATTTCATTTACTTGTTCAACCACCTTATCTACTGTAAAAGGAATCAATTGTATACCTTTTTGTTTATTCGCTGTACTACTATTCATCGTAATCCCTCCTGAAAATATATTATTTTCATTTCAGACCACTTTTGAAAAGGTTTAAATGTAACATTCGTTTTATTCGTTTCGTTTTCCTTCCTTAAAAATATTTCTCAATATAGCTTACTAATTTTATACTACTCTTTTATTTATCTCGTAATTTTTAGACACGAAAAATTACGAGATAAATAAAAGAACCAATTTAATGGTCCTTTTATAGTTTTTAAAGAATGATATGAAATTTTAAAAATAAATTAAATTAAGACTAAACCTCACTCTTATTTAAAAACTTCTCTATTTCTTTTATTAAATGTTTCGCTCCATCTATACTAACAGTAATGTTTCCATTTGCTAATGATATGTTTTGATTTGAAACATCACCTGTTATTTGACAAGCATTGTAAGGTTGATATTTTTGTAAAATGACTTTATCTTCTTCTACGAAAATTTCAAGTGGTGATTTGATTTGTATTCCCAATACATCACGTAATTCTTTAGGAATAACAATTCGTCCTAATTCGTCTACTTTTCGAATAACTCCTGTTGCTTTCATATTAATTCCCCCTTACTTTCTATTAGTTTTTCCACCTCGCTCTTTCCATTTTATCACTTTTTGGTAATACTTGTCTCTTTTTAGAAAATTTTGTACTCAAGTTAAAAAAACACATTTAACGAATGCGTAATCTCTCTTTCAATTGTTTTAAATAACGGGATCTTATCAGTAAAAAGTAACCAATTTGAATTCCTACGAAAATACTTAATACAATCGCATTTTCTTTAAATAGTGAATACTCAAACATCTGTCCCAGAGCAGTTAACGCTACTGCTCCATGTAATGTTGCAACACCTATTGGAACGAAGAATAAAAGTGCCAATCGAATTGTAACTACTTTCGATAATTCTCCACTCGTTAAGCCTACTTTTCGAATCATTTCAAACAAACGAGTATCATCCTCCAAATCAGAAAACAAACGGAAGTAAAGGAAGCTTCCTGCACATACGAAAAATACTATACCGATAAAGAAACCTACAAATAGAATTGGTCCTGCGATTTGTAAACTTTGGTTTTGTTCATACTCTTCTGCACTAAACGTTGCATGTTCTTCATAAGTCTTCATTTGATGAGTAAGTTCTTTACCAACCTCTATTTCATCTTTCATTCCTTCTGTTTTGTACACATAATCTTTTTCCTCTTTAAATCCATCTTGTAATGCGTCATATTGATTTTTAGAGATTACATAAACGTTACCTCTTAGTATTTTACTTAATGAAGAAGTATTAACTTTTTTCACTTTTAAAGATTCATTCAAATGTGGTAAAGTAATTTCTTTTCTTTCTTTCATCGGTGGTCCTGGTATATCGACTGATAAAAATAAAGCTTCTTTATTTGCAACAGTTTGAAATGGTTCTCCTGTTAACTTTGCATACTCCTTATAATCTAATTCTTTTATGAAAATGACGCTTCTTAGCGACTGCTCCTCTGTCCTTTTCGTTGAAATAGTAGCTTTAACAGCTGCTATACTATGCTTCTTTAATCCTTCGTCAATCAGCTTCAAATGTTGTGATTCATTACTATTTCCTTGCTTAGAATGATACTGAAACGCAATTGGTCTCTCCATAATTCCTTTCGTCATTGATGCGAAACCAACTAATGTACCTATTGCTGAAAATGCTACAGTTGAAATAATAGTTACAATAAAGAACATTCTGGCGTTGTCTCTCATACGGTAAGCTAAATCTGATAACGTAACAATATTTGTCTGTGTCCAATAGAAACGTTTACTTTTTTTACATAGTCTAATAATAAAGACACTCAACTGCTTGTACAGCAAATACGTACCAATAATGACTACCGTTGTAACAGGAATCATCATGACAAATACCATTGCGCCGTGTGACAGAAGCGCTCCTGCATATCCCGCACTAAGCAATATGACTGCTAATATAGAAGAAATAATGGAAGCTTTCGGTTCCGGCTTCGCTTCTGCTGATCCTCTAAACAATTTCATAATTTTATTTTTCCGAATCATTCCTGCACTAAACAATGAAATGATCATAAATAATACGAAAAACATAATACTCGTTACAACAATGGCTTTCATTGGTATGTAATAAGCTAAGGAAATATCTAACTTTAATATCATCGGAGCTACAAATATTAATATTCCGGAAAACAGCATTCCAGCAAGTATCCCAAAAATAATGGCCCCTATTCCAATCATAATATTTTCAAAGAAGATAAGACGCTTTAATTGATATTTCGTCATACCTAACATCATTAAAATTCCTAATTCACGCTTTCTCGTTTTTAAAAACATTCCCATCGAATATAAAATAAAGAAAAACGTAAATAGGTAAATAATGGACTGTGCAAAAGACATACTTACGAATACATACTGCCCCAATTCTCCAGCGCTTAATGCCGGATGAAACGCAAAAAATGAGTACACAAAAAAGGCCATAATTGCAAATGCACTACTTAAAAAATATGCTGAGTATGTTCGTCTATTTCGTGTTACATTCCGGTATGCGAGTTCTCTAATGTTCATATTACTTCTCCGCCCTTCTGCTAACTATGTTCTTATATTAGTAAAATGCGGAAATAGCTTCCATCGATTCAAATGACAAAAACCTTACATTATTGAAAGGTTTCAAAAAAATTGCTTAAATGAAGCAGTTTCATTATAATGACTACATTCATATTCATACACGCATCCTATTGTATATTCGTTAGTTTTGCGAAATAATAAAGGATAGAAGTATGTGCCAATATACATATAAACTTATTTACCGCTTTAATACGAATAGGAGGAAACATAATGACATTACAAGAACAGATTATGAAAGCATTACATGTTCAGCCTGTAATTGATCCGAAAACAGAAATCCGTAAACGTGTTGATTTCTTAAAAGATTATGTGAAAAAAACGGGTGCGAAAGGATTTGTACTTGGAATTAGTGGCGGACAAGACTCTACATTAGCTGGACGTTTAGCTCAGCTTGCAGTGGAGGAAATTCGTAATGAAGGTGGTAACGCAACGTTTATCGCAGTGCGCCTTCCTTATAAAGTGCAAAAAGACGAAGATGATGCGCAATTAGCATTACAATTTATTCAAGCTGATCAATCTGTTGCATTTGATATTGCGTCAACAGTTGATACTTTCTCAAATCAATACGAAAACGTACTAGGTGAATCATTAACAGATTTCAATAAAGGTAACGTGAAAGCACGTATCCGTATGGTTACGCAGTACGCAATCGGTGGTCAACAAGGGCTACTTGTGATTGGAACTGATCACGCGGCAGAAGCTGTTACAGGATTCTTTACAAAATTCGGAGATGGTGGTGCAGACCTATTACCATTAACGGGATTAACGAAACGCCAAGGACGCGCTCTATTACAAGAATTAGATGCAGACGAGCGACTTTACTTAAAAATGCCAACAGCTGATTTATTAGATGAAAAACCAGGTCAAGCTGATGAAACAGAGTTAGGCATTACATATGATCAACTAGATGATTATTTAGAAGGTAAAGCAGTTCCAGCTGACGTTGCAGAAAAAATTGAAAAACGTTACACAGTGAGCGAACATAAAAGACAAGTACCAGCGTCTATGTTTGATGATTGGTGGAAATAAATTATATAAAAAAAGAAGCTAACCTCATTAGCTTCTTTTTTATGTTAACGATACACCCCTACTCTTTTCTCTAGTAAGTCCTGTAAACAATCCTCATGTTGTTGATTAAACAATGGTGGCATTTGGTTTAGCGGGAAAAACTTCAATTCCAACGTTTCATCACCGTCTACTTTTTGCTCTCCTCCGGCAATTGAGCATGAAAAGAATATTAAAATTGACTGGGCATTATCTCCATTTGGATATGCTTGAAAATATTTTGTATACACCCCGATAAGCTCATTTATTTTCACATCATAACCTGTTTCTTCTTTTATTTCTCGAATCGCGGTTTCTGCGGCAGATTCTCCAATTTCCATTGCACCGCCAGGAAATCCCCAAGCGTTAAAATCACCTCTTTTTTGCAGTAATACTTCTCCATGTTCATTCAACACACAACCACCCGCAAAGTTTATGAGAACACAGTCGTGACCTACTTTTTCACGTAATTCTTTTATATAATTAGCCATCCTCTTCCCCTTTTCATACATCTTCTATCATTATTTCTTATCTTTTTCAAGCAATTCAATCATTCGATCTAGCTTCTTATTCATATTAATTACATGTTGTTTTTTTGCAGCGCTGTTTTGCAATAATCTTCTATGGAACAAAGTAAATGATAGGAAAAACAAAACGATAAGTCCGATTACTAAACAAGTATATATCAATGTAAAAATATTACTTTCGAACAAATCCATTCAAATCCCACATCCTTCCTTTTTATATTTTATCACACAATTCTGTTTTTTAAAGTGATACATAATAAAAAGAGCACCTTTCCAAGATGCTCTTCTTAATTAATAAGTAAATGTAATTGTCGCTAATGAATAATCTGCCATTGCACTATATGGTGCTACTTCATAAGATACACGTTTTGCACCTTTTGGCCAATTTATTTCATTTAACACTTTCTTTATATCTTGCATCGTTCCATCCATAGATTGCTTATATCGTACTTCTACCTTTTCTGGTTTAGAAGCGAATTGTTGCTGTAATTTTTTCTTAAATTCACTATAATTATCTGCTCCGTATTGTGCAGACAAATATTTTAAATTTGTTTCTTTTAACATTTGTTCATACGTAGCAGTTTTTGAACTATCCGCTTTTATTTTGTTTGTTAATTCATTAAAGTAACTTGTAGTTGCCGCCGGGTATTTACTACGATCCCATTCATGATCTTTACTTAATTGCTCGTCAGACATATTAAAATATGAATATGTTACGCGCCCAGCTTTATCCGGTACTGGATCATCGAATGTCGTATCAAGGTGGTACCATTTGTTTTCAATGTTCACTATATTCCATGCGTGAGCTTGTCCATTTCCTGTACCTGTTACAATATGATTTTGGATACCCGCTTCTTGTAGCAATTCATATGTTAATAACGTATATCCTTGGCAAACGGCAGAACGATTCGCTAATGCTTCATATGCTGTATACGCTTTATAAGACGTATCATAAGATACATGTTTCACAACATAATCGTGAATAGCTTTTACTTTCTCATGCTCATCCATTCCTGGTTTTACAATTGAACCGATAATTGCTTTTGCCTGAGATTTCACATATTGTGTTTGCTCTTTTGATTCACGGTATTTCACTTGCAGTGTAAACGTATAGTTTCCTGGTAACCCTTTAATAGAATATTTAGTAGACGCTACATTATATTTTACATACTCATCTGCGTCTACAACTTTATTAAACTCGCCATACAATTGGTCCATAACATTTCTAGCATTTCTATCTTTTGATTTATATGTGATTGTAATATTTTCTTCTCGATTATCAACCTGTTGTTTTAATTCTTTTCTAACATCATTTAACAACTTTGCATCTGATTGTGATGTCGCTACAGTTGAATTCGTAGCTGCATAAGATACAGATGACGCCTGTAAGCCTCCCATTACTATTGTTGAACAAAGCAGGGTAGCTGTCACATACTTACTTGTCTTTCCCATCTCGTCACTCCTTACATTCTATAACTATACGAAAAAAGTATCGTATAGTTTCAGAGTATACAATACTTTTTCGTATAGGTCATATGAGATTATGCATATTTAACATTGTAAAAAGGTTGTAATACGCAACATGCATTTTCAAAACGTTGATTTTTCAAGTCTTCATTTCCAATACAGAAATAAAGCATCCCTAAATCTCCCCACATCATATTACAATTTTTAGTATCTGAGTCAATTTGGAATAAAAGTGTCATTTGCTGCGGGTCGATCCCCATATATTCTCCTGTCTCATATAATACTTCCTCTTGTACAGAGAATGGCTCACCAAACATTTGATGGTTATCGTAGTTATCTGGAATTAACTCTTCAAGCAATTGTAAGAAACGATCTGAATCAGCCTCATCTTCAATGAAAAGCTCTGGCAATTTATATGTCAGTTCAAAAGTAGTTGCACACTGGTTATAATTTGTTTGCAATTCATCGGCCCTTCGTAATTGCTCTACAGGAACATCATAATAAAGTACACGTCCCGCTTCAGTTGGATTCACATCTTCTTCAAAGTAATTTTCAACGCTGAAAAAGTATAATATTCCTGTCTTAGGTAGATTGTACTCCATACCAACATTTTGTAAATCATTTAAATTAAATTGAGCGATAAACTGTAACGGGTTTCCTTTGTACATTGGGTATTCAAATGCAGATGGTAAATCAGGAACTCCTCCCATTTTCGAACTACCTACCGCAACTGTTTCCTCCTGCTTTGGCACAACTTTCACACTAGGAAATACAGTATTAATAAGTTCTTCTTTTAAATGTGTCAGCCCATATTTATCAATTAATACTTCAATTTGTTTATTCATAAATTCTCCTTATATTTACATACTTATTTGTATCATCGCACAAAAATTATACTCCATTCTTTGTAAAAACAACAAGCCTCCAAAAAAACGGGCTCTTCCTTCATACGCGAACAAGTTAAAAAAAGCATAGTATACATTGTTCCTACAAACACGATAGTTCATTATTTCTTCCAGTACATTTTCCCCTCGTTCATTTTTATTTTTAATTTAAGGAGGAATTCCACATGGGTTACGGATATAGTTGCGGCGGTTACGGTTACGGCGGTAGTTGTGGTGGATGTGGTTATGGAGGTTTCGCTTTATTAATCGTTTTATTTATCCTTCTAATCATCATCGGAGCTAGCTGTTGGGGCGGCTTTGTAGGCTGCTAGTAAATTTAAAAACTATTGTAAAAAAGCACGTACAATACGTGCTTTTTTTCCATTTTCAAATCTTTTATTCGAAAGGAAGTATGATTGATGAAGATTGATGGTGTTTTTGAAGGAGGCGGTGTACGCGGGATTGCACATGTAGGGGCAATTTGCGCGTTAGCTGAAAAAGGCTATGAATGGGAGCGTGTAGCTGGAACATCAGCTGGTTCCATTATCGCTGCGCTCCTAGCAGCAGGATATTCTTGTTCAGAGTTAAAAACGATTATAACTGATATCGATTATAATACATTTACGAAGAGAACCTTTATTGACAGAATCCCCTTTATCGGAAAAGGATTAAGCGCATGGACTACTCTTGGTATTTACTCTAATATATTTATAGAAGAATGGATTGAAGAATTACTTCGTAAAAAAGGAGTTCACTTATTTACAGATTTACCTGATTTAAATAAACTTAAAATTATCGCTTCTGATATAAGTAATGGTAAAATGGTTATCTTTCCTGATGACTTACCAAACTACGGATTTTTAAATTATCGCTTCTCTATTGCTAAAGCTGTAAGAATGAGTAGTACAATCCCTTTCTTCTTTGAACCGGTAAAATGGAGAACCCCAAAATGGAAGCAACCTTGTTATATGGTTGATGGAGGGATTTTAAGCAATTACCCAATTTGGATTTTCGACTCACCTTCCTCTCCTCGCTGGCCAACATTTGGATTTCATTTCGTAAAAGATGAGATTCAAGCTGATCCTGCCCATTATAACGAGCCTATCTCCATGTTCAAAGGACTTTTTAAAACAATGATGCAAGCCCATGATTTACGTCATTTAGATAAGGAATCAAAAGCAAGAACAATTACAATTCCAACAGGATCCATTACAAGTACAAACTTTGAGTTAACAAAGGAAGAAAAAGAGTGGCTTTACAATTCTGGTTATAACGCCGCAAATAAGTTTTTACAATCTTGGAACTTCAGACAATATATTGATGACTATAGAAACGGAAATCAGGACCGAAAAACAAATCGGTATTTCCGTCAACTTGACTCATAATACTATTATTTTTCATACGAGAACACGTAACGCTTTCAAAAAAAATAAGCCTAGTAATATCATAGATTACGAGGCTTATTTACTTCCTGCTGCATCATTATTATTCGTTGCTTAAGGATACGTTAACCCTTCAGCTTCTTCCGCAGTAATAACTGTGTATCGATTTCCCGTTCGTAATCCTAACAATTCTGCTTTTTCAATTGCATCCTGCTTCGACTCCGCATAAGCAGCTAAATATTTTTCTCCATTGATAATTTGGCAAATTACGTATTGTTTCATTATTTTCTCCTCTTACTTTTTCATTAGTTGTGCAAGTTTTTTGATACCTATTTCAATTTCTTCTAACGTTGCGTATGAATAGGATAGACGCAAAAATTGGTTTGCACTTCTATCATACAAAGTACCTGGATTTAATAAAATCTTTTCTTTCAAAGCTTTGTCGAATAAGCTACGGTTCGAAACGGGTACATTCATATGTAACCAAATATAAAAACCACCTGTCGGTTCATACCATGTTGCTATATCACGACAATATTTCTCTAACATTTGCAACATAAAATCTCTACGTTTTTTCAACTTAGTTCTTACAAACTGTAAATGTTCATCATACAATCCATCTGCAAACCATTCCGCTGCAATTTGCTGGGATATAGAACTTGAACCATAATCTGTTTGCATTTTTATGTCTGCCAATCTTTGAATGACTGGCTCAGATCCAACAATCCATCCAATTCTTAACCCTGGACTAATAACTTTAGACATACTCCCAATATGTAGTACAATTCCGTTTTTATCATATGCTTTTAAAGGCTTTGAAACAGGCTCATCAAACCATAAGTCTTGGTACACCGCGTCTTCTATAATAGGCAAACCAATTTCGTTACATATTTCCATCACTTCTATTCGTTTCTTCGCATTCATACTAAAGTTCGTCGGATTATGAAAAGACGGGATTGTATATAAAATAGATGCATTAAATTGCTTCTTATATTTCGTAATATATGATGCATGTAAACCGTTCTCATCCATTGGTATACCAATTAAACGCATTCCTGCTGATTGAAAAACATTAAGAGAATATAAATAAGATGGTTTTTCTAATAAGATGGATGCCCCTTTTGGAAGAAGCCCCATAGAAATAAGTTGCAACGCTTGAATCGCTCCTGAAACAATTAATATAGAATCAGGAGTTACATCTATACCATGTCCTTTTAAATAGTCCGCAATCTTTTCCCTTAAAGAGAGACTTCCTTTCGGCTCTTCATAGCCAAGTGTCACCTTTGATGCTAAAAGCTTATTCATAATCTCTTTCATCTTTTTTTCAGGTAAAAGACTTGGCGCGAGCTCCCCGGTTCCTAAACGAATTACATGCGGATAAAATTCAGCTTGATTAATCTCTTGAATAGCAGGCAGATTCGGATAATGAAGTCCTGTTTCTACATAAGACTGCCAATTAGGTGGGGGCGCGTACGTTGAAGCATTCTCATTATTATTTACAACAATTGTTCCTTTCCTGCCATTTCCTTCAATGTATCCCTTTGCCACTAGTTCATCGAAAGCCATTACAATTGTACTCCGGTTCACACCGAATGTATGTGCCAAATCTCTTTGTGAAGGTAATTTCGTTCCAACAGTCCATTCTCCATTAACGATTCTTTCTTTTATATACGTTTCTATTTGTTTATACAGAGGAGTCGCTAGAGACATATTCGGTTTCCAAACGAATCTTTCCATCATATCACCTTATATTCTTTATGGTTGGTAACCTCTCCAACCATATGGATGGATACAAATTTTCATTTCTTCTATACAATATACACTATCATACTGAATTAAAATAGGAGGTAATATGATGAGTGAAGCAATTATTCATGGTATCATTCTTGCATTTGGTCTTATCATTCCATTAGGTGTCCAAAATATTTTCGTCTTTAACCAAGGTGCGAGCCAACCAAACATTTGGAGGGCAGCCCCTGTAGTATTAACTGCCTCTATATGTGATACGTTACTCATATTGATTGCAGTGCAGGGTGTCTCCCTTATACTCCTTACTTTTTCTTGGCTAACTAACACGTTATATATAATTGGATTTTTCTTTCTCCTATATATGGGCTTTGTTATTTGGAGAAGTAACCCTTCCAACGATAAAAAAAAAGAAAACAGTATGCCATTAAAAAAGCAAATCCTTTTTGCTGCATCGGTTTCGTTATTAAATCCACATGCAATTTTAGATACAATCGGTGTAATCGGAACAAATTCTATTCAATACATAGGAAGTGAAAAATGGGCTTTCACACTTGCAACTATTATCGTTTCTTGGATTTGGTTTATAAGCTTAGCCTTAGCGGGGAAATTTCTAAAAAGAATAGACTCAACTGGAAAGACAATCGTATTATTAAATAAGTTTTCGGGTCTCATCATTTGGGGCGTCGCGCTTTATATGTTAAAACAAGTTATGTATTCTTAATGAACGAAAGAGAATTGCATGTTCCTTAAAACACCATGCAATTCTCTTACAGATTATGAAGTAGGTTCCGTTTTCTGTTTTACCGTCTTTGCATCTTTTGCTGGTTTAATCCAAATCATTGCTATAACAGCACCAATACCAGCGAAAATACTAGTTACATAAAACACTTCATGGTCAGCACCCTTCATGAAAAAAGAATATAGAGGTGGTCCAGCTGCTACACCGATAAATCGCATTGAACTATAAAAAGATGTAACCGTTCCCCTTTGCTCCTTTTCAATTCCTTGTGTAATTAGGGAGTCTAAACATGGGAGTGCCATACCAATTCCTATCCCCATGATAACGAGACAAAGAAGTAGTAAATAAATTCCTTTTATAAATAAAGGAATGATGACTGATGCAGCTGCCATTAAAAAACCAATATAAATACACTTCTTCATAACATTTTGATTATCTCCAATTTTTTTACCGGCCATATATGAACTAAGTGACAGTACAAGTAGCGGGATAGCAAGTACACACCCTTTCCATATACCATGAATGTCATACTTTGATTCCAGTATAGTCGACAAATAAAAGAGAATTCCGAATAAAATAAGCATAATAATTGCACCTAATACAAAAATGGCAATCAACCATCTTCCCTTTTCTCGAAACGTAGAGATAATCGATTTTATAAACTCTTTAAGTGGTGGTACTTCTCCTTCTTGTTTCTTTGCCTTTACTAGAACAAGTAATAAAACAATTGATACTACGCATAAAACTGGAATCGCCCAAAATGGTAAGAACCATACAACGGCGGCAAGAGCAGATCCTAAAATAGGGCTCAGCACTTTTCCAAATGTATTGGATGTTTCAATGATTCCTAAACCTGTACTAACTTGTTTTTCATCTTTGTATAAATCACCAACACACGGTATAACAACTGGCATTGCACCAGCAGCACCAATACCTTGAATCGCTCTACCAATCAATATCCAAGTGTAGGGATTATCAACTTTCCATGATACCCAACCAGTTATCGCTCCTCCTATAGCCGCAATCAGCAAACTCGGAACCATTATCATCTTTCGTCCCCATCGATCTGATAAATAACCAGCAATCGGTATAAGTAAAATGGCTACAATAGAGTAAATTGTAATAATCATGGATACTTGAAACGATGAAATATGTAATTCCTTTTCGATAGTCGGTAGGATTGGAATGAGCATTGAATTCCCTAATGTCATAACAAGTGGAACTGATGCAAGCGCAATTAAACAACAGTTTTCTTTTTTTAACATGTTGGCTTCGGAACCCTTTCATCGTATATTTCTGACCATATAATAGCCCTGCTGGAACGTAATTTTTCATTCCACCAGGGCTATTACATCTTTACTACTTCCCATTTACAACAAAAGAAATTGGGGAAAATATAGTATTATTCCTATTCTTTGAATTCAGTTCGCAATATATTCATACCAATTAATTGAAAAAAAAGAAAGGAAGAATCCTTCCTTTCTCCTATAACCTTCTACAATTAGCGAGTATATCCGCCACCAAGTTGTTGTTCTGCCATCGCTACTAGACGTTTTGTAATTTCACCGCCTACAGAACCGTTTGCACGTGAAGAAGTGTCAGCTCCAAGTTGTACACCAAATTCTTGTGCAATTTCATATTTCATTTGATCTAAAGCTGCTTGTGCTCCATGTGATGCTAATTGATTAGAATTACGATTTCTAGCCATTACCAATCACCTCCTTATTTATATAAATTGTGTTAAATTTTAATTTAAATACATGGTAATTTTTGGTTATTTATATTTTTTAAAAAAGAGTCTCTACAATGAGAGACTCTTACATCATTTTATATTAAGAAGTTACTACTTCTAAATTTCTATTTGTTAATACTTTCATTTCTTCTTTTAATATATCTTTCGCATGATGTCCAAACCATTCGAGTGAAGCAAAATGGTCAGTATCTCTCACTTCCTGAATAATCTCATCATAATTTACCACACCTTCAAATAATGGAACCATACCAATTCGACTTCCCGCTGCTGCATATACATTATGTGGTTCAAACACATGCAAATAATCTGCTGACGATATATTCTTAAAATGGTAATGTTGTATCCACGGCTTTAGTCGATGGAAGCTGTCTATTGGATCTGCACCAGACTCCCATATATGAAGAAAATCAAGGTTTATTTTCAAATTCGGATGATCTACTTCTCCTAATAATTCCAAAGTAGAAGGCAGCGTATCCGTTAACGTATTTGGATGTGTTTCTAAAAGTACATACATATTATGCTGAGCAAATACTTCACAAATGATGCGAATACGATTCACATACTCTTTTCTCTCCTGTTCCGAGAAATCTTCGCTACCTTTTTGTCCAGCAAACGTACGAATTTTGTTCGTTTTAAACCAATTAGCTAATATTGCAAGTTGTTCACATTTCTCTATCGTTTTTTCAAAATCTGCCGATAGTGATATGTCTAAGTAATCACTTATCATCGTAATTCCCAAGTTTTTATCCTTTAAACAATTCAATTCTCGTTCTGTCGTTTCATACTCTTGCATATACAAATTTTGTGCATGAGTCCCCCACAATTCAATTCCTTCAAAACCGTTTTCATATGCAAATTGAACAATATCAGTAAATGAAATTAATTGATGACGAAAGGAAATAGTACATAATGAATATTTCATAGGTTTGAACTCCCTTATCTTAAATTCAGTTAGGTTTTTAAAATGCTAAGACAGACTGGTTTGTTTTCATTTCTTTCCATGATAAAAACTGTCTCTCTAATTCAGCCTTAATTTGCAGTTCAATTGCATTCATTTCATCCAACTTTTCAACAATTGATAATAACATACCTTTATTATTCGTCATTGCCATTTTAATTGCTCGATACTGTACATTTGTAAATCCTTGTACAATATCCTCTACCCGATCACACCAATAATCAAACTCTTGCTCCGAATATTGCAACGTTTCACGGAAGTATGCAAAGGCATGTTCATAACTATATTTACGAATCGCAAGTACTGGTATTTGTTTGACTGCCGCTACAAGACCAGAAAGCGAATACCCATCTTCTTCATTTGCCATTTTTATAATTAAATTTTTCAGCTCCATAGTCAGTTCATTGTCATTTCTTTTGAAAGTTTCTATGAAATAACTCGCTACCATTTCTTCTGTTGGCTCCTGAATTTCTTCTACATCAATGAAATACCCTCCACCAAATGGGTTATCTTGAACAGAGTAAAGCACTTTTTCTCTTTCCATATTCCCTTCCCAACGAAAATCAGGGTCTAGCATGAACCATTCTTCTTCTTTCTCTGTCTTCGATATCATTAAATAATGCGGAAACGGTTTTTGATGGAATTTATTTTCCCTCTCTGGCAATAGAGACATATCAACCATTACAATGACATAGCGATTTTCTGGCTTGTTTTCTACTAATTGTAAAAACGTCTCTACATTGCTATCTTTATCTTTTGCATGATCATACCATTCGTTCACTTTCATACCATACAATTTTTCATACCATAGTAAGTAATTATCATGGTTAATGTTTTCAGAGTGATACGAAATAATTCCGCCTTCTGTTATATCAAAATCGCCGTCCCATAATCCAAAATAAAATGGACGGAAATCTATATCGCTACGCCTTTTTATAATTTCACAAAAACAACTCACTAAACAGTGAACTTTAATTGAAGTCATATTCTCATCCACTTTCCTAAAGGTTAATTATTCACATTTACTTCTTATACCAGCTGTAGCTCCTCCATAAAATCAAGTAAAGATCCTACAGTAAGAAATGCCTTTGGATCTACCTCATCCTCTGGAACGCATAGCTTTACATCCATTTCTATGTAAACTATGAGTTGTAACATCATTACCGAATCTATATATAAATCTTGGTTTAAACGCATCGTTTCTTCTAAATGCGTTACATTTTTTAGTTCCATTTTTTCTTTCATAATTTTCAATACTTCATTTTTTAATGTTTCACGTCTCATGTTGTAACCTCTCCCATCTCTAGTAACTTTCTACTTACTTTTCCAGTTTTATTTTTCGGAATTTCAGTTACACTTTCAATCTCATGTGGAACTTTATAAGCTGGTAAATGCTGTATACACCATTCTCTTATTCGAACCGGATCAATATGAGAGATTACTTTCGCTTTAACTATTTCGCCCATCACAGGATGTTTCCCTCGATATACAATTGCCTCTTTAACACCTTCTAGTCGAAGCATCGTTTCTTCTACCTCTATAGGAAAGACTTTTAATCCTGAAACGTTAATCACATCATCCATGCGCCCCATAAAATGAAGGCCGCGCTCAGATTTATACCCCAAATCTTTCGTGAAAATTTCCTTATCGTTCATTTTCACTACGATTTCTTCAGGCATATTTTCATCTGAACCTATGCTTATACTCGCATGAGGTAGTGGATTTCCTAAATCTAAATGGCTTTTCATATCATGACATATACTAATACAACCTGCTTCAGAACAACCGTATTGCTGCATCATATATGTTGTCGTTTCTTTTAGTTTATAAAACAATGCTTCTGGCAAAGGCGCTCCGGATGTCATAATTTTATGAAACTGAAACGTTCCTTGCGGGAAACTCCCCATAATATGTAACATAAGTGGTACTGCATATATGATATGTTTTTCTGTATTGCGAACTATATTTAAGGCGAATTTAGGGTTTTTATTTGTAATGATGATAGGTTTGCTTCCCCGCGTAATTGCAGATAACGTACCACATATTAGTCCGTATGAATGTGAAACAGGAGCCATAACAATCGGCACTTCATCTACTTCACAGTTTAAAGCTTCATTATAAGCCGTAATTTCTGTATCCACTTCCGCCCATGCTCTACGAATCAGTTTTGGTTCTCCGGTAGTTCCAGAACTATATTGCAATAAAGAAGGCTCTTCGAGTAAAGCGTTCACTACTTCTAATTTCGTAAAATCGCCATATTCTCCATATAATATCCCGATACAATTTGCACGCTTTGCCATTTCAATAGCCGTTTCTTTTGGCGTATCTTCATGTATAAGCAATACTGATAATTTCTTTTCTTTTAAGAAAAAAACAAGCGTAATAATATCGAATGGATCTTTCAGACAAAGCGCAAATCTATTTCCTTCTGCTTCTTTAAATTGTTCCATTTCCTCATAAACTTGTAATCTCAAATCAAAATCACTTTTGCTATACTCTTGTTTATTAACGATTAGCATAATTTCCCCCTGTAACAACTGATTTTTGTTTCATAAGTTGTCTTGCTCTATACAATGGATTTGGAACTTCATGAACAAGCGATTCCACATCCATATATAATCGACGCTTCGTTAATTGCTCAGCATAGAATGTAGGAGTGTATAGCTGAATACTTTCAAATCTATCTTTCAAGTGTGGATATTTTCTAAAATGATTTTCAATTTCTTCGACAACTATTATCCAAAAACTTTCTTCTTTCCAATCATATTCGTCTGCAAGTACGAAAGCTAATTCTCCTACATTAAATAAGAACAGTGCATCTAATACCATCTCTTGTAAACATTCAATACGATCCATTTCAAAGAAATCATTCATTTTTCCATCCGCATACGTTTTATGCATTTTAGTAAAGTCTGGACATTTATTCATTTCTTTTAAGAATGGACGATAAAACTCAAGTCCTTCATGGAAATCCTTTAATGCAATACGGACAGGTAGCCCTTCTTTATGAACTAAAATCATATTTTGTCCGTGTGATTCTAATGCGATTCCATGCTCTACAACAAGATGTATAACTGGTATGATCGCTTTTTGAATCAGTAATCGTAGCCAATTTTCTATCCCATATTTGTTTAACCATGCATCAATAACTGGTGTCCCGTCTTTCTCTTTTGCATATAAGCCGTTAAAGGGAACCGCATCCTCTTTCTCATTTAAATATTTATGAACGCTTTCACGCCAAATGCATCCTAATGAACCATATGTGGCTTTCTTATTCGTATCATACGTTACACTCGAAAATTCCTTTAGAAAAATAATGCGCGATTTATCCCTTAAATAAGAATCCTGACTTACGACATCGCTTAACCAATTCGATATAGCTGGTGCACTCACAACTGAATATGGTTTCAGCGTACGGAGTGTTGAAGTGTTAAGTATGTTCAGCGATAACTTCACATATGGTCTCTTTGGATTCGTAACATTTCTTAACGTCCTCATCGATTGTTGCGCGCAATAATCATCCTCTGATTTTCCTAAATAAATAATATTTTTATCCTGTAAATGATCAGCGTAATTGGGAATGATGAAATTCTCCCACTGCCAAGGATGAACAGGTATAAACACGTACTGCTTTGAATCGCATCCCGCACTGTGAATTTGTTCCATATACGCTTCTAATGTATGCTCGCCTATCTCACCTTTTAAAATATTGTCATAAATCACTTCATTTTCATTACCTACAGCCGCATATTTCTTATGCGCTGCAATCCATATAATTTTTATTGATCTCATAAATTCATATCCATATTGAAAATTGTCACGATATTGAAATCCAATGCGCGCTTTATAGCTAGGATGATATGGATGACCGTCTATTAAATGGCTTTCAAAGTCATCGTACGATTTTTGAGTATATTTCACCTTATTATGTCTTTCATATTGTGCAATTGTATCTTTAAATATCGTTTGTTCTAATTCATGAATAAAAGAATCTAATTTCGTTTTTTCCACGTTAACAATCCGAAAAACTTCTTCCAAAAATTGCGAAACTGATTGTATTTCTTGTTTTTCTTCTTGAACTCTTATTACTAATGAATCTATAGAGATACGTCCAAATGTCATTCGTTCTCTTCCGTAACATTCGTACGTGACACTTTTGTTGTCCTCATCAAGTCCTTGTATAAGAAAAAGAATTTGTTCTTCGTTTTCTATGCGAATTGGCGTAATAATTCCCTCATAAATTAACGACTCTACTAATTGACGTAACACTCTTCTTCGTACTGAAATGTAATCTTCTGATTCAAGCGCTTTCAATATTCTCGTATGATACATGTCCACTCTCATAACTCCCCCGCCTTACGAAAAAATACCATTATTTGTATTACGTGAAATTTTAACGTTATTTATGAACGTACAGCCACTTCTCTAACAAGCGGATTCTGTACCTGTACGTAAATTGCTTGTTCTAAAGGATTACTTAACTCATCGACATCGAAAAATCTCGTTAATAAATTTGCTTTACATGCCAACTTATGCTCTTCTAACAATTCTCTTAAAAAGGTAGAAGGTTCACGGTTATACGGAAGGAACGATTCAAGTACAGACCTTAATTCAGAGAGAAGAATTTCCTCCTTAATTAATCCTGCTGTGCCAAAACCGTTAATGAGACCAAACATATGATTGAAAATTAAGTAGTAACGAAATCTCTCATCTACAATATAATCGTCATATAAATTTCCAGTATGCTCTCCAATGCCAGCCAACTCATTATTAAGCATCTCTTTCATTGAATTACAGAAATAAAACCCTTGATTATCACGGAAATAATATTTGACCGGATAACCATTCTTTAGCTGAACAACGCTATTTTGCTGATGCGCTTCTAATGCAACACCATAACGTAAGTACATCCATACCATCGGCTTTAAAGAAATATTCATATATCGTCTAAACCAATCTAAACTTACTTCTTCACAGCTTCTACCTTCTAAATCTGCTAGTCGATGAATAATATTCGATAAACGAGTACGTTCCCCAGGTATAGCATCTTGCACTAATCCAGCAATTAAAGTAGCGTCATTTGCATGTTCACCATAAAAAGGATTCTCTCGTATAATTACTTCAAATCCAGATTCTTTTGCCCCGTAATTTAATGTAATAAATGCTGGATCACAAATAAAATCAAAACCTGGAAATTTCTCTAACACTTCACCAATTGCTGTATTTAGCATTTCCTTTCCTTCAAGACCACTCTCTAGTTCCTTCAATTTATTAATACGCATTGAATTTGTTACTTTTACTGGAAATGAAAACTTAAGCATATATTTTGATTGGGGATGATATAACGTCCTAAGTGATGATGTTGCCATATAATACTTACCGACAGGACCGATATATTCAAGTACTCCTTGATCTATCCAATCCTGTACGTATGATTGGTGTAATAGCCATTCTGCCTGAAGCGGATGAATTGGAAGTAATGAATATTCATCTTCATTACAATACTTCGATATAAATTCTTTACTAACCATCTCATCATTACGTAACTCTTCTTTTAGAATTATTGTTGTAGAATCTAACAATAATGATTTTTCATTTACTATACTTTTATGTGCCCTAAAATAATGAAGCTGACATTCTCCTTTTAATTCTGGAGAATACATGGCACTTTTCCATTCCAAAATACCTTGTCTACTCTTTGGAGTTGGATGCGTTAAATGTCCAAATAATAAAGATTGCTCCGCTTCTATAAAGGATGTATGGAAACCGTATAATGCAGATGTATCTTCTATTCTCTCCCTTGTAAATTCTTCAATATTTTGACAACTACGGATAACTCGAAGCATAAGTTCAGCAGGATTCGTCCCTTCTCCGTAGTTGATAGACATCTCTTTTATTAAGAACGTAATAACTGTAACATAATCTGCTTTTATAACATTCTTATTTTCTCCCATTTGATAATAAAATTGTTCTCCAAACAAATGGCGATCTGTTGCTGATTTATATATAACTTCTCCATACAAAGTAATGTGTTGTGCCGATAGCCGACAATATAAATATGTGGGGACTATATCTCTATTCAACGTATTACTGAAGATACTTTTCATTTTTTCATCCTCTGTAATCCATTCTCCACTCCCTGTTTCTCTTAAATAACAGTTTAAAAAACTTTGTAATGTTGCATGTTCTGCGATTTGTTTCGCATGCTGCATATTGGTCCTCCTCTTTATATTAAAGCTATCGAAATTTTATATAATAAACAACAATTGAATATCGTTATCAATTATGATTCTAATTGATAACGATATTCAATTCAATAGTATATTTCAGAATTTTTTTATCTAATTTAATTTTTCTTGTTTTCTCTCTTTTCTTTAATCTAGTTAAAAATTCACGAAAAAAATACTCAATTTCAAACTACATACTTACTATTTTTCATTAGTAATCCATCCAAAATAGTTAAACAAAAGAGATATACCTTAATTGGCATACCTCTTTCAAAGAATAAGTTTACATAATAATATTATTTATATCTCTCCAACAATAGGCTGTCTCTTCTACCTGTACTCGCTCTAAAAATTTTGTATCAATTTTTTCTGGATTAAATTTTTCATAAAAATTTTTAGAAGGATTATTCGTAACAACCCATACTAAAAGTGATTGCATATCATTATTTATACATTCTGATAATAGAGATTGAAATAACTTTTGTCCTATTTTCATTCCTTGATACTCTTGTAAAAGGTAGATCGCATATAATTCCCCATCACAATTATATGCACCACTTCTTTCCACTCCCCCGTCAATGAATCCGATTATTGTTTCATCTGACGTCTCTGCTACAAATCTATATTGGTATGTATCTTCTTGTTGAAAAATGTTTTCCCATTGTTTTTCTCGTTGCTCATATGTTATATTTTCTAAAAATTCGTCAGCAAATATCCCTTTATACGTTGTTTTCCAGCTATCAACATGCACCTTTGCTATACCTCGTATATCATCTTTTATCGCTCTTCTAATATGTATTTCCATCATTTCTCCCCCCTTGTTATTCATCATTATATCAATTTTTTTCCTTAAAAATCCAAATAAAAAAGAGCGAATGCACTTCACTCTTTTTTATCATAATTATCTACTTTCCACTTCAACTGAAACAACACGATCAATCTCTTTCAGGGAACTATATAACTCTGTTGTATATAAATCTTCTGGAGCTAAAATAACCATTTCCAGTTGCTGAAATGCTCCACTATCTATATCTTTAATTTTTACGCGTTTCACATGCATACCTAAATTTTTAATTTGCTTAAATATACCATCTAACTCATGATGCTCTTTTACAGTAATTTTTATAGATAAATCTTTTTGTCTTAATGAATACGGACCTGCAATTTTCACAAGTTGTGGAAGTACGTTAATTGCTAAAATAATTAAAATCATAGCAACCGTCGCTTGTAAATAAAAGCCTGCCCCAATTGCTATACCTAAAGCTGAAGCAGCCCACACCATAGAAGCTGTCGTTAATCCAGAAATAACATCATTACTTCTTCGTAAAATAACACCTGCCCCAAGAAAACCAATCCCACTCACAATTTGAGCAGCTAGACGCATTGGATCCATATTTGTATGCCCTGGAACAGAATATACATGTACGGCTTCAATTGAAACCATCGTAATTAAACAACTTGCTACAGAAATAACCATACTTGTTTTCACACCAAGCGGTTTATTCTTTAGCTGCCTATCTATCCCGATGAATAATCCTAAAAAGAGTGCTAAACCTAATTTGAGTAAAAATTCATATGACATATTTCCATTCTCCTTACTTTACAATATTTCCCTTGGAATAATTCACTATAACTCTTTTATGATATCAATTCCAGTCTTTTCTATTCATTCAACGTAAAAAACCGAAAAAACATTTGTAACGATGTTTCTCCGGCTTTTTATTATGCTTAAGATTCTTCTTTATTTCTGATCTTTAATCTTAATCTCTGCATCTTTGTAGAATGCTAATTTACTGTCATTATACTCTTTTGTAAAATTGTTAAATTGCTCTTTTGATTTTTGTGCTTCCACAGTTAATTCATTAACAGCCTTAACTTTTTCACCAATCTCTTTTAATTTCGTTTCTTTTACTTTTAATTTTTCATACAGTTCTTTTTCAGTCGCTAACGCCTTCGTATAATTTTCATTCATCTTTTGGAATGCATCATAACGTTTTTTATACGACTCTTCTACCGCTTTCGCTTGTTTTTGTAACTTCTTATCTTCAAGCTTCTCTATATTTCCTTGAACAGATTTTGTTTCTTTCTGAGCTTTTTCTAGCATTTCTTTCTCATTTTTCAATACTTTTTCACGGTCATCTACATTTGCAGTAGCTTGCTCTATTTTCTTCATAACAGCGTCATTATGATCTTTACCTTCTTGTAAAATTTGAGAATATAGCTCTTGACCTTCATTCTCTAATTTCTCTAATTTCTTCGCTTCATCAACTAATGATTTTTCTTGTGTCGCTGCTGTTTCAAAAGCTGTGTATAGATTTTCTTCTGGTTTTTCACCGAAACAACCTGTTAATAGTCCTACTGATAGTGCTCCAACTACTGCTACTTTTCCATACTTCAACGTTCATTCCTCCATTACATACGGTTATCATGCCAAAGATTCACTGGAAAGTGACTCTCTTCATGATAAGCTTCAAACTCATAACCCTTTTCTTTTAACCCTTTTAAAATTGCTGGCACAGCAGCAACTGATTGTGGGTGAATGTCATGCATTAAAATAACTTCCTGTGGTTTTGTTGCATTTGTTAATACGTTTTGAGCAATTTGTGCTGCCGCTGCATCAACTTGCATTTTGTTATATTTCCAATCTAATGAATCAATTGTCCAATCCCATACTTTAAAACCGCCCTCTACCACTTTATTTCGAAGACCTTCATTTAATCCAGGCTTCGAACCGTATGGTGGACGTGTTAATTTAGGTGATTTTCCAATAATATTTGCGATTAAGCTTTGATTTTCTTTCATTTCATTTACATACTCGCCATTTTTATATAACTTCGCAAAATTATGTGTCATACTATGCATACCTACATAATGACCCTCTGCATTTTCACGTTTCACTAAATCCGGAAATTCTTTTACATTCGCTCCAATTAAAAAGAACGTCGCCTTCGCATCATGCTGTTTTAACATATTTAACAATTCAGCCGTATATTTCCCTGGGCCATCATCAAATGTAAGATAAGCAACTTTTCTTTCTTTTCCATTAAAACGACTTGGTGCCGTTTTATTCATTTCTACTTTCGGTTGTTCACTTGCAAGCTGTACTACGTTTTCTTGTTTTGCAACAGCCTTTGCTGGTGAAGTAATGGATTGAAACATGAAATACCCAATAGCTACTGCTGCAATCGCTATTAAAACGACTACTACTCGTTTAATTTTAAAAGCTTTTTCCATTCTATCGAATTCCTCTCCCTATTAATCTTATATATAAATCACCCAATATAATTATACATCTATTTATTTTATTACACTATATAAACAGACCTATATATGTATTATAGTGGGAGTTTTATCAAAATGGTTGTTCCTATTCCTTCTTTACTTATAAAATTAAGTGTGCCTCCATGAAGCTCTATCATTTTTTTAACGATGGCTAAACCGAGACCTGCACCTGTAGCATTGTTATTAATCTGGTAAAATGACTGTTCTATATACGGTAAATGCTCTTTAGCAATTCCAATCCCTTCGTCTTTCACCTTGATCACTGCTTGTCCTTCATTTTTAGTCGCTTCAATATGAATTGTACCTTTTTCATGTGAATATTTAATAGCATTTTGAACGATATTCAAGAAAATTTGCTTTAGCCTATTTCGATCTCCCATCAATTCAATTCTTTCTATCGTATTAATAAATTGAATTTGTTTCTCTTCAGCGTTAGGAGTTAATTGCCAAATCGTCTCCTCTAGTATATCGTACATTTGTACATTTTGTTTATATAAATTAAAATGATTTGATTGTAATCTTGAAAAATCTAGCAATTCTTCTACTAAATGAATCAATCGGTCTGTCTCACCTGAAATAATTCCCATGCCTTGCTTTATCTCTTCTTCTGTTAAATGATCTACCGTTTTTAACGTCTCACTCCAACCTTTAATTCCAGTTAAAGGCGTTCGTATTTCATGAGAAATAGAAGCAATGAATTCATTTTTCATCTGTTCCGCTTTTTCTATTTTATTAGACATATGATTTAAACTATATGCTAACTCACCTAATTCACCTGGATAATCTTCTTTAATTTTCTTCTTTAATGTACCTTCTGCAATTTGTGAAGAAGCATGAATAATAGATTCGATAGGTTTAACAAACGAATTCGCTAATCGTCTACTGATTAAGAATACGATACCAGAAATGACAATTCCAACTGAAATAGTAAACATAATAATTTCAATAATCTTTGCATTTACACTCGTTAAAACAGTCGTATATTTCAAAACACCTATCGTTTGTCCTTGATGAATAAGTGGACTAATCACTTCTAATTGTTTCACATTTTCTTTCGTAGCAGTCACTTGATGATACATTTCTCCTTCTAGTAACGAATACGGAATAACTACTTTACCTTCTACCTTTTGTCCACTTGACGATTGTATAATCGTACCATGTCGATCAATTAATTGTAATTCAGTTCCTTCTAACTGAAAGCTCTCAATTATATCCCCGCTGTATTCTTGCAAACGAATAAAGTATAGGGAATTGTATTCAGAGAAAAATCGTGTACTTGTCTTCGCATGAGATTCTATATATTGCGCAATACCATTATAATAATATCGATAAATGGAGATTGAAAATACGACTTCAAATAATACAAGCATAAGTATAATGACCGTCATAAAATATAAAGTCACTTTTCTTTTCATCTTATACTTTCCTTCCACACATATCCTTTTCCCCACACAGTAAGAATAAATTCAGGTTCTGATGGATTACATTCTATCTTTTGGCGTAACCGCCTCATATTTACATCTACTACTTTCGTCTCACCTACATAATTCGTTCCCCAAATCATATTTAAAATTTCATCACGTGAAACCGGCTTTGAAGCCTGATTCATCAAATACTGTAATATCATATACTCTGTAGGGGTTAAATCAACTAACTGTCCACTTTTATATAATCTTTCTTCTATAACATTTAACGAAAACGGGCCAGATATGATCGTATTCGCTTTTTCATCATGTACTTCTATTCTTCTTAGTAACGATTGTATACGTGCAGTTAGTTCCACTGGACTAAACGGCTTTGCGATATAATCATCTGCACCAATTCCTAGTCCTTGTACTTTATCTTCATTTTGTACGCGTGCGCTTAACATAATAATACCTATTTTCTTATTTTCTTCCCGGATGGATTTACAAACTTGAAAACCATCAATTCCTGGTAACATTACATCAAGTAATGCTACATCAACAGTATGTTCACATAAAATCTGTAACGCCTCTTCTCCCGTACTAGCTTCTAACACATAAAATCCAGCACGTTTCAAATTCAAGACGATAAAACTACGAATAGGCATTTCATCTTCTAAAACTAAAATTGTTGGCATAATTTCCACCTCCCTACTCTTGTTGATAATCCGCTAGCGGTTTTACATATGCTTTCACTTTTTCAAAATGTGATTGTTTCGGTACAGCATATACGTGAGAAGCTGTTTTAACTGTTGCTTCGTATCCTTTTATTTTGAACCATTCTTTCCGCTTAAATATATGGACTTCAAGCCATAGTTCATTTGTACTTGTCTCCAAAAACTTTTGAGAATTTGATTCCTTTTGCTCATCTGGTATCGTAATTTTTCCAATTAACTCTTCAGGAATTTTCACATAATATCCTTTTTCTATATCGATATATCTTTCTTCAATTGGTTTAATTCCAGATTCACTCCACTGTATGTAACGTTCAAAAAGCGGACTATCACCATGTGATTTATCTTCCCAACCTTGCGGACGCACTGTACGAACAAATTCAATAATGCCGTCTTCATTAACATCTTTACTTTCTACAACATATTCATTGAACAAATCTTCTTTCCCATCTATAGGCAATACCTCATAATGACCCTTATCAAATTTTGCTACATATGTTATCCCTGAATGAGCGCCAACACCTGCGTCAATTACAATCGCCTTTAGTGATTCAGAAATGCGGCCCATTTGTATTCTTTGAATGCTATTTATAAATGGATCGAATGATGCTTCAGATAAAGTTTTAAATTGTTCCATAAACTCAACTGTCAACTTCTCATCTTTTTCATACGTAACAAGGCTTATATCTTTCAGTCCATTTTTATTTAAATCCTCTATGAATAACTTCGTATAACTTCGATTATATATTTCCTTCATATCTTCATTTTCTTCCGAAAAAACATACATAACATGTTCTAACGATTCACGACTTACAGAAATTCCGATTAATAACTCTCGCTTCCCGTTCCCTGTAAAATCACCGACTTCAACGATATCTACATCTCCACCATCAAATCTATGCGTGGACTTTACTTTCCAGCCATTTCCAACTTCTTCATAGACAGCTAAATATACGCTATGATCTTCATTCGGTAATTTATAAAATAAGATGGCTTCTTTCTTATTATCTTGTTTAAAATCCATTGACCAAATCATCTGTTTATCTTTATTAGACATTGGAGTAAGCAATCGATAATTAACAGGCAAATCTTTATCTATTTGCTCTTTTAGTTCATTAATCCATTTTTCATTGGCGGGAGCACTCATTAAACTTGTTGGAGCTTCAGACATTTTACATCCAGTCAACATAAAAATGATTCCCATAATGCCTATCCATTTCTGCATATGATATCTTTCCTTATTACAGATTTTCATTATTTCTCTTTACTTTTTGCTTCTCCAATATTCTCATACATATGAGTATAATTTTTCTAAAATAAAAAATCGTTACAGAAAAGTTACAAATCCATTCCGATAAAAAAAGATTGGCGAAAGCCAATCTTTTTTTATTATTCATTTCGAACTGGTTTTGGCGTTACACCTAAATGCTCATTTAATTTTTTCGAAATATCTTTTACATTTTTTTCGTTTGGAATGTAATAATAAATACCTCCGATACGTTTATCCGTACCTTCTATTTGCATTTTTTCCATTTCCAAATTAGATCCTGCCATATTTTTTGTAATTGCAAGCATATCATCGAAAGTTAAGTTCGTTTTCATATTTTTATCAACCGCATCAAGTAAAGAGCCCATTTTGCTAATTGATTGCACAGACATCGCTTTTTTTGCAATTGCTTCTATTACAAGTTGTTGTCTTTGTCCACGCATTGCGTCACTATCAATTTTACGCGTTCTTGCAAGTGCAAGTGCTTGTTCTCCATTTAAATGTTGGAAGCCTTTTTCTAAATGAATCATACCCGCTTGGTCTTTACTATCTTGCTCTGTGAAAGTAACAGGTACATCAATATCAATACCACCAAGTGAATCGACAATTTGTACGAATGATTCAAAGTTAAACTTCACATAATAATCAACAGGAACATTTAAAAATCTTTCCACTGTATCTCGTGTACTTTCAACACCACCAAATACGTGTGCGTGTGTAATTTTATCTAATTTCTTTCTAGATGGGATATATACACGTGAATCACGCGGAATACTTACTAATTTAACTGATTTATCATCTTTATTAATTGTTGCTAATAAAAGTGCATCTGTGCGAACAGCTTCACCATATTGACTTTTTCGCATTTCACTACCATCTACACCCATGATTAAAATTGAAATGTTATCCTTTAAAGGTTCAACTTCTTTATCACGCTTCGATGACTTATCAATTTGTGCATACGCATCACTTACAACAGCTTTTGCTTTATTATATATTAATGATCCATATCCTACTCCTCCAAAAATAAGTAGGAAAAATGGAATTAAAATGAACCATTTTATTGACCTTCTTTTAGAACGTTTTTTATTACTTCTCGTATTTTGTTCTAATTCAGAGCTCATCTTCATTCGCCTCTCTTTCTCTTTCCCTAGTATAATGTATGTCTAGTATTCTTCATATTGAATTTCCTTTCAAACACCTTACATTTTTGTAAGGTTACATGATGAATCCAATATGTATTCCATTTCACATTATACTCTCGTGCTTATTTTTGGCAAGTCACTATTTTCCAACTTCAAATATTTAACACTTCGCAACATCCGAAATTACAGATTTATAAATTTATCCGTTTCGAATCCTTCAATTTTCACCTAAAAAATCAGCAATGCAACAATACATTGCATTTTATTTTTTCTCGAACGGTGTATACATTGTTTTCTTCCCATGATTATAAATGAAAGCGGATTTTGCTTTTAGTTTCACCTTATCTATTTCTATCTCTTCATTTGAGAAATTCACAATAATTTTAATATCTTTTCCATATGAGGCAGATTGGACTAATTTATCTTCTGACAAATATGCAAAGTTCGTCATTTCTTCTTTTACTGCCTTTTCATGAACTTCATTCCAAACTTTTAGATGCTGCGTAATTTCTTGTTTATGTTTATTCCACTCTACTTCATCTAAATGGTACAACGGAGGCACATTATACAATAACTCATATAACATTCGGTTTCCTACCTCATCTTTTACTTTCAAACTTCCCCATTCCCAGTGGTGCGTTGTAATTACAGAATCGTTGTATACTAATTTATATAACGGTACCGAATATACTGGATTTAAATGTACTTGTTTATATTCTTCTTTTAACGGTACTTGTTTTGCATATTTTTCTGGAACATTTTGATTCGGCGACCAATATCCGCCCACATAATACGGACTTGTTTTATTTTTCCTCATATCTTCATCGTCCCATTTAATAACAGGCGTTTCAATGCCGTGAGCAAATGCAATCGTGCTACTTGCAAAGTCATTTCCGCCTTCTGAGCCAACTACCATACCTTTTTCTTGCGCAATATAATCCATTCGTTGCAACCTTGCTTTTAAATCTTGTTCTTGTGTCGTTATATGTTTGGCCGAATAATCATCATAAATTTCACCTGTTGCATCACAATCAATAAACCATGAATTATATTTAGGTCCATTTTGTAATATCTCGTTCATTCGCTCTTTTACACTATTAAGAGATAAAGTTGGATTTAATTTTCGCCCTCTACCTAAAAATCCTTGCACTTTTTCTCCATTTTTCTTCGTCACAGTTGCCTCTTCATATAGCGATGAATCCTGAAAAGAAGCTGTATTCCAATTTTTATCAGCTTTTTCGTGAATAGAATGATAAGAATCATACGGACCAACTAAATATCCTATTTTCTTAGCTTCTGTCACGAAATCAGGCTGCATATACCCTTGTTCCCAGTTCGGTAGCCCAATCCATGCATTGTCTATTCCTGATTCTTTCATTTCCTTTATAATATCCGTTCCATCTGCCTTACCCCATTTACTTACTTCTTCAACCGCATCACCGAGCGCCGACTTTAATACATGCTTATTTAAGTTATATAACTCCATCTTCGATAAGTGATCTACCCCTTTGTTTAATAACTCACTAGCCTTCTGATCAACATTTTGGAAAATATCCTTTTTATACAATTCCTTCATTGATAATACTTCATTTACATAACGCAAAATAACATTTTTTTGGTACTTATCAATGAAATCTTGTTTACTTACTTGCTCAAACACACTCAGTTCTCCAGGCTCCGAACTATTCTTTTGAATAAGCCCTTTTATATGACTAAACACAGGACTATTTATTTGTTCTCTTATCTTCGGCCAATTTATGTTACTGTCAGACAAACCATTTTGATTCCAAAAATAAAAATGAGCCGCACCATAAAGTTTTTCAATCTCTTTATTTTTTCTAGCTTTTTCTTGTAATGTTTTAAATTCACCTTTTTGAGCAATATTATCCTTATACAGTTTAGCAATACTGACTGCATCATTATTTGTCACATATAATTGAAATCCATATGCTTTATTTTTATTTATACGCGGGAATTCATGTATAAAATCAAATCCTATTTTCGGATCGGAATGAAATTTCAATTCATTATTAAACATATTGTTCGCAATATATACAATGGAATATTTCGAACCATTTAACGCAAAAAACTTCATAGAAAATGATTCAGCAAATGAATATGCATCATCCTTTAAAAACTTCTTCCAATTTTCATCATTACTCGGAATTTGCTTTCCTTCCCATAACGGAAGTGTATAATTTTCAGCTTGTACTTTCGGCCATGTAAAACTTTCTGCACCAGTCGATTCCACTTCAATATTTAAGTGATCTTTTTTCTTTTCTAGATTCACTTTTACTTTTTGATCTGGATATTCCCAAGATGTGCGACCCTTGTCTTTTTTTACATTCGACACCTTCATTTTCGGTAACGGCTGTGATGCCTGTTCCTTTACACCATCATGTTCTACAGTTAACGTGAAAGTCTCTGGATTTACATCGTAAGTGAACTCTTTATAGGTCGCTTTCTTTACCTTAGACTCTTGTACAGTATTGCTACCTTTTACATCACACCCGACTAAAGTCGAAAATGGCATCGTTGTAAGAAGACATATTGCTATCATTTTTTTCATCTTCTGCACCTCCACCACTGAATATACAGGAGCTTTGTTACAGGAATGTGGCAAAAAAATAGAACCAGCATAATGCTAGCTCTATTTTGAGTATTATAAATAAATGTGTATGAACAACTATAATCTGCTTAAAGTATATGTAGTACAATAACCGTGTTTTTTCATCTCCACTAAATATAAAAGCAAATAATTCGAAGCTTTAACATGCATTTCTTAACTAAAAAAATAAGTGTATATAATATACCCTAAAACTAGCACTAAAATTACTAGCGCTGTACCTTTCCAATTCATACCACCCGCCATATCAACTGGACTACCTGTTTCAGCTCTGTTGAGTCCATCATGTAAAGAACCGGTAGGATTATTTTTCAATTCACTTTGCCTTACACGTTCTCTTTTTTCTTCTGGTGACTCTTTATTCATATAATCACCTCCAAATTAATACACGCTTTACTAAATTATACATTATTACTTTTCTTATATATGCCAACTGAAAAGATATTTACAACAAAAAAAGCTAGCAATGCTAGCTTTTTTATAGTTCTATATGTTCTTCTTTATTTACAGTAATTCCTCTATGATCGATTTCTAGCTCACACACTTTCATAGACGTAAATACTCTCGCTAACTGTTCAGCAATTTCTTGACGTTTATCATATGGCGTTAATATAAAAATAGATGGACCTGCACCACTAAGCGCTGTGCCGTATGCGCCAAACTCTTTTGCACATTTACGAATTGAGGGTAATAGCGGTACGAGTTCTAAACGATACGGCTCGTGAAAATGATCTCTTTCCATCATTTCCCCTACAACTTCCCACTTCTTTTGACAAAACGCAGCTACTAATACGTTGCTGATTGCACTAGCCTTAACTGCTTCATGAAAAGGAAACACATCTGGTAATACAGATCGGCTTTCCTCTGTATTTAACTCTTCATTTGGAATAAGAGAAATTACACCTAATTCCTTACTTTCAATTCTTACAACCGAAACATTCTTTCCATCAAGTGCTCCGATTACAGTTCCTCCTAATATAGAAGCCGCAACATTATCTGGATGCCCTTCAAAATTTGTTGCAATTTGAACTTTTTGATCAGTCGTTAAGTTCAAATTACCAAGTTGATTCGCAAGCTCTATCCCTGCTACAATTGCTGATGCACTACTTCCTAGACCTCTTGTAAGCGGGATATTACCAGTAACTTCTATTATTTGAGGTGATAAAGAAGGACATACTTTACATGCCGTGCTAACGATTAAATTTTTATCGTCTGTCGGAATTGATTCTTCAAAGGAATGGATTACTTGCCATCTATCAGCTTTTTCTTTTACCACCACATCTAAATATAATGACAAAGCTATTCCTACTGAATCAAATCCTGGTCCAACATTCGCTGTACTAGCAGGAACACGAATACTTAATGGTATCACGACATAATCACCCCTTTAATATGCTCTTTAATTTGTTCTATATTATTTGAAACACTTGCAATGTCTAATGTATTAGAAGAAATTGCGATATCAGGATCTTTCAAGCCGTTTCCAGTTAAAATTGCAACAACTGTCTCTCCTTTTTTGATTTTTCCAGATTGAACATGTTTAATTACACCTGCTAATGAAGCATTTGATCCCGGCTCAGCGAAAACCCCTTCCGTTTTTGCTAATAATCTATACGCATGTAAAATTTCTTCATCTGATACCATATCTATTTCACCGTGAGACTGTTCAGCAGCCTCTACTGCATATGACCAACTTGCGGGGTTACCGATACGAATCGCTGTTGCAATTGTTTCAGGTTCTTCAATGACATGTCCTTTTACAATAGCAGCTGCTCCCTCCGCTTCAAATCCGTGAATTCTTGGCTTCTTATAGCCTTTTTCTTTCTCATATTCACAGAAACCTTTCCAGTACGCTGTAATATTCCCAGCATTCCCAACAGGAATCGCTAAAACATCTGGTGCACTTTGCAACTGGTCACAAATTTCAAATGCTGCTGTCTTTTGCCCTTCAATTCGATAAGGATTCACTGAGTTTACTAATGTAATCGGCTCTTCCGCAGCAATATTTCTTACAGCCTTAAGTGCATCATCAAAATTTCCTTCTATTGAAATGATTTCAGCTCCGTAAGCGACTGCTTGCGCTAATTTTCCATGTGCAATCTTTCCTTCCGGGATTACGATTATACATTTCATTCCAAGGCGTGCCGCGTATGCTGCGGCCGATGCTGATGTATTACCTGTTGATGCACAAATGATTGCCTCTGAACCCTCTTCTTTCGCCTTCGCGACTGCCATTACCATACCACGATCTTTAAAAGAACCTGTCGGATTCGCTCCTTCGTACTTACCGTATAACTGAATCCCTAATTGTTTTGATATATTTAATAGCGGAATAAGAGGTGTATTTCCTTCCATTAAGCTAACATCAGGTGTATTTTCATTCACCGGTAAATAAGAAGCATACTGTTTTAATAATCCTTTATACATATTGTTTTTCCTCCTCAATAATGTAATAACTGTTTATTTCACTTGCGACATCTTCTATCGCTCCTAGTACTCGTTGAAATTGATACTTTGAAGTTTGATGTGTCACAACAACGACTTCTGCAAGTTCGCGATTTAAAGGTAATTGAATCACTTCTTTTAAACTTACAGAATAATTAACGAAACATTCTGTTATTTTTCGCAACATCCCAGGTTCATCTCGTAATGAAATACGTAAGAAATATTTCGAAACGACTTCTTCATCCCCTTGTAACTCATATGGCTCTGGTTCTTTTAACGCACTTTTACTTTTCGGAACTTGATTCATATTTTTAACGATTGAAATAATATCACTTACTACAGCAGAACCAGTTGGTAACTTCCCAGCTCCAGGCCCGTAAAACATTACTTCTCCTACTGCTTGACCGTGAACATATACTGCATTAAATTCATTATTTACATTCGATAATGGATGATGACTTGGTAAAAGAGTCGGTTCTACACTTAAATGAATGGCTGACCCTTGTTTCTCTGCTTTACCAATTAATTTCATAGTAAATCCTAACTTTTCAGCCATTTGTAAATCTTCTTTTTCGACCTTTCGAATCCCTCTTACTTGCACATCATCTAAAGAAACATTCATCGAAAAACCTAAGTTTGCAAGAATGGCTACCTTTCTCGCCGCATCTAACCCATCTACATCCGCTGTTGGATCCGATTCTGCGAAACCTAATTTTTGCGCTTCCTGTAAAGCCTCTTCATACGACCATCCCTTTTGACTCATCTTTGTTAACATGTAATTTGTTGTTCCATTTACAATTCCCATTATTTTTTCAATTTGATCTGAAGCTAATCCGTCTGTTAATCCTCTTAACACCGGAATACCGCCCGCTACACTTGCTTCATAACATAGATCACAATCATTTTCGTTCGCTAATTGAAGAAGTTCTGCACCGTATACAGCCATTAAATCTTTATTTGCTGTCACGACATGTTTCTTATTTCGTAAAGCCTTAACAATATGTTGCTTTGCTTCTTCAATTCCGCCCATTACCTCTACTACAATATCAATATTTGAATCATTTAGAACTTCATCAACATGACTTGTTACTACGATCCCATCAATGCAAACATCACGTTCTTTTTCTAAGTCACGTACAACGACTGTCTTTACCTTCACTTCATACCCTGTATCAAGTGCAATTTTTTTATAATGTTCTTTCAAAATATGGACAACACCACTTCCGACCGTACCTAAGCCTAACACTCCAATATTAATAACGTTATTCATCTTCTAATCTCCTCCTACAATTTTATTTTTTATCTCTATCAATCACCTTGCTCTGTTTTTTAATCATGCAGGTGGTGGTTATTTCCGTACGTACAAATCGTTTCATGTTACAGCACCTCCTTTCAAAGTAATAAAAAAACACACTCATCCCTAGGAAAGGGACGAATGTGTTTTCGTGGTTCCACCCTTGTTCCAATCCAGACTTATTTCCTTCTAGATTGCTCAAGTTCAGATAACGGCTGATTCCGTCAATAATTACTAGATTACTCGTTCACTATTGAAGTTCAAAGGTGGTAAAATCATTTCTCGTGTTAGGAAGCTCACACCCTTGGCTCCCCTCTCTGTAAACCGTAAAAATGATTCCGTGTCCTTATCGTTACTTTTCGTTCATGTCTATTTGTTAACTTATTATAGTTATCAACTTTTTAAAAAGCAAGCCTATTTTTACTAACTATTTTCAAGATACTATTTTATTATATTTCACAATAACATTATGCAACTACCTCTCGATTTACCTATTTCGTTATTTCTCCAGTTTGTAAATCAACAGTTCATATATAAATATTCCATTCCAAAACGATTAGAAATCCGCCTTTAAAAATATATTAATAAAGTTTTTTTCAATACAATCTTTTCGTATAACTTTCTTCTAAAGAACGTGCAATATCTTCTTCTGAAGCATTCACTTTCGCATGCTCCAACAACATTTTTGCTGCTAAAGGTAACTCTTTTTTATTTAGCCATGACTCTGAATCCCACATCTTAGAACGAATAAAAGCTTTTGCGCAATGAATATAGCATTCCTCTATTTCAACAACAATTCCAAGTAACGGATTGCGTCCATTTGCCTGCATTTCTTGCAAAATTTCTTCATCGTTTGTAATGAATGCTCGGCCGTTTATTCGGAGTGTCTCCCCAAGACCAGGGATCAAAAAGAGTAACCCTACGTGCGGATTTGAAATAATATTCAAAATGGAGTCTATACGACGGTTGCCTGGTCTTTCTGGAATGATAATTTTATTATTATTTAATACGTATACAAATCCAGGTGCGTCTCCTCTCGGCGAAGCATCACACTCTCCTAATTTATTTGCAGTAGATAATACTAGAAAAGGAGATTTAGACAGAAAATCTATGCAATGATGGTCTAATGATGAAATAACTTTTTTCAAAGCTCGCTCACTTGGTCGCCCCAATATTTTTCGTAACTCTTCCTCTGTTGAAATAATCGATTTTATTTCCTTATTCTCTATCCCCACTTATACCCACCCCTTTTTCTTTATTTTCCCAAAATTCAATACAAATATTGTATAATATAATTGGCAGAAAGGGGAATTTAAATGACAGAGTGGTTAACAATATTTGATACTGAAAATAATATACTTGGGAAGAAATTACGTGATGAAGTGCATCGCGACGGTGATTGGCACGAAACATTTCATTGTTGGTTTGTAGAAAAAGATGCTGAAGATATGTTTTTATATTTCCAATTACGCTCTAAAAATAAAAAAGAAGCTCCGGGTATATGGGATATTACTTCAGCTGGACATATTATGCATAATGAAGATGTACAAATTGGCGGTCTTCGTGAAATTGAAGAAGAACTAGGGCTTTTCTTTCAAACTACCGATTTAGCATACAAAGGAATCTTTAAAATAGATTATGAAATTTCAAATCTTACTGATCGTGAATTTTGTCATATGTATTTTCATAATGTCATCAATACACTTCCATTTGCACCAGGTGAAGAAGTAGACGATGTGATGAAAATACATGCAACTCCTTTTCTACAACTATTAAAAAGAGAGATTTCATCTTTTACGGCTATTTCTGTTTTAAGCAATACACCGATAACGATAACATTTGAAGATATTTATCCGTATGATCTTGCATACTATGAATTCGTTGTAGAACAAGGAAAAGAATTACTAAAAAATAATAGTTTATAAATAAAATAGGACTCCCATTTTAAAGTACTTGGGACTCCTATTCTTTATCCTGCTATTTGCGTGCAATAAGAATCCCACCTCAAATTTCTGTAAATGCAATGAGTGAGTTTGAAGTCGGGCGCCCGTACGAGTGGGCTAATAATCAGTAGATAACAGACACAATCCGAGTGATTTAAAATCCATTTTATTTTCTCTCTTTCGATGTCTGGAACATACTTGGCAGCGTTACAAAGCGTGCCCCTTTCGTTTTTAACTGCGGAATAATTTTGTCTAGCGCCTCTACAGATCCTTGTAAATGCCCGCCTGGAGTTGAATGCTGAAGTATGACACTACCTGGAAATGAATTCCCTAACACATTATTTGTAATCGTATCAGCGCTTACTCCTTTCCAATCAACCGTATCAACACTCCATTGTACAATCATAAAATTTTGCTCTGTTGCCCACTTCAATTGATTTTCAAGTATTTCACCGTATGGCGGACGAATAAATTTCGGTGCATAACCAGCTAAACGATTTAATATTTCTTCTGTTTTTATAATTTGATTACGATACTCCGCCTCATTTACTTTCGCTAAATTTGGATGGCTGTACGTATGATTACCAATTACATGCCCTTCATTTGCAATACGTTTTACTACATTCGGATACTTTTCTGCGTTTTCACCAAGCAAGAAGAAAGTCGCCTTCACATTATGTTGTTTTAACTTATCTAAAATTTTCGGCGTAAATTCTAAATCTGGTCCATCATCAAATGTAAGAGCGACTTCCGCTTTATTGTACGACCCTGAAAATGCATACGCATATTTTTCGACCCAAGAAAATGGTGTCCACGATCCACGCTCATATACTTTCATTTGTACTGTATAGTTTTGAGGGATATATGCGTATGGCAATGAGCTTATATAGTCTCCATAATAAAATGAGTGATATGGCATATAGGCGTACGAAACATCTCGTTCTAGTCCCCATTGATATGGGGCAAACATTTCTGACGAATAAAAATAATACATGATAAAAACCTCCCTAAAATTTCATATGTGATTCATCTGCACTTTGTTAGAGAAATTATTATTCATGAACAAAAATAAGACTGTCCATAATTAGGACAGTCTTACTGCTTTATACAATTAATAAATCGATGCACTATCTTTCGGCAAAGCTTTCACATGTTTTAAATAGCCTGTCACTCTGTCATCATCACCTTGCGGGTATTGATACCCATATGTGTTAGCAATTTCGTTCGCAACTTTTCTAAATAAATCGCCCATTACAAAAAATGACTCCCATATGTTTTCATATTCAGCATCCGAATAGGTCCGTTTAAATTGCTCCCACATATCTTTTTCAATATATTGCTCGAAAAGCTTTCCAAACTTCCCTACATTAACTGTAAAGTCTGTTTTCATACCAATATGCCATTCTAACATTACGATAAACATATCCCGCACCGGGCCATCAAGTATTCCTTTCGCATAAGAAAGTTCTTCTCTCCATAGTCCTTTTGCCACATTCGTACTACACCACCAAAATTCATTACAGCAATCTAAAAACTCTTTTTCTGTAGGCTTTTTTATTAAGTAGTCTTTATCGCTTGCTGGTGGAAATTCATCAATACAATCATCTTTATCCAGAAGCAGTTCACTTAAACTATCTTGTCCAACAAACTTATTTATCAAATCAAATGGAACGAGCGTTAAATCAATTCGATTTCCATCCATAAACTGCATTAAATACGGAAATTTCCCGTCTTCGTCCGCTGGAACTAATGACATTTCTTCTGGCATTTGTACAATCATTATTTCTCCAAATCTACGTATCCAATTATGATTAGACGTAAAAGATTGTATATCATTTACAACATACATAATATCATAGTCTTGAAAACAATCTTTTTTCACATTTGGATTTACACGTGATCCATTCATGATGACAGCTCGAATTCTTTCATCCTCTTTTGCTGTATTAATAATTAAGTCTAGCATGTCTTTTTCAGTTCTCATCTATTCCTAACCTCCAATTTTTATATAAGCTTATATTTCCAAGTATATTGGAGGTCCACGAGCTAGCTGTGTTGTACACGATACATGTTATAATTTTTGAAACATCTTTTTCATTTTCTCTCCTCCTATTTTTTTATATCTATTCTTCTAAATCGTTCACATACAAGCAATATATCATCAGAAAAATCATGACCCACTTCATTCAATTTACTTCTGAAATATCTTTCATGGATCTCCTTCCAATTTTTATAGCTTTCATCCCCTTCAGCAATTGCAAATTCTTCTGTAATTTCATTCATAGGTACTATTGTTACTTCAATCGTCTTTACAATTGCTACCGGATTTTCATCGTGATCCAAAATAACAGAGTAGTCCTCTGTAGTTGGTAACGGTATATTCTTTAATTCATAGAAGAGATATGCAGAACAAGTTGCGGTTTTCGTTCCGTCAACTACTTGCTTAGCAAGACGATTTGGGGTATCACCAAATTTCCATGCACTCACCGATTTTGGTATCTCAGCATCTTTCCAATACTCCGTCCAGTATTGTTGCGCTGCTTCATTCATTATCTCTCACTCCCCTAAACTCTACTATAAGTGTAATAGACTTTCGAACCGTGTCACTCTTTTACGACTGCCATTACAAACCCATCGTATCCTTTACTTCCGACAGTTTGAAGCGCAGTAGCACTTACACGTGGCTCTGCAGCTATTAATTCATAGAAGCGACGTATCCCTTGTATGCGAGGATCGTTACTCGTATTGTCAATAACTTCTCCTTCACGTACTACGTTATCACCAATAATTATAGTACCAGGGCGTGATAGTTTCAGTGCCCATTCAAAATAGGTAGGGTTATTTTGTTTATCAGCGTCTATGAAAATAAAATCAAAAGGTTTATAATTCTCATTTTCGATTTGCTGTAAAGAATCTAAAGCTAATCCTGCTCGCACTTCAATTATATCATTCAAATTTGCACGCTCAATATTGCTACGTGCAATTTCAGCATGCTTTTCACTTGCCTCCAATGTAACAACTCTGCCTCCAGGTGGCAATCCCCTTGCAAGCCATATCGTGCTATATCCACCTAGAGTACCAATTTCCAAAATGTTTCGAGCTCCTTGAATTTGTACTAATAGTTGCAAAAACTTCCCTTGCGTTGGCGATACATCATGTGCTGGTAAATTAGCTGCAGCGTTTGCTTGAAGTACTTCTTCTAATGTAGAATCTTTCGGTATTAATACATCACTCACATATTGATCAACAGCCGTCCATTTCTCAATCGTACTCATGTAAATACCATCCCTTTCAATACTTTTCTACTATTCACATTTGATTATACCGAAAATTCCGTCTCATAAACAAAAATAAAGAAGGGACATCTACTCCATTACAGAATAAATATCCCTTCTTTTGTTTATACATTTATCCCTTACGGATTAGTAGACCAAAGTCCTGCTGATTTAATAAATGTACGTTTATTTAATTTCAGCTGCGCTACGATAAACTCTGCAATATCTTCTGCTTGCATTACTTTATCTGGATTCCCATCAGTTAATCCTAAATCTACAGCCATATCAGTTGCTACAGTACTTGGAGTTAAAGCTGTTACACGAATGTTATGTTTGCGAACTTCCATCGCTAACGATTCCGTTAAGCCAAGAACACCAAATTTAGAAGCACTATATGCACTTGTTACAGGTGCACCTTTTTGTCCTGCTGTAGATGAAATGTTAATAATATCACCAGATTGTTGTTCAATCATGCTTGGTAAAGCTGCACGAGTTGCATAGTATACACCCATTAAGTTTACTTGAATGATTTTTTCCCAATCAGCAACATCTAGTTCTAAAAACTTACCGAATTTAGAAATACCAGCGTTATTAATTAAAATATCGATAGATCCTAAACCATTTTTTAACGTTTCAATTGCAGTCGTTACCTCTTCATATGAAGATACATCAGCAGTCGCAATAACAGCTTTTACGCCTTCTGCTTCTACTTCTTTCGCTACAGCTTTTAAGTTTTCTTCTGAACGAGCTAAAAGACCTACATTTACGCCCTCTTTCGCTAATGCGATCGCTACAGCACGACCAATCCCTCTACCTGCTCCTGTAATTAAAGCATTTTTACCTTGTAATAATTCTGCCAAGTATAACACTCCTTAATCATCTCAGTTATGTATTATATTAAAATTGTATCTGTGTTTATGTAAAAAGGCAATGATGCACTTTCATGTGCGTAGGTTACTTATAGGTAACTATGGAAAGTTTTTATTGATAAGTCTCATGTTTTTGCCATAATTCATGTAAAATAAAAATAAATCCTGCATAGGAGAGTGCATGTGTATGAAAAGAAAAAAATGGTTCTTATCACTAACTGCAGTCGGACTATGTATCATATTTTTGGCTATGTACTTTATATTTGGTAATCCATTACATTATAAAGTAATAGAAAAAGATACTAGCGACTACCTCTATACTATAAAAGGCTATAAGCAAAAAGAAATACAAAGCATAACCGGAAAATATACTCTCATTTATAATATCGGCTATTATGCAGAGGTCGTATATAAAGACGAACCTTATTTTACATACTCTTATACATACGATAAGAATAAGAAAATAATACAAGACAACGGCATTTTAGGAAGACATACTGAGTCATTTGAAAGTCTTAATTTAAACTGGTCATTGTTTGACGAGTTAGTAGACGGTATTCATACAAACCTGCAAAAAAAGAGGTTTAAGTGAAAAGAAAGATTATTCTATACGCTATGTTCAATTCATTGATATCGATAATGATAAAAACGGTGCAGAAGCATATGTTGACTTTAAGAAAGATAAAAAATCAGATTATTCACACCGTATGAATAACGAAGGAAAAGCTTATCAATATAGTTGCAGTAATGGAAAATGTATTTTTAAAGAGAAATAGTGTTAGAAGATATCCTCCTAACACTATTTCTCTTCAGAATTTGGAATACAAACAATAAATTCTGTCCCATTCCCCTCTTCACTCTCGACTTTTATTTTTCCTTGATGAAGGTCGAGTACCTTTTTTACGATAGCTAAACCTAATCCACTTCCTCCATAAGTACGATTTCGTGAAGAGTCCGCTTTATAAAAACGCTCAAAAATATGTTGTTTCTGTTCTTCAGATATACCAATTCCAGTGTCACGAATACGTATTTCTACGAATTTCTCATGTTCTTGTAACTGAATTGTAATTGTGCCACGACTTGGAGTAAATTTAATACTATTATGAATTAAATTAATCCACACTTGACTCATACTTTCTTGATCGGCAGTTATATGCACTTTTTCTAAATCAAGGTCTAATTCAATTTCTTTTTCAGCCCAGAGCGGTTCACTATTTAACACAATTTGCTTTAACTGTTGATCTAATCGATAAGTCGCTTTTTCTGGTGTATACTCCTCTGACTCTAAAAGAGTTAGTTTCAGTAAATTTTGGCTTAGTTTAGATAATCTCGTCGTTTCCGTTTCAATAATGGTAAGATAATGCTTTCTTTTTTCCTCCGAAAGATTGTTATCTTGTAGTGCTCTAGCAAATCCTTTTATAGAAGTTAAAGGTGACTGTATTTCATGAGAAACATTCGATACAAATTCCTGGCGCATTTTCTCCATCGCATTCAGTTCATCTGTCATATCATTTATACTTTTTACGAGTACACCAATTTCTCCATCATACTTTTCTTCATTTCGTATTTTTACGGAGAAGTCTCCTTTTGCAATTTTTTGTATCGGTTCAATAATAGTCCAAATCATTGCCTCTCGTTTTGGTCTCATTAATATCCCAATCAATGTCCAGATAAGAACAATAAATATAAAACCGACCATATCACTAATTAGAAAGGCAACAAACGACGATACGTTTACTTCAAAAGCATTCAATATACTAGTTGCTACATAAAATGCGATAGACCAAATTATAGTGAGAAAAGAAAAAAGCGCTAATACCGCTCCCGTTACTTTCAACATCTTCACCTTACTCATTCGTTTTCTTTTCCTCATTTACTTACCTCTAAGCGATACCCTAATCCTCTTATCGTTTTAATACTAAATTTCGATTTCTCTTCTTGAAACTTCTCACGTAGACGATTAATATGAACATCCAGTGTACGTTCATTCCCTTCAAAATCATATCCCCATACATCTTCAATTAACTGCTCTCTCGAACATGTTCTTCCTGCTTTAGAACCTAAAGTAAAGAGCAATTCGAATTCTTTTAGCGGTAATGTGACTGTTTGTTCTCCGGCTGTAACTTCAAATGTTTTACGATTTAACAGTACATTCCCAATTTGAATCGATTGCGACACTGTAATTTGGTAACGTTTCAATAACGCCTTAACTCTCACTACTAGTTCTATAGGATCAAATGGTTTTACAAGATAATCATCGGTGCCAAGGTGAAATCCTTTTACTTTTTGAGACGTTTCCCCTTTAGCAGTTAGCATCAAAATCGGAATATCATAGTACTTCCTTAATTCAAAACATACATCAAATCCATCCATATTTGGCATCATAATATCAAGAATAACCATATCAACTTTTACTTCGTCTATTTTCTGAAGTGCATCTAGTCCATCAATTGCCTCATATGTTTGAAAACCTTCTCGTTCTAAAAATACAGAAACAAGTTCTCTAATATGCGGATCATCGTCTACTATTAAAATGTTAGGTATCAAAGAAACCATTTCCTTTCTAATTCGCATCCTTTATAAAACTTTTAAAAATGAATCATTAGTGGAGTAAAAACCCCACTGATGATTCATTTTATAATACGCCCTCTTTAATTTTCAATTGTTGCGTTGCAAATTCACGATACATATCATGTGTCTGTAATAATTCATCATGTGTACCACTTCCTGTAAGATTCCCTTTTTCTATAAAGATAATTTTATCTGCATCCACAACAGTAGAAAGTCTATGTGCAATAACTAACGTTGTTCTGCCTTTCATTAAGTTATTTAACGCTTTCTGAACGACAGACTCTGATTTACTATCTAGACTTGAAGTTGCTTCATCTAACATAAGAATTTGTGGATTTCGAAGTAACGCTCGAGCAATCGCAATTCGTTGTCTTTGCCCTCCTGAAAGCTTCACACCACGTTCTCCAACTTCTGTTGCGTATCCGTTTGGCAAATCATGAATAAATGCATCAACATATGCCATCGCTGCTACTTTTTCAATTTCTGCATCTGTCACTTCACCCTCAACACCGTAGCAAATATTATCACGAATTGTCCCATCGATTAACGGACTATCTTGTGAAACGTAACCAATTTGACGTCGCCATGATTGCAATGAATAACTCGTAATTGAGTCTTTTCCTAATTTAATAGCACCGCTAGTTGGCTCGTAAAAACGTTCTAATAGTGAGAATAACGTCGTTTTCCCGCTACCACTTGGTCCTACGATTGCTGTTACTTTTCCTGATTCAATTGTGAAATCAATATTCTTTAAAACTTGCTCTTCTTCGTTATACTCGAAATGCACATTTTCAAGAACGATCGGCTGCTTAGCATTTGTGACCTTCACACCAGTTTCATGATCTTCTACTTCATATTCTAAAATTGTATTAATTCTTTCCGTTGCACCAATCGCCTTTTGAAATTGTGTAAAGAACATAGATAATTGACTCATTGGCATTATAATTTGAACTAAATATAAAATAAACGCTACTAGTTCTCCTGTTGTTAATGCACCGCTAGAAACTCGCATTCCACCATACCCTACGATAATAACAAGCAATGCCATTAAAACAAACGACATAACTGGTGAAATTAACGCTTGCACTTTTCCCTCTTTCAAACCAAATTGTAATAGCTTTTCAATACCTTTATTTCCAGTTTCATATTCCTTTTTTTCTGTGTTCGAAGATTTCACTAAACGAATTTCTGATAACACTTGTGTTAATACACTAGTAAAAGATGCTGTTTCATCTTGAAGTGCTTTTGAAATTTTATACATTTTTCGTCCAAGCGGAACTAAAATGAGTACTGATAATGGAATAACCGTTAAAAGTAAAAGTGTCATTTTCCAATCTAAAACAAATAATACAATTAATGATCCAACAATTGAAATACCGCCTGTTAATAAATTTGACAAATGCTCAGAAATTAACGTTTTCACAACTCCTGTATCATTTGTCATACGACTAATTGTATCGCCTGTTCTATTTTGATCATAATAAGTTACCGGTAAAATAAGCACCTTTTTCCACAAACGTTCTCTCAGTCCAGCTACAATCTTCTGTCCAATATAATTTAATAAATATATAGACAATCCTGCAGCTATAGTTTGCATAATAAAGAATGCAACTAGCCCAACAATTTGCCCTGTACTAATTGAAGAAAGTGAAAAATTATCTACTAACCCCTTCGTTAACATCGGAATAAATAAACTCGCTCCCGTAGAAAGCAAACTCATTAATAATGCAAAAGCAAGAATCCCTTTCGGAGGATTTGTATCTTGAATAAGGCGTAAAAACTGCCTCCAGCTCCCTTTTTTCTTCATCTCATTTCTAACTTCCATTCCTGTTCATCTCCTCGTGTTAAACCAAACTGTTCTTTCTAAAAATAGAATACAATACGAATGTAAACTGAATGTAAACACACTTTTTCTATTTTTACAAAATATACATAAAAACGCATCTTTACAACAGATATAAACATCTGATATTATTACCTAGTACTAAATATTATTCTATGTGAATTATAAATAACCAATTTACGATACTATATAAATCTCCCGTTATTGAAAGGAGTATCCTTTTTGCAAACAAGTATACATTCCGAAAAAGAAACAATCATTTTTATTCATGGATTAGTTGGCAATCGTCGTGCCTTCAAAAAAGAGCATAAACGATTTTCCACCTCTTACAACATTATTACCTATGACTTATTAGGTCACGGCGACGATAAAGGAGAAGCTATCGAATTTTCATTACAGCGTCTCGTAGATCAATTATTGAATTTATACGAAAAAGAAGGCATTAAAAAGGCCCATATTTGCGCTTTAAGCTACGGCTGTTATATCTCTACAATTTTTGCACAAATGCACCCAGAAAAAGTTTTGAGCATTTGTCATATTGGTGGACATTATAATAACCCTTCCCTTTTATATAACGTATTTCAAAAGTTTTGGGAGAAGCGAGGAGACGATTACTCTAAATGGCTCTCTCAATACGCAAATACTATTTTTCCAAGTGGCATATTAAAGGCAAATCCGTTCGCAGTCATTTCAAGAAATATTTATTACCGTTTCGGATTGCAATTACATTCATCAATTATTGCCCAATCATTACGACACCGGTTAGAATTTGATTTGAAATCTAAATTAAAATCACTTCCCCATCCTATTCTATGGGTAATGGGTGAACATGATCATCTCTATAAATCTTGTCTTTTTGATTTAAAATCCATTCTTCCTAACGTTTTATATAAAGAAATACCGCTTGCAGGACATGCAGCAAACTTATTTCGTCCGAACTACTTTCATGACCTATACGCTCGATTTTTAAATGGGAAGTTACAGTAAAAACTACTACACTCCCAATTTATTCAACTATAAAAAGGCTTCCCAAGTTTCCCTGGAAAGCCTTTTCTCTATACGAAAAGTATATAAAACTACTTTTTCTTAGTATGCTTTTGTGTAACCTAACATGTGCTTGCTCCAGTAAGAGTTACTTACAGAACTAATTCGTACACCAGTTGCATCAGTTTCTGCACTAATGAACTGACCGTTTCCTAAGTAAACGCCCATGTGAGAAGGACCTGATTTATAAGTATTTTGGAAGTATACTAAATCACCTGGTTGTGGATTGCTAGTTTTTGTTTTAGAGCTCCAGTATCCAGCAACTGTTTGACGAGCGCCTTTATGACCAGTTTGATTTAATACGTAGTGAATGAATCCACTGCAGTCAAAACCAGCAGGTGTTGTACCAGCAGTTCTGTATGGTGAACCATTTAAAGATCTAGCGAATCCAGCGATTGAAGATGTATCTCCACCTGTTGTTGGTTTTTGTACGTCTTTACCTGGTTGTTGAACGTTATTTGTAACGTTATTGTTATTGTTATTCGTAACGTTGTTTACTCCGCCTTTTACAAACTTAACGAAGTCTGCGCTTACGTAACCTGTACGGCCGTTATGGTTAATTTTGTACCAACCATTTTCAGCACCAGTAACGTTTAATACTGTACCGTTTGTTACGCCACCGATTACAGCGTTGTATGTAGCTGGGCCTGTACGTACTTTTAAAGCACCAGTGTTAACAACATAAGAACCACCAGTTTGAACTGTAGTAGTATTGTTGTTTGTAGTTGGTTGTTTTGTTTCGTTAGATACAGCAGAACCACCTTTTGTTACGAAGTCTTTGCTTACGTATCCAGTTCCACCATTGAAGTTAATTTTAAACCAATCTTGTACTTCACCTACAACTTGTACTGTTTTACCTTTATTTACAGAGCCTAATACTGTATGAGATGTACTTGGGCCTGTACGTACGTTAAGTGAAGAAACGTTTACTGTGTAAGTACCAGTTCCTTGTTGAACAGTAGTTCCTGTTTTACCACCAGTCGTTACGAAGTCACCACTTACATAACCAGTTTGACCGTTTACAGTTACTTTGAACCAACCGTTTTCTTGTCCAATTACTTGTAGTACTTGACCTGATTTCACTTTAGAAATAACGTTATGTCCTGTACCAGCACCTGAACGTACATTTAATACATCAGCTGTTACCGTGTATTTTAATTCAGAAGTTGTTTCTACCTTTTTTGTTTCAGTTACAGTCGTTTGAGTTTGAGTTTGTCCATTAATTTCTTTTAGCGCCTCATTTGAAACTTGTGCCTGAGCAGAATCCATACCTGGAACTGCAACACCCACTACAGAAGCTGCTGCTAAACCTGCAATTACTTTTTTCATAAGTTGTCTTTACTTCCTTTCCCTACTATCCTCTTAAAAAAACTTATAAACTTAATACATTACAATATTATCAAAGTAAAATATTCATTAAGTTCCATTTTTTAACAAGAGTTTTATTTTTCACACAGAGTTCATTTTAAACGAATGAAGTGAATTCCGTGTGAACTTCATGTGAACTTTACCATTAAACTTATTGTTTTTGCAATGCTTTTTTCAATTCTCTTATGTATTTTATTGAAAATTCGACATTTCATTCATTATCTTAATATACATTTTCTATCCAATTTGAAAAACTCTATTTATCTAATCCAATGCAATGAATGTATTTCCTAGTAAAGTTCCTTCCATGAAGCATACTCTTATCATGACAAAAAATACTTTTTTTATCAATAGTATAATATTTTTAGAAAACTATTTTTGATACTATCTATCGCTTTTAAAAGATTTGACGATTTGTAAGATTTAACTTCAAGAATCCTGTTCTAATTTGGCGAAAACACACACCTCACTACCTACTTTTCACTAACTATGGAATTTCCAGGATATTTATATTATCATATATATAGTGGTATGTTAACCAATACAAATTTTATTTACCCTACACTGAAACCTATCGAACTTTTACAGGTCGGTACATTGAATTTTAAGATGGAAGTCTTATTGCCCGCAAATATTGGGATTAAAAAAGGAGGTATATTTATGAAAAACATAATAGATGATCCTATAAATAAAAATATAGAATTGTACTATGCTTTTTTCCAATTCGTTTCATTTATTACCTTACAAAAAGTATCAACTATTGAAACACGTAAAAACGAATTAAAAAATCAGATGAAAAATTCCTATCAAAAAAATCCTTATTACTTATAAAAGGTGAACAGGTTGTATCCCTGTTCACCTTTTATAGTTCCTACATTATTTATAAATTTTTACACGATTTTCTAAAGGTTGGTATTCTTTTTCACCTGCAGGTACCACCGGTTTACCAAACGGCATTTGCGCAGTAAGTTTCCAGCTTTCTGGAACTTCCCATTCTTTTCTCACTTCTTCATCAATTAATGGATTGTAATGCTGCAATGTAGCACCAAATCCTTCAATTTCTAAAGCTGTCCAAATTGCAAATTGTAACATTCCTGAGGATTGCTGTGACCACGTTGGGAAATTCTCTTTGTATAATGCAAAGTTTTCTTGCAGTTTTTCCACTACTTGACTGTCTTCAAAGTATAAAACCGTTCCATAACCACTTTTAAATGCATTCATTTTTTCTTCGGTAGATGCAAAGTTATTTTCAGGTACAATTTTTCGTAACGTTTCTTTCGTAATATCCCATAACTTATCATGTTGTTCTCCTAGCAAGACGACAACGCGAGCGCTCTGAGAGTTAAAAGCTGAAGGTGTATGTTTTACAGCATGATAAATCACTTCTTGAATTTTTTCATCAGAAACTACTTGCTCTTTACTAATCGCGTAAATAGATCTTCTGTCTTCAATTGCTGTGTAAAAATCTTTTGCCATCATAATTCCCTCCAATTTTCATTTGAGGCTTTTTCATATGTATACATCATGTTTCGCCTCTTAAAACTTATCATTAATAAGTTTCTAACTTTAGACTATCAACAAACAATAATAAACTCAAATAATTACACTCACATTTTTACTTCCTAATGCTAAAAATAAAAAGGCAATTTATTGTTACCGATAATAAGTAACAACAAATTGCCTTTCTTATATGATGATCCAACTCAGTATTTCACTTAATTAACTAAGCCAAATGCATAAGACATTAGCTTGTTCGTCTCTGTAAAACGCTTCGTTTTACCTTTCGTTCCCATTACAACTGTAATAATACGAGTATCACCTTGTTTTGCTGTACCCGTAAAACAATACCCTGCGCTATCTGTGAATCCTGTTTTTAATCCGTCTATTCCTTCTATATATAAAGCTTTATTATTTTTGTTTAACATATCATTTGTACTTACAACATTAATATTATTAAATGCTAACTGACTTTGACGTAAGTGAGTCACTTCTAATATTTCTGGATAGTCTTTTATTAGATGATACGCCAAGTTTGCTACATCAGCAGCTGTCATCTTCGTCTCACTTCCATCAGGTTCTTGTAGTCCTGATGCATTTGCGAATTTAGCATAATCCGACATTTTTAACTGCTTTGCTTTTTCATTCATAAGCTGCACGAAATCTTTCTCCGTCTTAGCCATATGTTCTGCTAGAGCTACAGCCGAATTATTTGCTGATTCAATCATTAATGCATGGTACAAATCTTTAACAGTTAATGTGTCATTCACTTGGACTGGGATTCTCGCACCCTCTGTTTGTGCCGCTTTCGCACTCATTTTCACCGGATCTTCCCAGCGAACTTTCCCATTATGTACATTTTCTAATAGAAGGTACGCTGTCATCATCTTAGACATACTTGCTGGCGCAAAAGCTTCATTTTCATTATGTTGATAAATAATATCTCCATTACTCGCATCGATAATCATAGCTGCTTTTGCATCAATTTCAGGTGGTATGTACTTTGGTGGCACTACTTTTTCAGCTAATCCTGTTTGAGGTAGTTCTGCCACTTGTAAAGGTTGTCCCTCTATATTTGTTGCACTCTTTTGAGTTCCTTGGAATAAGAACCAACATATCCCTAAAATAATGACTACTAGGATCGTCAGCCTTCCCCATTTTAACCGCTTCATTTCAAAACTCCTTTAGCAAACCTTTTATACACTCACGTTTAACCATAACAATAATTACTTTATATCGTCAAGGCAAAAGGCATATTTATTCATCTAATACATTTATGTTACAATTAAAATAACGAAATATAAGAATATTCAATGTTATATTATCTTAATTTAACTACTTAATAGAAAGGATTCTTACGATGCTACTTCCAAAAACATTAAAATACGGAGACACAATCGGCATTTATTCGCCCTCTTCACCAGCAACATACACTTCTCCAAAAAGATTTGAACGAGCGAAATCTTATTTACAACAGAAAGGATTTCACATATTAGAAGGTTCCCTAACAGGTCGATATGATTATTATCGCTCTGGCAGTATACAAGAGCGTGCCGAGGAACTGAATGCTTTAATAAGGAATCCTAATGTATCTTGTATTATGTCAACAATTGGCGGTATGAATTCTAATTCCTTATTACCTTATATTGATTATGATGCTTTTCAAAATAACCCTAAAATAATGATTGGCTATTCAGATGCAACAGCTTTATTATTAGGGATTTATGCAAAAACAGGAATCCCTACATTTTACGGTCCAGCACTCATTCCCTCCTTTGGAGAATTTGAGCCTTTTGTAGATAATACATACAAATATTTTGTAGAAACATTACTACATGATCAATTGCTTCCTTACAACATAAAACAACCTTTATTTTGGTCAGATGAATTTATTAATTGGGAAGAGAAGACGAAAGAAAAAGAACTTAGACCAAACAATTGGATTTCTGTAACAAACGGACAAGCTACTGGACGTATTATTGGTGGGAACTTAAATACAATAGAAGGAATTTGGGGTAGCTCTTATATGCCAAGCATTCAAGAAGGCGATATTTTATTTATTGAGGATAGCTCAAAAGATGCAGCTACTATTGAAAGAAGCTTTTCATTACTTAAGGTTAACGGCGTATTTGATAAAGTTTCAGGTATTATTCTTGGAAAACATGAGCAGTTTGATGATTGTGGTACAAATCGCAAACCTTACGAAATATTATTGGAAGTACTGCAAAATCAAAGAATCCCTTTACTAGCTGACTTTGATTGTTGTCATACCCATCCGATGATCACTATGCCGATAGGTGTTCAAGTGAACATGGATGCAACCAATAAAACAATACATATTTTAGAGAAATGGAAGAATTAAAAAAAGCTTATATTATAGGAAGAAAATATTATAAACTTTCCATTAGAAAACAGAAAAAAGCTCCGTTCATCACAAACGGAGCCTTTTTATTATTGTCCTAAATTTTGAACCTTGTCTTTCAAATCACGAACTTGATCTATCGTCTGCATAAGCTCAGAGTTTTTAAATTGCTCTACATCCACTTTACCTTCTTCTATCTTTGCCATCGCCGTATCAATTAATGTGTTTAACTTTTCGTTATATCCGACGATTTGCTGATGAAGATCCTTTGCTACATCAGGTGGCGTTAATTCATTGAAAGCGGGTATATCTTTTTTAATTTCACTAAGCTTCGTTTCTAATTCTTTTCGAGCTTCGCTATCATTAACGGCTTTTTCAGCTAATGCTGGTGCATCATTTGCAAATGCACTTATTTCATTTACGTAGTCTGTCGCTTTCTGAGCATAATCTAAAGAGTTCTTTCCTTGCTCTACTAGTGAACATCCCATTAAACCAATTGAAACTATAAATACTAATAAAATTGATTTGATTTTCATTTTAGACTCCCTTCGTCTTTATAATTGTCTACAATTTTCTCTATCATAACTTCTAGCCAAATTGCCTATACCCTTTTTTAAATAACTATCTAGACTCTTACATGTCCTATAATCGTTACCACATCTACTTCTATGTGTACGCTAATAATATCTTCAATTATATCCATATATCCTTGTCCTATAGCTGCTCCATAGTGTAATGTAAGCCCCTTTTTTTCATACACTGACTTTGGCACCGAAAAAATAAATCTCCTCAAGTTTCTTTCATCAGCTGGTTCCATAATTAAAACAATCCCATCCTCATCAAACATATACGCTCGCCCTCCAACTTTACATTCACTATGGCTCAGTATTGCCTTTGTCAGCTAAATTTAAAACCTAAAAATAAGATGCACATCGCTCTATAATTAAAATAAGAAGCATTAATTCTTTTTTTAAGGTTAATGCTTCTTCAAAACTTCGATTTAACTGCCCATAATCCGTATTATGCGAATTATTTCAATTCCCCTCAATTCTTCATTTCCGGACAATATAGAGTACATCAGTTTCAGATAAACCAAATTTCCTAGCACTTCTCATTCCTTGTTTTTCAGCTATGTTATACAATTCCACCTTAAATCCTACATTCATTAATCGTTGTATAAATCCTGATCGATTATAAATCCTTACATGTTCTTCATGACCAAAAGCTAATCTTCTCAATTTTGGCGTTAAAATTAATTCATTCTCTATAATACTATCTACATTCATTACGATTGGCGCTTGAATAATTCCCCATCCATTTGTCTTTAATACTCTATATAACTCTCTCATCGCTTTTTCATCATCTTGAACGTGCTGTAATACATGACCACATAAAATCACATCAAATGTATCATTTTCATATGGAATTCTAGTAACATCAATTTCCTGCATTAATGGATCCTTTGGTTCAATATCTCCACATACATATGTAATGTTTTTATACTGGGCAAACCAACTTCTTAACTTCGCTTCAGGTGCAATATGAAGCATAGTATCATTTCCACTTAATAACTCCGTTTCCATTTCAATATATACACGATATAACCTTTCACGATCCATCGAATCACATACCGAACAAATTCCCGTATCTTTATTCCACATCTCAAATTTATATTTTGGAAAATCATAATGTTCTGGCCAAGGAGAAAATTTTTCAAATTGTTGATTGCAAAATTGACAATAGCATACTTCTTCCTCAAATATACGATTAACTAACTTATTTAATTCCCTCTCCATCTTTTCATTATCAATTTGATTTAATTGTCCATTTTTTACCGTATCCTTAATTATTGACACCACATTTTCCAAACAATGAGTTAAACACGTTTTATAATCTTGCTCACGATTTAAAAACCCACTATTATATGCATCTATTATTAATTCAGTCCATTCTTCAATTGCCCTTAATGTAAATTGCATTTGTTTTTGATTTTTCCCACCATGTTGTCTAAAATAACTAAGAGGTTCCTCTATATAAACTACATTTCCTTTCTTCATCATATCTAGCCATGTTGCAATGTCATTAATAGCTGAATAACCCTTTCCCTTAAAACACCCAAAAGCCCCTTCAAAAAATTTCCGATTAAACAGAACTGTTGTAGGCTCACCAACTACATTTTTTAAGTTTTTTAACATATAATTACCTAATTCTTTCCCTTTAAAAAGTGTAGTTTCTTTTGCAATTTTCATATTCAATGTTGATGGTGGTAATACTTTTCCATTCTCATCAATTAATTCCCGATATGACGTCACAAATGAAATGTTTTCTAGTCTAAAAAAACAGTTCATCATTCTTTTAATCTTTTCAGGATGAAATAAGTCATCATCTAATAAAAAGTTTATATAATCTCCATTTGCAAGTTCTATACACTTATTAAAGTTCTCTGCTTCTAATCGAGGTTTATTTTTAACATATGTAATACATTCATATTCACTTAAATATGGTTGGATCATCGCTTGAATTTCACCGTTTGTACTATCGTCAGAAATTATTATTTCAATATTTTCATATGTTTGATTCAAAGCACTTTTGAGAGCTAATTCCAAGTAATGAGGTTTATTATAGGCAGGAATAAGTATACTGACTTTCGGTAAATGAGAGTTGTTATTCCGATACTGTTTTTTCTTTTCTATATTTATTTCCTTTCGCTTAATTTGTCGGTAGTAGTCTAATGTATATAATATTGATGATGGAACTAATTTTTTTGCATAGTCTAGGAAATTAGTTATCGCTTTATATAACTCTTTTTCAGTAGATAAAAAACCATACTTTTCTCCAACTATAATACTATGTGAAAAATCCTCTACTCCATCCATAAGTTTATTAGATTCATTCAACTGTTGACCTGAATGTAATCGGAAGTAACTAAGTGTCTCTGCTATATATACTGCTTTTCCTTTACTTAATAAAGATAACCATGAGGCTATATCTACATTACATAGATACCTCCTCTTATCAAAAATCCCATACGGTTCTTGTAAATCATTTTTACGAAATAAAACTGTTGTCGGTTCTCCAATATAATTTTTTTGATCCACAATTACCCTATTTCCTAATTCTGTTCCCTCTATAATCGTATCCTCTTCAAATAAACGGACAGTTGAATAAATATGTCGTAGTTCTTTCCCTTTATCATCAATTACTTGACGATGAGATGTTACAAGCTTGATTTCATTATCTAAATCATTGAAAAAATACTTCATCATTTTTTCAATTTTATTCATATGAAATATATCATCATCCATTAAAAAATTTATATACTCACCGTTCGCTTCATTAAATAACATTAGCGCATTTTCAAATTGTCCGAGAGTTGACCTGTTTTTTATATAAATAATATTTGAATGATCACATAAGTATTTTTGTAACACATTTTCCGTTTCGTCATTCGTGCTATCATCTCCAACAATAATTTCTATATTAGAATATGTTTGTTGTAATACACTACACAATGCTTTTTCAAAGTAGCCAGGACGATTATAAGTAGGAATTAATACACTTACCAACGGAATTCGCTCTATCGCCTCTTCACTTTTTTCAAAACGTTTCCCCATCTTTTCCCTCCACCTTTTCGCATATTATTTATATACGCGACATAATATCACATTACTTAAACCGTATGAAACCTTTATACTTTTATGCAAGCCCATAACAAAATATCCTACTTTTCACTCCAAAATATACATATTCAATAATTTAAGTATTTGATTAGCTGTTTTTTATACATTTGATTTCTATCATAAAATAATGTAAGACAAATAAAACGAAACTTTAATCAGGGGGGCTTCTCCATCCCTTCTGATTATCCCCCTCACCAATCGGACTTTTACGTACAGTTAATCTCCCGCCTAACTTCCTCACATCAGCCGGATCTTGCCCTGCAAATAGCGAGATAAATCTATACCTTAAAAAGAATATATTTCTTAACAAAAAAATAGCTGCACCATTAGGCGTAGCTATTTTACAATTATTACTTATTCAAACTATATTCCTTTATCTAACTCATACAGCTTACGATACTTCTCGTTTTCTTTCAGAAGTTGTTCATGACTGCCTTGCATCACAATTTGGCCACGATCAAGGAATATAACTTCATCTACATGTTCAATTCCTACAAGGTGGTGTGTAATCCAAATAACAGTCTTTTCTTCTGTTGCAGAAAACATTGTTTCTATTAAAGATAGTTCTGTCTTTGGATCTAAGCCGATCGTAGGTTCATCAAGTACAATAATTGGAGCCTCTTGCATTAGCGTTCTAGCAAAAGCAACCCGTTGTCTTTCTCCACCAGAAAACCTTTTTCCCATTTCATGCATTTTTGTTTGCAATCCATCTGGAAGAGAAGCTATATGCGAAGCTAATTGTGCTTTCTCTAAAGCTGTCCATATCTCTTCATCCGTAGCCTCTGGTTTACCGATTCGCACATTATTTCCAATTGTCGTATCGAATAAATGCGGCTTTTGATTCAATACAGAGATATATTTTGATATAAGATTCGTATGAGCATGTTCACTATTCAATAAAACTTCACCATGTAACGGGCTTAGCGCACCTGCTAACAATTTTAACAAAGTAGATTTTCCTGTTCCACTTCTTCCTAAAATGGCGATTTTCTTTCCTGCCTTTATTTGCAGTGATACTTCTTTCAATACAAATTCATTACTATCTGGGTAACGATACGATACATTATTTAATTCAATGTCTATATGTTTTGATGCAACATAATCTTTATCCTCATGTAATTCCTTTTCATCCTGTAAAACATCATTAGCTTCTACTTTATTTAGACGATGAGCAGATTCTACATATGATGGAATTCGATCGATAGCATCTGAAAGAGGGATAAGCGCGTTTGTGACTGATAACGTCATTAAGACGAAAGCCGCAATAACGGTAGGTGCAATCTGTTCACTTGCCGCCTCATTTCCAGTCCATATGATCATTGAAATAACTACAATCCCCACTACTAATTGAATGATACTGTCCCGAATATGATTCCAGCGTTTCATTCTTTTTTCCGTTTTTAACAACTCATTATTTTGCTCTACATACTTATCGATGAATTCATCTTTTCTACCACTTGCTTGCCAATCTGATAATCCAAAAACAGCGTCTGTTAATTGTTGATACAAACGGCTTCTTCCTTGTTTTAAAGTAACATGATGTTGCTTCATTAAAAGTAATGATACAAACGGAAGCAGAAAAACGATAATAGCCAACATACATGCTGCAATAAGTGCAAATACTACGTCAAATGCACCGATAACAAGTACGAATATGCTATATACAACTAATGCTAATAGACTAGGAAATATTGTACGTAAATATAGGTTTTGCAAATGCTCTATATCTTCGGATAATATACCTAACATATCGCCCGTTTGAAATCGTGAACGGAAAAATAACGCTTGCGGTTCTACTATTCTGTATAGTTTCGTTCTCATCTTTTCTAATATGCGTAGTACGACATCGTGTCCAACTAAACGCTCTAAATAATGAAATACCGCTTGTCCTATACTAAACGCACGTGTTGCAACGATAGGAACATATACAGCCATTACATTTTCTGGTCTAAGAGCAGATTTAGAGATTAAATAACCTGAAATGAAAAGTAACATCGCACCTGAACTAACTCCAAGAAGACCAAGGAAAATAGTTAAAGTCATTCTACCTTTATTTTGCTGTATATAAGGTTTAATCCAGTTACTCATCTCTATCCCCTCTCTTTCCTGTGAAAATGTAATGCCTCATTCTTTAAAAGTTCTTCATACGTTCCTCTTTCTATCATTTCCCCTTTATTTAAAATAAGAATATGATCCATCTGTTTCATCCAGTGAAGACGATGTGTTGCAAGAAATACTAACTTACCTTCAAACAGACGTAACATCGCTTGCTTTATTTCAAATTCAGTTTCAATATCAAGATGTGCTGTAGGCTCGTCTAATAGAATAATTGGCTTTTTACTTAAAAGAGCACGCGCCATAGCGACACGTTGTTCTTGCCCGCCACTAAGCATACGTCCACCTTCTCCAATTCTTTCATACATCCCGTTCGGAAGCGATGTAACGAGTGAACGAAGACCAACTTCATTAATAACTCTTTCCACTTCTGCATCAGTTGTATTTGTTTCATAGAAACAAATGTTATCTTTTAATGAAAGCGGGAAAATATAAGGTTGCTGTGGAATATATGCAATATTCTTTTGCCAATCTTCTCGAGTAGCCCCGTCAATTTCCACACCATTTACTATCAGCTTTCCACCCGAAGGAGTTAAAAATCCTGCTAATACGTCAATTAACGTCGATTTCCCTGCCCCACTTTCACCAATTACACCTATAGCACCGGTACCTTTCCAAGTAAAATCAATTCCCTCTAATATAGATTTTTCCGATTCATCATTCTTTACTTTTACATCTTGTAATTTCAAGTTACTAGAGGAATTCCATATTAGACCTACATTTGATTCTTTCGTTCCTATTTCTTTTTGTTGCTGTAAAATCTCTTCTATTTGCTCCATTGCAAGTTGTCCATCTAACGTAGCATGATAATTCGCTCCAACTTGTTTAATCGGCAGAAAATATTCCGGAGCTAAAATTAAAATCGTAAGGGCTGGCAATAGTACAATTGTCCCATCTATTAAACGTATCCCTAATCCGACCGCCACAAATGCGATTGATAAACTCGTAAAGAAATCTAATGCAAAAGAAGAAAGAAAAGCAACTCGCAAAGTACGCATCGTTGCTTTTCTATATCTTTTACTTACTTTTTCAATCTTTCCTTCGTGCTGTTTACTTTTACCTAAATACTTTAATGTTTCTAATCCTTTTAACGTATCTACAAAATGATTAGAAAGTACACGATACGACTCATACTGACTATCCGCCATCTTTTGCGCTGCTAATCCTAGTAGGATCATAAATATAATCACGATAGGAATCGTTACAACTAAAATGATTCCAGACTCAATATCTAGCGTAAAAACATATAGTACAATTAGCCCCGGTATGATACTACTTCTAATCATTTTAGGAATTGTTAATTCTATATATGTTTTAAACTTCTCAATACCTTCTATCGATAAGGTAACCAGATGACCAGTTCCAGCAGTTTGAACATAACGTGGACCTAATGTGAAATACGCCTCTATTAATTGTTTTCTCAGTAGTGATCCTGTTTTTTCAGCGAAACGTTCCACTAATATTTGCGATATTCGCACTAGCATATGACGTACTGCAAACGTGATCCCAAAATAAACCGTTTCATTTAACAAAGATTGCACAGTTTCTCCTTGAAATAAAAACGTAATAGCCCGCGCTAAAAACACTGTTTGCGCAATAATACTTACAGCTTCTAAAATGCTAATGATTGTTAACACTACATATAAAACTCGGCTACCAGGATACGACGGAAGTCCTCTTTTTCTTTTCATTAGTACTCCAAATCTTTATCTGACTTAACAGGTTGTCTAAACACATAGAAACTCCATATTTGACTTCCCAAAACAAATGGCAATATAGCAATTGAAAAATACGTCATCAGTTTTAGTGCATAATCTCCTGATGCTGCATTATAAATTGTTAAATCGTATATTGACCCTAACGAGCTAATTAAGACACGTGGGAACATGCCGGCGAACACACTCGCACTTAGTAAAATGATTGTTAAACTCGTCATAACGAAAGCCCAACCATCTCTTCTTCTTTTATTTAATAATGTTGACGCACATAATGCTACAAAAGCTCCAATCGGAACCATAATCCACTCTGTACCATGGGCAGTGAAAATATCTGTTTTCCATAATCCCAATCCGGCAAAAATAAGGAGTGCTATAATTGCAAGCGGTGCAATTTTCAACGCAGCAATACGTGCACGTTCTCTTAACTTACCAGTTGTACGTATAGTAAGGAATTGCAATCCGTGAACAATACATAGCAGAAGGAACATAACTCCTCCAAGTAATGCAAATGGATGTAGTAATGGTAAGAATCCACCTACAGCATTTTTCGTTTCATCAATTGGAATACCTACCATAAAGTTAGCAATTGCAACCCCCCAAAGGATAGGTGGTAGTAAACTTCCTAAAAACATACCCCAATCCCAAAAACCTTTCCATTTATGATTATCTATTTTCGCACGGAATTTAAAGGAAACCCCTCTTATAATTAAAGCAAGAAGCATAAATACAAACGGAATGTAAAACCCGCTAAATAAAGTTGCATACCAGTGCGGGAATGCTGCGAACATAGCTCCACCAGCACAAACAAGCCATACTTCATTCGCGTGCCAAAATGGACCAATTGTATTTAAATATATTCTTTTCTCTAAATCGTTTTCCCCTAAAAACCTTGAAACTATACCTACACCGAAATCGAAACCTTCAAGTACAAAGAAGCCTACGAATAAAATTGCAATAATGATAAACCACAACTCATTAAGAGATAACATACTCATCCTCCTTATCAAATGGATCATGGCTTTGAGAATCCTGTTTCGTTTTCTTATTCTCATGTCCTTTAATGACACGAACGAATAAGTAAATAGTAATTCCACCTATAATTAAATATAGTGATGTGAACGAAACTAAAGAGAATAATACTTCTCCGAACGTAACATTTGGAGATACAGCATCTTCCGTTTTCATAACACCGAAAACTACCCAAGGCTGACGTCCCATTTCAGTCATAATCCATCCTACTGTATTACCGATAAACGGTAGTGCAATTGCATACACCATTAATTTTAAATACCAAGTTTTTTCAGCTAAACGATCTTTTCTTGATAAGAACCATCCGTATGCTCCTAGAAGAAGCATAAATGTTCCACTCATTACCATCGCTCTAAAACTCCAGAACATAGTGTGTACTGGCGGTATATAATCTCCAGGCCCATATTTTTCTTCATATTGTTTTTGAATTTGATTCATTCCTTCTACTTGACCACTAAATTTATCAAATGATAATAGACTTAGCATATAAGGGATTTGAATTTCAAACGAATTTTCTTGCTTCTCTGCATCAATTTTCGCAAATACTGTAAATGGCGCTGGATCCTCACTCGTATTCCATAACGCTTCAGCTGCTGCCATTTTCATTGGATGTGTCTTAATTAATTGTTGTGCTTGCGCATGACCGAAGAATAATACTAGCGCAGTTGTAAGTGTTCCAACAATGATAGAAATGCGGAACGATTTTTTAAACACTTCAGTTTCTTGAGCTTTTGTTATTTTCCATGCACTCACACCTGCAATAAAGAATGCACCAGTTGCAATTGCCGCTGTAATTGTATGCGGGAATTGTACCCATAATTGTGGGTTTTGAATAATCGCTAAGAAATCATTCATTTGTGCACGTCCATCTGCTGCCATTTCATACCCTACTGGCGATTGCATAAATGCACTTGCAGTTAAAATCCAAAATGCTGATAACATTGTTCCAATTGAAAGGAGCCAAATACATAAAAGGTGAACACGCTTCGGCAATTTATCCTCACCGAATACCCATAAACCTAGGAATGTAGACTCAATGAAAAATGCTAATAAACCTTCAATCGCAAGTGATGGACCAAACACATCACCTACGAAACGTGAATAGGTTGACCAGTTCATACCAAACTGGAATTCTTGTAGAATACCAGTTACTACACCTACCGCAAAGTTTACAAGGAATATTTGTGTCCAAAACTTCGTCATCTTCTTATAAATTTCTTGTCCCTTTACCACATATAACGTTTGCATTAATGCAATGATAAAAGCTAAACCAATAGACAGCGGAACAAAAAAGTAATGGAAAATCGTTGTTGATGCGAATTGTATTCGTGCCAATTCGAGCGTTTCCATACTACAATCACTTCCTTCATAATTTTTTATATCGTATTTTCGATTGAGTTGTATGAATAAAACAACTCAAATCTTAGAAATATAGAAAGATAAATTTGTTTATGTACTTTTAGAAAATATAAATTTTCAGTTTTCAAGATCATTACAAAAGAACTTTCTCATAAAATTTACCTTTTCACTATTTCAGTAGTGTTTTATCCGTTAATCGAATTGTATAATATACCTGCATAGTAAATTCAACTGATTTTTGACGTATTATTGACATCATTTTGTCTGAAATATGTCTTTTGTCATTTTTTTGAATTATATTTTTCTCATTAATAAAATGTATTTTTTTAATATAAGACTTACTTCCATATCAATAAAATAATCATTTCCCTCTTCATACACTTGACTTTCACGCAGAAAAATGTCCTCTAAACTAAAGGAGAAATCAGTTAGTTTTTTGTCAAGAAGAAAATGTATTTTTAAAATTCAAACACAAAATATTGTTATTCGAAAATAGAAAATCCCCTCCCTCTTTCTAGACTGAAAATTCATTTTTTTATCATTTTTTCAAACTGAATTCATACATAAAAAATACCGAGAATCGATTAGACTCTCGGTATTTTTTAAATTATTTCGCTGTATGTTTTCTAACAGCCGGTAAAATTTCAGTAGCAATTAATTCAATATTTTTCTCAATTTTATTAAGTGGTACACCACCAAAATCAATTTGTGCCATAAAACGTTGTTGTCCAAACAATTCATATTGGTAAAGCATTTTTTCAATAATTTGTTGCGGGCTACCAACCATTAATGCGTCACGGTAATCTACTGCATTTGTAAATTGTTGCTTCGGATACCCACCACCACGCAGTGTAAGCATACCAGCATTAATATGAGGATAGTATTCACTAAATGCATCTTGTGAATTTTTTGCTGTATAAAATAAACTCGTCGTTGCAACTGGCAAACTTGCTGGATTAAATCCACTTTGCGCCGCAGCCTCACGGTAAGCATCTACTGACCCTTTAAAGTTAATAGCTGGACCACCTAGTGTTGTTATCATCATAGGTACACCCGCACGTCCTGCTTTAATCGCACTAGCTGGCGGGCCACCAACTGCACGCCAAATTGGTAAGTTATTATTCTTCGCTCTCGGAATCACCGATGCATGTGCAAGCGGCGCTCTGAACTGTCCGTTCCATGTTACATGTTCCTCGTTATTAATTTTTAATAAAAGATCCATCTTCTCTTCAAATAACTCTTCATAATCATTCACGTCATAACCAAGTAAACTATATCCCCCAATACGAGATCCACGACCAGCCACGATTTCTGCACGTCCATTAGAAATCAAGTCAATTGTAGCAAAATCCTCATATACTCGTACCGGATCAGATGTGCTTACTATCGTTGCTGAACTTGCAATTTTTATATTTTTCGTAGCTTGTGCAATAGCTCCTAAAATAACTGTATGAGCTTGCGTTGTAAAATGAGTTTGATGACTTTCACCGACAGCAAATACATCAAGTCCAGCTTCATCCGCTAACTTAGCTGTTTCAATTAATTCATGAATTCTTTGTTCTGCACTAATTTTCTCTCCATTATGCGGATTTAAAACATGATCCCCAATTGAATATAATCCAAACTCTATTCCTTTACTTGTATCCATACGGTATTTTTCCATAGTTGCTCTCTCCTTTAATTCAGTCGTATTCATATTCTTCAATTATTTTTCACTTGATTAGTCAATTGATAGTGTAAAAAAAATTACTCTTGCGGCAATTCTTTTTTTTCGCTATGCTTATGAACTTTCGTCATTAGCTCGTATAATATTTTCTGCTCTTCTTCATTTAATACATCATCAAAAAACGATGATTGAAATGCAAGTTGCTCTGGCAATGCTCTCTCTAAAGCTGCTTCCCCTTGCTCTGTAAGACTAATTGTTTTCGTTTTCCAATCTTGTTTTCGTACAATATATCCTTCTTTTTCAAGACGAGTTAACATTCGAGAAATACCGCCTTGTGTAACAGTTACCTTTTCAGCTAACTCCATTTGTGTGAGTGGCTGATACGTACGTATTTGCAAAAGCACATCAAATTGAGCTGTCGTTAAATCAAACCGTTTTAAAAACTCATTTGACATCTGATTACTTTGGTTCGTAAATCGTATTAAGCGTAACCATATTAATGACCCTATCGTATTATCACGCATGTTTGATCACTTCCTATCGTGAATCTTACTATCACTTTACTACGCAAGTGATAAAAAAGCAAGAGAAAAAGTGAAAAATAATCTCATTAGAGTATTGCATAAATAACGATAAGAAAGAATTCATATTTAAATGAATTCTTTCTTATCGTTATT
>NZ_QOZW01000019.1:0-204168 GCF_008368885.1 Bacillus sp. BPN334 | reverse complement strand
TGCGAATGAGCTTAATTCACCTGTAATCACGATTGCAGCACCAATCATTGCTTTTGTGGCTATTACAAAATCTTTCCTTGGCCATTATATTGGAGCATTTGAAGTAATGCGTGACATGATTATTAAGTTCGGTAAATCACGTGGAAAAGTAATTGAAGAAAAAACGATTAAGACAATCGTCCTTACTTTTGTTGTATTATCATGCTGGTTTGTTGCTTATACAAATCCAAGTATTCTTGGACTTATTGATTCTCTAAGTGGTCCATTAGTTGCTGCTATCTTATGTCTATTACCGATGTATGCAATCAATAAAGTACCAGTACTAGCTAAATACAAAGGGAAAATGAGTAACGTATTTGTTATTATTGTAGGTGTACTTACTGTTTTAGCAAGTATTAAATCATTATTCTAATTCACGATTGTTAGTTCTAATATAAAATAGAACAATTTTGGGACAGGCTTCTCCGTTTGGAGGGTCTGTCCTTTTTTAATGCGAAACAATTTTATCTGATTGATTTTATGTGATATTTCCGCATAATTGTAGCTAAGGGAGATGATTCTAGGTTGAGTAAGCTGAATATTAGCACAACAGTTTCAGGAGATATAATTGTTACCCGTCTTATCGGCAAGATTAAAACAGATGATGTTTATGAATGGTTTAATGGCTTCGAGCAGGTTTTTCAGCAATTCATTTCCGAGGGACGGAAATACAAATTGCTGGTAGATAGAAAAGGATATACGCCAGATCATTTTTCTGTTCAAAAAGCATGGAAAGAGAAGTTTTTCAATGAAACGATTTTGAATCACAGTAAGGCAATTGCTTTTCTCCTTGAAGAAGGGGAGATACTGAATTATTTACAACAGTCCAATACAAAAGAAACTGTAAAATTTTCCGATGACTATGAACAAGCATTCCTTTGGTTGAATGAATATCCTATATGAAATTGTTAGTGAACCAGTTGCTTAAGCAACTGTTTTTTTTAGCTTGTAAGTAGTAGCAGGAAGAAAACTTCTATACGAAATGTTTAGCACTAGAGGACATACATTTTTAATGAGTTAAATATAATTCATAATAGCACTAAGAAGAAAAGAGTGCGCTTTACGGTATTAGTTATATGGAAAGGTCGTACGATAGAGTCACAGAAATTGAAAAATATCAAGGTGGCATAAAGTGAGTAAGGGGGATAAAGATATGAGTACTTCAAATTTGAATGAAATAAGTAAGCAAATATTAATAGAAGAGGAAACACTTCAATTTTCCTCTTTTACAAATGAAGATGCACTGCAAATAGGTTTATTTATCGTTGAAACAGCAAAGAAAGAGGGGAAATTGATTGCTGTTGATATAGCGAAAAATGGTGTGCAACTATTTCATTTCAAGATGACAGGGACGACTGCGGAAAATACGCAATGGATTGAGCGTAAAAAACGGGTTGTTTCTTTGCATAATCATAGCTCGTATTATATGCAAATACAAAGTGAACTAACGGGCGTTCCATATAATGAAAAATATCTTTTAGATAGGTCGGATTATGCTGCGTTCGGTGGCTGCGTTCCTGTCCAAATAAAAGACGTAGGAGTTATTGGAATGATAACAGTTTCAGGATTACCACCAGAAGAAGATCATGAATTAGTTATAAGGGCAGTTAAAAACCATTTGAAGCAATAGTAAAAAGGAAAAAACCGAACAAGAATATGTTCGGTTTTTTCCTTTTTATTATTCATTTTATGTAATGAACATGTTTCTAATAAGATGTTGCGGAATAAAAAATCTTTAATTCGAGACACTTTTCTTGACTGTAATAATCTATGTAGTTAATATGATAGACATAAAATAACTTAATTACTTTTGATAATTAAGTTATTTTATGTAAGTTACAATGAGTAAGTAGGATGTGGGGAAAATGCTGTGAATTGCCACTATTAATATTGGGGACAATTAGAAAGCGACAAATATAAAAAATTAGAAGTTAAGAAGTAAGGTTGGATCAACAATAATAGTAGCTTCTGTACAATGCATTTTTACTAAGGTGACAATGACTATACATCACGAGGGGGACTGAAATTGGAATCAATGACCTTTGTTTTATTTGGAGCAACAGGGGATTTAGCGAAAAGGAAAATTTACCCTGCGCTATATAACTTATATAGAGATCAAAAGCTTCCGAAGCCAATATCCGTTATTGGGCTTGGAAGACGTGAAGTATCTCATGTAGATTTTCAAAAAAGAGTAAAAGAATCCATAGAAACTTTTTCTCGTCGCAAAGATGAAGGTACTCCGAAAATAGAAGATTTTTTAGAGTATTTTCGTTATTGTCCGTTAGATGTGAATAAGCCAGAAGATTATAAAAGGTTATTACAAGTAGTTCGTGAAAGGGAAGAAGAACAAAATATACAAGGGAATAGAATGTTCTACCTTTCAGTTACTCCTGACTTCTTTGAGACAATTGCTTTAAATATTAAAGAAAGTGGACTGGATAAAACGGATGGATGGAAGCGCCTGATGATTGAGAAACCGTTTGGTCATGATCTTACATCTGCCCGAGAGCTGAATGATAGGCTTAGTCGAACGTTTGAAGAAGACGAAATATACCGTATTGATCATTATTTAGGTAAACCGATGATTCAAAACATTGAAGCACTTGAATTTGCAAATCCTGTTCTTCAATCGATTTGGAATAAAGAACATATTGCGAATGTACAAATAACAGCTAGTGAAACGGTTGGGGTAGAAGAAAGGGCAGCATATTATGATCATGCAGGAGCCATTCGCGATATGGTTCAAAATCATATGTTGCAAATATTAATGATGACTGCTATGAATCTGCCGGAAAAGATAAATGCATGTGAAATTCGTGAGGAAAAACGAAAGGTAATGGAAACTCTTCGTAAAGTGAAAAAAGAAGACGTTCAGAACCATATCATTCGCGGACAATATGCTTCAGGGGAGATAAAAGGACAAGAAGTTGTAGCGTATAGAGAGGAGCCAGGAGTAAATCCTTCTTCTCAAACAGATACATATGTTGCGGCTCGCTTATGGATTGATAACCCATTTTGGACTGATGTTCCTTTTTATATACGAACAGGAAAAAGAATGAAAGAAAAGTCTACTCGTATTGTAATTGAATTTAAAAATACGTTAAAACAGCAATATCAAGAAAGTAATCCAAATGCGGAGCCTAATTTGTTAATCATTGAAATTAGCCCAAATGAAAATGTTTCGCTCCAATTAAATAGTAAAAATCCATTGAACAATGGAGAGCTTGAACCGATTCGTATTCATTTTACTTGTGAGCAAACAGGAGTGGGAATACCGGAAGCTTATGAAAGACTCATTTATGATGCTATATGTGGAGATTCTACATTCTTTGCACACTGGAGAGAAGTTGAATTGTCATGGGAATGGGTGCAGCCAATACTTGAAGCGTTCGAAGAAAACTTGTTACCCCTTCATGAATATAAATCAGGTTCGTACGGTCCAGATGCTGCCCATGCTCTATTACAAGAAAGTGAATTTAAATGGTGGTTAGATGAGGGATTGAAAAAATAAGTACATTCTTATAAGTAAAGCAATATGAAAAAAAGATATTCATCATTTTATTAACATGTATTTATGATGAAAGGTAATTCAAGGAGGAATTATATTATGAGAGTAGGATTAATTGGTTTAGGTAAAATGGGATTAAATTTAGGGAAGAATTTAATGGATCATAAACATGAAGTAGCTGCATTTGATTTAAATACGAGTGCAGTGGAAGAAATGAAAGAGTATGGTGCTACAGGTGTATCTAGTTTAAACGAACTAGTTCAATCGTTGGAATCGCCAAGAATTCTTTGGGTAATGGTTCCGCACGCTGTTGTTGATTCTGTTATTAATGAGGTTACACCGCTGTTATCAAAAGGAGATATTTTAATTGAAGCAGGGAATTCACATTATAAAGAATCTATTCGCCGATATGAGCAATTAAAGAAAGATGGTATTCACTTTATGGATGCAGGAACTTCTGGCGGAATGGAAGGTGCTCGTAATGGTGCTTGTTACATGATCGGAGGAGATCAAGAAGCTTGGGACATCGTTGAACCTATTTTCCGTGATACAGCTGTAGAAAATGGATATTTATATGCTGGAAAAGCTGGTAGCGGTCACTTCTTAAAAATGATTCACAACGGAATTGAATACGGAATGATGGCAGCTATTGGTGAAGGATTTGAGGTTTTAGAGAAGAGTGAATTTGATTACGATTATGAAAAAGTATCAAGAGTATGGAACAACGGTTCAGTTATTCGTTCATGGTTAATGGAATTGACTGAAAATGCATTTTCTAAAGATGCAAAACTGGATGAAATTAAGGGCGTTATGCATTCTTCTGGTGAAGGGAAATGGACAGTAGAAACAGCATTAGACCTTCAAACAGCAACTCCTGTTATCGCAATGTCTCTATTAATGCGCTACCGCTCATTAGATAATGATACATTTACAGGGAAAGTTGTAGCAGCACTGCGCAATGAATTTGGCGGACATGCAGTAGAAAAGAAATAAACATTTTAAAAGTATAACTCGTTAACGTTTAAAAAATGGAGGGAATAAATTATGAAGTTTTTTATTGATACTGCAAATCTTGAGGACATAAAAAAGGCATATAAACTAGGTGTTTTAGCTGGCGTTACAACGAATCCTTCTTTAGTAGCGAAAGAGGGCATTAAGTTTGAAGACCGTATTGCAGAAATTTGTCAGGCAGTGCCTAACGTTGAATCTGTTTCGGCAGAAGTAACGCCAGATGCTGTTACAGCCGAAGAGATGATTGCTCAAGCAGAAGAACTGATTAAAATTAACGGTGGCGATGAAAAAGTTACAATAAAACTGCCGATGACACTAGCAGGATTAGAAGCTTGTCGTTACCTTACTGAAAAAGGTGTGAAAACGAACGTTACACTTATTTTCACTGTGAACCAAGCTCTTTTAGCTGCTCGAGCAGGTGCAACGTACGTTTCTCCATTTTTAGGTCGCTTAGATGATATTTCTGAAGATGGCGTACTATTAGTTGCTAAAATCGCTGAATTATTCGATATTCATCTATTAGATACCCAAATTATTGCGGCTTCTGTTAGACACCCAGACCATGTAACTCGTGTAGCGATGGCAGGTGCTCACATTGCAACAATTCCTTATAAAGTCATTGAACAACTTGCTATGCATCCGCTAACAGATCAAGGTATTGAAAAGTTTGCTGCGGATTGGGCGAAAGCGCCTAAGTTATAAGGGAGTAAAGTTTTCACAAATTGCTTTTTCACGAGAGGACCAATCTTTATGTAACTTCATCCTGTAAAATAAATCCTGAGTTTGGTACCTTATTACGTGAAAGCAGCGATATAAAAAGACACCATGCATTTTCAAAACAGCACAATGGTTATAAAAAGGATCCCCTTATGGAGAGTGAAGTTTATGAAAACGTAGCTCTCATAAGGGAGCGTCTTTTTGTATACATCATGGTGCTCTTTTGTTATAGGAAAAATTTGAAAGGGGTTACATAGTGAGCTCGAAATATATGATTGGTGTAGATATTGGGACAACTAGTACAAAATCAGTTTTGTTTTCGGTGGAGGGATCAGTTATTACAAGTCATGGAATTGAATACCCTTTATATTCTCCCGCACCAGAAACAGCAGAACAAGATCCAGAAGAGATTTTTCAAGCGGTCATACATACGATTAAAGAAACTATACAATCGAGTAATGTGCAGCCAGTTGATATTCTTTGTGTTTCTTTTAGTTCGGCAATGCATAGTGTCATTGCTGTAGACGAAGCAGGGAAGCCGTTAACGAGATGTATTACTTGGGCAGATAATAGAAGTGCAAGCTGGGCAGAAAAAATAAAAAATGATATGAATGGTCATGAAATTTACCTTCGTACTGGAACACCAATCCATCCTATGTCACCACTTTCAAAATTAGTTTGGTTTAAAAATGAACATGCTGAGTTATTTGCAAAAAGCTATAAATTCATCTCAATTAAAGAGTATGTTTTCTATAAGTTATTTAATGAATATGTAATTGATTATTCTATAGCATCAGCAACAGGGATGTTCAATTTGAAATCTTTAAAATGGGATGAAGAAGCTCTTCGTGTTGCAGGAATTTCGGAGGGAAAGCTTTCTAAACTCGTTCCAACGACGCACAGCTTAATAGGATTAGATGAAGAATTTGCAAGAGAGATGAATATACTTGTTACTACTCCTTTTATAGTCGGTGCGAGTGATGGGGTACTATCGAATTTAGGTGTAAATGCAATAGAACCTGGAGTAGTTGCTATTACAATTGGTACGAGCGGTGCGGTGCGAGTTGTAACAAATCAGCCTGTAACGGATCCGAAAGGTAGGACTTTTTGTTATGCGTTAACTGAGGACCTTTGGGTAATTGGTGGACCGGTTAATAACGGTGGTATGATTTTTAGGTGGGTTCGTGACCAATTATGTGCGTTAGAAGTTGAACATGGGAAGCGCTTAGGAAAAGATCCTTATGAATTGCTTACTGAAATAGCAGCGAAAGTGAATCCTGGATCGGATGGTTTATTATTTTATCCGTATTTAGCAGGAGAAAGAGCTCCTTTATGGAATGCGAATGCGCGTGGATCTTTCTTTGGGCTTGGGCTACATCATAAGAAAGAGCATCTTATCCGTGCTGTTTTAGAGGGAATCATTTATAACTTGTATACAGTTCTTCTTGCTTTAAAAGAGCTAATTGGTGAACCGAAAAAAATTCAAGCGACAGGTGGCTTTGCCAGATCGGAACTTTGGAGACAGATGATGGCGGATATTTTTCATCAAGACGTATATGTTCCTGAAAGTTTCGAAAGCTCTTGCTTAGGAGCGGCAATCCTCGGGTTATATAGCTTAGGTGAAATAGATACATTACATGTAGTTTCTCATATGGTAGGTGCCAATTTTTATCATGAGCCAAACATGGAAAGTGTGGAGAAATATAAAGAATTAATACCGATCTATATTCGTCTGGCCCGTCATCTGGAAGAAGAATATGAGAGTATAGCGGCTTTTCAGAAAAAGTGGGTTTAGGGGCTATTTGGCAGGGAAATATGGTAACTTATAAAGAGGTACTCAAGTTTTTTTAGATGTTCTTTCAAAAAATAGTTTAAGGTTGTTCTGTAAAAAATATGAGGGACAAAAACTATAGGGAGAGGGTTATGAAAATGAAGGATAACAAAGAGTTTATTGGATATGTTGGAACGTACACGAAAGAAAATAGTGAAGGAATATATAAGTTTACTTTAGACACGGAAGCAAAAAAAATTAGTAATGTAACACTTGCGGCCAAGCTGGATAACCCTACATATGTAACGATTAGCAAAAATAATCAATATCTCTATTCTGTTGTTAAGGAAGGCGAATCTGGTGGTGTAGCTGCTTATTCGATTCATAGTCATACTGGAGAGCTAAAGGAAGAAAACAGACAAGTAGTAGAAGGGGCTTCTCCTTGTCATATTAGTGTTGATAGTGGAAACCATACGGTAGTTACAGCAAATTACCATAAAGGAACGATAGAGTCTTTCGTAGTAAATGAAGAAGCTGGAACTGTAAATGCTGCCACATCTATTATTACACATGAAGGTTCAGGTCCGAATAAAGAAAGACAAGAAAAACCACATGCACATTACGCCGGATATACTCCTGATGAAAAATATGTGATAGGTGTTGATTTAGGAATTGATAAAATCATTACGTATGAAATAAAAGATAGTAAGTTAAAAGAAGCGAATAGCTTGTCTGTGAACCCAGGAAGTGGTCCTAGACATATTGCTTTTCACCCGAACGGAAAATACGCTTATGTGATGACTGAACTGAGTTCGGAAGTTATTGCATTATCATATAATCCGGAAGATGGGTCCTTTACAGAGTTGCAGTATATTTCTACCGTTCCAAAAGAATTTGATGACAATAGTCAAGGAAGTGCGATTCATATTTCTTCTGACGGCCACTTTGTATATGCAGGTAATCGCGGTCATAATAGTATCGCTGTTTTCAGTGTGGATCAAAATTCAGGTCAGCTTACATTTGTTGCACATACATCTACAGAAGGAAATTGGCCGAGGGACTTTGTATTAGATCCGACTGAAAAGTTTCTTATTGCGACAAATGAAAAGTCACATAACCTTGTGCTATTTTCAAGAAATGAAACGACAGGGAAGTTAACACTGCTACAATCTGATGTTGTTGTACCAGAGCCTGTTTGTGTGAAGTTTTTAAACGTTTAATTTGTGATTGGTAGAATTTCTATATATCCCAAAAACAATAAAAAAGCAAAGCGATATCGCTTTGCTTTTTTCTATTTCTTCTTCGGTCTACGTACTAATTCGCCGCCACAGTTTGGGCAAACATTTTGTCTTTCTTCTGTACATGGTGCACAAAATGTACATTCATACACGCAAATGTATGCTTCGGAATTTGATTCGAGAGATTGGTCGCAAATTTGACAGTTTGTTTTCATTTCGAGTGCCATAGTAAGTCTCCTTTTAGTTTGAATATTTATAATTTAATTATAATTCATTAGATAGAAACTGTCTTTTTCAATTGAAAGGAAATCAAATGATAAAGTTATGATTTGAAATGAAAGAGTCTATTTTATTTTAAAATTGATTATTTAGTGCAGTTGGAATATTATGAAATAGTCAAAAGACAACAGGGGGTATATATTTTGACTAATCATAACGATCATTTAAAAGCAAACTGTGAAAAATGCTTCGGTCTATGTTGTGTAGCGTTACCGTTCGCAGCATCGGTAGATTTTGCGGTGAATAAAGATGGCGGGAAGCCATGTTCTAACTTACAATCAGATTTTAAATGTAGCATACATAAAAATCTTAGAGGAAAAGGTTATAAAGGTTGTACAGTATTTGAGTGTTTCGGTGCTGGGCAGAAGATTTCGCAAGTTACATTTAACGGGATTGATTGGCGGAAAGATGCAAAGCATGCGAGAAAAATGTATGATGCTTTTCCGATTATGCATCAGCTTCATGAAATACTGTGGTATTTGAATGAGGCTATTCTTTTGACGGCGACACAACCGATTCATAAAGAACTAAGTAAAGCAATTGAAGAGACGGACCGCCTTTCAAATTTAAATGCGGACGAGTTAATGAAAGTAAATATTCCATTACATCGTGCAGAAGTAAATGTATTACTTTTAGAAACGAGTGAGCTAGTTTGGAAGGAAATGAATGCCGCGCGTAAGAAACGAATGAGTCACCGCGGAGCAGATCTTATGGGAGCAAATTTGAAGAAGAAAGATTTGCAAGGAGCGAATTTAAGAGGAGCTTATTTAATTGCGGCTAACTTAAATGGAGCAAACTTAAGAGGAGCAGATCTTATCGGAGCAGATTTACGAGATGCAGATATTCGTGGGGCTGATTTTACAAATAGTATTTTTCTGACGCAAGTTCAAATTAATGCAGCGAAAGGGGACAAACATACGAAATTGCCGAAAATATTGTCCCGTCCATCGCATTGGAGTGCGTAAAGAGTATGGAACAGGCAGAGATTAAGAATCTCTGCCTGTTTTTTCATTTCTTTTCAAAAGTAGTAATGAAAACACTACATATAATAAGAATACCACCAATAAAAAAGTTGCTACTCAATGTTTCATTTAATAGTAACCAACCAAGCAACGATCCAACGATAGGTTGGAAGAAGAAAAATAATGATCCGATGCTCGCGTCCATTAATTCTAATCCTTTATTCCAAAGGAAAAAGGCACCTGCTGTTGAGACGATTCCTAAATAAAGTACGCCTAATAATACATACATGTTCGTATGTTCAATAGAACTTGATTGTAGTTCCCATATCATAAAAGGTGTAATAAAAAAGAGTGAAAAGAATATGGCATATGTTGTAATCACTAAAGATGAAAATCGAGCTGAAGCGATTTTTACGTAAATGGATAGTAAAGCCCACGTAATAGCGGCCCCGACTAATATGATTGTACCGATAAAATAGGAACCAATTTCAATATCCCATCCAATGACGATAATGACACCGATTGTCGCTATGATAGTAGATAGCAGTCTACGAGCGGTTAGCTTTTCTTTTAAAATGATTGCTGCAAATATAACCATAAATGCAGGGGTGGCTGATGTTACTAACGAGCCTGTATGAGCGTCAGATAATTTTGTTCCGATAAATTGACATGTGATCGAAATGAAGTATCCGATAAATCCAATCCAAGCGAATAATAGCCAATCTTTTTTGCGTATGGTTATTTTTTTCTTTTTCTTTTTCTCAGCTATTTTCAAAATTGCATATAAAACAACAAAAGCAATGATAAAGCGTAGCCAAACGAGTGTCAGTGGTGGGATAAAGTCGAGTACGTATTTGCTAACAACATACATACCGCCCCATATACTAGCTGCTAGTGATAAACATATAGCTCCTAAAATTGTTTGTTTCATGTAAAGTACCTCCGTCTATTTTTAGGGTATTATGAGTTCCCTAAGACGAGGCATAGTGTTTTGTGTTATATGAATGCCCGCCTTAGTTTATAGACGGCCTACAGGTTGATCGTTTTCGAATGAAGTGTTGTAGTACATGAATGCATTCCTCCTTCATAATTTTATAATGATATTATAACTTAATTTTCAGTTTATTGGGATGTTTCTTTAGAAAATGGAAATGGTGGTTGTCTAAGAAAGCATAGTATATGGTAGAAAAACATATTTTTGAAATAAAAGAAACCAATTACATTACTGATAAGTATAGTAAGAGTAGGATGAAAAAGTAGATTAATAGAGTAAGAGGAGGAGATTGTTATAACTACAACCGTTATTTCTCATTTTTATAATGAAGAATATTTATTGCCGTGGTGGCTTATGCATCATACGAAACTTTTTGATCATGGCATTTTAATTAATAAAGGTTCTACAGATCGTTCAGTGAAAATTTGTAAAAAATTCGCGCCGCATTGGGAAGTGCGAGATTCTTTAAATCCAGAATTTGATGCACTAGCGACAGATGATGAAGTGATGATGGTAGAACGAGAAGTAAAGGGATGGAAAATGATTTTAAATACGACTGAGTTCCTTTGTGTGCAAGATAAAAATCAATTTTGGAAATCACTAAATGAATTGGGAGGGAGGATGTATTGGTTGGAAGGGCTTATTATGGTCGATGATCTTAACTATAATTATCCAGACCTTAACTTTGGAATACCTTTAATGAAACAGCGATTTCACGGTTATTTACCAGAAGATTGGCCGTTATGGAGAAGAGGTAGATTTATTCATAATCATGAACACGGAAGTTATACGGTTGGAAGACATTTATCTGCACATGAATCTATGGTTTATCCGCCACTTGCGTGTATTGCATGGTTTGGTTTCAGCCCTTGGAACGATGCGATGAGAAAGAGGAAATTACAAATTGGTTCTACTCTTTCTGAAGCTAGTAAGCAAGGTGGAATGGGCACGCATCATATTATTACACCTGAAAAATTAGAAGAATGGTATAAGGATTTAGCAAGTGGGGCGAAGGATTTACGTTTTAGTAATGCGTATCGTTATGCTTTTTTATAAATGATTCCCACCATAAAATTGTTTCTTCGATTCCAGTATTTAGATCGTATGTTGGTTTCCAGTTTACTTCAGTTTTTAAACGTTCCACATTAACGCCGACGAATAAAGGCTCATCTGTAGAGAATGGGATCGCACCTAGTTTCATTAAATGTTCTTTTCCAATCTTTTTAGCAATGATAGAAGCTAATTCTTTAATTTGTACAGATTGACCAGAAGCGATATTGATTGTGCCTGTAACGTCGTGTTCTAATACTGTTACGAGAGCATGAGCGACGTCGCTCACATGGAGGAAATCTCTTGATTGTTTTCCATGTGTACATAGTGCTTCCTCATTTTGTAATAAGGAAGTGATAATGTTAGAAACGAGCCGATTCCCTTGTTCGTGAGGGCCATACATATGAAAAATGCGGCCCCAACACATGCTGAGGTCGTTTTGTTCAGCGTACGTTTGTAGCCAGGAGTGTAGCGTATTTTTACATACTGCATACGGGGTTTTATAGGAAAGAAGTGGTGAGTCTTCAAATAGTACACCGTTAAACCATTCATATTCTGCGCCAGTACCTGCAACAACGACGCGCTTTCCGCCGCATGTTGTGAAGTGTTGAATCAATGAGATGCTGGATGTAAGCCAATAGTAATTATTAATAGATACATAACACGCTGGCGGTACGGCTTCCCAAGCTAAATGAATGAGATGACTAGGCTTCATGTCGTAAATGAGTTTTTTTACTTCTTCATCGCAAAGTAAGTTTACTTTATGCCAGTGGCAAGAGATGTGAGAAGGTTTATTTGTATGATAAGTGGCGTGCACTTCATAGCTCTTTTGTATAAGAGAATTTACAACATATTTACCAATCCATCCACTACCGCCTGTTACAAGAATTTTTTTCATGGCTCAATTACCTCAATTTCTGGTATCGTTACTAAAAATTTGCCGCCCCATTCACGAATGAAAGAGCATTCTTTCATAATTTCGTCTTTTAAATTCCAAGGAAGTATGAGAATGTAATCAGGTTTTGTACGGTGTATTTCTTCTGGAGATTTTATTGGAATACGGGTTCCTGGTAGAAGGAAATTTTGTTTGTGAGGGTTTTTATCTACGGTATAAGCTAGAAATTCTTTTCCTATCCCGCAATAGTTTAAAAGGGTGTTTCCTTTAGCTGGAGCACCGTAACCGATAATTTGTTTGTTTGAAGCTTTTGCTTCGATAAAAAACTTTAAAATATTTATTTTCAATTGTTCAATGCGTTTAGAAAAAAGGAGATAGCAATCTAATGTATCTAGCCCGTGATCTACTTCTTTTTGGATTATATTTGTAACACTGGAGTGGATAGTGGATGAATCACTGTGATGGTTTATAAAAACACGCAAGGAACCACCGTGCGTTGAAAGTTCTTCTACATCGACAATTTGTAAATGATGATGAGCTAAAACTTTTTGAAGACTTATAAGTGAGAAGTAGGAGAAGTGCTCATGGTATATAGTATCAAACTGTTTAAAGGATATAAGGTTTAATAAGTGCGGAAATTCAATTGTTATTGTACCGTCTTGTTTTAATAATGTTTTTAAACCGGCAACAAAATCATGCAAGTTCGGTACGTGTGCTAATACGTTATTTGCGACGATTAAATCTGCTTGCGGTAATTTTTTTGCTAAGTCATTGCTGAAAAAATTCACTTCAGTAGGAATTCCTTTTTGAATAGCGATTTCTGCTACATTTTTTGCTGGTTCAATTCCTAACGTTTCGATATGTTCTTTTTGAAAGTATTGTAATAAGTACCCGTCGTTACTCGCGATTTCAATTACTTTCGAATGATTTGTTAAGTTGAAACGCTTAACCGCCATTTCTACATATTGTTTAGCGTGTAGTAGCCAACTGGAGGAGTAAGAGCTGAAGTATAAATAGTCATGAAAAATGTTGTGCGGAGATTCAAATTCATCTAATTGTACAAGTAAACAAGAGTGACAAACAAATGTGTGGAGCGGATAAAATGGTTCCATTTTATATGAGTGTTCAGGAGCTACAAATGAGTTAGCGAGAGGGGAAACACCTAAATCTAAAAAAGTATTTGTGAGTAATGAGTGGCAAAAACGGCATTTTTTCTGTTCCATTTTATAGCCCCCTTATAAATTTTTGAATGCATCGATTTGTTGGCGCGTGAAAGATTCCATATTTTCACCAGATGCATATTTTTTGTACCAATCAACAGTCCAAGTGATAGAATGATCTGTTGATAACTTAGGAGTCCAACCGAGTTTATTTACTGCTTTTGTACTATCAAGTGTTAAAATTGGCGATTCATAAGGGTTATTTGTATGAGGAGAAAGGACTGTTAATGGTTGATTCCATAATTTCATTATAGATTGAATGACATCATAAACTGTTCTGTTAGGTTCATTTATCGGGCCGAAATTCCACGCTGTTGCATATTCTGCGTCTTGCCAAAGATTTTCAGCTAAAAGAATATAGCCGTGTAAAGGATCTAATACGTGTTGCCACGGGCGAATAGCGTGTTTGTTTCTAATATTTAACGTAGTATCTTGTAAATATGCACGAATGACATCTGGGAATAGTCGGTCATTTGCCCAATCACCACCACCGATGACGTTACCTGCTCTGACTGAGGCGAGTCTCAGAGTGTTAGTGTGGAAGAATGATTTTTGATATGACGTTGCAACTAGTTCAGCGCAAGCTTTACTAGCGCTATAAGGATCGAAACCTCCTAATCGGTCACTTTCCAAGAATGCTCGGTTACCGCTCCCGTCATTTTCATAACATTTATCACTTGTAACATTAATGATACTACGTATATTTTCTATATGTTTTGCTGCTTCTAATACGTGAACAGTACCTAAAACATTCGTTTTAAATGTTTCGATAGGATTTTTATATGAAGTAGTGACGATTGGTTGAGCTGCTAAATGAAATAGTATGTCAGGGTTGTGTTGCTTTAGGGCATGGAATAAAGAATCGTAATCTGTAATGTCGCCATTCATTGATGTGCACTCATTTGCTACGTTACCTTGTTCAAAAAGGTTAGGGATGGATGGGGGATGAGAAGAATAGCCAACTACTTCTGCGCCTAAAGAAGTTAAAAAAAGGGTGAGCCATGAGCCTTTAAAGCCAGTATGTCCCGTGATAAATACTTTTTTCTTATTCCAAAAAGATGATGAAGCCATATTACCAAACCTTCCACGGAGCGTTATTACTTTCCCATAGCTCGACTAATTTATTTTTATCGCGCAATGTATCCATCGGATGCCAAAAGCCAGTATGTTGATATGCGGCTAGTTCATTTTTGTTTACTAACTGAACTAATGTGTCTGTTTCAAAAACAGACTTATCGCCTCTAATATAATTGAGAACATCAGGATTTAAAACGAAAAATCCACCGTTAACCCATCCGCCATCCCCGAGTGGCTTCTCTTGAAAGGATGTGACAGATTGTTTATCTAAGACGAGAGAACCGAATCTACCAGGAGGTTGTACGGCTGTAACAGTAGCCGTTTTGCCGTGTTTTTTATGAAATGCAATGAGTTCTTTTATATTTACATTACTTAATCCATCGCCATAAGTGAGGCAGAAAGGTTCGTCCCCGATGTAATTTTGTATTTTTTTAACTCGTCCACCTGTTTCGGTATTTAGACCGGTATCGATCAGTGTAACTGTCCATGGTTCTATACGATGAGAATGGTTAGTAATCGTATTGTCGTTTAAATGTATCGTGAAATCGGACATGTGTAAGTTGTAATTTAGAAAGAATTCTTTAATTGCATATCCTTTATAGCCTAAGCAAATAATAAATTCAGTAATCCCGTAATGGCTATATAAACTCATAATGTGCCATAAAATAGGCTTTGTTCCAATTTCAATCATAGGTTTTGGTTTTAAATGAGTTTCTTCCCCAATCCTTGTTCCGTATCCACCTGCAAGAATAACAGCTTTCATTTTTTCCTCCTACTTATAAAAAGAATTTGATATCGATGTTATTATGATATGTACTTAAATGAGAATGGAACCGGCAATTTCATGGTTATATTTCGTTCGTTTTGATTTTTATATTTAAGTATTTTATTATAAAATTAAATTAATAGATTAGATTATATAAGATGAAACGATAAAAATTGTATAAATTATGAATAATAAACCATCACGTTTGACTGTACAGTTCATGTATTGTATGATGTTAGTAATATAAACAAGGGGGGAAGATCGTTGGGAAGGTGTATCGAATCGGACAGTTGGCTCTCATGGCTCACGTGTCGAAACGCACGATTGATTATTATACGAATCTAGGTATCTTAAAAGCGGAGCGATCTCAATCTAATTATCGCTATTACGATGAAACAGCATTTGAGACATTACAATTTATTGAGAAGTGCAAAGAAATGCATATGCCGCTTTGTGAGATTAAAGAGAAAATCGAGGAGAAGAAGAAGCTGCTCGGTATCAATGAACACGTTTCGAAACAAGTGAATGAAGTGACAGACCATATTCATCGGTTAGAAGCAGAGTTAACGGAGTTAAAGCCGCTTTTAGATGGATTGACTGATTCACAACGTGAAAAAATATCGAAATCTTTATCTGGTCAAACGACAGCTTTAATACAGACACTTGCTCTATTATTATAGAAAAAAGTGAAATCCGACCTCTTTAATTTTTGTATCGGGCTATGTTTTCTAATGAACAAATAAGAAAACATTATAGTATACAGGAGGTGGACACCTTAGTTTTTTAAACTAGGGGGATTCATTGGAAATATTTAATTTAGTCATGGTTGCGATTTTAATCGCATTTACTGGATTTTTCGTAGCAGCAGAGTTTGCGATTGTAAAAGTACGTTCAAGTCGTATCGATCAGCTTGTTGCGGAAGGGAAACGCGGTGCTTTAGCAGCGAAAAAGGTAACAACAAATTTAGATGAATATTTATCTGCTTGTCAATTAGGTATTACAGTTACAGCTATGGGATTAGGTTGGTTAGGTGAACCGACAATTGAAAAGTTATTACACCCGTTATTTGAGAAATGGAACATAAATCCTTCTATCTCATCAGTATTAACATTTGGTCTTGCCTTTATGCTAATGACGTATTTACACGTTGTAGTAGGGGAATTAGCTCCGAAAACGATGGCAATTCAAAAGGCTGAACAAGTAACATTGTTATTGGCAGGTCCGTTAATGATGTTCTATAAAGTCATGTATCCATTTATTTGGGTATTAAACGGTTCAGCTCGTGTTGTAACTGGCTTATTCGGTTTAAAACCAGCTTCAGAACATGAAGTAGCTCATACAGAGGAAGAATTACGCCTTATCCTTTCAGATAGCTATGAAAGTGGCGAAATTAATCAGGCTGAATACAAGTATGTAAATAACATTTTTGAATTTGATAATCGTATTGCAAAAGAGATTATGGTACCGCGAACAGAAATCATTGGTTTCTACCTGGAAGATTCAGTAGAAGAACACATGAAAGTAATCCAAAATGAACGATACACACGTTATCCGATTTTTGGAGAAGATAAAGATGATATTATTGGCATGGTCAATGTAAAAGATTTCTTTATTCGATATATGAACAACGATAAAGAAGATTTATCATCGATTCGCACGTATATGCGTCCGATTATTGAAGTGATGGAAACAACTCCAATTCACGATTTATTACTTCAAATGCAGAAGAAGCGAATTCCGATGGCTGTTTTATATGATGAGTACGGAGGAACAGCAGGAATTGTAACGCTTGAAGATATCTTGGAGGAAATCGTCGGCGAAATTCGTGACGAATATGATGAAGATGAAGCACCACCAATTCAGCATGTGAATGAGCACCATAAAATCGTTGATGGAAAAGTGCTTATTTCAGAAGTAAAAGATTTGTTTGGATTACACATTGAAGAAGACGATGTGGATACAATCGGTGGCTGGATTATGATGCAAAATCATGAAATTGAAGAAGGACAACATGTTGAGGCGGAAGGTTATGAATTTAAAGTGTTAGAAAAAGACGCTTACCAAATTAAACGTGTTGAAATTCGTAAAATGGAACAAGAGCAAGAAGAAGAGAAAGCAGCAACTGTGTAAGTTGCTGCTTTTCTTCTAACGTATAAAAAATGCGAAATTAGGAGCGGATATTTTGATTCAAGCAGCCTTACGTGTATATCGATTACAATTGTATGCGATCTTTAGTGGTTTACTACTTATGTGGACGATTACTCCGTTTGGAAAACAAGTAACAGGGTTTGGTATCGGATTAGCTGTAAGTGCCTATTGTCTTTGGTTATTAGCTCGCAGAGTGGAGAAACTTGGGAAAAGTATCGTAATGAAGGAAAAGGCTCCTGGATTAGGAGTTCTAAACCGATTTGCAGCTGCCATTTTAGGAGCAATCATCATGTATGAAATTGAGCATGAAATGGAAATGTGGGCATTTGGTACAGGCATTTTAGGTGGTCACTTTTTAATGATTGCAAATTTAGCTTATGCAAATATGCAGTTAGTGAAAGAGGAAGAGAAGCAAAGGGAACATGCTTCGAAAAACATAGAGCTATGATGAAAGGGGCCTAATGGGGTTCCTTTTTTGTGTTTAAGCGAGCTAATGAAAGGAATCAAATTTACGACAAATATAATACGCTTCTTTTTTACGTTTTTCAATAGTATGAAAAATAATGTAAAAAAATTTAAAAACCCATCGATTTCTAAAGGTTATGTATGTTATTATGACAAAAGACTTTTTGAAAGAGGTGGATACCAATGTTACAAGCGTTACTTATTTTTGTGCTTCAAATTATTTACGTTCCAATTTTAACAATCCGTACGATTTTGCTTGTAAAGAATCAAACAAGATCCGCTGCTGGTGTTGGATTGTTAGAAGGAGCTATTTACATTGTCAGTTTAGGTATTGTGTTTCAAGATTTATCAAATTGGATGAACATTATTGCCTATGTCATTGGCTTTAGTACGGGACTATTATTAGGCGGTTATATAGAGAACAAATTAGCAATTGGTTATATTACGTATCAAGTTAGTTTACTAGACCGTTGTAATGAATTAGTAGATGAATTACGTCACTCAGGATTTGGCGTTACAGTATTTGAAGGCGAAGGTATTAATTCTATACGTTATCGTTTAGATATCGTTGCAAAGCGTTCTAGAGAAAAAGAACTGTTAGAAATTATTAATGAAATTGCACCGAAAGCGTTTATGTCTTCTTATGAAATCCGTTCATTTAAAGGCGGATATTTAACGAAGGCGATGAAGAAAAGAGCGTTAATGAAGAAGAAAGATGAACATGTATCGTAAAGAAAAGGGAGTAGTGCAGCTTTAAAAGCACGGCATAATCCCAAAATAAAAAGAGAGGAATCTAGTTTGAAAAAGATTCATCTCTTTTTTCTGCGTTATTTTTTTCTACTCTTTCTCAGATTAACAAGTAACCATACAACTTGAATAATGATTGGTAATATAAACGCAATTAATAAAACGATAAAGGCTATTAATTTCAGCTCCGGTGTTTGAGTAACACCGGTCCCATCAACCTCTCTTAGCCAAATGATAGCTGCCAATATCCCGAAAGTTATAATCCAAAATATGTTACCAATCCACCAATAAATCCATCTTCTTTTCATGCTAGCCCCCCTTACATTTACCCTCTGTTAAAAGTAAATTTTCGTTCGTTACATTTATAATGAAATACCTATAAAATTAATTTTTTTTAACTGTATATCTAACTTGTTTAAAGGTTACCATGTCTCCATCTTGAGTATCATCTTTCGTTTGCAAAAGTTGAACTTTTGGTTTGTAATCTGTCTTATGAGCGTGCTCGATATCTTTAATGTTAACTTTGTAGGATTCGCCATTATTAATTTTTTGTTCCAATACTTTTTTATTGGCAACATAAATAAACGTCACTTTATTTTCATCAATACCTTCAGTCTTAATTTCTAATTCGTTATCTTTTGTTGTAATCGTTGGTGTTAATAATTCAATACTGCCTTTTCCAGTTTCTAAAGAATTTTCTACTATAGTTGAACATCCGGATAATATGATTCCGATGAATAGAAGAACAGCTAATTTCTGTTTCATAACATCCCCCAATTTCAAGTGATTTTTGATTTTGGTATTGCTAGACTGCTAGTGTGGAACGTAAATGTTTAGCTAGCACACTTTTTAATTGTACCATAATATGTAAATTAAAACAGGCTGTATATCCAATTTAAGGGGTTTGAAAAGTTTACTTATTGTTTTAAATTAGTATCTTTCCAGTAGGTATATATTTTCTGTAGAAAGCAGTGTTGTTAAAATCATTATGAATTGGATATCCAACTATATGATGACATGTAGACAGGCGAAAGAACTTATTTTTATGGAAATTACAATTTTTACATATTAAAATAAAGATATGGAATAGATGAATTCATTCACTTCGGAGGTAGTTACTTGAATATTAATGAGAAGGCAATTGAAATGTTTGAACAAAATAAATATGAGGAAGCAATGGAACTGTTTCAACGAGCGGTACATGAATCTAGAGGTGTACAATCTCTCAATAATCTTGCTTGGATGTACTTTTATGAGGAAGAGGATGATGATAAAGCTCTTGAATTAATAAGAGAAGTTATTAAGTTGAATCCTTCCTCATACTTTCCTTATAACATCTTAGGGGAAATTTACACGAAACAAGAAAGATGGGAAGAAGCGAAAGAAGTATTACAAAATTCTATTTCGATTCAGCCATCCAATGAAGCATTTCACAATGTAGCTGTAGCGCATTATAACCTTGGAGAGCTGGAAAAAGCTGCGGAATTTTTCTTGCGAGTTGCAGGGGATTCGGACTATATAAAGTATAGCTATGTAAAATGTTTAATTGATTTAGGGAGAACGACAGAAGCGAAAGAGAAGTTAGATGCTTTTAACAGGAAATCTGATGATTTTTTAGGAGAAGTTAATGTAGCAGATTTATATGTTGAGTTGAATTGCTATAACGAAGCAATTGAATGGTTTGAAAAGGGATACAAAGAATACTGGAAAAGTCCCAATTGGATTGGTAGATTTGTTTATGCTCTATATAAAGCTAATAATTTCACGCGTATAAATGAAGTGATACGGGAATCTATCGAAGCGAAAACAGCAGAAATAGAAGATGTTCAGAATGAAGAAGTAGAAGAAAACTGGACAGAAAAAGATAAGAAAGAGTTAATTGAGGAATATACGGAAGAGAATATTTGTTATAAAAAAATGATAGAACGTATCAAATCTGGATATGTTCCAGAGTTAGAATTTGAAACTTATCATTTAGGGGGTTGCTATTTATTTGGTTGTAAAAGACATAATCATCTGGAATATGAAGAATAAAAAAATTCGACTGTCACATGTGATGGTCGAATTTTTTTATTATAGGTTGCTTGTCTAAAGGTACCATCTCAATTGTAATGTGTTAAAGAGGTTTCGTCTCATTACATAGGTATATATCCTCTTTAGAGCTCTCTTTTTTAATATTTAAAATATGGAGTGAAATAAAACCAATAACTCCTATTCCGCCGAAAATAAGCCATGGTGTATACATTCCGCTTAAATTGGATGTAAAAGATGTACCGGTATAATTACCGATGATAAAACCAAATGCGAGTGATAGTTGATAAAATCCGAAGTAAGTAGCTGTATATGATTCGTTACTGTAATTTGCAATAGCGATATCAGCGTTAGGTAATACGAGTGTTTCACCGATTGTAAATAAAATTACACAAATAAATAGCCAATATGGGTGTTGAAATAAAGGGATAAGTAAAAAGGAAATACTCATTAATAAAACACCGTATTTAATAATCGAAAGTGTGTTGTATTTATGAAATAGTTTTCGGAATAACACCATAAATATGACGCCTGTTATTGCATTTATCGTAATAACTAGTGTAGCAAGCTGATTGCTATTACTAATATTTTTCATATGAAGTGGAAGTGCGACAGTAAGTTGAGTAAACATAATATAGAAGGAAATCATAATAAATGAAAACAAAAGGAAAGATTTGTTTTGTGAGATAGCTTGTATCCCTAATGTAATAGACGTGTTTTCAGTAGTGACTTGGAAGTGATTTTTAAGTAAGTAAAAGATAAAAGCGAATAACAGCATAAGAGATCCTGTTAGAGAAAAAGCATAGATTGGATCGAGTAAGAGTAAGAGCCCTCCTGCAATTGGTCCGATTATTGCACCGCAATTAAAACTAAGGTTTAAATATGTAAATAAATTTTTTCTCATATGAGCTGGTTGTGAGCCGAATATGGCGCGCGCAGCAGGTTCGTAAAATGCAGTTCCGAAGCCAATAAGTGCAGAAGAAATAGAAATTGTATAAAAATCAGAGCATATTCCTAAAGCGATAAATCCGATTCCTCTTAAAAATAATCCGGCTATTATCATAATGATATAGCCTATTTTGTCAGCAATTAATCCTGAGAATAATGGGATAACTCGTGATGTGATTGTCATAACCGTCAACACTGTTCCTACTTGAACAGCAGTAAAATGAAGAAAGCTTAATAGATAAATAGTTAAAAATGCGTATACTGCGAAATACCCAAAAGACATAAAAAATGAAGAAATAAGCATGAAACGTATCGGTATTGAGAAACTTTTCATAGAACTCCTCCTGATATTGTAACCAGTAAAAATATTTAATGGTTAACTAATTTATATTATAATTATACATAAAGTCAGAAAAAAGTAAATTTTAAGAAGAAGGTGGATGGAATTGAATCAAAATGCACCAAATGAATTAGAATATATTCGGGAATTTTTAAATACATGGAAAATACCAAACGATACGAGAGAGCCAATTGATATGCTACAAACAGAAGAGGATATAAACCTCTTTATGAAAAAATATTTTCATAAAGAGGTTCCATTTCATACGATAGAGGAATTAAAAAGTTTTCGAGAAGATATTCGGTTAACGGTTGAAGGCGAAGGATCATTGCAAAAGTGGTTAGAGAAATACCCATTTCATGTACATGTAAAGGAAGATATGAAAGGTATTACATATGAGCCTGTGCACGAAGAGAATGTATATACAAAAGTATTAAGCATTGTGTTAATGTCAATTCAAGAAAATTTGTGGGGGAGGTTAAAAGCATGCCCAGATTGTCGCTGGGTATTTTATGATCATTCGCGAAATGGAAGTAAAAGATGGTGCGGTATGTATGCTGGAGAAGAAGGAGGAAGAGCGTGCGGTACGATTGCGAAAGTGAAAAATTATCGGGAGAAGAGAAAAGGGAGATCAGGTTATAATGTGTAATTTATATTAGGGAAAGAAAATAGGATGGGGGAATGTAGAATATGAAAGGTACACAAATGTTAGCTTTAAACAAAAAGTGTTGGGATACAGTTGCACCATATTTCTTTCAAGTGGATTGTTTACCGAAATATGGTCCGTATACGGCGTCTGAAGATGAGATTCATTTGTTCGATTCAATTAGAAATAAAAAGGTTCTTGATATTGGATGTGGAAGTGGGCATTCGCTGCAATATATGGCAGAACATGGGGCAGAGGAAGTATGGGGTCTTGATCTTTCAAGTGAACAAATTAAAACAGCGAATGAAACGTTGAAGAGTTGGAATTCAAAGTTAGTATGCGGAGCAATGGAAGAGGAAGGTGATATTCCGAAAGGGTATTTCGATATTGTATATTCCATTTATGCATTAGGTTGGACTTCAAATTTACGAAAAACGTTGGAACTAATTTATTCGTATGTAAAGCCAGGAGGAAGTTTTATTTTTAGTTGGGAGCACCCAGTATATTCAAATTTACAGTATGGTACAGAAGAAATTGCTTTTAAGTCTTCTTATCATGAGGAAACTCCTATTACGTTTGAAACATTTAAAGGAGAAAATGTACAAGCTACATTATATAAGAGAAAAATAAGTACATACATAAATGAGTTAAATAGAGCGGGATTTACAATTGAGAGAATAGAAGAACCTGAACCATCTAGCGCGTTTGATGAAGAATTAGCTGAGCCGTCTACGAAATATTATTCATTATATAAAGCTAGAGTGGTGCCAACTACTTTTATTATTAAGGCGAGGAAGTAAAGTGTTTTATAAAAAGAAGCCCGTCATTTCAAATACATGAAATGATGGGCTTCTTTATTTTTAAAAAAATGAAGTTAGAGGTGTACTTTTCATATGAAAATGCATTTCATATAAAAAGTGTAATTATTTTGGGGAAGGGGGATTGTTGTGCGTCATCATAAAAAGTGCAAAAAATTTGGAGTGGCACTGCCTCTTCCACTTATAGGAGCAACGGGTCCTACTGGTAATAGTGGTTCAACTGGTCCAACTGGAGGGCATGAAGGTCCGGTCGGCCCTCCGGGAATTACTGGACCTAGAGGAGCAACGGGTCCACAAGGCCCCCAAGGTATCGAGGGAATACAAGGTCCGCGAGGGACAACAGGAGCTCAAGGAATACAAGGTGCCGTTGGTGATACTGGAGAGCAAGGAATTACAGGTCCGGTTGGTTTACAAGGTCCTCAAGGATTAATTGGAGAGCAAGGTCCTGTTGGTGATATTGGATTACAAGGACTGGAAGGGATACAAGGGATTACAGGCCCTGCTGGTAGTCAAGGTCTACAAGGTTCCCCGGGGATACAAGGGGAAATTGGAGGAAGAGGAAAAACGGGAGCCCAAGGAATGCAAGGAGTTATAGGTGAAGCTGGTATTACAGGTGTAACAGGTCCTCAAGGCCCCCAAGGAGCGCAAGGAATACAAGGGGAGGATGGAACTACAGGTATACAAGGAGAAGAAGGTCCCCAAGGAATACAAGGAATTACTGGAGAGCAAGGACACCAAGGTGATCAAGGGATACAAGGTGTAATAGGTCCAACTGGTTCTACTGGAATACAAGGACCTCAAGGTATAAGCGGAATAAGGGGAGTAACAGGTGTAATAGGCCCCCAAGGTCCACAAGGTGTTCAAGGAATACAAGGAATAAACGGATCCACAGGTTTTCAAGGAGCAAAAGGAGTACGAGGGATAACAGGAGCAACTGGAAGTATTGGTATACAAGGACCAGAAGGACCTCCGGGTGCCCCGACGGGAACAACCGGTCCAATTGGTCCCTCTAGTGGAGTGACTGGTCCATCTGGTCCACCCGGTCCACCTGGGGGGCCAACAGGTCCAACTGGTGTAACTGGTACGCGGGGTGTAACAGGGGGAACTGGTCTAATAGGAGTGCAAGGATTACAAGGTATAACTGGTCCCACTGGCCCTCAAGGTGTAAGGGGAGCACAAGGTTCTCAAGGGGTAATTGGTGTAGCTGGCGTACAAGGTGCACAAGGTTCTCAAGGTAATCAAGGAATAATAGGAGCAACTGGCGCAGAAGGTCCCCAAGGAACTCAAGGTCCACAGGGAGAAATCGGTCCAACTGGTGCAGAAGGCCCTAAAGGTGTGCAAGGAATACAAGGGATAACAGGTCCAACAGGAGCACAAGGAATACAAGGGTTACAAGGAATAATCGGTCCCACAGGCACAACAGGAGCGGCTGGAGCCCAAGGTCCCCAAGGAATACGAGGGGAAACAGGAGCAGCTGGAGCACAAGGTATACAAGGCCCTCAAGGAATACGAGGAGAAACAGGAGCAGCTGGCGTTCAAGGGATACAAGGACCTCAAGGAATACAAGGGGAAAATGGATTGACTGGTCCACAAGGTGCTCAAGGTATGCAAGGAGTTCAAGGAATAACAGGTCAGGCAGGAGCAATTGGTTTGCAAGGGTCTCCAGGAATACAAGGTATAGTAGGCCCAACAGGAGCGCAAGGCTCTCAAGGTATGCAAGGAATACAAGGAATAACAGGTCCGACAGGAGCGCAAGGAATTAGAGGTCCCCAAGGGGTTTTAGGAGAAAACGGGATAACAGGTCCCCAAGGAGTGCAAGGTGCACAAGGTAGTCAAGGAGCTGAGGGACCACAAGGAAATGTTGGAATAACAGGTGTAACTGGAGAAACAGGAGCGACAGGAGAAGCAGGGGCGACAGGTGCACAAGGAATACAAGGCGTTCAAGGGATTATAGGGATACAAGGAAGTACAGGAATGACCGGACCAACAGGAGCAACGGGAGTAACCGGGATACAAGGTTCTCAAGGTATTCAAGGTCTGCAAGGCCCAACTGGAGTAAGTGGAATGACAGGGGTTAGCGGTAGTGTCGGGCCAGCCGGAGCGCAAGGTAGTCAAGGATCGATTGGAGCTGTGGGACCAACAGGCGCAACTGGTAGTATAGGGGTTATAGGTTCCATAGGAATAATAGGTGCAACAGGGGCGACTGGCTTACCTAGCGGAGGCGGTTATTTCTTTTCTACTTCAACGAGTGTAATTGCAGCGAATGCGTTAATACCAATCAATTCAGGATCTACAACTTTTGGTTCTGGTGTTAGTTTAACAAATGCAACAACTGTAACGTTAAGTACACCGGGAATATATTTAGTCAGCTATTATTTTCAAGGTGATCCAAATGGGGGGAATGAAACGATTTCCGTGAGGCTTACTTTAAATGGAACGCAAGTCGCAGGGAGTTTTATTTTTTATGTTACAGGAGGTACCTTTGTATTAGAACCAGCGATTTCTAATACGATGGTCATTAATGTTGCTTCTTCAAATGCTACTTTATCTTTGCAAAATGGTCCATTATCTATTGGGCATGTAACGACATTATCTGGTGTGATAACTGCTAGTTTAAATGTATTAAAAATAGTTTGACACGTTAGTTATAACGGGGGGAGATGCTTGTGAGGGAGCAAGATAAGTGTAGTAAGTTTCAATCACCTATTCCTTTTCCGGCGTCAGGTATTACGGGCCCAACTGGTCCAACTGGTCCGACGGGGTCTTTAGGTGGACCGACTGGCCCGCAAGGAATACAAGGCGTACAAGGACCAATTGGCCCAACTGGTCCAACAGGAATTCAAGGAGTACAAGGAGTACAGGGAGAGATTGGCCCAACAGGTCCAACTGGTTTAACAGGACCACGGGGTGCTCAAGGTAGTCAAGGACCGATGGGGGAACAAGGTCCACAAGGAATTCAAGGTGTTCAAGGAATTCAAGGCGAAAGGGGTCCGATTGGCCCAACTGGAATTCAAGGGATACAAGGTATACCTGGGCCAATGGGAGAAACAGGTCCAACAGGAATACAAGGTATACAAGGAATACAAGGTGAAATCGGCCCGACGGGTCCAACAGGAATACAGGGTATACAAGGAGTGCAAGGTGAAATTGGTCCGACGGGCCCAGCAGGAAATACGGGAATACAAGGTGTTCAAGGTAATTTAGGGAGTAGTGGTTTACAAGGTGTAACAGGTATACAAGGAATTCAAGGTCCGGTGGGACCGACGGGTCCAACTGGTTCTCAAGGAATACAAGGAGAACAAGGGCCAATAGGATCAACAGGGGCAACTGGTGTTCAAGGTTTACAAGGTCCACAAGGTGAGATGGGGCTAACCGGTCCAACCGGCTCTCAGGGGATACAAGGGGTGCAAGGTGTAATAGGCCCAACAGGGGCAACTGGCTTGCAAGGGGATCCCGGTCCAACCGGCTCGACAGGTCAGGCGGGAGTAACTGGTCCAACTGGATCTGCAACAGGTCCAACAGGAGCAACGGGTCCGGCAGGATCACCGGGAGGTCCAACAGGTCCGACTGGAGCAACTGGGGCAACTGGATCGACCGGAGCAACAGGAGCGACTGGAATCCAAGGAGTGCAAGGAATACAGGGACCGACAGGGGTAACTGGTTTAACAGGTTTGCAAGGCGTACAGGGTCCAATGGGGGTAACAGGTCCAACAGGTGACCAAGGAATTCAAGGTCCACAAGGAGTAATGGGAGTAACAGGTCCAACGGGTTTACAAGGTTTACAAGGCGTACAGGGACCGGTAGGAGCAACAGGTCCAACCGGTCTTCAAGGAGTGCAAGGAGCACAAGGTCCAATCGGCCCAACAGGCCCGCAAGGAATACAAGGAATGCAAGGTGAGCAAGGAGTAATGGGAGCAACCGGCCCAACCGGTTTACAAGGTCTTCAAGGAATTCAAGGTCCAATCGGTCCAACCGGTCCACAAGGATTGCAAGGAGTGCAAGGCCCAAGTGGTATAACGGGTCCAACTGGTCCTCAAGGAATACAAGGCATACAGGGGCCGCAAGGGGCTATAGGTCCAACAGGTCCAACTGGAATACAAGGAATCCAAGGTCCACAGGGCCCGACTGGTCCAACAGGGGCAACAGGCCCACAAGGAATTCAGGGGATACAAGGTTTACAAGGTCCAACCGGTCCACAGGGCATTCAAGGAATCCAAGGAATCCAAGGTCCGATTGGTCCAACGGGCCCAACTGGACCTCAAGGGATACAAGGGATAACTGGCTCGACGGGTCCAACGGGTCAGGCGGGTGCAACCGGACCGACGGGAGTAACGGGCCCTCAAGGTCCTCAAGGAATCCAAGGTCCACAAGGGGTAACCGGAGTAACCGGAGCAACTGGCCCGACAGGAGCAACCGGTCCACAAGGCGTGCAAGGAATCCAAGGTCCACAAGGGATAGTAGGTCCGGCGGGAGCAACTGGAGTGACGGGAATAACAGGTCCTCAAGGAATACAAGGAATTCAAGGTCCACAAGGTGTGACGGGAGCAACCGGAGCAACCGGAGCGACTGGAGCGACTGGTGCAACAGGACCGACAGGAATCCAAGGCATACAAGGAATAACAGGAGCAACAGGGGGAACGGGAGTAACAGGCCCAACAGGTGTCACGGGCCCAACCGGTTTAACAGGAGCAACTGGATCATCTGCAATATCAACAGGTGGCGGCTATTTCTTTTCTACTTCAACAAGTACAATTGCAGCCAATGCCAACATTCCAATTAATTCAGGATCTACAGTATATGGAACAGGAGTATCTTTAACTAGTGCTACAACTGTCACAGTATCCACCCCAGGAATATATTTAGTAAGCTATTATTTCCAAGGGGACGCGACTGGTGGGAATGAGACGGTATCTGTCAGACTACTATTAAATGGGACGCAACTAGCAGGGAGTTTTATACAAAACGTAACGACAGTAACTGTAGTAATCGAACCTGCCATTTCAAATACGCTTCTTGTGAATGTAACGAGTGCCAATTCAACATTAATATTACAAAACGGTCCATTAGGTGTAGGGCATGTGACCACTATAGCAGGTGCGATTACGGCAAGTTTAAATGTAGTGAGAATATTATAAGGAATATAAAAAACACAAGGAATGTCTGTATAGACATTCCTTGTGTTTTTCTCTTTATCTTTTCGGTTGAAAAATATGCTGAAAGAAGTATTTGTGATGTAAGTTATCTACAACTTTATTTGCTTGATATGTGCGATGTTGTTCGAGTCGAAGTCTTTGCTCCATCATTTTTATTGCGTGATCAGATAAACGTAACATTATACATGTCTCCTTTTCTATAAATATAGGTGTCTATTGGTATCGATCCCATATTTATAATTAAGGAGGTACACTGTGTAACATAGGCAAAAAGCACCTTCCTCTCCCATTACGCTTACGAGGTTAGCTGTCGGACTCGGGAAGTGAGAGTTTCCCTACTTAAAAAAGATTCGCCCCAAGTAGCATGGCTACAAAAATGGTTCCCCCGCTCCAAATTTTGGACTCAGCAAAAGGTTTTATAAAGTAAAAGATAACATAAATAAATTGATGAGTCAAACTATTTGTTGTTTTCTGATTTTTTTAGTGAGGTTAAAACCACTCCATCGGATAATATAATATCATTTATTTTAATAAATCCATATTTTTTATATAAAGACAGAGCAGGTGTATTTTCTTTCCCTGTTTGTACAATATATGTTTGTGAAGGGGAGAACATGTCAAATACATAAAGTAGTAGTTTTGTAGCGATTCCTTTATGAAAATGATCGGGGGATACTACTAAACGATGAATATCAACTTCCTCTTCATCCATTTTAAAAGAAATAAACCCGGCAAGTGTATCTTCATAAAAATAGCCGTAGAAAATTTCATCACATGATTGAATATCGGCTACAGTATCATAAAGGCGAGGGATAGCTGTACTATTTATATATTGTGCCTCGATTTCATAAGCTGGTATTTGAATGCTTAAAATAGAAGTAGCGGTTTTGTGAGAAGTTGTTATTAATTTTTGAATCACTCGGTAAAACCTCCTTGTAAGCTTTATTTTCATAGATTTGACAAGATTTTTCTTTATTGGATATAATAATTATAATAGTTACATAATAATTTAGTATCAAAAAGAAATACACTATAATAGAAATGGAGGACTAAAAATGGGATGGATTATCACATTAATAGTTGGTGCTATTATAGGTGCAATTGCAGGTTCTATAACGGGTAAAAATTTTCCGGGTGGTATGTTTGGAAATATTATCGCAGGTTTATTAGGTGCTTCGTTAGGTGGTAGATTATTTGGATCTTTTGGGCCATCTTTTGGTGGGATTCATGTCGTGCCAGCATTATTAGGTGCAATCGTATTAATTCTTATTGTATCATTTGTAGTGAAAGCTGCAAAAAAATAAAGATATAGATCATGACGAAAAGCCCTGAATAAGGGCTTTTCATCATTCGAAGAGGTGGTTTCGTTGGAGAAAGTAAATATAAGAAAAAGAGATAAGCTGAAAAAGTTTTTTAGAGAACAAAATTATTTAGCGGTGCTACTTGGATTTGCATTATTGTTTATCAACATATTATTGCTAACGAAAATTTCTTTTGTGTTTACTCCGTTTATCGTCTTTTTAAAAACAATTTTCTTCCCCGTACTATTAGCGGGTGTGCTATTTTATATATTGCATCCATTCGTTTCGCTTTTAGAAAAGAAAGGTGTTTCAAGAATCGTATCAATAGCTTCTATATATATAATAGTACTAGGATTATTTGTATTTTTAGTTGTAACAGTAATCCCGATTATTAAAGATCAAATTGATGCATTAATAGATAACTTACCGTATTTCGGTCATGAAATTGAGCGAGCGGCACGTAGATTCGGGGAAAGTAATTTACTAGGCAAAATTCAAGAGAATTTAAATATTGATGTAGCGAGTATGGTAAAAGACTACACAGTTGATTTTACGAAGTCGTTATCATCAGTAACTGGAAATGTAACTGGATTTTTAAGTACTGTTACAGAGGTCGTTTTAACGTTTGTAATGGTTCCATTTATATTGTTCTATCTTTTAAAAGATGGTGAACAATTACCGAATCACTTTTTAAAGTTTATTTCAGAACAAAGACACCCAGCAGCGATGAGAATACTAGATGATATGCATTATGCCATTAGCTCGTATATTAGAGGGCAAATTATCGTTAGCTTGTTTATCGGTATTATGCTATTAATCGGTTACCTTATTATTGGTATTAAATATGCGGTATTACTTGCAATTTTAGCGATGATTGTAAATATCGTTCCGTACGTAGGACCAATCATTGCAATTACACCAGCATTAATTATCGCATTTATTGACTCGCCATCAATGGTGTTAAAAGTAATTATTGTAATGATGGTCGTACAATTAGCAGAAGGTAAATTTATTTCTCCGCAAGTTATGGGGAAAAAGCTAGACATTCACCCGATTACTATCATTTTTATTATTTTAACTGCCGGAAATTTATTTGGAATTATGGGGATTATTTTAGCAATTCCAGGATATGCGATATTAAAAGTGTTAGTAACGCATAGTTATAGATTTGTTAAGTTGAATACGTAAAAAAAAGCTAAAACAGATAAAACTGTTTTAGCTCTTTTTTATTAATAATTGATTTGCGTATTGGCGTGCCCATTGATCAGCTTCTAATATAGCATCGAGTGAAGGATCTTTTACATTATGATGAGCTTCAATTGTATTGTAAATTGTTTTTTCGATATCGAAAAATGCAATTTCATTTTTAAGAAATAGTGCATTTGCAATTTCGTTCGCTGCATTTAATACAGCTGGAGTTGTACCGCCAATTTTGCCACATTCAAATGCGTATTGTAGACAGGGGAACTTCTCTAAATTTGGTTTTTCAAAATGCAAACTACCAATTTCTAATAAATTTAATTTTTCATAGGATGAAGGTAGTCGAGTAGGGTAGTGAAATGCATATTGAATCGGCATTCTCATATCAGGGGCACCGAGCTGTGCCATGACTGATCCATCAATAAACTCTACTAAAGAGTGAATGATACTTTCTTTATGAATCATAACATTAATTTTTTCATAAGGAATATCGAATAGCCACTTAGCTTCCATCACTTCAAACCCTTTATTCATTAACGTGGCAGAATCTATCGTTAGTTTTGCCCCCATTAACCAGTTTGGGTGTTTTAAAGCATCCTTCGCTTGTAATGTTTTCATTTCTTCACGTGTTTTATCACGAAAAGCGCCGCCAGAAGCTGTAACAATTAATTTTTCGATTTCCTTATTATTTTCCCCATTTAAACACTGGAAAATAGCTGAATGTTCACTATCGACTGGAATTAGGCGGCATCCGTTTTGTTTCGCTAGTTCGGTTACGATATGTCCAGCTGCAACTAAAGTTTCTTTGTTAGCGATGGCGATATCTTTCTTCGCCTTTAATGCTTCAATTGTTGGGAGTAAACCTGAAACACCGACAACTGAACTTAATACAAGATTTGTATCAGGATGGGTAGATACTTCAATTAAACCATCAGTTCCATATGTAATTTTTGTATTTGTTGAAATACGAGAACGCAATGTGTCCGCTAATTCTCTTGTCGCTACGCTTACAATACGAGGCTGAAACGATTCGATTTGCTTTTCGAGAAGATCGATATTATAATTTGCGGTTAAACCGACGATTTTAAAATGTTCAGGATGAGCGGAAACGACATCTAATGCAGATGTGCCAATGGATCCCGTTGAACCTAAAATGGATATATATTTTACCATGAAAAAACCTCCAAAGTTGTTTCGAGTATTTCTGCAAACCTATATATTATTAGACAATCAAGGTGAAAATTCCTGCTATATAAAACAGAAAATTAGGGTTTAATTGGAAAGGGAATGTGATAAACTGTAAAAAATAACGAAAAAGCAATGAAAGAGAAGAGTACATATTCAAAACTTTTCAGAGAGCTGATATGTGGTGGAAATCAGTAAGGGATGAATATGGAATGGGCTCTGGAGCTTCTAACTGAAATGAGTAGGTAAAGACGGTTACTTCACGTTAAGAAGTTGAAGTGAGCTATTAATGATAGCTAATGAAGGTGGTACCGCGGGAGTCTCTCGTCCTTTTTTAGGATGAGGGGCTTTTTTATTTTGAGAAAGGAGGGGTTAGTGTGAGTGAAAAAATAATGTTAACAGGAATTAAGCCAACTGGTTATCCGCATTTAGGAAATTATATTGGTGCGATTAAACCTGCGCTGCAAATGTCAAAGAATAATGAAGGAAACGCATTGTATTTTATAGCGGATTATCATGCGTTAAATGCTGTGCATGATTCAGAAAAGTTCAGTAGTTATACGAAAGAGGTAGCAGCTACTTGGTTATCACTCGGACTTGGAGAAGATGTTATTTTTTACCGACAAACAGAAGTGCCAGAGATTTTAGAACTAGCTTGGATATTAGCTTGTCTAACTCCGAAAGGTCTTATGAACCGTGCTCATGCGTATAAAGCGAAAGTAGAGCAAAATAAAGAAGCAGGGTTAGAGGTAGATGCTGGAGTGAATATGGGATTATATACGTACCCGATTTTAATGGCAGCTGACATATTATTATTTCAAGCTACTCATGTACCAGTCGGGAAAGACCAAATTCAACATATTGAAATTGCCCGTGATATTGCGTCGTATTTTAATCATACATTCGGCATAACATTTACGCTTCCGGATTATGTCATACAAGAAGAAGGTGCCATTTTACCTGGTCTTGATGGAAGGAAGATGAGTAAAAGTTACGGAAATGTGATCCCATTATTTGCAGAACAAGAAAAACTACGAAAGTTAATATTTAAAATCAAAACAGACTCCTCACTTCCGAATGAACCGAAAGAACTAGAAACGTTATTTATGATATATAAAGAATTTGCGACGGAAGATGAAATACAGTCGATGCGCGAAAAGTATGAAACTGGAATCGGATGGGGCGATGTAAAAAAAGAGTTGTTTCGCGTTGTAGACCGCGAATTAGCTGGACCTCGGGAGAAATACGCTATGTATATGAATGAGCCAAATTTATTATATGAAGCGTTAGAAAAAGGTGCTGAGCGGGCAAGAAAAATCGCGAGGGTAAATTTAGCAGAAATAAAAAAACGGATTGGATTTGAGAGGGGACGCTGAGCGTTCCCTATTTCGTTAGGTGAAGTAAGAATTCACATTTCCTTTCAAAACTTATTAGTTGCACATATTAAAAAGTATGCTAATATAGGGTTACTTATTAAACGAGTTTAATAAGTGTGATTCATTCTATAACGAGGGAGAGGATTGTATGAAAACAGAGAAAGAAAAGATGTTAGCGGGAGAAATGTATGTTGCGGAGGATGAAGAATTAGTGGCTGATAGGGTGGAGGCAAAACGTTTAACACGCCTTTATAACGAGGCGATGGAGACAGGAGATGAAAAACGTTTTACATTATTAAATCAGCTTTTAGGTTCTTCAGCTGATGGGAAAGCCCAAATTAATCCTGATTTTCGTTGTGATTACGGCTACAATATCCATGTTGGAAAGAGCTTTTTCGCAAATTTTAATTGTGTGATTTTGGACGTTTGTGAAGTACGAATCGGTGATAATTGTATGTTTGCACCAGGTGTCCATATTTATACGGCCACTCATCCTTTACATCCGGTGGAACGGAATTCTGGTAAAGAATATGGAAAGCCTGTAAAGATTGGTAACAACGTTTGGGTTGGCGGGGGAGCTATAATTAACCCTGGTATTTCAATTGGAGACAACGCTGTAATTGCCTCAGGGGCAGTTGTGACAAAAGATGTACCTCATAATGTAGTTGTTGGTGGCAATCCAGCTAAAGTTATTAAAACGATAGACTTATAGAAATCGTTTTTTACGGGTATATGAATAAACTGGTGTCTTATCGTATAGACAATGTGAAAGGTGTTTCATATGGAGAAATATAGTGCGGATAATCATACAAAGACATTACTTGCCTCTCGAAACGCTCTTTTTCTCTTATTTGCTTTGCCAGGTGTCGCGTTTGCTACATGGATTTCAAGAACAGCAGCTACTCGAGATATGTTAGCAGTGTCAAATGCAGAAATGGGCTGGATTTTGTTCGGACTATCTGTCGGTTCAATAATTGGTTTACTGAGTGCAAGCCGCTTCATTGACTGTAAGGGAGCTAGAGACGTTATTATAGGCAGTATGTTTTTTATGATTGTTGGATTGATTTGTTTAGGTATAAATATTTATTTTGTTTCTAGTATGGGGGCTTTTAGTAGCTTACTAGTATTTGGAGTAGGCTACGGATTGGCGGAAGTCGCATTGAATGTAGAAGGTTCTTCCATTGAGCAGAAATTAGGAACAACTCTTCTTCCGAAATTCCATGGCTTTTTTAGTGTAGGAACTTTAGTAGGCGCGCTCAGTGGTTCTGTCGCAGCGTCGCTTCACATCCCGATTCTGTATCAGTTTCTTGTGATTTCGGTCGTGTTTCTATTACTTGTATGTATGGTGTATCGTTTTCTTCCGCACGGAACAGGAAAGAAGGAGAAATCGCGGAACAAAAGGAGAGAGAAGCGTACTTCCTTACGTATGGAAAAAAAGGTGCTTTTAATTGGTCTTTTTGTGCTTGGAATGGCATTTGCAGAAGGTAGTGCAAATGATTGGCTACCTATCGTGATGGTAGATGGACATGAGCAAAGTATAGTGGCAGGTTCTATTATGTACGCAATTTTTGTATTAGCAATGACGTTAACTCGTATGTGTAGCAGCTATTTCCTTGATCGATTCGGTCGTGTCGCTGTCGTACGTGCCACTATTATGATGGCGATTCTAGGAATTTCAATCGTAATATTTGGGAGTAATTCGTATTTTCTAGCATTTGGCGTAGTACTGTGGGGGATTGGTGCAGCGCTAGGGTTCCCAATTGGTCTGTCAGCTGCTGGAGATGACCGTGAAAATGCGACTTCTAATGTTGCTGCAGTTTCTATCATTGGTTATACAGCCTTTTTAGTCGGACCACCATTTTTAGGGATACTTGGGGAAGCATTCGGAATACGTAATGCCTTGCTAGCTGTTTTATTATTTGTTCTTTTGTCTGGAATTGTATCGTCTATTACAAGAGAGAATACACCGAGCTAAATAAGGATTGCATGCAGCGGAAATATATCATCTCTATTGCTTTAGAAAATGATGTATGATATATTGTCAACGCAACTTATTAAAAGTGTTTAATAAGTATGTTGATTAAGGTGGTGAGCGATTTGAGTGAACAATTTGTTACTCAAAAATCGATTAAAGAGACGATCCTTCGAGGCATTCGTACGGCTCTTCTAGAGCAAGGAAGTGCGACGAAAGTTGAACTTAGTAATACATTAGAAATTAGTTTTCCAACGATAAGTAAATTTATAGAAAATATGAAACAAGATGGTGAAGTCACTTTAGTCGGTTTAGATGATTCAAGTGGCGGAAGAAGAGCGAAACGATATGCGTATAATCCGGAATATATGTTAGGATTAGCGATATTTTTAGAGAAAAATGAAACAAACTATACCATTTTTAACTGTTTAGGGGAAGTAAAAGAACAAGGAAGTACTTCAAGTGTATTAATTGATACTGGCATAAATCTATTATCTAAACATATTGAAAGTCTTATAGCTACATTCCCGAAAATAAGCTCTATATCAATTGGTGTGCCTGGTTCGGTTGATAATGGTCGTATTTTTTATATACCTGGTTATGAAAAGTTCCAAAATTTTAATTTGAAAAGTCATTTGGAGAATCTGTTTTCTATACCTGTAGTAATAGAAAATGATATGAATGCCGCAGTCCTTGGCTATTATAAAAATACTGGAAATAATGATAAATCATCTCTTGTATATTTGTATTCAGGTCAAAACGGCCCAGGGGCGGGAATTATGATAAATGGAGATGTGGTACGAGGGAGTACCTTTTTCTCAGGGGAGATATCTTTCGTTCCACAGTATGATAATAAAAACTTCTTACAATCTTTGAGAAGTGAAGATGCAGTAAGAGATTCAAATAATCCAGAGCAATATAATATAGATGCTATTACTCGTTTAATAGCTACATGTATAGCTATTATTAACCCGCATGCCTTTATCTTTTGTGATGATGAAGTGAACCAATTTGTAATAGATCAAATTGTAAAAACTTGTCCGAAGTACATTCCAGCGGAACATATTCCGAAAATAACAGTGAGCGATTGGAAAGAAGATTATTTATATGGATTAAAAAGCCTTGGACTTGATCTGATGATTATAAGAGCAAGCAAAGAAAATTAAATATCAAATTGTTGGTTGAATCCTGTGAAAGAAAAGGTGTCGATTATGAAAATTGAACATGTAGCAATTTGGGTAAATGATTTAGAAGGTATGCGTGATTTCTATAAACAGTACTTCGGTGGTGAAGAAAATAGCTTATATCACAATCCGAAAAAGCAGTTTGAATCTTATTTTATAACTTTTGAAGGTGGAGCGCGTCTAGAACTTATGAGGCAAGTAGGGATAGACGATAATACACAAACACAAACAATAGGATATGCGCATATTGCTTTTTCTGTAGGTAGTAAAGAAAAAGTGAATGAATTAACCAATACATTAAGTGAAGCAGGGTACGCTGTGTTAAATGGCCCGCGTACTACAGGGGATGGTTACTATGAAAGTGTAGTAAGTGACCTTGAAGGAAACCAGATTGAGATAACAATCTAACATTATATTTATTAATAACTGATAAAAAATAAAACTTTGTTGTTCCCCCAAATGTTTACGAGAAACCTATTATTTCTTCAGAAAGGGGGACATAACAGTGAGTGAATTCATTTTTATTTTCTGTATATATCCATTGCTTATTTGTATTTTTTCAATAGCTGGGACATATAAATTAGGTGCATTTTATGTGATGCCAATGGTAATATTTCTTATTTTTCTTATGTTAAATGTTACATTGTATGATCCATCATTTTTCTTTTGGGTGGGCATGTATACTATTTTTTCATTCATTACTTCTTATATAACACTCTTATTTGTAAGGGGATATACAGCTGTAGAAAGTGAACGTTAATATCATTTGGTTATTTTTGGGGGAATAGGGATTTACGGTGAACGATAACAACCTCATTTCGCGTTATTATGACGGGAAATGAGGTTGTTTTATTTCTATATACACTATGTAATGTTTTTTAATTGGAGTGCTGAAACTCCTTAATAATTCTATCAATAACAGGAGGAAGATTACTAGGTAACGCATCTAGCGGAAAGAAGCGTAGTTCTTTCGATTCTGTTTGGTCGCATACAAGTTCACCATTGAATTCGCGGCAAATATAAACAACGAGTACACCGTGTACTTGATCGCCGTTTGGATAGATTTGAAAGAAATCTGGTCCTGAGTATGTACGGAATAGTTCTGGATTTTTGATGAAAAGTCCAGTTTCCTCATATACTTCTCGCTTTAAAGCGTCTTCTAACGTTTCGTTATATTCTAAGGCTCCGCCAATAATACCCCAGCGGTTAAAATCTGTACGGAGCTGCAGTAATATTTCATTGTTCTCATTTAATATAATGGCGTGTGAACCTATTAAAATAAGTGGATGATTTCCTACTAAATTTCTCATGTCTTCAATATAACCCATGTTATTTCTCCTTGCTTTTAATAATAGTTAGGAAGTTCTTTTAACATTCTTTCTGTTTTACGTGCTGTATAGGCTAAGTTATGATCATCTTTCGTTCTGAAAAATAATGTGCGTAAAAAGGTTTTAATGTTGGCACATAATATACAATACTCATTAAGTGAAAGGCGTTTTCTAATTTGAGGAAGCCTTTTTATTTTTTTATAAATAATTGAAATTAACTCATCTTGCGGAAAATCATGATATAGCATCGATAGTAACGGTGTAACAATTCGTTCATCTTCATTATTATGAAATAGATCCGATGGGATAAAAATTTTATTTAATAAACAATGAATTAATTCTTCATACCACTCAAAGGTCGTATAGGAATTGTGAACAATTTCAGTAAAGGCATCTGATACGTGGGCAAGACAATGAGCCCATCCTTTATTTTCAATATAGCCTCGAAAATCCGTTTCTAAGTTTGTATATGAAATGAGTTTGTTTTTTATTTCTTCAATGTCCTCCTCTGTGAAAAAGTAGTGCGAGTTAGCGAATTGGAGTATTAGCGCAATTAATGAAACAGTGTAAGAACGTGTGAAAACCCCATCTGTATGTGGGGAGTAAATGTCATAATATAAATACTCATCACTTAAACAAGTTTGTAGAAGTAATTTCAGTTGATCATCCATAAGGAATTCATGATGAATGAAATGTGCAAAACATTTATATATAAGTTGGTAACGAACGTAACTATCAGTTGTTCCGATATACTGAAGCATATTGAGCGTTAACTCATTCAAATCTATATGTTGCAGTTGCGTATAGTCATTTTGTTGTATAAGCTCTAACTGTTGTTGCAATGCTGTAATATCCAATGGAGAACCTCCTCCGCACTTTAAAGATGCAATGTTTTCTAGTATTCTATATATTCAAGGACAATCCTGCTCATGCAAGGAGAACAAGTAGAAATTCTAGTATGATATAGATGAGGGAAGTATATGATGACTATAGAACAGTTAGAAAAACATTTTAAAATAAGAAGAAATGCTTCTTCTATAATAATAAAAGAAAATAATGCAGAGCCTTTTACAGAAGAGAAATTAAAGGAGATCATGCAATATTGCGTTGCTGAGGCTAAAAAAGAGCGAATAGAAAACTTGCATTTTGAAATTTCTTCAAAAAGCCCAAATTATGATGTGTATAAGAAATGTTTCGAAACGTATTCATTTGAATATGCTACTGAAAACATGATTGTGTTTAAGGATATATATGAAGTAGAAGATGTAGAAAGTGATATTAATTTTAAGCTTATTGAAGAAGTAGGAGAAGAAGCTTTTTATTCTCTTTGGAACGAGATGACAGAAGAACAAGTCACTTATGATCAATTTGTAAATATGATGCTACAAGAAATTGGTGAGCAATGGAAAGAACATTGTTTAACAGCGAGTATCGATGAAGAGCCGATAGGGATTGTAATCCCGCATATTGAAAAGGGGACGTTAGAAGAAGGAAAACTAATGTATTTCGCAGTGGCTCCAAATATGCGAAATAAAGGGTATGAAGCAGCATTCTTTACAGGGGCAATGTTTGTCTTAAAAGAAATAGGTGCATCTTATTATATTGGCGAGACAAATGTACAAAATGAGTGGATGAAGGATGTTTTTGGGAAGAATGGATGTCAGCTGCTTAGTTCCACTGAGCGATATGTGAGGAAGTTTTAGGAGTACTATCTTGAACTTATTTAGCGGGAATCCGTGTACAACTTATGAACAAGTAAAAGAACTTCTTGCCTATTTGTAAAATAAAAAGAAAAATGAGAACGACAAAATAGATATTCCTATAATACAATAGAGAAAGATTCGATTATATGAGAAAGCGTTGGTGAAAGAATGGAGCAGCAAAGAAATTGGTTACAAGCAACTGTAGAAAGAAATGAAGACAATACGTTACATATAAAATGGGAAAATAATATAGAAGAAGTTCGCATTTATTGGAGTACTTCACCAGATCATATTGAAGAAACGGGAGAATTACTTGCAACGGTAAATGGAGAATCATCATGTACACTTGTAAACCCGAGTGAAAATGAGCGTCCATATTTTAGACTAGTTGGAAGTAATGGACAAGCAGTGACAGTAGCTGAGCGTAGATTACCATTAAAAGGCGCGTTTAACTTCCGTGATATGGGAGGATATGAAACGACTGAAGGTCGTAAAGTAAAATGGGGCAATTTGTACCGTTCTGAAGAATTAGCAGGACTAACAGAGTGGGATATAGACTATTTACAAAAGTCTGGCTTAAAGTTAATTTGTGACTACCGTACAGACTTTGAAGTGAAGCATAAGCCGAATCCAGAAATTACAGGTGCTCGTCAAGTATGCTTACCAGTTATGCAAGAATTGGCGAAAGACTTGAACATAAATGAATTTTTCCAAGTTGGTGACCTTTCTATGTTAGGGAAACCAGGCGAGTACCTTGTGAAAATGAATCAAGATTTCGTAAGTGGTAATGAAGCATTCGTGAGCTTCTTAAACTTAGCGCAAAACCCAGAAAACTTACCGTTAGTAAACCACTGTACAGCTGGAAAAGACCGTACTGGATTCGGATCAGCACTATTATTACTTTTACTAGGTGTACCGGAAAAAACAGTAATGGAAGACTATTTACTAAGTAACGGTTTCCGTGAAAAGTTAAATGAAAAAATGATGGCCTTTTTAGGTGCAAAACTTCAAAACGATGAAAGTAGAGCGATATTAGGTGCGATGTTTGAAGCGCGCGCTGAATATTTACAAGCTGCGATTGATGAAGTGAAAAAGCAATACGGTTCAGTTGAAGCGTATGCTGAAAAAGCACTTGGCTTTACGAAAGAGTCGTTAGAGGAAATGAAAGCATTATTGCTAGAAGATAAATAATGAGGAGGGAGGCTAATTGGATTAGCCTCCTGTTTCTATTATGAAATTTTTCGTTGCCTTATTATTCCTATTACAATTGGAATAACTGTACCAATTAACAATATCGGTAAAAATAATTTTCCAAAACCGCCGCTCCAATTTAAAGCGATTGAAATTGTTTCAAATTGGATGAAAGCAAAGATAAGTAAACAGACATTTTTTAATTGATTTAGCATTTTTCTACTATTCAAATAAAACTGCTTAGCATTTGATTCATTCAATCTTTGTGGGTAGTTATGAACTTCTGGAAACTTTTCTAAAGTTTGCATTAATAGGAGTATGAAAGCTCCTATTAATGGCAGAAGCAAAAGTTGCCACTTTGATCCCCAGCGATCTACATCCCCATATGCGTTATAATGTGCGGGTACTTCCTCGGGTAATCTTCCCCAAATAATAATCAAAAAAATGATTGATCCAAAGAACAATGAATATCCAATGATATCTCCAACCCATTCACTTTTTGTTTTTGGGATTTGTATTTTAGGTCTTCCCCATGAATTTACTATGTTGTTCCGCCCCCTTTCTATTCCTGTATTACCCTTTTGAAAATTGGATTCATTATCCAAATTATCTCAAATTTATAGTGTTTTCACAATTAATTATTTTTGAATAACATAACTCGTGTGCCTAAAAGCAACTTTAAGTTCTCTGTACAGATACTATTTGTAAAGGGAAAAAGTTCGACTTAAGAGTCAATTAATGAGAAAATACAAGTTGTAAATAACGTACTAGTTGAGGAGAGCATAATGAAATATAAAGTTATATTATTCGACGTAGATGATACATTATTAGATTTTCCTGAAACGGAAAGAAATGCTTTGTATAACGCGTTTGTACAGTTCGGGATGCCTACAGGGTATAATGATTATCTTGCAAGTTATAAAGAGATTAGTAATGGATTATGGAGAGATTTAGAAAATAAAATGATTACGCTAAGTGAATTAGCAGTAGATCGATTTAGACAATTATTTGCCGTTCATAATATAGAAGTAGATGCGCAGCAATTTAGTGATGTATACCTTGAAAACTTAGGGAAAGAAGTACACCTTATAGAAGGTGCAGTGCAATTATGTGAGAATCTACAAGATTGCAAGTTAGGTATTATTACAAATGGATATACGAAGGTGCAACAATCTAGAATTGGAAATTCGCCTTTATGTAATTTCTTTGATCATATTATTATTTCAGAAGAGGTTGGTCATCAAAAACCAGCACGTGAGATTTTTGATTATGCATTTGAGAAGTTTGGAATTACTGATAAATCAAGTGTATTAATGGTTGGAGATTCGCTAACTTCTGATATGAAAGGCGGAGAAGATTACGGCATTGATACGTGTTGGTATAATCCGAGTTTGAAAGAAAATATGACAGGTGTTAAGCCGACTTATGAGGTGGAGAGTCTGCTACAAATTTTAGGAATTGTGGAAGTGGCGGAAGAAAAGGTAGTTTCATTTTAATCGTGTTGATATATTTTGAGTTACGGTAGATATGTTGGAAAAATCGTCGATATAATTTGAGTTGCGTTCAATTTATAGGTAAGATCGGTGTAATAACTAGAGGTGAGTGAAAGATGTTAACGTTTTTATTTGAGTTAGACAAGAGTATTCCGCAGAAGGATGAGCCACGGTATGCCGCTTATGCAAATGGCTTTATTGAAGGGGATTTAACAATTCGCGCGAGTGACAGCGTATTTTTTCAGAAGCCATGCATGAAGGTTGCAGAGCTTGGCATTTATTTAGGACAGTGGATGGAACAAGTGCAACATGGGCAGAAAGAACAATTGAATTATGAAACGAGTGACCGTGAGGAAGTAATTCTCGGATTCGTATATGAAGAGGAAGATCAGTGGAGAGTTTTTTCAAGTTGGCAACAATTTGAACTTCAAGAGCGTATATCAACTACAACATTAGTAGAGAGCGTTCAACGTTATTTGAATGAGCTCAATAAGGAACTGCGCGCGATAGAATATCCTGTGACGTTTGATCAGTACTTAAGAGGAGAGCGAATGATGCAGCTTTCTTATAAACGACTGTGTGATAGTAAAGCGGATACGACTTCGATAGAGGTTTACAATGGAAGCAAAGGAGTAGGCGCAGTACGGGGCTATTATAAAAATACGTTGATGAGAGTGCTAGACTTTATTCCGAAAGTCGGTAGTAATATCATTTATGAAATAAAGGATAGTAAGGACAATATTCGCGTTATTGCAAAGGATGTAAGTAGGCAGCGTCAAAGAAGGATTTTAGTAACGTACATCGATCATAATGATACAGAGCATGAAATACTTGTATGTGACGGAAAGTTACTAGATGCAAACTTCTTATTTACCTTTACATATAAGACGGAAGAATATGTTGTTCACAAAACTACAATTGGGCTTGGAAAGTTATTACGAAACGGCTATGTAATTGCAGATTGGAATATTCGTCTTGAGGAAGATATGTATTACATTGAGATGAATGTATATGATGAGGGGTATATAGAGGATCAATACTTACTATTAGGCGTATTTCATGCTGTTTTGTATGGGTGATAAATGAAAAATACCGGTATTCTTTGTGAAAAGAATGCCGGTATTTTTATATGATTTTGTGTCCTCAATTAATCCTCAAAAATAAAAATTTCATCAATGGTACTATGAAGAGCCTTCGCAATATCGTGAGCAAGCTGTAAGGAAGGGTTATATTTTCCTTTTTCGAGATGACTAATTGTTTCACGGCGTACACTAACACTTTTCGCTAAATCTTCTTGTGTCATGTTCGATTTGGCGCGGTATTCTTTTATTTTCGTTACGAACGCCATGGTGCATCTTCCAATTCATCAACTGGTTTATCGTAAAAGAACATAGAGAAGCCGAACGTAAGAATGAGTGTGCTGAAAATAAGAGCGATATCAATCTCTTGTAGCACCGGGTTTGGAAATAACATTTCAATAAACATAATGACAGCGGTAGTTAGTAATGTAACGATAAAGGCATTGCGGCATGATTTATTGACGATTTGTTCAAATAGTTCATCGTGTTGAACCGTTCTATACGTTGTGAAAAAGGAGAAGAAACAGAACATAGTAAACAACCCTTTTTCATAAAAAAAGCCGAGGAAACCGAAGAAACCGAGAAATCCTAAATATTTTATCCAAGTTGTTTTCATAATAGGTCCTCCTTACAATGTTAGAAATAATTCACGTTATGTTATAAATACATCACATGTGGAAATGTATAGTAATAATAGTTTTCCAATTCTTTTCATAATAATAGTAAAAAGAGGAAATATAATGCGAAATGAAGAGGATAATATTGTAAAATGGTTGTAAGGAGGGGGAGGAAGGAATGCTAACTTGGATCATGATCGTTGTATTACTTGTAGTGATTACTGTAGTGGCAACGGTGTTAATTGGGCGGAATGGTGATGCGAATTATAGTAAAGCGACAAAAGGGAATATTAAACGGCTGACAATGATTTATATTATACTAGCTGTCGTTTTAATCGTTGGATTAGGTGTGTATATATATTTTAAAGACTAAAAAAACTGAAAAAATATAAAAATCTAAAAATAGAAGTATGCTATAATATTGATATAGTTATTTGGTAATTAAGGAAAGGATTGGATGGAATGATTGAAATTACGAATGTGTCAAAAAGTTATAATGGGTCTACCTATGCAGTAAAAGATTTAAGTTTATCTGTGCCTAGCGGAGAAATTTTTGGATTTTTAGGGCCAAATGGTGCGGGAAAATCAACGACAATTAAGATGATTACTGGTATTCATGGAGTGGACAAAGGGACGATTACGATTAACGGTAAAGATATTATGAAAAATCCGATGGAAGCGAAAAAGACGTTTGGTTATGTTCCAGATAGCCCAGATATGTTTTTGCGATTAAAGGGAATTGAATATTTAAACTTTATGGCAGATATGTATGAAGTGCCGAAAGAAGTACGACAAGAGCGAATCGAGTCTTTAGCGAAGAAATTTGATCTTTACAATGCGTTATCGGATCAAATTCAAAGTTACTCGCACGGTATGAGACAAAAAATCGTTATTATTGGTGTGCTCGTGCATGAGCCAGATGTATGGATTTTAGATGAACCGTTAACGGGGCTTGATCCGAAATCCGCATATATTTTAAAAGAAATGATGAGAGAACATGCGGATAAAGGAAAGATTGTATTTTTCTCTACACACGTATTAGAGGTGGCAGAAAAAATATGTGACCGCGTCGCGATTATTAATAAGGGAAATCTTCAGTTTAAAGGGAATTTAGGTGAAATGAGAGATCATTTTAAATCCAATGAATCACTTGAAAAAATGTTCTTGGAGATGACGGGCAATGAGTAAAATTTGGACGTTAACGAAAGTATTATTAAAATTAAATTATGCAGATTTTATAACAGATAAGAAGAAGCGATGGGCGTATGTATTTTCATTTGCAGCCATTTTATTTGTTGGCTTTTTAATATTTGGTTCGATGACGCACGGATTGTATGAAGGGATGAAACATTTAGGGCAAGACCCAGGAATGATTATCGCAATGGGACTTGCGATTGCGAGTATATGGGTATTTTTAATGAGTATAACGAACATTTTAACTGTATTTTACTATAGTAATGACATTGAAATGTTATTGCCGTTACCATTGAAGCCAGCGCAGATTATTTCGGCAAAGTTTTTAACGGTATTAATTACACAATACGTAATGAGTTCATTTATTTTATTACCAATCTTTATTACGTACGGGTTAAAAAGTAGTGCATTTATTACATATTACATATACATGATTTTCATTTACTTACTCTTCCCGATTGTGCCGTTAGTATTAGCTTCATTACTAATGACAGTTATTATGAGGTATACAAATATAGCGAAAAATAAAGATCGAGGCAATATATTTATTGGAATCGTAAGTATACTATTTATTGTAGGAATTAATGTGTTTTTACAGTGGAAAAATAAAAGTTCGTTTTCTGAAGATGCACTTACGAATTATCTTGCGAACAACGAATCTTCTCTTCTAGTACAAATGACAAATTATTTTCCAACTACATATTTTGGGGCAGTGGCATTAGTAGAAAATGCAAATTGGAAGGGTCCTTTATACGTAATCATCTTTGCACTTATTTCATTTGTATTTTTTGTGTTGTTTTATTACATTGCAGAGCGTACATATTTAAAAGGGGTTATTGGACTTTCAACGAGTACAGCAAAAAAAGAGGTCATTTCAGCAGAAGGTTTACAGAAATCAACGGTACAAAGTTCACATTTGAAAGCGTATGTGAAAAAAGAATTTAAAACGTTATTCCGTACACCACAATTTTTCTTAAATTGTATCGTACAAACTTTTGTTATGCCGATTATGTTATTCTTTGTTTTATTCGTGCAAGATGGGAATTTAAAGTGGATCACAGGGTATATTGATAATCCAAAATCAGCAGGACTTGCAATTGGCGTTGGTCTTTGTGCATCGTTATTTTTAATGGGAAGTAACGTCATCGCAACAACGTCATTTTCACGAGATGGAAGTTCATGGTTTGTGAATCGATATTTACCAGTAAAAGCTTCGGATATCTTTTTTGCGAAAGCAATCACTGCTTGGTTAATTAATGTAATTATTTTAGCAGTATTCGGTATTACGATGGCAGTTGTAGCAGGGATTTCTCCTGTGTTCATGTTACTGTGGTTTTTACTAAGTGCGAACGGGTTATTGTTAATTAATTTAATCGGTACACGTTGGGATGCACAAACTGCAGATATACATTGGGATACAGAGCAGAAATTATTTAAGAGCCGATATACAACTTTGTGGAATTTTTTAGCTAATATTTTTATAGCTTTAGTTATTGTAGCGGGAGTAAGTTTATTATACTTCTTCCTTCAAGTAGGACTATGGGTTATGTTTATCGTTTTATTTGTAATGTTTACGATTGTAAATTATATCTTCATTAAAATTTTAAAATTAGGTGCAGAACGCATATTGTCAAATATTGAATAAAAAGATAGATCCTCTGTATTCGTGCAGGGGATTTATCCATAGATGGAGGAGAAAAGGTGAAGAAAATAGCAATTGTAACAGGGGCAACTCGTCTGAATGGAATCGGTGCAGCTGTATGCAAGGTGCTTGCTCAAGAAGGGATAGACATTTTTTTCACGTACTGGTCTCAGTATGATAAAGCGATGCCGTGGGGAATGCATGACAAAGAGCCCTTTTTGTTGAAAGAGGAGATTGAAAGTTTAGGTGTTCGCTGTGAAATGGCAGAAATCAATTTATCGCATTCGTATTCACCAAATCGTTTGTTTTATATGGCCTCAGAACGTTTAGGTGATCCATCTATTTTAATTAATAATGCAGCGTATGCTACTCATACGAGAATTGAAGAATTAAATGTAGAACAGTTAGATAAACATTATACAGTGAATGTTCGCGCTACTATGTTATTAAGTTCATTATTTATAAAACATTATGCACTGAAAACGAGTGGCAGTATTATTAATCTTACTTCAGGACAGTCATTAGGTCCGATGCCAGATGAATTAGTATACGCAGCAACGAAAGGAGCAATTGAAGCATTTACAAAATCAGTAGCACCAGTTGCGATGGAGAAGGGGATTACAGTGAATGCAGTTGATCCAGGGCCGACGAATACAGGATGGATTACAGAGGAGCTGAAGCATCATTTAGCATGGAAGTTCCCGCAAGGTAAAGTGGGAGAACCGTCAGATGCAGCGCGCTTAATTTCTTTTTTAGTAAGTGAAGAAGCAAAATGGATTACGGGGCAAGTCATTCATTCGAACGGTGGTTACTCATAAATATATTATGTTAACAATTGTTGAGAAACAAAAAATGAAAGAAAATTTTATTTTTTTGTATAAATAAAATGTCAAGAAAGATAAAAATTTGATAGGAGAGTATATCGTCATATGAAGATAGTAATTCTTCATGTGACAATATACTCTTTTTCTTTTACTACAGAGAAGAAAAATGAAGTAGAAGAAACTCGAATATTCAAATTGATTTATCAGTTTTTGTACGTATTATTATGAAGATTACTGTCGGAAAGATGGTAATTCGTATGAAAAGGGATTTTTTAAGGGGAAATCGAATCGTAAAGGGGAGGATAAATAAAGTAAACATAGGGGGATTTATATGAAAATGAAAAAGGTCGCTATCGCATCGATAACAATTGGTACAATGCTTACTATGGCAGCTTGTAGTCCTTCAGCAGAGAAAGAGGCAGAAAAGAAAGAACAAGTAACAGCGCAAAATGAAGGAGAAGCAAAAACGACAAGTGTAGATGAGACGTCAAAAACAACGAAAGATACTGAAAAAGATACAAATACTTCTTCAAATGAAAAAACAGATAAAGATGCAAAAAATACGAAAGAATCATCAGGAACAGAAAGTAACGGTAAAACGTCATCTCAAAATGAGAATGTGAAAACAAAAGAAAAAGAGACGACAGGAAAAACGAATGACGAAACGACTAGCGGAAAAACGACAGATCAAAGTACAAGTACAAACTCAAACGGAAAAACAACGAAAGATCCGAAGAAAAGCGTAGCTGTGAAAACAAATGTTAAAGAAGTTGCTGCATTAATTGAAAGCTTAGACAAGCAATTAGCTGCAAACCCTAAATTAGAAACAGTAAATAAACTTGGAAAACAAATTAATGAAAAGTGGGATGTGATTGAGAAAGAGTTAGAAGCATCTCACCCAGCTGAATATAAAACAATTGGACAAAGTATCTATCCGTTAATTGTAGGAGCAGAGAAAGAAAAGATAGATATTAATAAAATGAAGTCATTAACGACGAAAACGAAAAAAGATTTAAATCAGTTATTAACGAAACTTTCGTAGTTTCAAAAGCCTACTGTGGAAGTAGGCTTTTTTGTTTTTTTTGTAAAAGTCTATTTTTTTCAATTACGATACGAAATGAACCGAATGCTTGTTGACTGACATAATCTTCTTCGCTAGTTTTATAAGGAAATGGAAAAGCGACGAGCTGAAAATTACTTTCCTGATCCACTGAAGGCAATGTAAAATTGAAAATTTGTCTCGTTTCAGGTGCGACCGCAGTATAAACGACTTTTATATTATTAAATATTTCAACTTGTTCCCAATCTTTAAAGGCCACGATTGCGTAAGTCATTTCATCTTTTGTTTCATTACCGTTTGATAAGGTTAATTGTCTGCCTTCTTTTTCAGAGAAGACAGTTTGTAATTTTCCTTCAGTTTTCGTAACAAATAATGGTTCATAAAGACCATCTTTTAAAATAGCATTTGGTTGTATAAAGGTGAGTTTTATTTTTTTGCTTCTCTCCTGAGAGGAATTTATGGAGTATCGCATACTTAAAATCTCTTCTAATATAACCGCTTTATTTAAGTCATTATCTTTTAATTTATATTCAGGTTTTTTAATTATAAAAAGGTTAATTCACTTGCATTAGGAGAAGTGTGTAAAGTGATTCTCGTAGTAATTGAACTATTTGGTTTCATATCAAAAGAATAGTGTAATACTTCATTAGCAGCTTCTTCTATTTTAAAAGGCTTTTGTTCGTAATCTTCTAGGACAATTAATCCATATTTTCGGTCTTCATCAACATTATGTATGAATGATAACGATACATTTATTTTATTATTCTCCATAGTAATTTCACTACCATTATTAATATGTTGACCTTTAGTATTCTTCAATCCGTAAGAAATAGTATTGGTTTGTTGCTCTCGCTTATTTTCTGTAGGAGATGTATGTGGTTGTATGATTGAAGTAGGGAACAAAACATAAATGATAATTAACGAAATAAGTATAACACTGATAATAATATACATTTGTTTCATAAATAGCACCTCAATATATTTAAAATATAAGAGAAAAAAGATATGCAAGATGCATATCTTTTTTCTCTTTCTTACCAGGAAGCTTTTGTTTCGTGATTTACATCATTATAACCATTTAATTTATAGGTATGATTACCAATAGCGTAATCATCTCCATAATAAACACTTGTGTGGGTCGCTGTAGCACTTACATAAGTTGATTTTTTGGTACTATTACTTTTCGTATTCACTAATGAGCCATCGCCATTGAAAGTCCTTGCTTTTGCATAAATATAGTCTTCGGTCGTAGTTGGTTTCGATTTAGCAACTGCATATGGGGTACCGAAAAAGGGAGTATACACGCTAATGTTAGGGTCATTTTTAGGTGCAGCTGCAACAACCAAACTAGGAACATTAGATGTTTTTGCTGATTGAACTGTATCGTAGTTAACCAAAACGGGCTGCTTGTCTGCAGCACCCACCTCTGAAGCACTTGCGTAATTAGTAAAACCAAAACCTAAAACCGCTAACCCTAAAGTTGCCACCGCTAAAGATTTTTTCATATTCACTAATTTTCCCACCTTTTTTAAATTTTTGAGTTCGAACTCATTTCATACAATATATGAAAATTTTGAAACTCTCAATAACTTGTCCCATACTTAACTTACCTTTTACTTTTGATTCAACATTTCTTCATTTGTAAAAAATCGAATATCCCTTCTAATGCTTAGCCAGCAAGGGAAACAGGTTTAACTTTATGAAATTCGTGTAAATTTAAATCTAATCATTTCATGATCTCTGTTATTTTTAAGGTTATGTGGGAAACTTATCTAAAAAAGGATGGTGATAAAAATGACAATCGATAGAGTTTGTACAATTGGCCCAGCAAGTAATAATAAAGCAACGTTAGCGCAGTTAATAAATAATGGTATGAAAATAGTGCGGTTGAATTTATCACATGGCACGCATGAAAGTCATAAAGACATCATTCGTTTAGTCAAATCGTTAGACGATTCTATTAAAATTTTAGGGGATGTACAAGGTCCTAAAATAAGGTTAGGTGAAATAAAAGGAGAGCAAATTACACTTCAGGCGGGAGATTCTTTTATTTTACATACGCAACCAGTTACAGGGAGCAATAGAGAAGCAAGTGTTGATTATGCAGGAATCGCGAATGCCGTGAAAGTTGGCAGTAGAATTTTAATTAATGATGGCGAAGTTGAATTAATCGTTGAAAAGATAAGTACGGATAAAATAGAAACAAAGGTGAAAACAGGTGGTAATATCTCATCTCATAAAGGGGTGAACTTACCAGGGGCAATCGTTAGTTTACCAGCTATTACAGAAAAAGATAAAAAAGACATTCAGTTTCTTCTAGAAGAGGATGTTGATTTTATCGCATGTTCTTTCGTAAGAAAACCTAGTCATATAAAAGAAATACGAGATTTTATACAACAGTACAAAGAAACTTCACCGAATGTAATTGCCAAAATAGAAACGATGGAAGCGATCGAGAATTTTCAAGATATATGTAAAGAAGCAGACGGAATTATGATTGCAAGGGGCGATTTAGGAGTAGAGTTGCCGTATCAATTTATTCCGCTCTTGCAGAAAATGATGATTCAGGAATGTAATCGAACGAATACATATGTTATTACAGCGACACAAATGCTTCAATCAATGGTAGATCATTCTATTCCAACAAGGGCTGAGGTAACTGATGTGTTTCAAGCTGTACTGGACGGAACGAATGCAGTTATGCTTTCCGCTGAAAGTGCATCAGGCGAGCATCCGATTGAAAGTGTAAAAACATTACGTCTCGTTTCTGAATTCGCTGAGCATGTGAAAAAAGACGGTCCTTTTGTGATGAAAGATGTATTGGAATTGCTGCATAAGTCTTTGGATGAGTGATAAAGTGAAACTTTAATCAGTGGGGGTTTTGTCCACCCCCACTGATTATCAGCCCTCATCAATCGGGCTCTTACTGCCCGGCGAATAGCGGGATAAATAAAAAGAGGGCGGATATGCATCCACCCTCGTGTTTTTCATTCATATTATTCTTGCTCTTGCTCATCCAAAATTTTATCAAAAGCAGCAGATACTTTATCAAACTCTTCATCATTTTCAATGTATGAAAACTCGTTATCTTCTTCTACTTTTAAAAAGAAAATATCAATGTCTTCCTCAGATTCTGTTTGAATGTCTTCTACGAAGGCAACCGCAATATATTCTGCGCCTTCGACATCCATCGCTCCGAGTACTTCTACTTCCTGATCCTCATTATTCTCATCACTGAGAGTAAACACTTCGCCAACTTCAATATCAGACATATCCATTCTCCTCCTGTTCGACTCTAAAAAATAGAGCGCTCAAACTGTATACATACTAACATATCTTTCCATGAAAAATCAATTTCATACATTGGAAAAACAACTGATTCTTCAATAGAATAAGTATTTAGCTAGAAGGAGTTTTATTTGTGAGTGCTATATTACTAAATCCATTCAACAATTGTATCCATAGTCTGTCTTGTTTTATCACGCTTTGGCTCTTCTTTACGGTAACCAAAGGCAACCATAACAGATACTTCAAGATTATCATCTTTTATAATACCTTCTTGACGAAGTAAAGAATCTACTTTCTCTTTATCAAATCCTTCTATTGGACAAGAATCAATGCCGATTTGAGCTGCACTCGTCATCATATTACCTAAAGCAATATAAGATTGCTTAGACGCCCAATCAAATACAGCACGATCCGATTGTAACAAGTTAAAATCGGATTCCTGGAACTTTTTGAAGAATTCATATCTAATTTTTTGAGTGTCTTCAGGTAATCCAATAATATCGTTCATCATATATTTAATATACTCTGCATCATAATGCATATCTTTAATGTTTCTTGAAAGAACAATGACAAAGTGACTTGCTGTTGCAAGTTGCCCACCAGCGCCCCATGAATACGGTTGTAGTTTTTCTCTTACTTCTTTATTTTGTACGACAATAAATTTCCATGGTTCATAACCAAAAGAAGAAGGAGATAATCTGCCTGTTTCTAAAATGAATTTAAAATCCTCTTCTGAAATTTTGTGCATAGGATCAAACTCTTTACATGCATGTCTGAAATGGAAAGCCTCCATAATTTTTTCTTTTGTAATTTGTTTTGTATTTGTCATAAAAGTACCTCTTTTCATTAATTTGTTTTTGTAAGTAAATTATATTTTTAAAGTAACGTAGAAACAAGTACGCACATTTTTGTGTTATAGTATCAAAAAAGATACTATTGGTAAGGGAAGGGAGTTATGATGGATTGTTCGAATGAAAATAATATAAATTACCCATTTCTAAATAAATATTCTTGTCCAGTTGAAGCTATGGTTGAGGTTATTGGTGGAAAATGGAAAGGGGTTATTTTGTATCATTTATTAGATGGTACAAAGAGGTTTAATGAATTAAAAAGATTAAAACCTAATATCACACAAAGAATGTTAACACTGCAGCTGAGAGAACTTGAAGCAGATGGCATCATCCATCGTGAAGTATACCGTGAAGTTCCTCCGAAAGTAGAATATTCGTTAACTGAGCTTGGTGAATCACTACGTCCAATGATTCTATTAATGATGGAATGGGCAACTCATAATATGGAGAAAGTTTTGGAGAGTAGGAATACGAAAAATAATAGTTAAGAGTTGTAGAAATAAAAGGTGTTTTCCATAGGTGAAGACACCTTTTATTTCTATATTTTTTACTTTTTAACTTCAACTGCTGAAATTGCAAAGTCATTCAAGTTTACAGTTTTACCATACCAATCAGAGTGTTTGAAGATGATACCTTTACCATATTCTTCAGTTGAAGTACGATCCCATAGCGTTGTCGAATAGCTAGCAGTAGGGGATGCTGTACTTACAGAAGAAATTCTATTTTGCCAATTAGGAGGCAAATTTTTAAAACCGCTACTAAGAGAAAAATACTCGCCACCTTTATTTGCATGTTCATAGAAATCTGTACTATTAGGTCCGCTCCCTCCAACACCAAGGGGATTGATTGTATTATTCAACCTTTGTTTGTCTTTTTCAATAAAAGAATCTAAACTTTCTTTGTTCGAAAATCCATAAGATAACCAGTCTCCATTTTGATTTTGTTTCGGTAGAACTACAGTTATTTTTACGTCTTCCTTAGATGGAGCATCCAATTTGTTAAACGAATCTACAGTCTTTTCATCTACAGTTACATATTCAAAAGAGCTAATCGAATAATCCTTTTCGGTACTAGCTGATACTGAACCCATTCCGCCAGTTAATGCTGTAATGGCTACTGCTGCACCTACTATTAATTTTTTAAACATGAATTCATCTCCTTTAAACTTAGATTTTTTGCATAACTAAAATGTATGTTAATCGGAGTTTATTGTAAATATTTAGAATTTTATAAAAATTAAACAGAATATTCTTTTATTTGTCTGGAGTAAGAAATGCAAGTTTAAATAAAAAAGGATTTACTTAAAAAGTAAATCCTTTTTGGGTGTTAGTAATAAGCTTAGTTTGTGAGATGATTTTGTGATTTGCTAACCTAATTCAAAACTTTACTGATTAAAGTTTTATATTATCCAGCTATGAATCATACACTTCTTTTTTATTTGTGGAAGCAGCATCTAATAAAAGGAAAATGGCTGCTATAATATGTAGAACGATGTCTATATAAGGAAAGAAGGCAACTAGAGTAACGATAATACCTATATAATGAGCGTACGTATTCATGCCTGCTTTTTTAGCTAATAAAATAGTAGTGATATGTAAAGCAATCAATAGTAGTAAAGGTATCCCATCTAGGTTAACAAGACTTGGAAATATATAATAGCAAGGAAGTAATAAAAGATGATAGATTCCTGTAGTCCACTTTATTGCTTGTATGTAAGTTTTCAAAGTAAATCCTCCTAAAACAATCGATATCTATATATTACCAAAAATAATAGGTAATTGGATATTAAATACTTGTGGTTTTTAGTAGAATATAATTATTTTATGTTAACTAATTGTTTCGTTATCTATAAAATAGAAAAACCACCCAAACGAGGGTGATTCGTATTATAAATAACTACTTAAAGAAGAAAGGGGAACCTTCACCTCACTACCTTCCTTCATATTCCGCAGCATAACGGTTTCTGTACTAAGTTCTTCTTCACCAATAATAAGCACATAAGGGATATTCTCTTTATTTGCGTAATTAAGGGCACGTTTTAATTTGCGGCCTGCTAGTTCGAGTTCGACTTTTAAGGAAGTTGTAGAACGTAATTGCTGAGCAATTTGTAAGCATTGTAATTCTGTCCCGAGTGGGATGATAAATACATCCGCTGTAGATGATATCGTTTCTTTCTGTGAGAGTGCTGTATAAATAACGTCTAAACCGAATGAAATACCGACTGTTGGATAGTTCATGTTATCACCACGGAATGCTCCGATAATATTATCGTATCGACCGCCGCTACCGATGCTAGATGTAATCGAGTCATCTTTTAAAAAGATTTCATACACGGTGCCTGTATACATTGTAAGTCCTCGCGCTAAAAACGGATTGAATATAGCATTTTCATTTATTCCAAGAGCGATTAAATATTGTTGTAATTGTTGTAATTCGTTTACTCCATCGGCAACGAGTGGATTATTAAAAGTGTCTTTAAAGTCAGCAATTGAAAGCTTTAGACAAGATAAAACGGTATTACATATCGTATCAGCCATTTCTTCAGAAATTCCGCGCTCTAATACATCTTTTCGTACACCATCAATCCCAATCTTTTCGATTTTGTCTAATGATAAAATGACGTCACTCGTTCGTTCAGTAGGGATGTTAATGGACTCGAGAATGCCGTTTAACAATTTTCGGTTATTATATTGGATCGTTACTTCTAAGTTTAACGTTCGGAACAGCTCAAACGCCATACTCATAAGTTCAGCTTCTGCCATGACTGATTCTACACCGACTATATCAACATCACATTGAATGAACTCACGAAATCGCCCTTGTTTAATTGGACCATCTCGAAATACTTTCCCAATTTCATACCGTTTAAAAGGGAGGCGGATGTTCGGATTCATCGCTACGACTTTTGCGAATGGAATGGTTAAATCGTAGCGTAAGGCAAGGTCACGTTTTCCTTGATCTTGAAGCGTATAAATTTCTTTTAAAATTTCATCGCCACCGCCGTACTTGTAAGACATAAGTAAGCTCATACATATTTAACGTAGGTGTTTCTAACGGTTTACATCCGTATCGTTCAAACGTATCTTCACAAGCTCTTTTAATTTTATTTCGCAACACTTGTTCCTCTGGTAAATAGTCTTTCGTTCCTTTTACATTTTTCATTTCCATTGTAATCTCTCCTTTTTAAATTTAAAAAAGCTATGCAGGTATAAAAATACCCACATAGCTTTATGAACGCTTCGTGGGTCAACAGGAAAAGCCCTGTACCCACGAAGAAAAATTTTTCTTCGGATACACGGCATTACGTATGATGATGAAGTTGGAAAGAAGTATTAATATTTCGCATGACAAATCTCTCCTTAACATAAGTTTTTCCAAATTATATCAGATGATTTTTGAATTATCAATATTTTTAGTTTTGAAATATACGTGAAGTTATGTAGGATAAATGGAAAAAGGTGTATAATAAAACTTAATAATATGAAATAACCTTTTAAGGAGAAACCCATGAAAAAAGATAAAACAAATGCGATGCGAATATTAGATAAAGAAAAGATCGAATATTCGATGATGTCATATGATCCGGACGATGGAAAAATTGATGGCGTATCAGTAGCTGAGAAAATTGGACGAGAAGTGAGAGAAGTATATAAAACGTTAATCGCTCAAGGGAATAGTAAAAATTATCATGTGTTTATCATCCCGGTAGATGAGGAACTAAATTTAAAAGCTGCCGCAAAAGCGGTCAGCGAAAAGAAGATTGAAATGATTCCTGTAAAAGATATTACGAAAGTATCAGGATACATTCGCGGTGGTTGTTCACCAGTAGGAATGAAGAAGTTATTTTCTACATGCATTGATGCGACTGCTCAATCGCTTGAAACAATCATTGTAAGCGGCGGGAAGATTGGTATACAAATCGAGCTGAAAGTGGATGACTTAGCGAAAGTAACGAGAGCGCAGTTTGGTGAAATAACGAAATAATGATACATAGGAAAAGAAGTTCTAGTTTTATTAAATTTAGATAAAGATTTATAGGATAATTAGTCCGTTTTGTCTTTGAAAGGTGTAGATTTTTTGAATACGAAATTAATCATAGTAGAAGGGCTTCCTGGCTTTGGGAAATCCACCACTGCAAGCTTGCTTTACGATATTCTAATTGAAAAAAATATTGACGCTGAGTTATTTCTTGAAGGGAATCCAGACCACCCTGCTGATTATGATGGGGTATCTTGTTTTGATAAAAGTGAATTCGAAAGTTTGTTAGTGAATAGTGGTAATTTTAAGGAAGTAATTAGTGATAGAGTCACGAAGCGAGAAAACAATTATTTATTGCCATATAAAAAAATTAAAAATGAATACAGCTCTAATTTTCCTGAAAATTTATTAAATACCATTTTCAAAAATGATATATATGAATTACCGCTAGAGAGGAATATTGAATTAATAACTGAAAAATGGAGGGATTTTGTTGAAATAGCCAACAACGAAAATAAAATTTATATTTTTGAATGTTGCTTCATACAAAATCCATTAACAATCGGGATGGTTAAATATGGTGCAAAAAAAGAGAAAGTTATAAGTTATATTAATGCATTAGAGAAAATTATAGAGAAATTAAATCCAGTATTGTTTTATATAGAACAAGATGATTTGGAATTCTCATTCAGAAAGGTATTTAATGAAAGAGCAAAAGAATGGTCTTCTGGATTTATTGAGTATTATACAAATCAAGGGTATGGGAAGATGAAAGGCTATCACGGTTTAGACGGAACAATTAAAGTTTTAGAAGCAAGAAGAGATATTGAAAGAGAAATATTTGATATGTTAAATATAAAAAAGACAAAAATTGATAATTCACAGTATGAAGCTATCAAATATAAGTCAATGATAATTGGAAAATTGGAATCACTTAAATTTCTAGATTAATGTAGTGCTTTAATTGCGCAAGAAACTAAAAACTTTTAACTTCCACTTTCGAAAATGATGTAAATAAGCTAATCACTGGATTCTCATAGAAAACTGTGGTGAGATGAAATTTTTGATTTTACAGCACTTCAAAATCTTAGCTAGATGGCTATGTATCGGTATCCCACAATAAAAAGGCAGGAACATTTCAAATATGTTCCTGCCTTTAATTTTATTAAGTTTAATATCTATGACTTAAATATAATATAATTTGGAGCTTTTTTTTATTTTAGATGAATGCTTCCTAACGGTTGATTTTGTTAACGAAAGTCGACTTTAAATCCATATTTTATTTCACTATATGAGGGGAATAAGACTTATAGCTCAAAGTGAGGAAGATTAATTGTTGGTAAAAGATCGGTTGTTGTAGGTGAATGTAGTTTAGAGTTTGGATTGTAAGTTTTTTCTGGTTGTTATTCATTGATGAATGAAAAATACTATTATTTTAACCTTTAAAAACGAACGTTAGGAATGATTCTGATAAAAATGTTCATATATATATTGCGTGCACACTAAAAGTTTGATATATTACCAATATAATAATTTTACACATCATCACTCGTATATACTCGGTAATATGGTCCGAGCGTTTCTACCTAGTTCCCAATGAAAGAACTGGACTACGGGTTAAAGTATTCGGCCGTGCTATTTTATGAGCGCTACCGTCTATAATTTGGCATTTGTTTTATCTTTTGCTCAATTAACTTTGACTACCGTAGTTCTAGAAAGTAGAGATTCTTCTACAATTTCTAGAACTTTTTTGTTTGGACCAAAAGCATCGAGTATAGAAAACAACAAGAGAAAGAGGAGATTATTTATGAAGAAGAATACGTTGAAAAAATGTGCTGCCCTAGTAACTACTGTTGCATTGTCATTCTCAATACTTGCGGGATGTAATGCGGGTCCAAAACAAGTTGAGGCAAAAAGTAATCAACAACCTCTTTTAATTCAAGGGCCAATGCCGATAGAGGCTGAGAAGTTTGCAAAAAGATTAAAAAATGTGAAAGAAGAAAAGTCTGGAACTTTCGTATTTTATAAAGGCACTGTCGACAATTATCCTGTAATCGTAGCGAAAACAGGTAAAGGAATGGAAAATACAGCAGCCGCTACAGCAGTGGCTATTGAAAAATATAAGCCTAAGGCGATTATTAACCAAGGAACATCAGGTGGACACGATCCAAATTTAAACGTATTTGATATTGTTTTAGGAAAACAAGTAGCAAACATAGGTTCATTAAAAACAACAAATATGGATGAGAATCAAGGAATTGAGCCGACAAAATGGATTTCTATGGACTTAATGGCTTCTGAAGGAAGTGCAGGAGAAGATCCAAATGCTGAGAAAATCCGATACTACGAGGGAGATAAGGATTTACTTGCAGCAGCTAATGCGGTAAAAGATAAATATACAAAAGGTAAAGTAGTGGAAGGTACGATTGGTTCAGCAGATGTTTGGAATAATGAAGTTGATAGAATTAAATGGTTCCATACAAAATACGGTACATCTGTTGAGGAAATGGAAGGCGCTGCAGCAGCGCAAATCGCAAAAGCGTATGACGTACCATTTTTAGGAATTCGAGTGTTATCTAACAATAAAACAAACGGCGGAAAATATAATCCAAACACAGCAGCGGCAAATCAAGAATATGTTTATGAAGTAGTTAAAAAATATATAGATTCAATGCAAAGTAAATAGTAGTAGTTCTGTCCCAGTATAAACGTCAAGTAACTGTAAATGTTTTCGAGATGAATAAACTTGTCTTAGGAATGGTAGTTGAAAAAGAAAAGCTTGTTTCTTATAAAAAATATAAGAAACAAGCTTTTTTATTTAAAATAAATTGGGTAATTAAACTATAACATCAATGTTTATCGTTGAATATCATAATAATATAATGGAGGTGATGTTATATGGCTCTTACTACAGGACCAATTGAAAATGTAGGAAATCAACCTGCTAATGCAAATAGAGTTAGGGTGAAGATCCTTAACCGTACTGCGGGCCCACTTACTGGAGTAGCTAGAGTTTTTAGACTTGACGGTTCATTAGCATTAATTGAACAGATAAACTTCAATGTAAATTCTAATGCTTCTACTTTTGCAACTCTAAGTTTAGTTCATCCTGCTTTTGGACAAGCATTTGAATATGAAGTTCAAATTGTTCCTAATCAACCTGGTGGACTATATAGTGTTTATGGACTAACAGCTGAAAGTGTTATCATTACTGCACAACGTGTTGTGAACTCAGAATTGACACAGTTTCTTTAATTAAAATAGGTTGGTGCCTTACATGGTATCCAATCTATTTTTGTACTTATTCTTCAGAGGAAGAAGGGTTTTACATAAAAAATAAAGACAGTTATAGAAAAAGGAAAAGTCGATTTATCAAATATGCATAATTGCATAAAAAAATTGAAATTTATGAGTTAACATTAAACTACTTTTTAATTGTAAGGAATATTTTAATAATCTTTACTAGAGAAGGATATTCCTTGTGAAAAGTGAAATTGCTTGAAAAGTAGATAAACCAAAAGTGTGAAAATGATACAGACTCAATAGAGTTTTTGTATTAAATAAAAAGAAAAGGGTGGGTATGGCTTTCTAAAAGTTTTTGGGGGTTAGAAAGCACTTTTTAGTTAATAGCTTCAAATTATATGTTAAAGGGGAAATGGGTATATGAAGTTTCGAAATACAAAGCTTGCTATAGTTACACTATCTTCATTTTTTATTTTAGGTACTGCATCTCTATCATTCACAGATATCATACACGGTGAAGTAGCTTCTGCATCACCACAAGAGATTACTGTAAAAAGCTATGATGATACATATTATAATAATGCAATAGGAAAAACGGGTTTAGAATTAAAGAAGGAACTTCATAATATTATTGATGATCATACAAAGTTATCATACAGTGCGGTTTGGGAAGCACTAAGAGATACTGATGAAGATCCAAATAATAAAAACAATGTGATACTCTTATATACTGGGCGTTCGCAAGGGAAACTTACGAATGGTTCAGGAGTTGATAATTGGAACCGAGAGCATGTTTGGGCAAAATCTCACGGTGATTTTGGAACGACTGCAGGAGCTGGAACTGATTTGCATCATTTAAGAGCGACGGATGTATCTGTAAATAGCTCACGTGGAAATCTGGATTTTGATAATGGTGGTGTAAATCATTCGGAAGCGACAGAATGTAAATACGATAGTGATTCTTGGGAACCTCGTGATAGTGTAAAAGGAGATATCGCTAGAATGCTATTTTACATGGCTGTTCGTTATGAAGGAGACAATGGGGAAATAGACTTAGAATTAAATGAAAAGGTGAATAACAATAAAGATCCATACATGGGCAAACTATCCGTTTTACTAAAATGGAATGAACAAGACCCGGTAGATGATTTAGAGCGAAAGCGTAATGAAGTGATTTTTACGAAATATCAACATAATCGTAATCCTTTTATTGATCATCCGGAATGGGTAAATAAAATTTGGAATTAAAATATTTAAAGGTATTTTACTTTGAGAGAAGGGATTGATCATAGTGATCAATCCCTATTTATATCTATACTAGAATAAGTGATTTTTATAGGATTGGAGAATAGAATAGATATTTTATTAAGTTAAGTATAATATGAGTCTTTTAATACGGTCCCCATTCAATATTCACGCCAATAATAAGAAAAATAAGTCCAATGATAAACCAAATGAATGCAAGTGGAGCCATAAATCGAATCCATTTTCCGTAAGAAATGCCGCTCGCTGCGAGAACGCCCATTAAAACACCGGAAGTTGGGTTGAGACAGTTCACTACACCTTCTCCAAGCATAACAGCTTGTACTGTAACTTGGCGTGTAATGTGCATGAAATCGGCTAATGGAGCTAATATCGGAATGAAAATAACAGATTCTCCTGTCCCGGATGAAATGAGGAAATGTAATGCTGCACTACTTACATACATACCGATAACGCCAAATACAGGGCTATGCCCTTCGAGAGACTGTGCGAGTTGGTTAACGATTGTATCAAGTAATTTCCCTTGTTCTAAAATGACTGAAATACAACGAGCCATTCCGACGATCAAAGCACCGTATATGAGATTTTGGCAGCCTGCTAGAAAAGTAGAAGCGATATCGTTTGCTTTCATACCACCTATTATTCCCGCTGTAATTGCTATGAAAATAAAAGTAGCGGTCATTTCTGCGTCCGTCCAATGTAGACGAAAAGCGCCTATTAAAAATGCAATTAACGATAAAGCTGAAACGAGTAAAATTAATTTGTGGCGTATTGTCCAAGGAACTTCTGTTTTCTTTATTTCTTTTTCGTTTGAAAGAGCGTTACTTGGAAACCAGTTGTCACCGAGAATGCTTCCTTTATTCGATTTCTTCAAACGTTTTACGTACCAATTAATATATAAAATGGTAGCAATTAAAAAAGAGATATAGATTGCTGTACGTAAACCAATCCCTGAAAACATCGGAAGTTCTGCGATCTTTTGTGAAATGCCTAAAGGTGAGGGAGATAATATAGTAGCATTAAAACCAGCATAAGTGCCTAAATAAATAATTGCTACGCCGACGATAGCGTCCCATTTTAATGTGCGTGCAACGATGATGCCGATGGGGATAAAGCCAATAACTGAGTTAACGATAATACCAGTCGTTCCGAGAATAGAAAAGAGTGCAGCGACAATACAAATGAAAAGTAATTGCTGATTGCGAAATTTATTAATAACATGATAGATTAAACCGTCAAGGGCACCTGTCTTTTCAAGAATGGCGATGGCTCCACCTGTAAATAAAATTAAAAAGATGATCGGAGCAGCAAGTGTCATTCCTTTTTCAATAGCGGTAAAAAAAGAAACAAACCCTACTGGCGATTGTGGAACAGAATGATAACTTCCTGGTATTGTCGTTGTAACAGTACCGTTTGTAACTCTTTTAAATTCTCCAGCAGGAACGAAATATGTAGCTATTGCACAAAGTAAAGCAATAAAAAATAGTAGTACGTACGCGTCAGGTATTTTAAACTTTCGTTTACTCGGCTGTTTTTTTGCCTCGGTATGTAATTGCATAAAACCCCTCCTTTTTCACTTGATTAATTTTTAATATTCTGAAATTTATCTGTGAAATAGATTATAATAAAGGTGGCTTCTTAAGGCAATAGTTTTTCTATGCTTTTCCTGCACATACAAATTATTGAAACGTTAGACAGGGAAACGAAAATAACCCAAGAATATGTTATATAGAAGGAATAAGGAAAAGAGGGGAAAAAGATGTGGAAGACTACGGATCTATGTGATGAGTTTGAAAAAGAATTACAAATATGTCGCCAGTCATTTCGGTCTTTTGGGAAGAAAGAACAATTTCACGGGAAAATTGCAACGGTAAAGGTGAAGGATGATAATGTACTAGTGAAGGAAGGATTGCAAACACTACCAGAAGGAACGATATTAGTTGTGGATGGCGGAGCATCTACGAATTGTGCGTTACTTGGTGATAATTTGGCAGCTATTGCAGAGGAAAGGAAGCTGGCAGGAATTATTGTAAATGGATATGTTCGTGATTCTAGTGAACTAAAGAATATTAATATTGGTATTTTAGCGTTAGGGACGATGCCAAATAGAAGTGTAAAAGAAGGAAAAGGAGAGCGGAATATTTCATTGCAATTTGGACAAGTAGAATGGAAGCCGAATGAATATGTGTATGCGGATGAAGATGGCGTCATTATTAGTGAAAAGAGTTTGCATCGTTAAAGGTTAGTAAGTTACTATTCTTAGAAAATAAATCCGATAAAGCATGGACAAAATTCTTTGTCAATAGTAAAATAATACAGAAATTTAAAATTAACAGAATGTATAGGTTTATCGTTTTACGATAACTTGAATGGAAGTCAGTTGTGCCTAGAAAAGTGAATGTTATCACAATGATACGTTCATAAACAAAATTATTTTTCCTATACAAATATAGCCGCGAATGATGCGGGTCGGAGGTGTTGTACAGTTTGTTCGACACTTACAAAAAAAGAGTGTCAATTGCACGCCCTTGAAGGGCCTTTTTTTGTGTAAATAGTAGTAAGGGAGGAAATTTTGGGATGGCAATGTTAAAAAAATGGCTGCTTACGTCGTTAATGGCAGTTACACTTGTATTTGTTTCTTTTGCGAATACAGTACATATTACGTTTGCTGAAGGAAATACAGCAAAACTTGCAATTATTGGTGAATCACAAAAGGGTATTATGTTATGTCCGAAAGAAGAGCAAATTAAAGATGGGGAAACAGCTTTAAGTTTGCTGCAAAAAGTCATGGGGGACAAAGTAACAGCAGAGACAATGTCTTTTGGAACGTATGTTAAAGGCATTGACGGTTTAATGGCTGGGGACACAAGTGGCTGGTTATATGATGTAAATGATAAATCTGCAGAAGTTGGAGCAGATAGTTATAAATTAAATGCTGGAGATGTTGTTGTCTTTCGTTTTGTTGCAGACTGGAGTAATATGAGCCAGGAAACATTACAGCAAACATTAGATAAATTTGGTACTTGTAAAACTGTAGAAGAACCAAAGACAGATGATCCAAAACAAGAAAAACCAGAAGAACCAAAGACAGATGATCCAAAACAAGAAAAACCAGAAGAACCAAAAACGGATGATCCAAAACAAGAAAAACCAGAAGAACCAAAAACAGATGATCCAAAACAAGAAAAACCAGAAGAACCAAAAACGGATGATCCAAAACAAGAAAAACCAGAGCAACCAAAGCAAGAGAACATTCAAGTTCCAGCAGCGCAAGTAAATGACGCGATCTCTAAGACATCTGAAAAGATGTTACAAGATGGAATTGAAAGTGATTGGGTAGCTTTAGGCCTTTCTCGTTCTGGAAAGAATGTTCCAATTGAGGCGAAATTAAATTATGTTAAGTCAGTAACTGAAAAAGTAGAAAAGCGCATTAACCGTTTTTCAGCGACAGATTTAGCTAGAACGATTATTATGATGAATGCAATGCAAGCAGACCCTACAAAGGTTGGCGAACATAATTTAGTTCAAAAATTGTACGAATCAGATAAAGTGAATTCTGTTACAGGTTATACATTTGCTTTACTTGCATTTGATACGAAGAAATATGAAGTTCCAGTGAATTCAAAATGGAATCGAGTTGCTTTAGTAGATGCGCTTTTAAACGCGCAACATACAGATGGCGGCTGGACTTACGATAGTGCAAGCAGTAAAGACAGTGCTAGTAGCGTTGATGTAACAGGTATGGTTTTATCAGCATTAGCTCCTTATCAAGATCGACCAGATGTGAAGCCAGCTGTAGAAAAAGCTGTTGCTTACTTATATAATGAACAGTTAGAAAATGGTGGTTTTTCTGCTGATGGACAAGAAAATTCTAATAGTGCTGCGCAAGCAATTATTGGACTATCACTTGTGAAAGATGTAGATCAAAATCGTCTACATAAGGCAATGCAAAATCTACTATCATACCAACTTCCAAATGGTGAATTCAAATGGTTACCAAGTGATCAAAACGGTAGCGGAATGGCTACAGAGCAAGCATTTTTAGCTTTACTTCAGTTTGAGGATCTTGGAAAATCGATTTATGATTGGTCAAATGTATCTGTTCCTGAAATCGATAAGAAACCGAATGTGGATTCAGAAAATGTTGTAGTAGAAAAAGAAGTTACTGAACAACCAGAAGAACAAAAGCAAGTACAAGAAGAAACGAAAGATGACACGCTAAAAGTTGTTGTCGATAATGAGCCGGTTAAAAATAAAAAATCCGGAAATGGTAGCACGTTACCAAAAACAGGAGCATCTTCTCATAGTGCAGCTACAGAAGTAGGTATGGGTGTAATATGTATTGCTGCTGCATATGTATTATGGAGACGTAAAGCAGCTTAACAAAAATTAGGAGCAATCATTTGCTCCTAATTTTATTATGAAAGGTGAGAGACAACATGAGTAAGATGAAGTGGTTTATTTCTTTAATGCTTTCACTTGGGCTACTTGCCGGATGTGAAGAGGCAGCTGTTAAGCCTGAGAAGAAAGTAGAACCAAAACAAGAAGAGGTAGCAAAACAAGAAGAGAAAAAAGATGAAGCGAAACCGGAAGAAAAACCGGAGGAAAAACAAGCTGAACAAGAACAAAATAAGCAAGAAGAACAGAAAGAGAAGCAAGAACAAAAAGTAGAAGAGAAGCCGAAAGAAGAAAAGACGCAGGCACAACCAGAAGTAAAAAAGGAAGAAAAACCTCAGGAACAGCCTGCTACTAAGCAGCCAGAGCAACAAAAAGCACAAGAAGAGAAACAACAGCAACAACCGAAAGCACCAGAAGTAAAAGAAGAAGCGAAGGTTGTGAATCAACCGAAAGAAACACCGAAACAGGAGCAAAAAGAAGATCCAAATAAAGGTGGAAAAGAAGTTACTCTTCCCACACCACCGAAACCAGTGCCACCTAATCCGCCAGAACCACCTAAACCACAAGCAAAACAAGTTACGATCTCAGTAAAAGGTAATGAAGGGTACTTATTAGGTGCGAAAAAGGTGGATGTACAAGAAGGTGACACGGTCTATAATGTGCTAAAGAACACAGGATTAGAGCTTGATGTGATGGGTTCTAAAGGTGATATTTATGTAAAAGGTATTAATGATTTATATGAAAAAGATATTACTACTACTAGTGGGTGGAAATATCGTGTGAATGGTGCTTTTCCAAACTATAGTGCTGGTGTAGTAACAGTTAAACCAGGAGATACAATTGAGTGGGTGTTTGTATTAAAATAAGAAAGGCATTCGGTAAAGGGCTATGAAAATAAGTTTTTCTTCTTTACATCCTTTTGTGAATTTTTTCTATTATATCGGGGTGATGATACTATGTATGATGTGTCTTCATCCTCTTTTTTTAATTGGAGCGATACTCTTAATCGTTATAATCAATATAATGCAAGGGAATAGCGAAAAGATAAGAAAGATGTTACCGAGCACAATTGTTTTCTTTTTTATGGTCATTTTATTTAATTCATTATTAACGCATAGAGGCCGAACTACGTTATTTTGGTTAGGGGATAGCCGTATTAAGCTTGAGGCAATTATGTATGGAGTAGTAATGGGGTTATTATTAGTTGCGATTATGTTTACGTTTGCTTCGTATAATGATATTATTTCGAGTCATAAATTTTTATATTTATTTTCTAGAATTTCACCGAAAGTAGTATTGTTAACGATGATTACAGTGAGGTTTGTTCCTTTGTTTATGAGGCGATTACAGAAAATAACACTCGTCCAAAAGACAAAAGGTGTACAAGTAGATGCAGGCTCAATTGTTGAACGGGTGAAAAACGGTATGCAATTGCTGCAAGTATTATTAATTTGTTCATTAGAAGATGCGCTGCAAACAGCAGATTCTATGCAAGCTCGTGGGTTTGGTGTAACGAAGCGTACGACATATATTCGGTATAGAATGGAAAGACGCGATTGGTATATGCTCAGTTATTTAAGTATTCTACTTATCATTGCTATTATATGTAGTACGTATGGCGGAGGAAAGTTAATCATTTATCCAAAAGTCGAGTCTATTCTATTTCAGCAATACGATGGAATGATGTTTGTCGTACTTACGATGTTTATTAGTTTACCAATTATAATGGAAGGAAGGGAATGGATATGGTGGCGCATGCAGAAATAAACAATTTATCATTTGTATATGCTGATGAAAACGAATATGCGTTACAGCATATTTCTCTTTCTATTCAAAAAGGAGAGTTTATTGCACTTGCTGGAGGGTCAGGTTCTGGAAAGACGACATTATTAAAACATTTTAAAAAGGAATTACTTCCAATTGGTACACGTTCAGGAGAAATTTTTTATGATGACGTTTTATTAGAGGAAGTACCGGATTTATTATCTGCGCAAGAAATTGGTATGGTATTTCAAAATCCAGAGAATCAGCTCGTAATGGATACGGTCATTCAAGAATTAGCATTTTCTTTAGAAAATATCGGGTTACCATCACAGATTATTCAAAAACGAATAGCAGAGCTCATTAGCTTTTTAGGGTTTCAAGATTTATTGCATCAATCTGTTCATACGTTATCTGGCGGGCAAAAGCAGCTTGTCAATTTAGCTGCGGTATTAGTTATGCAGCCGAAATTATTATTATTAGATGAACCAACGGCGCAGTTAGATCCAATCGCTGCGAAAGAGTTTTTAGGATTGTTAAAACGTATTAACGAAGAACTTGGAATTACGATCGTTTTAAGTGAACATCGTTTAGATGAAGTGATACCACTTGCAACACGCGTTATTTGTATGGATAACGGCCGCATCGTTTATGATGGCAGTCCTAAAACGGTTATAGCGAACATGTGGGAAGTTGAAAAGTTCCGTCCATTTATTCCGCAAATTCCAAGATTGTTTTTAGAATGGGACGTGGAAGATATTCCGTTTACAGTGCGAGAAGCACAAATGAAACTGAATAACTTTTCAGATATATCATATGTGAATGAGCCAATAGCACAAAGTGAAAAGCGAGAAGTCATTTTAAGCGCAGAGCATATTTCGTTCCAATATGAAAAAAATAGTCCGCTTATTTTACGAGATTTAACCGTATCGATTGAAAAAGGAAAATGGGTAGCTCTCGTTGGGAAAAATGGTACAGGTAAATCTACACTGTTAACGATTTTAGCGGGATTGCAAAAAGCGAGAAGAGGGAAAGTAAAGTGGAATGGGAAAGTGATACATAAAATTGATTCGAAAGAACGATTTAAAAGGATCGGGTATGTATCACAACATCCGTATTATCATTTTACATTTGATACAGTGTGGGAAGAAGTGTATGAACGTGCACGTGAGTTATATGGAGAACAAGGAAAAGAAATAGCAGAAGATATGCTAAAACAGTTTTGGTTACATTCGCTTAAAGAACGCCATCCGCATGATTGTAGCGGGGGAGAGCAACAACTACTTGCGTTATGTACAACGTTATTATCAAAGCCGACTTTATTGTTACTTGATGAACCGACAAAGGGATTAGATCCGTGGAAAAAAGAAAGAGTAGGAGAGCTATTTAGAAAGCTACAAAAAAAAGGTACAACAATTGTAATGGCAACGCATGATATTGAGTTTGCAGCGAAATACGTTGATCAATGCATGATGTTATTTGACGGAGCAGTTATTATGAATGATGCACCGAAGGAATTTTTTAGTGGAAACTTCTTTTATACAACATCTATCAATCGATTCATTCGAAAAGAATTGCCATATGCATTAACGTGGGAGGATGTGTACGAAGCGTGTCCAAACGATATGTTGCATTCATAATATGTATTTTTGCAGTAATAATAGGCACATTACTCTTTACTACACTTATCATGGACGGTTATTACATGTTAAGTAGTTTGTTTTTATTAGTTATTATTATGTTACCTTTCTATATCCGCTTTGAAAGAAAGGCTTTTGTTTCACGTGAAATTGTGCTCGTTGCTGTGTTAGCGGCAATTGCAGCAGTTAGCCGCGTGCCATTTTCGATATTGCCAAGTGTACAACCGACTTCATTTGTCATTATCGTTTCTGCAATTGTGTTTGGGAGTGAAACTGGTTTTATGATCGGTGCAACAGCGGCTATCGTATCTAACATCTTTTTAGGGCAAGGTCCGTGGACGCCGTGGCAAATGTTTTCCTGGGGTATGATTGGTTTTATAGCTGGATTCTTACGTAATACATTTTTAATGAGAAAGCTATGGGGAAGACTTCTATACGGATTGTTTGTTGGATTTTTATTTGGCTGGATTATGAACTTCTGGGGGCTTCTCGGTTTCATACGTGAGGCAACGTGGGAAGCTGTCATTTCGTATTATATCGCAAGTTTTTATTTCGATTTGAGCCATGCGATTTCGAATGTTGTTTTCTTACTATTATTTAGTACGTCTTGGATTACGATTCTTACGAGATTCAAAAAGAAATTTGGCATATTAGATAAGCATAACATGGCATAGAAAAGCATACTCATATAAGGTAGGGTCGCGACTTACATATTCGTTTGCCTCTTTCATGCTTCTTACATATTGTAAGGAGCATTTTTTATTGTCAAAAAATAGTCCAATATATATCCGTTACTATATAAAATTATTTGTATAATAGTAGGTGAGAACTATTTTCAAAAGGGAGGTGTATAGTTAATGAAGTTAGTTATTCCGAAGCAACATGGTGCATGGGCCATGCTCGTTATACCATTTCTATTAAGTGTCATACTTGGGAAACCTACTATGTATCATATTCCATTGTTTTTAGCTTGGTTCTTTATCTATTTAGCTACGTATCCATTTCTTACGTACATAAAGCAAAAACGAAAAAAAGAGTTTTTACATGCAGCAATTGTATATTTTATCATCGCTTTCGTATTTGGGATGATTTCTCTATTATATGAATGGCGCATTCTTTTATTCGTAGCAGTAATGATTCCATTATTTATAGTAAATATGTATTACGCCCGTCAAAAGAATGAAAGAGCGTTACTAAATGACATTAGTGCGATTATTGTTTTTTGTATTGGTGGTTTAGTTAGTTATTATTTTTCAATGAAACACATAGATAAAACAGCATTATTTATTGCGCTTATTTCATTTTTATATTTTTTAGGAAGTACATTTTATGTAAAAACGATGATTCGCGAGAAAAATAACCCGAAGTATCGCCTTATATCATGGGGGTATCATATTGTATTAACAATCATTGTATTTTCAATGAATCCGTGGTGTTCTCTTATTTTTATACCGAGTGTCATTCGAGCAATTATGTTGTATGGCAAAAAAATTTCTATTATAAAAGTAGGGGTTTTAGAAATTGCTAATTCTGTATATTTTTTAATTATAACGGCAATAATTATGAAGTATGCCATTTGAAAAAGCTTCCCACCTTATGATGGGAAGCTTTTTCAATCTTGTTCTAAAATATGAACCGTGTAATCACAGCGTTGAATAGCTTGTTCGATCGCATAAAGTGATTGTTCAATACGAGCGCGATTAAAATCTTTTTCAACAGTCTGTAGCGCTTCTTCTAAACAATGTTTTGCTTCTTGTAATGATTGAAAAGAATTTTGGACATATCCGCGAGCATTTTCGTGCATTTCATAATCCTCCTTGCATATTCATATATGTATAGTATGAACAGTAAGGAACAAAATATAATTTGTTATATTTGTTTGACAATTAGAATGAAATTACGTATAGTAGGAATTAAGTGAATATTTTCTTATCCAGAGAGGTGGAGGGACTGGCCCGATGAAACCCAGCAACCGCGATGCAGGTGCTAATTCCAGCAGAACATATTTGTTCTGGGAGATAAGACGAAGATATATACGTAACTTCTTCTTATCGGAGAGGTTTTTTTGTTGCAAAAAAACCGATTACGAAAATTTATATTAAGAAGAAAGGGGTTGCGAAGTACTGTGACACTCGAAAAATACGTAAAACTGCGTAGTACAGTTTATGAATATATGATAGAGCAGGATAAGCCAATATCATTGTTAGATATTCAAGAACATATCGTTTCGCATCATGAAGGAAAATTCACGAAAAAGATGTTACATCAATTTTATTTATCAAGACTATTAGATGAACTGAAACTGGATGGGAAAATTACATTAGCTGATGAATATCTCTATACTGAAAAAGGGGTATTTTATAAGGCAGGAAAAGGGAGCTAAGCTCTCTTTTTTTTGAAGTATGTAGAGTAAAAGACTGCTTAAGCAGCCTGATACAAGGGAATGGTGTTGAGTGTGTAGTGTCAAAGATTGAATGTGCCTGAAAGAGGCACTTCATATCGGCTGCAAATGAAAAGAGACACCTCCGCCGAATAGGTGTCAGTCGTTTTGTCATATAGACTTGCTATTTGACAGTTATTAGAATAACATGCAGGGTTTTGGAAGTCAAAAGGGAATTAAAGGAAGAGGTGTTGTTATGTACGCTTACTTACTAAATGATATAACGAAATGGATTCCTAAGTACATTATGGATAAAGGTTATGAATATTATGAAGAAGGACATGTAGAAGATGTTGAAATACAAGACAAGAAAATATTTGCTTTTGTTACTGGAAATGCAGGAAACTATGAAGTAATGATTGATCTTGAAAATTTTACAGAAAGTAGCTGCGAGTGTCCATATGAGAATTATTGTAAGCATATGGCGGCAGTTGTTTATGATATTCAAGGTGATGGTGAAAGTACGCTTAAAGAGAAACTGAAAGATTTAGAAAAGGAAGAGTTACTTACATTATTAAATCGTTTATTACAAAGTTCGAAAAACGTGCAAATTGTAGAAAAGATGTTAAAGAAGGGGAAACTGTAACTTATAGAGGGAGTTGTTTTGTAGTGAACGTACTAATTGTATACGCTCATCCTAGTCCTTCCAGTTTTAACGCGGCGATATTAAAGCATGTACAAAAAGGATTACAAGAAACAGATCATTCGGTTACGGTACTTGATTTATATAAGGAACAATTTGATCCAGTCCTTGTATTTAATGAAGAGAAGAAAAGACGTGATTTAGTACATGAAGAAGAGACAGCTCGGTACAGAACGTTAGTGGAAGAAGCGGATATGCTTCTCTTTATATATCCGATATGGTGGTGGGGGATGCCTGCTATTTTAAAGGGGTTTATTGATCGCATTTTCGTAGCTGGATTTGCTTATAAATATGAAGGAGCCCTGCCGAAAGGCTTATTGAAAGGGAAGAAGGCATGGGTAATTAATACGTTAGACTCGCCATTATGGTACGTCGCACTATTATATCGATCAGCCGATTGGATTATGATGAAGCGAGGTGTGTTACGTTTTTGCGGCATTCGCGATATAAAACGATCTGTTTTTCAATCTGTGAAAACGAGTAAAGTAGAGAAGCGGGAAAAGTGGTTATTACACATAGAAGAAAAGGCTCGTTCATTATGAATGAAATGGAACGTATTATAAAGTATTGTCAGTATGATAATGAACTTTTTCGTACATATATTAATTGTTTAATCCAATTGAAGAAATGTAGTGAAATGTTTCAACAAATACAGATTCAATTAAGGAATGATTATTTAATAAGAGGAATTTGTGAAAGAGAAGTGGATGAGGTAGTAAGAGGAAGTAAAGAATATGAAACGTATTTTCTTCCTAAAGCGTTACAGTGGAATTTCCTTAAGAAAAATCCACATGTAATTGAAAAAGTATGTGAAGACTTTTTTTCATTTGAGGCGTTACATCTTACGGAGATGGAGTGGGAGACCGTAATAAATTGCGTGGGAAATAAGTGATTTATTATGTAAAAAAGCTAGTATAAAACTAGCTTTTTGTTTTAAATAAATAAGAAACATAGACTAATGATAAATCCTGCATATAGTAAGTTAACGACGTAAAATCCCATAATATCACGAGCACCTAAACCAGCTATCGCTAATGCCGGTAATGCCCAGAACGGTTGAATCAAGTTCGTCCAAGCATCGCCCCACGCAATTGCCATTGCTGTTTTTGCAGCAGGTACACCAAGTTCAGCGCCAGCTGGAATCATAATTGGTGCTTGCACAGCCCATTGACCACCACCAGATGGAACGAAAATATTAACAATGCCAGCATTTTGAGTTTTTATAAAGAAAAGGCGCTATCCTCAAAGTACCTCCTCCTACTTAATCTATGCCTTCTATTAAAATTATAAATTGAAATACATTTTTTTATTAAGATAAGAAGCTGAATTAATACAATATCGTGATGAAATTTCTATATGTTGGTGAACTGGTTCCGTTAGCACTTGAATTTGAATTTTCTAGAAGGATTAGCGGTAGATTTGTATTGGCTGGTCCTGTTAGTGATTCGTTCCCTTGAGCAACTTGAACAGGGGGAGAAAACGGCTCTAAATACGTATTGATTATCTGAAAGTTACGTCCGTTTGCGCTAACTTCGATAGACAACCATCCCTGAAGAATTGTAAATGGTTGTCCGCCAATTAGTATTGTTAATTTTGTTTTGAAATTGGTTATTCCTGTGGATTTAAAATAATAATGCTTGTAGTTAAAGAGTTAAAAAATGAAACGAATTTAGGAAACTATTTCATTGTTGGATTAGATACAAATGGAGCCTTTACTACTGAGCAACTTGTTTCGTTTATAAAGTTAATTGGAAATGAACATAAAATGATATTTATTAATACGAGGGTACCACGTCCGTGGGAATCAATCGTTAATGAGAGGGTGAAAGTAACGGCATCTGAGTGTAACTCTAGTTGATTAGTATGCAGCAAGTGCAAAAGGATTTTATTTTCTTTTGTGGAATGTTATTTATATTTACCTTATTAAAGTTTAGAAAGGAGAATATTTATGAAACATTCTTTATTGGAGACAAATCCAGAACCAGGAAAGAAAGAATCATTGCTTACACGATGTGCAACTGTATTTTCGAGATGGTCTCAGAAATATGTTCCAGATGCCTTTGTTATTGCTGTGTTGCTAACTTTATTTACTTTCATTATAGCTTTATTGATGAATCCCTCAAATCCGTACAAAATCGTAAAATCTTGGGGGGATGGGTTTTGGACTTATTTAACGTTTACTATGCAAATGGTATTATTAATGGTTACAGGGATGACGCTAGCTTCTGTCCCTTTTATTAATAGAGGCTTGCAGTCCGTTGCAAAGTTAGCCGATACACCCCAAAAGGCTTATACGATGACATTTTTGATCAGTGCAATTGCATACTATATTAATTGGGGACTAGCCGTAGTTGTGGGAGCGATCATTGCGAAGGAAGTAGCGAAAAAGAATCCGAATGCACATTTTCCATTACTTGTAGCTGCTGCTTACGCTCCGACAGCCTTATATAGCGCAGGTCTCTCCAGTTCTATTGGCCTGACAATTGCCACAAAGGATCATTTTCTTGTAGATATGATTGGAATTATTCCTACCTCACAAACAATTTTTAGTTACTCTACTTTAATTATTTTTTTCATTTTATTCATCACGATGCCAATTATTATTGTCCTTATGGCTCCAAAAAGTGGGATTATCAGCTATAAAGCAATCGAAACAGATACAAATTCTTTTGTAAAACCTCCTCAAAAGAATTTAACTGCTGCGGAAAAACTGGAATGGACACCGGTTCTAGGAATAGTATTAGGCGGAATTGGCACGTTGTATTGTGTTTATGAATTCATGAACAGCCATAGTTTAGATTTAAATATCATTAATTTGTTTTTCTTATCACTTGGTTTACTCTTGCATGGTTCTCTTGGCAACTTTGCGCAAGGATTCAAAGAATCTGCGCAATCCATTTCTCCAATTATCTTACAGTTTCCATTTTATGCGGGGATTATCGCTGTTTTAGGTAGTTCAGGATTGGGGAGCTCAATCATTCAATGGATGGCATCTATTGCGTCAAAGGATACATTTGATATATTTACATATTGGTCAGCGGGATTGGTGAACTTATTGGCACCATCTGGCGGGGGGCAATGGGCTTTGCAAGGGCCACTGCAGGTCCCTGCAGGATTGAAGTTAGGTGTAGATCCGGCTACTATCGCTATGGCGGTAGGATGGGGGGACGCATGGACAAATTTAATTCAGCCGTTCTGGGCACTACCTCTTTTAGGAGTACTGGGATTGAAAATTAAAGATATTATGGGTTATTGTTTCATTCTCTGCATTTGGGTCGGGATTGTTACAAGTTTATTGATGTTATTTCTATATTAGTTTTCATAGGGATATACATTACTATCAAGTAATACCATTAAAATGAAAAAAAACGCTATTCTTTCTGTAAAAACATGAGGAGGGATAGTGTTTTTTTTTGTTTTTTAGAAAGGATGATACATGCTAATTCATGGCCAATATCAAATTCATTCGTAAGCTGTTCTTTATCAAGCTGAATATGATAATTACCATCAACGCTATGGTTAAAACTATCCAAAATGGTATGGCAGAACCGGGAGTGTTGGAAGTACTACGAGAACAGTTGGGTATGATTAATAAGAGACAATAAAAAAATCCTCCTGGATGCAAGAGGATTTTTTTATAGGGAATAGTAAGGATGAGAGGAGGTGCATTACATATGGGAAAAGGTAGAAGTAATAATGCTGGTAAAAAGCAACCGAATTTCGATGATTCATCTAATTTCGCTAAACAAAGCCAACCGACAGAAAAGAAGAAGAAGTAAAAAAAGGATCTCTCTTTATCAAGAGAGATCCTTTTTTATATATTGACGTTTCAGCACAACATATCGATTGCTCAACCAAATAGTCATACATGCAAAGCTTAAACTCCTTCGAATGGAAGTCAATTTAATATTATTGTCCTGTTTTTTATAATGCTTCTTCACGTTTACCTTATTTAAAAAGCCAATATAAAAAAGACGCGTTTCCTAAATAAAAAGAGCTCTTAATGGAGTATTATCTTTATTTTTAATAAAATTCTCCAATTTATATTTTACTCTATTAGGCTATGAAATTTAAGTAATTAAATGTAAAATTTATATAGATGGTTATATAAAAAAGTTAAAAACATCGGTTACGTTATTCTACAATCGGGTCAAATTATAGAGTAAAGGTTGTACTATGGCTAAAAATATTGATAAGCATGAGGAGAGGATTACATTGACTATTTATGAGCAATTTATAGAGGCTCTTAAAGAAAAAATAGGCGATACTGTAACATTTGCAGAGATAAAGGACAGATTAATAACAAAATTTAATACGAAACCGGGGAGTATTAATCCTGCTGATTATTGTTATAACCGTTATAACAAAGGGAGAGTGTTTAATAAAAATCTGTTTATATATATAAATAAAAAAACTTATAGATATGTAGGTGAAAATTATCCTTATACAGGATTAGTTTTTCACAAACCTAAAGGGGCAGATTGTGAATCTGTTGTAGGTGAGTGGGATAATGGTAAACTTCTTTTTTATAAGGATAAGGATAAAATAGGAATCTCACAAATCAAAAAGTTATATGAGGCATACTTTGAAATGTTACGATTTGAGATGAATGTTCTTGGTTGTAAGGCGACTGAATTAAGGCATCTTATAGGTCGTCTAGGTGAATTTTTTTGTGTTCTTTACACAAATGGTGAGCTATCCAAAGTGACTAATCAGCATGGATATGATGTCATTAAAGATGGGAGAAGAATAAGTGTTAAAACAACTGCCCAAGAAAAAGGGTTTATCACGATCAATCAAAACACATTTGACCAATTTGATGACTTCTTTGTAGTTCAGTATAAAGATGATGATTTGAAAGTATTATTTTATGGGCCAAAGGAAGAACTTTCGGCGCTTAGACCATATGGGAATAATTATGAGGTCGATATACATTCTTTAAAGAGAATAGAAAAGACACTATGATAAGAGTGTCTTTTCTTATAGTTTTTTAGCAGAAGCAAGCAGCTCCGACGATGATTAATAAAATAAACAATACAACTAATAAAGTAAAACCTTCAGTAAAATCGCAACTACCACCAAATCCCATAATAGTTCCTCCTTTAATAAGAGGGAACAACAGGGCTATGCTCATGTATTTACATTCTAAACAAAAACATATTTGGAGTCACTTTGCATTCTTATCATTAATTTTAACTTTTTGTTCAGGATTACAAGCTCTAGCATTTTGGACAATCCGTTTAGATTCCGATATTTCTTGGTGGATTCCTAATTTATATTTATTAGTTTACCCATGCTTCTTTTTTAAAAGTGTTTGGAGAGAGTGTGGATGGTAAGAGAGTAACATGAAAAAAGAGTTCATTTAATAAAAGAAAGACAAGGGCTTTAAGCACATTCGAATTCTAAATCAGTTTTTTCGCTAGCCTTACAGCAGAAGTTAAAACAGAAGCTAAACAATTTTTGAAATGAAGATAGCCGATGTTTCCTTAACATAGGAAACATCGGCTTGTATTATTTATATTGAGTTAGTTTACGTTTCTGGAATAATTGTAATAGCGACAGTCCGAACCGGAGCCTCTATTTCGTTGTCTTTACTTTGGTTATTATAGTACTTAATCATTAATTCGTTAAGTTCGTTTTGAAATTTTCCAAAGTGTTCTTCATCGAGCTTTAATTCCACAACAGAAAAAGTAGCCTTATCTTCTTGACTGTTTTGTTCCTCTAATTTCTTAAGGTAACTTTGATATTGTGTCATAAGTGATAACTGGTAATAAGAAATGTAGTTTAACTTGTCATCATCAGATAATCCTTTCCACTCACTTCCTTCAATTTTTGTATCTTCTTCATTGATTGCGTAATATTTTTCAGAAACAGATTTTACCTTTTTTTCGTTAATTACATGGACAATACCAGAATCAACCATAGTTTGTAGCTGTCTATATAGTGTTGCTTGTGGTACATTTTTAATGATTTTTACCATTTCTAATGGTGTTAGTCCATCTTTTTTATTTCTCATTAATACTTGGCAAATCTTCATTCTTACTGGATGCATTAAGATTTCAACTTTATTACTCACTATATATCACCTTATTCATTATTTATTCTCATTATAAATAATGAGAATAATGTTTGCAATGCATCTGCTCTTGATTTATCATTATTATTATCAATAATGATAATGAGTTTAGGAAGGAATGATAAAAATGCAACTACATTATGGATGGAATGATCTTAAAGACATGGATATTATGGCGTTTCTCCCGATAATATTGCCGGTTATTGCAGTGGGGGCACTTTTAGTTTTCATTGCATTAATTGATTTATATCGAAATAGAAAAACAAGAAAAAATGTATTTGCATGGACGCTAATTATTATCTTTGTTAACGTATTGGGACCTATTCTGTACTTTGTTATAGGGAGAAAGGACGGTGAGAAATTATGAAATTAGAGATTAGAAATGTAACAAAATCATTTAAAGGAAAAATTGCTGTCAATACTTTCTCGATGGAACTGCAATCAGGGGAATGTGTAGGGTTAATCGGACCAAATGGGGCAGGGAAATCTACATTAATAAAAGTGATTTCAGATATTATTAATCCAGATGTTGGTGAAGTGTTATTGAATGGGGTAAAAATATCAAAAATGAAAAGGGAAATTGGCTACTTACCGCAGTACCCTAATTTCTTTCATTGGATGACGGCGCGAGAAACCCTAATGTTTATGGGGCAACTTTCAGGGATGAAAAAAGAAGCATTGTCAAAGTCGATACCAAAAATTTTGGAGAAAGTTGGATTAAGTGGGGCAGATGGTTCAAAGGTGAGTACCTTTTCTGGGGGAATGAAACAGAGACTTGGTATTGCACAAGCATTATTACATAAGCCTTCGCTTATTGTCATGGATGAACCAGTATCTGCATTAGATCCAATTGGCAGAAGGGAAGTATTAAATCTCATTGAAGAAATAAAAAAAGATACAACCATTTTATTATCAACCCATATATTAAGTGATGCAGAAGAAATCTGTGAACGATTTGTCATGATTAAAGATGGTACAAAAATAGAAGATACAACAATTACTCAGCTTTTACACCGTAATAGCGAAAATAAGTTAATCATTGAAATCACAGCTAAAGATCGAAAGTGGATTGACGTTGTAAAAAAGTTGCCCTATGTGAAGGACGTAGAAGTGATTGGGCTTAAAGTCAAAGTGAAGGTTGAAAGTATCGAAATGAATAAAAATATGTTACTGCAAAATGCACTCGAGCATAAAGTGGACATCGTTAAATTTGAAATAAACAACGATACTTTAGAAGAAATTTTCTTGAAATTGGTGGTGCAAAAATGAATAATCTAATGGTGTTGATAAAAAAAGAATGTGTTCAAATGATACGTGATTTTAAGATGATTTGGCTACCAATTGTTTTTATATTTTTAGGGGCAACACAGCCAATAGTAACGCATTACTTGCCATCCATTTTAGGATCATTAGGTGGAGGGCAGGGGATTACCATCGATCCGAGTATGACAGCACAACAAGGAGGCGAAGTACTAGCAAGTACTTTGGGGTCTCAGTTTGATCAGCTCGGACTTATGATTCTAGTAATTTCTATGATGGGTGCCATTCAAACAGATAAAGCCAACGGTATGTTGGCCTTTATTTTAACAAGACCTGTTACGGTTACTTCATATATAGCGGGGAAAATAGTATCAAATTATGTAATAGTAGCGTTCAGTGTAATGATTGGGTACTTTACTTCTTATCTATATATAAACTACCTTTTTACTGCTGTTCCGTTTTTGCACATGATTACTGGATTACTATTTTATTTAATTTGGGTTCTTTTTATCGTATCTTTCACAATAATGATAAGTGCTATTTTTCAAACTCAAGGTATTATTGCGCTAATTTCAATTGTTTTTCTTTTAGCTTGTAGAATAATTGTCGGTTTGAATCCAATAATAGATCAGGTTAATCCAGCCAGTATGAGTAAACATGCAATGGAAATGTTAGTCACGGGGGGAGTGAATGCAACCGCAGTGGTCAATGTACTACTAACGATTATTTGGATCTTATTGACACTCTTCTTAACAAATTATTGGATTGTTAATAAAAAATTCACGTATGAATAAGAAAAGAATAATCGTGATGAGGAGATTTATTAAAATAAACACCCCAATAAGAAAAAGCTTCCACTACTGTGGAAGCTTCTCTAAATGATGTGCAATATCAATATACATATTTGAGTAAACTGAATGTATTTCATTACTTGGCGTAGCGTTAGAAGAGAAGTGGACAATGACCATATTTGCTTTCGGATCGATGTAAAGTGTTTGTCCGTAACTGCCTAACACTTCGAAAGCACCTTGTTCATTGTGCGGAATCCACCATTGATTATGATAAGAAATGGAAGCTCCAGGGCCAACTGCAAGTTCACCTTCTTGGACATTTTTTATATCTTCAGTAATAGAAGAAGGGAGAATTTGTTTTCCGTTATATTCCCCGTTGTTTAATAGTAATTGCCCGAATCTAGCCATATCTCTAGCAGTTGCATTTAAACCAGCGCTAGCTTGTTCAACTTTTGTTTCATCGGTGACGTAATAAGCATTTTCTTCCATACCAATTTGAGACCATATGCGCTCGTTAACATTATCCGCTAATGATTTACCAGTGATCGTTCGAATAACCCAAGCGAGTGTTTCCGCTGATCCGTTATCGTAAGAAAAATCGGAACCAGGCGATGCAGTTTCTTCTGCTTCTCGTAACATATCATAAATTTTCATCGGACCGTCGTAGTTTTTACCTCTAGGTAAAATATTGCTCGCTAAATATAGTTGTGCATCTTGATTTTCTAACGCTGGATGTTCGTATCCGTGAGTAGGATATTCTACAGAAACTTGCATGTCCATTAATTGCTGAAGTGTGGCATTACCGAACGGTGTATTTTTTAATTCTTTTATATATGCGTCAGCTGTTTTTTCTAAGTCAATACGATTTTCTTCAGCGAGAGATTGTATAATTGCACCAGTAAAGACCTTCGCTAATGATGCCATGCCATGAGGTTCACTCTCGTTATATCCATTGAAATATCGTTCATAAACAAGTTGTCCATTGTGTACCACGACAAAAGCATCCGTTTTGTTATCGTCTAAAAGTTTTTTTAGAGGAGTTGTATTTCCAAATCTACGCTCCACAGCAAAATCGTCTAAGTTTTGCGATGTGGTAGAGAAATTAGAAACGTGATCCGGGTTATGTTTTACCTCGTTAATTAAAGTGAATTCTTTCATATGTGTGTACGACCAACGTAAGTACGGATCATCTAACCAATTTTTCTTCGTCACGTTATTTTTCGATGGGATTGTTTTATTATGTTTGAAGTATGTAAAACCGAGCCCTGTAATTACAAATATAAATGTGATTATGAGTAAGAGTAGGGGAGATTTTTTAAGTTTCATATCGGTCCCTCCTTTTTATTTCTATTATTATAAGTATACGCTTCTAGTGAAAGAAATACAAAATAAGGAAAGTAAACGGGGAAGTTTACTTTCCTTATTCGTGTTAAGCGGAAACTTTTCCGTCTGTATGTTGTTTCTTGAATTTTTGTTTTCGTCCGTGTAATCCATAATAGAGAAGTAAAGTGAAAGCAACGATAATAGCTGCGATAAAATACATATTATGGTAACTTGATTTCGCTGCGACGATACCTAAAATGAAAGAACCAAAACCGAGACCGCTATCAAAGAATGAGAAGTACGTAGCTGTCGCAGAACCACGTCGATGGTTTGCAGCGGCAGAGATCGCAATCGTTTGGAAACTTGGAATTAATGTTCCGTAACCTAAACCGATTAACATACCTGCGCCAAGGAACCAAAACGGAGTTTGTGCTTGACTTAAAATGAACATCCCAATTGTGAAAATAATAATAGCTGGGTAAACAAGTACATTTTCACCGAAGCGATCAAAAATCTTTCCTGTAAATGGACGAGAAATTACAACAACGAGTGCGTATACAATAAAGAAGTAACTAGCAACTTCTCCTAAACCGATTTCTTTCGCATAAATAGGAATAAAGGATAAAATACCACTATAAGAAAAGGCTAAAACAAATCCTGTCAGAGCAATCGGAATAGAGGATGGTTCAATTAAGTCCTTCCATTTCATTTTTTCTCGTTTTTGTTTGCTCACTGGTACTTCATGCGGAATATTTACAAGTAGTCCTAATAAAAATGCAAGTAATGAAAATACGGAACAAACGATAAATAGTACAGTAAATGAAAAATGAGAAATAATTGTTAAACCTAAAAAAGGACCAATTACCATAGGCAGACTCATGAATACGCCGAAATATGCAAGTGCTTCGCCTCGTCTATGAGCTGGCGCAACATCAGTTACAATTGTTCCTGTGGCTGTTGTTGCCATACCGAACCCAATACCATGTAAGAAGCGAAGGGCAAGTAATAAAAATAAACTTTGTGCACCGAAATACATAACGGTAGCAGCTAAAAATAATGAAAGTGAAATAAATAAAATTTTCTTTCTCCCTAATTCATCGAGCCATTTTCCTGTAAATGGTCTACATAAAACAGATGAAATAAGAAAAACAGTTGCAACTAAACCAATTTCCTCAGGTTTTCCTTTTAGGCCGTCTATTACATAGACAGGCAGAGTAGTCATAAGCATATAGAATGTTAAGAAGAGAAATAGACTACTAAAACAAGTTCCGAGGAAATCCTTTGTCCAAAGTTTCTCACTTTGCATCGTCATCCCTCCAATTTAATCTAAATTTTTAATGATTTTTTGTAACACTTCAAATGCTTGATGTAAATCATCTTCGTTAATATCTTCTAGTGTTTTTTCTTCGAAAGTATCAACTTCTTCTTGCCATACCGGAATCATTTTTATCGCTGTTTCTGATAAAGAAATGAGCTTCTCACGACGATCTTTTCCTTCTGTACGAATAATCCAACCCATCGTTTCCATACGTGTTAACGTACGAGTCATCGTTGGTGATTCAACATTTAAGTATTGGCACAATTCTGTTTGCGTACAAGAACCGGTTTGATTAATGCGGAAAATAACAGCCCATTGCGCACTGAATAGCCCAGTTGGAGATACGCGTTCATTAAATTTCTTTGTGAATTTTCGAGAAGTCTGGCTGACAATGTGAAAAAAATGTTGTTTTTCGTCCATGTATTTTGATCCTTTCAAATTAGTTACCTAGCTAACTATATACTTTTTTATTATAATTGTCTAGTAATAGACATGTTGAGTTATGTAAAAATTTCGTATAGGCTTTATGTTGAGAACGTACATTCTGTATGTTATTCTTTAAGTAAGTAAAGAATTTTCTTTCTATTAATTAGAATGGGGGAACTTGTGATGATTAAGCCTGCAACAATGGAGTTTGTTTCACTATCGAACGGAGAAACGATTGCGTATCAGGAAGTTGGAAGGCAAAATACAGAAATTCTTGTACTCATTCACGGAAACATGACATCGTCACAACATTGGGATTTAGTAATTGAAAAGCTGCAAGATCGATACCATATTTACGCTCTTGATTTAAGAGGATTTGGCCAATCAACATATAATCAATCGATAGATTCATTACAAGACTTTGCAAGAGATGTAAAACTATTTATCGATCAATTAAAACTAGAGAAATTTTCATTAATGGGCTGGTCAATGGGCGGTGGTGTTGCGATGCAATTTACAGCGAATCATCCAACATTTGTTGAAAAGTTAATTTTAGTAGAATCAGTAGGCATGAAGGGATATCCAATTTTTAAAAAAGATATAAACGGGCAGCCAATCGTATCAAGTTTAGTAAAGACGAAAGAAGAGGTTGCACAAGATCCCGTACAAATTGCTCCAGTGCTAGATGCGATAAAAAATATGAATAAATTATATTACCGTACAGTATGGAATCTATTAATATATACACATAATCAACCTGAACCGGACCGTTATGACAAGTATTTAGACGATATGTTAACGCAGCGTAATTTCGTAGATGTGAATTATGCGCTCATTACATTTAATATTTCGGATGAACATAACGGAGTTGTAGAGGGAAATAAAGAAATTCATCATATTAAAGCTCCGACACTCGTCATACAAGGTGACAGAGATTACGTCGTACCGCAAGTAGTCGGTGAGGAATTAGCAAAACATTTGCCAAATGCAGAGTTAAAAGTGTTAGAGGATTGCGGTCATTCGCCTTTTATTGATTGTTTAGATGTATTTATAAAACATGTAGAAGATTGGTTAGAATAGAAATAATCCCCGAAATGAGAAGTGTTGCATATACTATAACATTTGTATGTATAAGGGGAGAGAGTCAATGCATAATCCGCTTTTAATATATCATTCTCCATATAACCATCACCAACATATAAAATTTATTATTGATCCGATGTATATGCAAGTTTCACCATCTGTAGTTCCATTACAAATGCAATACCCGCAGCCACCAATTGCTAGTGCACAGCAATACTTATATGGCTCATCATTTTATGGAAATCCATATTTCAAGCACTTTCACCACAATGTGAAAGCGCAAGTATGGGAAGGATAAGAAGCTAAAAGATTCATTCTTTTAGCTTCTTTTTTATTGCGAATATTCGTACACGCATTTGAAGAAACAGTTTATAATAAAAGGTGGACAGCGTGAGAAGGAGAGGGAAAGGGATGTCAATGCGTTTTACATTTTGGATTATGGTTGGAATTGTAGCAATCTCGGGTTTGTCACAAGGGATGCTCTTACCTGCCATTGCAATGATTTTTGAACAAGAAGGGGTTAGTTCAAGTATTAACGGTATTCATGCGACGGCATTATACATTGGGATATTAGTTATTTCACCGTTTCTTGAAAAACCGATGCAAAAGTTTGGAATGAAGCCAATTATCGTTATTGGTGGGTTTCTCGTTATTATTTCATTATTCTTTTTTACACAAACTTTTTCATTTTGGGTATGGTTTATTCTTAGATTTCTAGTTGGAGTCGGAGATCATATGCTTCATGTCGGAACACAAACATGGATTACGACAACATCAGACCCGAGTAAAATTGGTAGACAAGTATCGATATACGGTGTATTCTTCGGAATTGGTTTTGCGGTTGGTCCGTATTTAGCAAGCACTGTGCAGTACGGTCTTGCAACGCCATTTATTATATCTACGATACTTTGCTTAATAGGTTGGCTTTTATTACTCCCAACGAAAAATGCATTCCCGGCGCAAGATGAAAGAGAAGTGAAGGGTGAATCATCATTTTCTCGTTATAAACAAGTTGTTGGATTAGGATGGATTGCATTACTAGGACCGCTTGCATATGGTGTACTGGAAGCAATGTTAAATAGTAACTTACCAGTATACGCGCTTCGTAAAGGATGGTCTGTTTCAGATGTATCCTTCTTATTACCAGCGTTCGCAGTTGGGGGCATTATTACACAAATTCCGCTCGGTATATTAAGTGATAAATACGGAAGAGATCGTATTTTAACGTGGACGTTCAGCGTAAGTACGGGTATTTTCCTACTTACAGCAGTATTTGATCAATATTACTGGATCGTTTTTGTCTGTATGCTGTTAGCTGGTATGGTCATTGGATCGTGTTTCTCATTAGGTCTTGGATTTATGACAGATTTATTACCGAGGCACTTACTACCAGCAGGTAATATATTATCTGGAATCGCCTTTAGTTTAGGTAGTATTATGGGACCTGTATTAGGAGGCGTATTTATAGAAAAAATACAGTATACAAGCTTTTTTATTGCGGTTATGATTATAATGGGAATTCTCGCAATGGTATATATGGTCTACATGAAGAATCAATTCGCATCAAGAAAAATAGAAAGTAGGTTAGGGCATGACAAAACAACCTAATAAAAAGAAATTTGAAGTACTCGAAAACGAAACAATTACAGACTGCTTAGCACGTATGGAACGAGAAGGCTATGCGCCATCACGTCGCATGGAAGAGCCAATCTTTCATGAAGTGAAGAAAAACGGCAAAACAGAAGTTGAACCGTGTGGTAGGAAAATTGTTTTTGAGGGAAAATTGAAGTAATAAGTTATATAAAAAGAATGTGCTTTTGGGTACAAGCAAGATAAAACATATAGTCACATAAAAAACGCTGTTGATTCCAATATCAATAGCGTTTTTTATTGTTACAAAATATATAGGTCAAAATGAATTTCTGCTTGAATGGAACTAGCAAAATCAATTATATCTTTTTGTAAATACATCGCGGGTGATTCGTTATTCTCCACTTGAATTACTATCATAAGAAGAAACTCTAAACTATATTTCTTCTTAAGATGTTTTAATTGTTCTGTTTTTCTTTCAAGGGATTTTAGAATAACATGCAACTGATTATTTATATCGTATGATTCTTCGTATCCAGTGCTTAAAGTCCAATCCGTCTCTTTTCTATATATGATTTTGGTGGATACAAGATTCGGATTATCACGTCTTGCAACAACATCACCTTTTTTATAAATTCTTGTAGGCTCGATACTTAGGGCGTCAGTAATTGCTTCAACAGGGAATATATCACCCGTTGCACTAAAATAAGCCATAACTTTGGTCTTATCCAGAATGGTTCCTCCTCTATTATTAAGATGTTAATCTTATTACATTATAAAAATTTATGAATGTAAATAGAATTTTTATCCTGCTATTTGTGGGCAGCAAAGCTTCTAATGAGAGGAAAGTAGGTGAGAGCCAATTATCCATAAAAGCATGATTAGTGTGTGTGAATAAAACCTTACTAGTTTCATTGTATTGAATTCCAGCGTTGGGATATTAGTGAAAGCTGGATACCTATACCTTTGTAGGAAAGAACAATTATACAAAAGTAGGATGCTTAAAAATATATTAATTTGTATGATAAAAACAAAACATATTTTTAAAAATCAGAATGTAGGGGAGGGGGAAATATATAATGATACAAAGCATATATGAAACTCATTTACATGTAAGGAATTTAGAAAAGGCGATAGATTTCTATCAAAATAAGTTAGGCTTAACGGTAGCAAAAAAACTATTGAAAAGACGAGTTGCGTTCTTTTGGATAGGAGAAAATAAAGAGCAAATGCTCGGGTTATGGGAAATGCATACGAATGAAGAGTTTGAGACGAAACACTTCGCCTTTCGTGTAGATTTAGAGTTTTTAAATGCTTCAAAATTATGGTTAGAGAAACGTGGAATAAAGGTAGTAGGGAGTCAGGGAAAAGGAAATCGAGAACCGATTGTCCAAAGATGGATGCCAGCTGCAAGCGTATATTTTCTAGATTGTGATGGAAATAAATTAGAGTTTATTTCCATGTTATATGATGATCCAGATGAATTAGAATATGCAACGTATTTAAGTGAATGGGATGCTGAGCATCAAGAAAAATAAAGTTTAATCAGTGGGAGCTTTATAGATTTGTACTATGTAAAATAGATAGGAATACAAAAAGATCCCTCAAGAAAAAGCGTGTTCTTGAAGGATCTTTTTATACTTTATATATTTATATTGTTTGTAACTTAATAACGATCTTCAGCTTTAGATATTTCAGCGCGTTGAATATAACCATCAGAGAAGCTGAAATAAAGAGAATAGCTTCCTCGATTATATATAAAGCCTTCACTAGTCATATCCTCACCGATTCCATCTGGTTCACCAAACCACTCTTTTAATTCGTTGATAGAGATATCCATTTTCACCCATATATATCTAGCGTCTGAAGGGTACATATCAATATTATAATCTCCGTATACCGCTGTATTAGGGGCATCACATTCTGTACATGGTGCTTGCTTCCAAACATCAGGCGCTCCAAATTCTTTTTTTACCTCAGATATATCTTTACCTAGTGCATCTAATTTAAATGGACCAAACGTCCCATTCTGTAAAGCTGTTGTTAACATTTGTTTCAGTTCTTCTTTTGAGTTGATGTTGAAATTATAAGATCTGTTCTTGGCTATTGCATTATAGAAAAATTGTGCGTATTGCTCACGCTTCACAATCATGTTGCCATTAAAATTACCTGATTCGTCACCTTGTGCTATACGGTTACTACGCACTGCATTTACAGATTCATAGGCCCAATGACCTTTTGGTACATCTTTAAAGCTCCCTTGTCCTTTTGATTCTAGATGAAATGCTTTTTGTAACACTACTGCCATCTCATACCGAGTTAAAACATCATCTGGACGAAATGTACCTGATCCATCACCTGTCATAATTCCAGCTTGCGCAATGGCTTTAATATCCTTTTCAAACATATGATTTGTAATGTCACTAAACATATTCGCCTGTTTATCGTCTGCTATTAAACCTAAATGTCGATTGACTAAAGAAGCTACCTGTCCTCTAGTAACATTGTCCCCAAAACCAAATTTCCCATTTCCGTATCCCTTATAAATCCCTGCTGATGCTAAGTAATCGATAGCAATTTTTGACCAGTGGTCCTTTGGTACATCTGTAAATACAGTGTCATTATTGCTAACTACCTTATAGCTATTTGCATTACCATTTGTTTTCGTAGTTGTTTCTGCATTTACTGTGCCTACCATCGTTGTAGTTGCTAGTGCTGCGGTTAGTACGAATCCAAAAAACTTTTTAACTTTACTTGTTTTTCTGCTCATTTGTGTGCCCCCTTGTTAAAGTAAACATATTGAATAACCTTAGTAAACATTTAATATACTTAAATGTTTACATCGAGATTATAACATATAAATGATAAATGTTTACCATAAATTTCTATGGAATAAATATCTATTTTGCTAATCTGCATGAAACTTAATCATAGTATCTATAAATATTCATCTCTATTTAAAAATGGTATATAGAGTGAAATGTAAAGTAACTCAAAAATATACAATAAAAGTTGATTTTGAAGTTATTTCTATAAATCCATTCAACGAAATTATTTAAATCCCTTTTCGCTATTTGTGAACAGTAAAACGTTCCTTTTTTCAATCTACGATAGAAGATAGAACATATATTTGGTATAATCAAAACATACTATATGAAACGATGTACATGAGTTTGATATTTATGTAATAAGGTAAGGAATACATAACAATAACTACGCTATAGGATTCAGTTCATGTTATACAAATCGATCGTTAGAAAGGAAAAGAAGTAATGAATCAAATTTCATTTGAAGATTTATTTGAAGAAGAAAACGAGAAAGGAAAGGTGGAGGTGACTGAAATACCAGTACCTTTATCACCACTGCAAAAAGATATATTGGAATTAATGGATTCTGAAGAAATAAGTGCACTTGAGCTATGTGAACAATTAATACGAGCTGGAAAAATATCAGATGAAAGATTCACAACGAATAAGCCTAAAGCATATGGAGAAGTATGCTTACTATTAGAAGGTTTTGTTAAAGAAGGAAAGCTTATTTTTGTCAAAAGTGATGAGAAAAGAGATAGGGTTTATAAATTGAATGAAGAAATGTTTAACGCATAAGGTGTACAAGAGGGGATGAATAATTTCCAGGGGAAGTTCATTCGTTTTTCTCATCAAAAAGGTGTCAATCTTGCTTAGATTGACACCTTTTTGATCATTTAACATCTAACATACTTACGTTTGAAACCAAGTCTTCCTCTATCAAGTTCTTTCTGAATACTTTCTGTAGCATTTAGCAAACTGCTCTTTTTATTTTCACGTTTTACTTCGACTATACCAACTTCTTTTGCGATTTCGACTGCCTTTTCGTGTAGTGGCACATATGAAATCGCTACTGTGTTTAGAAAAGTATTCATAGCGGATTTTGTTCGTTCTGGCGAATCATGAATCGTATTGTTCACCATTTCAAGCATATTGGAAATTTTGCTTTCGGAAAATTCATTGTCTTTACGATTGCCTAAAAGCCAGCAGTAGCAACTCCAGCCTGCAGACATTCGTAGCTCGTCTCCACTTGCAATCCATGTATCAGCAACGTCTTGTGTCATATTTGACTCTGATAAAGTTACTGCTACAACATAATCAGATAGCATATAAAAATACGCCCCATCCATCCACCGATTAAAATCCGATTCACTCATAGCTTTTGGATCGGCAATAATGCCTGCAAAGTACATAGCATCGTAGTTGCCTGTGGCATAAAGTTCTTCAGCTAATTCTTGATTTAATTTTATTTTTTTAGCGATTGGTTTCATAGCACCTATGGCTACGCCGAAAACTGGCTCGTGTGCGCCGTTAGATATGTATATTTTTTTTGTTCTTTCTTTACCAAGGGCCTCAAGCTCTTGCATAACTGTATTAAAATCCATTGCTGTGCACTTCCTTCCTTAATATAAAGACCATTTTAACTGCGAACAACTAGCCTATATTTTTTATCATGTCTTCCATACATCTCAATTTTAAGTCTTATGTGAGTAGGATGTCCACTTTGTGTAATTTATCGATAATTTAGTTAGTTGTTTATTGTTGTGAAGATACAACATGAAGATAAAAGGGGGGAGAAACAATATGGATGTATGGCTCTCCGCATAGTGAGGGGATGTAAATAATGCTTTCTCTTTGACGCGTTTGCTGTAGTATCATGTTATCCTTTAATAAGGTAATAAATGGGGTTTTATATTAAATATGTGAGGTCGATTCTAAATGATAAAGAAATTTACTAGAGTGGTACTAACTACGGTGATGCCAATCAGTTTCATTATGGGTTGTGAGAACGATGAAAAAACTAAAGCAAAAGAGCCGAAAGTGGTACAATCTGAGAAAAAGGACTATATGGATTATTCATATGGTAGCAAAGGTATATTAGTAAGTGGCAAAGCGAAAGAGCGTCAACAATACGAGGTTGGGTTTATAGATGATAACAAGTTAATAGGGATTGATGAAAATATCGAGGACTGTATTATTTTAGATAATAAAGATGAAGCAAGTTACATTTGGAAACAAGTAGAGCGGGGAGCTATTATTGAAGTGCAATTTGGTAAGGACCGCAACGATATCGTAGGCGTACAACTAGTAGGAGATCGTGATCCATATGAAATTAGTGATAAGTTTGATCGAAATACGATAAATGAGATTGTCGAAAACGTTAAAGGGAATTTGTAATAAAAGTTAAAATGAAAAAATGTAAGTTTACTTTATTAATTATCCCTTTTGTGAGTGTTTTTGACGGTACTTATAATTAGTTGTAAAATAATGTTCGTTAAGGGGTTTTATAGAAATTTGACTTAGAAACTATGATTTGCCTGCTGAGGATAGAAAGTATTTATAAAAGGATATAATAAACATATTTTTATACATACATAAGTGATGAAAAAGTTATATTAGAAGTACATAGTAGATTCATAGTCTTTCACTAATGAGAAGATAAAGGGAGGTTAAGATATTTACACGAGCTGTGTAAATATTACATATAGCAATGAATACAATTATAAAAAAAAGAGTAATTGCACTATCAACAAGTTTAGTAATGTTAGGGAGCGCACCTTTAGTGATATCAGCAGAAGAGAGTAAAAATCTTCAAACTGATCAACTTCTTATCGCGCAAGGGGAGAGTGGCACGAGCGGATTAAGTTATTCTAATTTCAATCTAGAAACTCCAGATCACATGCAAATTAACGAAGCAGAAGTATCAGAAAACGAGAAAATACTTCTAGAAGAATATAAGCATAAACATTCTGAAACAGAAGAACTAAATAAAATGAAAGAAGCTAAAACAGGTCAAGTAGCAGAAGATGAAGCTATTTCAAACATTGAAAAGGCATTTGAACATGTAGATGGTCGAAATGATGGTTCTCCTCGCGAAATGAAGCCGGTTGAAAAGCCAAGAGCTATTCAGTATAGTGCATCGATGACTACAAAGAAATATGGAACACTTGCAGGTGCCCCGTTTGTAGAGTGGATTGTTCCAGCAGGAAATCCTGATATTCGCCCGGCCAATCCGATGAAAGCACGTTACATTACAATTCATGAGACTGCAAACACAGCTCGCGGTGCGAATGCTGAAAATCATGCGAAATATTTGTATAAACAAGCAACGGAAGGTACGTTCCGAACAGCTTCATGGCATTTTACAGTAGACGATAAACAAATCTATCAGCACCTACCAACAAATGAAAATGGTTGGCATGCAGGAGATGGTGATGGCTCAGGAAACAGAGAATCTATCGGTATTGAAATTTCAGTTAACCAAGACGGAGATTACAATAAAGCGTTAGAGAATGCGAAGCGACTTGCAGGTTACTTAATGAATAAAGAAGGAATTAGCGCGGATCACATTTACAGGCATCAACAATGGAGCGGAAAAAAATGTCCTGATATTTTAATTTCTCGTGGGAATTGGACTGGCTTCGTACAAGGTATTCAATGGTATGCAAATGTTAATGCGCAAATTGACTCGCCTTTACAAGAAAGAAACGAGTTATTTGATTCAAATGAATTTAATCCAGCGGAACCTAGCATGGAGCTAGTCGTTAATGGTGACGGTATAAATGTACGTAGCGGTGCAGGAATTGAACATCAAACTGTTCGTAAAGCTTCAAACGGAGACCGTTACAAAGTGTTAGCAGTTAAAGACGGTTGGTACAAAGTAGGAAATGGAGAATGGATTTTTTATAATCCAAATTGGATTAAAATTAACTACAATGTACCAAAAGAAGAAGTACAAAAGCCAAAAGATGATATTACAGGTGGATGGTTTGAGGGACATATTCGTAAACTTCACAGTCTAGGTATTATGCATGGGGAAGGAAATGGTGTATTTGCGCCTTACCGTAATGTAACGAGAGCTGAGTTTGCGACATTAATCGCAAATGCTCTTAAACTACCAGAAGGAAATAAGTCATTTATAGATATTAACAAAGCGCATTCATCACTTCATAGCGGTATTAAACGTAGTGCAAGTGCAGGGATTATTAGCGGTCGTGGCGGAGGGGTTTTTGACCCGAATGCACCAATCACTCGTGAAGAAGCATCGATTATGATTGATAACGCATTACAGTATAAAGGTGTTACAGGTGAATTAGTCGCATTACCATTTAGGGATACACATTTGATCACATACAAACAGCCTGTTCAACGATTATACAGCTTGCAGGTAGTTACTGGCGTTGGAAATAATGAGTTTAATCCTAAAGGTACAACAACTCGTGGTGAGGCAGCTGCCTTTTTAGTGAAGATGTTAGATGCAAGTCAAAAATAGAAAGAATGGTAAAGGAGCTATCCAAAATGAAAATTTGGAACAGCTCCTTTTTATTTTAGCCCCTATGAAGCCCCTTCCAAGCCCCTCATAAGCACCTACCAAGTAATAAATCACTAAAAAAACAAAACAAAAACAAAAACAAAAACAAAAACAACTACAAGAACAACAAAGCGCGAAAAAATAAAACCGGCGTTGTAGTAGTTAAAAAAGTTTGGAATTCAAATGCAAAAACAAAGCCCTTATTCCTATATGTATATTGAAAGATTGAATTCTGCCTTTTTATGAATAAAAGGAGGAGGTAAATATATGGCGGTGTACCGTAATGTGCAGGTGAGCTTTTGGCAAGATGAATTCATATTAGATTTAACGCCAGAGGAGCGTTATTTTTACATATATTTGTTAACTGGTACGAAAACGAAGCAATGTGGAATTTACGTATTACCGAAGCGTGTGGCAGAACTGGAAACAGGCTACAGTATGGAAACTGTTGAGAAGCTGTTAAATAGATTTGTTGAATACGGAAAGATTTTATACGATGCGGAAACGAAAGAGTTATACATACTAAATTGGCTACACTATAACCCTATTTTAAATACAAATGTAGAGAAGTGTGTGTTACGTGAGTTAAAGACTGTAAAAAATAAAGAGTTCATACATATGTTTTTATGTAAATGTCTTGAAGAAGAATGGAAGATTCCATTGTTATTGCAGCATTTTGGTATGCCAAAAGAAGAGGATAATAGTAGTTTACAAGAAGTTGTTGAGGAGAAGGAAGAAGAGATAGAAGAGGATACGTTGCATAGTGAAGTTTATAAGTTTTACGAACGACATATAAGTAATCTATCTCCATATATCGTGAAAGAATTGAAAGAGTGGATACAAAAGGTTTCAGGAGAGACAGTACGAAAGGCACTTAAAATTGCGTTTGAACATAATAAGCGAGCGCTTGCTTATGTGAAGGGGATTTTGAGGAATTGGTGTAAGAAAGGGCGAGTAGATTTCATTGAAAGAAAGGAAGGTGTACATAAGAGAGAGGTATGTAGTTTGTATGATCCATAGTATGAGAAAGTATGGGTTTTTCAACTTTTCTAAAAGGTTCTTCATTAAATAGAAGCGAATAGTTTGAGAAAGGAGGGGTTATATGGAAGTCGTCATAAAGAAGAAACGAACTAGAGGTAAGAGAATTTTTATTTGGTCTAGTAGTATCGTTCTTTTGTTAGTTATTTGTACAGTGATTTTTTTGAACATATATACGCTTAGTTCTGTGCCAAAGATAGATGGGACGATAAAGCTAGAGGATTTACAACATGCTGTTCAGGTAAAGCGGGATAGTAAAGGGGTACCGCATATTAAAGCGGAAAATGCACACGATTTATATTTTTCGCAAGGGTATGTACAAGCACAAGATCGTTTGTTTCAAATGGATTTAAGTAGAAGGCAAGCTTCTGGGATGTTAAGTGAAGTTGTAGGGGAAGCAGCTGTCGATCGAGATAAGTTGTTTCGAACACTCGGTTTACGACGAGCAGCCGAAGCGTCTGTTAGTCAATATGACGGGGAAGCGAAATATGCCCTGCAGTCATTTGCTGATGGGGTGAACGCTTTTATACGCGAGGCAAAAGAGGAAAAGAAATTGCCAGTTGAGTTTACTATATTAGGATATGAGCCTGCTGAATGGTCCATTGTTGATACGTTAACGATTGGAAAGTATATGGCATTTGACTTAGGTGGACATTGGCACGGACAGGCGTTTCGATATTGGGCGCTAAAAAATTTACCGAAAGAGCAAGCAAATGAGCTATTTCCTACATATCCGAAAGATGCACCTAGATTGTTAGCTGAACTGAAAAATACAAATGTGGACGTAGCACAAAGTTTTGCAAAAGCGGTCATTCCGCCAGAGTTTAATGGTAGTAATAATTGGGTCATAAGCGGTGAGAAGAGTGCGTCTGGTAAGCCAATTTTAGCGGATGATCCTCATTTATCTCTTGCGACGCCTTCTATTTGGTATCAATCGAAACTTGAAATGAAAGGTTTGAATGTGAGTGGCGTTATTTTCGCAGGAGTACCAGGTGTTATTTTAGGTCACAATGACAAAATAGCATGGGGTGTTACGAATACTGGTCCTGATGTGCAAGATTTATATATTGAGAAGCGAAATCCTAATAATGAAAATGAATTTTTGTATAACGATAAGTGGGAAAAAGCTACTGTTGTTGATGAATCTATTAAAGTAAAAGGCGGGAAAACAGTTCCGTATAATGTGACGGTTACGAGGCATGGACCAGTTATTTCAGAGTTTGCGGATAAAGGAAAAGAGAAAACGAAAACGGTATTCGCTTTGAAATGGACTGCTTTGGAGCCTTCTGCTGAATTAAAGGCCGTATTAAATATGAACAAAGCGAAAGATTGGAATGAGTTTGAAACGGCACTTCAAGACTTTCATACACCAACTCAAAACTTTGTATTTGCATCAAATGACGGCACAATTGCTTATAAAGCGAATGGAAATATACCAGTGCGTAAAAAAGGTGACGGGAGTTTGCCAGTGCCAGGGTGGACAGATGAATATGAATGGGAAGGGTATATCCCATATGATCAACTTCCAAAAGTAATAAATCCAAAACAAGGGTTTATTTCAACTGCAAATAATAAAATTGTGGATGATAATTATCCGTACCATATTAGTAATACGTGGGCGCAGCCATATAGACAAATGCGTATTCAAGAATTTTTACAAGAGAAAGAAAAGTATACGGTGAAAGATTTAGAAGAGCTACAGATGGATCAAAAAAATTTATACGGGAAAGAATTTGCTCCTATATTGTTAAAAGAGTTAAATAAAGCATCTTTAAATGAAGTAGAGAAAGAAGGCGTAAAACAATTAACAAAGTGGAATTTTAACGATAGTAAAGATGAAGCAGCACCATTACTATTCCATTTATTAATGAAAGAGATTTCGAATACGTTATTTTCAAAAGAAATACCGAAAGATGTGATGGAGTTATTTGAAGGGAAGTCACAAGTAGTTGATGAATTGATTCGAAAAGAAGTGGCAGGAGAAAATAGCGCTTGGTTTACGAAGTACGGAGGTTTCACGAAAGTTGTGCATACATCGTACGAAAATGTAATGAAGAAATTACAGAAGGAATATGGCCCTGATGTTGCGGAGTGGAAGTGGGGCGATTACCATCAACTGGCGTTCACACATCCAATTTCAAAATCATCTAGTATGCTAGCACTACTTGCATTTAATCGTGAAAAACCAATTCCAATCGGCGGCAGCCAAGTTACCGTTCAAGCAGCGAGTTACGGAGAAAACGGTATTGTCAATCACGGAGCTTCTTGGCGATTCGTGATTGATACGAAAGATATGTCAAACGGTTATCATATCGTAGGACCAGGACAATCGGGACATTTTAGAAGCGATTGGTACCATGATCAAATAGATGATTGGGTAAACGGAACGTATCATACGACTTCATTGAATACGGAGGGGATAGAGGGGAAGGTGTTAACTTTAGAGCCGAAGTGATAATATTTCCACTGATGAAAACTGTTAAATTAGAACATAACCAAGTTCTTAAATAATTTTAAAAGCCTACTATCAGATAAATTGATAGTAGGCTATTGTATTTTAGAGGATAAGATTCAATGATTTTATTATGACAAAACAGTAAGTGTTTTAACATTTACTTATACGATAACGGGCCTTATTTACTCTGTTACAAAAGAAACCACAGAAAGTGTTCTTTTTTTGTTACTCATTTTTATACACCGCAAAACATTTTGTTATTCAATAATTCCAATTTCTAGAGCCTTTTGAACAGCTTCTTCTTTGTTACGAACTCCTAGCTTTGTATAAGCTGTGGAAGCATAATTTCTGACCGTACCATTCGATAAATATAACCTTGATGCTATGGTAGTGTAACGAAGTCCTTTTGCTACTAGCTGCAATATTTCTATCTCCCTAGCTGTTAGCTCATAAGCGGTTGCTTTTGATTGTGGTGTCTCTTTTTGCTCATCAAACTTCTCAAATATTTTGTGAGACATTTCCTGATCAATTAGTGTCCCACCTTTGTGAATAAGTCGGATCGTATTAGCTAGCTCCAACGTTTCAATAGATTTGAGTAAAAAACCATCCGCACCGTTGCGAAGCGATTCCAACGCCTGTTCGGTATCTTGAAACGTTGTAAAAATCAATACGCGGATATGTGGCCATTGTTGCTTAATCTTTTTGGTTGCTTTGATTCCATCCATGTGCTGCATATCTAAATCCATAAGTATAACATGGGGTTGAAGGCGCCCACACAAATCGATGGCTTGATTGCCATCCTCAGCCAAACCGACTACATTTAAATCTTCATATCTATCGAGTAATGTCCTCAAACTTTCTCGAACAAATGGCTGATCGTCTACAATTAACAAACGAATAAGTCCATCTTTTATTTCAGTTTGTCGTGGTATGGTACATGTAACAAGCATTCCTTCCTCTGGCTTTGTATATACAGACAATTGACCTTGCAAGTTCATTGCCCGCTCTTTCATCGCATTCATACCGAAGCCTTCCTGCCATTCTACATTTCCTTTTCCATTATCTTGAACTTCTAACCTCGTATATTGTTGTTCAAACTGCAATGAAACTATAATTTCAGTTCCCTGACCATGACGTACTGCATTCGTAAGAGACTCTTGTAAGCAACGAATGAATGCGATCTTCGCTTGCCGAGACAATTGATATTCCTCTCCGAATGTCCGAAAACTTACATTTACCTGGGCGTGCTCCTGAAATTCGGCTCCAAGATTTTGTAGAGATTGAATCAAGGAAGGCGATTGACACGGAGAATCCATTTGATGTAGGTAACCTCTCACGTCCTCGATGCTTTTCCGTCCCATTTCAAGCAGAGAGTCTAGCCTCTGTATACCCATTTCAGTAGAAATTTCGGTACGCAACGTTTCCATTCCCATAATAATAGAAGTATAAGCGTGACCAACTGTATCATGAAGCTCATTCGACAGTCTGTTTCGTTCCTCTGCCAGTGTAATGCGTTCAATCTGAGACATATACTGCTCAAGTACCGCGTTTTGTTTACGAATTGCTTCATTTTGCTTATGATTGACAATTAATAAATGAAAGGCGAATCCCATTACATAAGCGAATCCATAATAGATGACCATAACCCAATAGCTATTACTTGGCGCAACCGCATAGAAAATTCCAGTTGTTATAAAAACTGTTGTTGGAGCTGTCCAATAATAGGACAAATGCTTACTATTTGCTGCGATAAGAAACACTGATATAAGAAAAATATTGTAAGCCTCTGGAAATAAAGAGGTTAAATATATACATAGTCCACCATAAAGCAATATTTCTGTGAATAAATAATATTTATAATTGAATAGTAAGGCTACCCATGGAACAGAGAAGGCAATAATTTCCCAAAGAATAATAATCCAAAGTGGTAATGTTAAACCATCCTGAAAATTTAATGTAGCTAGAATGATAGACACACTAGCAAGTAGACGGATTCCTAACATAATCCAATCATACCAAAACCAATATTTAACCATATCAAACAAGTCATTTACCCCCTAAATAGCCTACCTTTTTACTTCCTATATTATAATTTAATCCTTCCTGCCTTATTATACTTTTTATTTTAAAACGGCGATACTACTCACAGACTGCAAATTTCTATTGATTTAGTTGCCGAATCATACTACGTGTATAGCCTCCAATTTTCTTTGTCAAACCATCTACTATTCTAATACTTATGGCGATACATACTATACCCATAAACATTACAAAGAGTGACTTGGTAAAAGTATCTATCTGTATGAATATAATGTTCATTTCGATGTATCGATACAGTAGTGGTGCCAACAGCAACATAAGTGGCATTACATAAAAAATGGTTGCACTAATGAGACTAATAATGCCAATCGCAAATTTCTGCATTAACCAATAGACAGCAGACCAAGTGCGACGATCTGTAAGCACTAATTTCATCTGAGCCCAGTTCGATGTATCCATTGTTATCCTTCTATCGTAAGAGTCTGTTGAAATGTCTGTATAAATTTTCGTCTGTATGCGCTCGAATTGGATAAAAGGTGTAGTAGTCTGTAGTACGCGTATAACTAGTGGAATCCCAATTACCGTGAATGAAAGGGTGAAGCTGAATAGCAGAGCTATTAGATAAAAACAAAAATAAAACAAGCCTGTAACGAAAGTTAGCAATAAAAAATAACCGTTCTGGATGAATCTTGATTTCATAAAGTTCATCGCTCCTATCTATGTAATAACCGAATTGTACTGCTTTTTTTGTCATTCTCACTAGTGTAAAAGTGTCATATGACAGTTCTAAATGATGCTAAAAAGGGGAGAGTAACCTACTTCTGGTTAAAAAAGATGCTTATATTAATCTCCATAAAACAATCCCTTCTGGCAGATGCAAGAAGGGATTGTTTTGTACTTTTATTTAATATGAGATGGACTTGTTTTTCGAATGTGAAAAATAATATCAAATTGCTCAAGCAATGAAGTATCAAAGTATAACGAACTGTTCGGGAGGATTTGTCCCCCTAAACTTAGTAATGGTCTTTTTGCTTTAACCCATTTCTCTGCTTGTCCTTTAAGGTGACGGTTATCCAATAAAAACATGTTATATGGTACTTTTCCGAGGGTATAGTTAAAACTATTTACATTTTGTGGAATCGTATCCGTTGTAATCTTACCCCCGGTGGAAGGATTATATTCGCTGTATAAGGTGAAATTCCCCTCCGTAGTTGTACTACCAATTGTGACGTAATTATTGTCTAAACGTTCCTTTAAAAACTGCCCCGCAACATCAGGGTATAATTCCTCATCGATAATGCCTTTAGCAATATGAATATTGTGTGCCCAAACCATCGTTTTACCACCAAATGTCTCTTGTGCCCACATTGCATGATCGGCCAAGTATTGCTCATGTAGCTTTATCATACTTGGATAGTCGTTAGGCAGTAGCATTGTGGTAAATTTCTCTATTGCACTTGCCGTTGCTTTCACCCAGATGTACTCAGGTGAAACTATTTCTGTGTTGGCTTGCACATTCTCATCTTTTAGTAATCGGGCTACTCTCTCAGCGTTTGCTTTGAACTGCTCTTTCAATTCAGGAGTAAGTTTCATATATTCCTGTACACTTCCAGTAAAAGACGATAATTCTTTATAATTTTCTTCTACTTCTGCCAGCAAATCTGGTCGATGCACCCTTACATAATCAATTACTTTATTAAAGCTACCTTGGTCCAACGTTTTTAAGTCGAGCCCAATAAATTGGATCTTTTTTTTATTGGATGAATCAGCATTATAATCTTTCATCCACTCAATCATGGCTATAATTTCATCAGTAGGATATAACAATTTTAAAAATTCCCTAGGGTTTCCTTTTCCTGTTTGGATATATTCATTTAGCTTTAAGCCGTTTCCCCAATCTTCTTCCATTGTGAAATTTGTAAAACCCATCTCAGTAACCAAATATTTCACAAGTCGAAACTTCATAGTGAAAATTTCAGAGCTTCCATGAGTATTCTCTCCTAATCCTACATATTGTGCACTCCCAATCATTTTCTTAAGTGGTTTTAAATCCTCAAATGATTTTGACGGCTCTATCGTTTTTAATGGATAAGCCTGTGATTGTATTGATTTAACTATATTTTTTTGGATTGATTGACCTGAATTTTCGACTGCTACCGTTTGAGCGTTTCCTACTTCCCCACATCCTGTGACTAATAAAGCTGTACTAACCATTGCAATTATTCTTTTCTTATTCATTTTTTTCCACCCCAATTGAATTATTTTTAAAAGCAAGATTGATTCATGTACTTGCACGTAACAATTGCCTTCATTCAATTGTTATCTATCCCATATCATATTTTCTAGTTACATATTGTCATAAGGTTAATTGACACAGGTCATAGACTAATCATTACACTTTTGTACTATCGGCTATGACAACTTATAAATAATAATTACATTGATGAGTCGCAAGTAAGACTAGATTATAAATTTGGGAGGGATTTTAAAGATGAATGAATCTGTATGCCAAAATATTTTTACGCTAAGTTGTGTCTGTGGAAATGAGAAGAAGTAAATTCGATAAACAAGTGAATTAAAGGGGAAGGGCGGATTACAATGATATTACACGCAAAATCGTTTCACAATAAAGATAAAATCCAACGTGCTAAAATAGGACTTCAACTCTTTCTGAGTATCTTAATCATTACTTCTATTATCTTAAATGTAGTAGTAATAATTACTAAAAGTATGCCGCTTATTGTGGTATATATGTTTACCCCAGCATTTTCTTCTATTTTGACTCGCATAATACTGAAAGAAGGGTTTAAAGATGTATCTTTTAGTCTCGGTAACTTAAAGATATGGAAGGGGATTGGGTTTGCTCTGCTAATACCTATGATTATTTGTGGAATTACTTATTCTATCGCCTGGTTGAGCGGAATTGCGGAGTTTCAGCATCCCGAAGGTGGTATGTTAGAACCGATCTACAATATACTTGGACTTCAGTATCTACCGGAACCATTCAGTTTCATTTATCTAGTAATATTGAGCGGCATTTTAGGAAGTTTGCTTAACTTAATCCCAGTTTTAGGAGAAGAAATGGGTTGGCGAGGTTATATGCTCACAAGGCTAGTCGATGCAGAGTTTTCACGGCCTATCCTTATTAGTGGATTGATTTGGGCAACGTGGCATGTTCCAATTGTTATTGCTGGTCTATATGTAGAGGGATCATCTATCCTACTTTCAGTACTTGGCATCTATTTTTGTATTGTGCCCTTCAGTTATATTACAGCTTATTTACGACTTATCACAGGTAGCGTTTGGCCTTCGGTTATCATCCATACCACTTGGAATGCCATTATACAAGGACCTTTCGCACGTGCAAGTACAGGATATCAAACTGAGATTTGGATTGGAGAATCTGGCTTGATAACCGCTAGTATTATCTTAATTACTGCAATAATTACGTCTCGAATAGTAAATCTTACTAAATAGCATACGGATGTGTTTTAAATTCAATTAGTGAAATATGACGAGGCGCAATTATGGATGTTCAAAGACATGAAAGTAATACAAATGAGATTCTTATTTCTGCTGAGAGCTATTGAGCAGATGAAGTACGTGATTGCTCGTGAATTAGGAGTCACATTAGGACCGGATACATCAGCACGTGCAAATGGTTCTGTCGGTGGAGAAATTACAAAACGCTTAGTTCGAATGACAGAAGAACAATTAACAGGACAATATAGGTTACAGTAAGTTAAGGTGATAAATAAAAAAACATATATGGATTCTTTTCAGACTGTGGAGAAAATCTTCTCCACAGTCTGTTTTTGTGTAAAAAGAGGAGTAAGGACTTCTGGAAGAAATACAACGGATACTGAAAGCATTGATTCAATTCTTTTGATTTCATCAGTACTCCAGTTGAAAGTTTTTACAATAAGTATAGCGTTTTTTTTATTTTGAGGATATAATTTTAACTTCGCTTGATGAGCATGTGGCGTTACCCTATTATGTTTTTCTTATGACTATCAATCGAATATCAAAAATTATGTAATGACCGAAATATATTTTTCGGAAATTTGTTTTTTTATTAATTATATATCTGAATATATAATTTCATTGAATAGATAAATTATTGACAAAGAGAGGGGTCTATAAAATGAATTTCATTGCAAAATTAATAAACCGCTTATTTTATAATACTATCAGTATAAAAACGTGATGTCTTTTATAACAACGAGGGTTATTTAAGGGGGCAGTTCATTTTTCTAATGAGGAATTGGAGCTGTTTTTATGATGGAATATACTTTCACTTTTAGGAACGGATATTTTCAAATGCTAACCCTTAATGAAATAATGATATGTTATAATTTTCATAATATATATGCAAAGAAAGGATGGAATGAGCACACAAATAAAGGTAACACCGGAACAATTAGAACAAGCTGCTAAAACCGTAAGCAATACGAGATCATCATTAGAATATATACATAAAGATTTATACTCTCAAATTGAATATATAGCTTCTCAGTGGAGCGGAGCAAGCAGTGATCGTTTCTATCAGATGTTTAATGAAGCAAAACCAATGATGTTTAACATTTTGCAAGAATTAGATAAAATCGCAGTAGAATTAGAACGTGCAGCTGTTAAATTCCGAGAAGCGGATGAATCGTATGACGGAAATTTAGTTGACTCTGATATTCAAGAAGGAGCCATGTGTGGAAAACTCCCTCCAAAATCAGAAGAGTCATTTTTCAATAAAAAGGATTTAAATGCTGCGTGGACTGGTATTTCTACCGGTTTTGTAGATGGTGTTGTAGATGCATGGAAAGGATTCGTAGCTTTAGGAGATAAAGAAACTTAGTTAAATATGCGAGATGCGATTGTAAACTATAGAGAGACTATTCCTGCTGTATGGAACACTGTATCAGATACATTTATGAATAATTTTTGGAATGGAGATCTGGAAAGCAGAGAACATTATGCAGCTTACGCAGTCACTACGCTACTCACAGGCTTTGTTGGTAGCAAAGGCTAGATAAAGTAGGACAAGCAGGTAAGGTGGCTGCTATTACAGGGTTTACTAAAGGGAAAATCACTTGTGACTAATTCTCCGGCATACAGAAATGCATTACACATATTAAATAACTATGAATTTAAAGCTGGTAATCATCTTTCATATGCAGGTGTCGGTAGTACACAACCATATTTACAGAAAGCACCTACGTATACTTATGAAGGTGCAAATGGACCAAAAACGATTCGTTTGCGTAAAGGAGACTTAGCAGGAGATAAGCACCCTGTTACAGGTATTCCATATGATGCTGAAGGATTTCCTATTTTTGAATCAAAAGGCGAGGTAATGTTAAAAGAGGCAGATTTCAAAAAGTCTAGAAAGTGTAGTAAGGCATTATATGAACAAATAATGGAAAGTCCTGAATTAGCTTTAAAATTTACGGATGAAGAAATTCAATTATTTAAAATGGGAAAAACTCCAGAGCATTATACATGGCATCATCATCAAGACACTGGAAGGATGCAACTTGTAGATTATCAGACTCATCATGATACTGGTCATACAGGTGGATATAAAATTTGGGGAAAAGATAGCGATAAATAGGGAGGTATTTAGCCATGAGTCACATTACATGGATTAATGTAAATGAAAAAAGAGTAACAGATGACCAAATTAAACAATTAGAACAATACTTAAATATTAAATTTCCTAATGATTTTATTGATTGTGTACAAAAATATGATGGTGGATATCCAACGCCAGATACATTTAATATTCCAAATCAAGATGAAAATTCACTTAATAATCTTTTAACCTTAGATTCTGATAGAAAATATTCAATTCTAGAAACATATAATAGTACGAAAGATAGATTACCTGACAAAATATATCCTTTTGCTAGAGATCCATTCGGCAATCTTCTATGCTTTGATTATCGAAACAACACTGATTCACCAATAATCGTATTCTGGGATCATGAGGAAGAAGACATAGAGGAAGCAATATATCCTGTTTGCTCAACATTTACAGAATTACTTGCTAGTCTACGTGATTTCGAAGAAGAAGATTGAGGGAACTAAAAAAACGTCCTAGAATTCTAGGACGTTTTTTTATGATTTACTAATTTTCTAACCATCATCCGCTTTCTCAAGTTTAATTACGATTACTTTTTTGGATTACCTTTATATTACAGCATCAACAGTTATTGTAGCTGAACGAGCTATAAACAAGATTACTGGAGATACGGAAACAATATGGATTCAAGAAAGTCAATAACTGTGATGTAGAAAGACATGAAAGTAGGAACTAATTATACAGTGTAGAATGCTGAATTAACTATAGACACCTTTCATTTGGTACCCATTTTCTTGTCCATATATTGAGACAAGAAAATGGGTACTTCTTAAAGAAGTAATTATTACTTTGTACACAGTTAAGCATTTATTTGTATGATGGTGTGATTTTTGAAAGAAGAACAAAGGAATTCTTAACTGCAAAAGTAAATAATGAAGTAAATATAAAAGTAATACAAATAAAAAGCGAATATAGATAAAATTTTTTTGATACATTTATGATTATAAAAATTTATTTATACGAAAAATATAATTTAATTAGGCCGTTAGAAGGAAGGCGACAATTTCAATTGTATAAGGACAAAAAAGGAGCGGAAATAAGCTCCTTTTTATTTACCTTACTATTTTTAGGAGGTTAGTATGAATAAGATATGAATAAAGGATGAATAGCATTTTTATGGATGAAAATTCCACTCTTTTTTTAATGGAATATATGTGAAACGTTGTATAGAATAAGCAAGAATTCCAAAAATTATAGGAGGAAAGTTGTGAAGAAAAATAAGAGTTTAGTAAGTTTTTTAGGAGTGTGTATGATGTTGTTTTCTTTTTGTTTCCAAGGAAATGTACAGGCAGATGTGAATACTGTTCAATCAGGAAAGATAAAGTCAGGAAACGTAACGGTGTGGGAAGTTGGAAATGTATCGAAAGTGTTAGCGGATGTAGAGCGCTTAAATTTAAATACAGTAAATGTACCGATTCAGGTAGATATTCCGAACGTGACTTCTACGAACATGGTAATTAATCAAGCGCAAAAGCAACAGGCTATTATTTTAATTCAAGAATTATCAAAGCGTAATATTCAAGTTATTGTGGAACCGTTCTCATATATTCAGCAAGGAAATGTTGGGGAAACGGAATGGAATCCGAGTAATATTAATGATTTCTTCTGGAATTGGAAAACGGTTATTCTGCAAGACATCTTTCATTCGATTACGAGTAAATACAATGTGTACGGACTTAAGATTGCCTCTAATTTCGTGAACATGGAATATGCAGAAGGATACTGGAACGATACGATTGATTTTGTTCGTAAGCAGTATAAAGGAAATGTTTTGTATCAAATGAATTGGTGGTTAACAGCAAGCTTTGATCTTTCGTATGAAGCAAAGTTTAAGGAGAAAATCAATCGTCCGTATTTAAAAAAGGTTGATATTGTAAGTATCGATAGTTGGTTTGAAGTTTCGGGAAAAAGAAATCCAACATACGAAGAAGTAAAGCAAAGTTTATTTGCGACGACAGTGTATAATCGTGGGCAAAATGTTGTGCAGCAATTGGAACAATTACATAAAGCAACAGGAAAGCCCGTTTATTTTGGTGGATTTAACGTTCCGGCGCGTGAGCTTGGATTACAAAATCCGTGGAATCCAGATGTTTCTAATATGTTTTCAAAGGACGTACAATTAAACGGATGGCGCGCTTACCGAGAAGTATTAGAAACGAAACCGTATTTTAAAGGTTTTTCTATTTGGTTTATTGGCTCTAATGATAGTACACATGCGTATCAAATACATAGTAAAGAAGCCGAAACGGTTATTAATGGCTGGTATCAAAAATAATTTTTATTAAATAGGTAAGTTTTGAATTTTACCACATATATTTCTAGAGAAAGGCCTTTCACCATCTTATCACCTAGGGGGCAATCATAATGAAATTTTTGTCTTACCTTACAGTAATTTTGGTGATTCTTGGCGGTTTGAATTGGTTATTTGTAGCGTTAGATTACAATGTAGTTGAGAAATGGTTTGGTTCTATGCCGGCGCTTGTGGACACTATTTATTGGCTCTTTGGTCTTTCTGCTATTTATCAAATTTTTGATAGGTTCTTCACGGACAATTAGCAATTATACTTTATTACTAGAGTGTTAAGTACGATTATGTACTTAACACTTTTTTGTATGTTTATAAAAAATAGTTTGCAATTGCAAGCGATTCCATTGCGTCTTGCGCCGTAATAGTGGAAAACAAATTGACCACGTATTATATTTCGGGTTATAATTCAGAAAGTTTAAAAATTAATAAAAATGAGAAATAGGGAGGTTATTAAGGTGATGGAGAGAGTATATAATTTTTCAGCTGGACCATCAATACTCCCTTTGCCAGTTTTAGAGAAAGTGCAAAAGGAGCTTGTAAATTATAACGGGACAGGCATGTCTATTATGGAAATGAGTCATCGATCTTCTTATTTTCAAAGTATTATAGATGAAGCGAGTAAACTACTTCGTGAATTAATGAACATTCCTGATGAGTATGAAGTACTGTTTTTACAAGGCGGTGCGTCATTACAATTCTCTATGATACCGTTAAATGTAATGAATACGTACAAAAAAGCAGGGTACGTATTGACTGGTTCATGGTCTAAAAAGGCACTGCAAGAAGCTGAAAAAGTAGGAGAAGTACAAGTGCTTGCTTCTTCTGAAAAAGAGAAGTTTACTACAATTCCTAAACTGGATGGTTTACTAGGCGATGAAAAACTAGATTATGTACATATTACAACAAACAATACAATTGAGGGTACGAAATATGTGGACATTCCACGTTTAGATACAGTACCGCTCGTTGCGGATATGTCCTCAAATATTTTATCAGAACAATATGATGTTACGAAGTTTGGGCTTATATATGCGGGAGCGCAAAAGAATTTAGGGCCAGCGGGCTTAACGATTGCTATTATAAAAAGAGATTTAATTGGGGGAGCAGAACGCTCTTGTCCTACAATGTTAAACTATGAAACTTACAGCAAAAATAACTCCTTATATAATACACCGCCGTCCTTTAGTATTTACGTAACGAAACTTGTACTAGAGTGGTTGAAAGAGCAAGGCGGGGTATCTGCGATTGAAGAACAGAATAGAATGAAATCTTCACTTCTTTACAATTTCTTAGATGAATCAAAATTGTTTACTTCACCAGTTGATCCTACGTATCGATCACTTATGAATATTCCGTTTACAACACAGTCAGAAGAGCTGAACAATGAGTTTTTACAAAAAGCGAAAGAACACGGCCTTGTTACGTTAAAAGGACATCGCTCAGTCGGTGGTATGCGTGCAAGTATTTACAATGCGATGCCAGTACACGGTGTACAGCAATTAGTAAATTATATGAAGGAATTTGAGTTTGAAAATAGATAGGGAGATGGGGATATGTTTCGTGTTCAAACGTTAAATCAAATTGCGGAAAAGGGTTTGCAAGTTCTTGACGGAGAGCGTTATGAAGTAGGGGATAGAATGGACCACCCAGACGGTATTTTACTTCGCAGCTATTCTTTACACCAAGAAGAATTTTCAAAAGAATTAAAGGCGATTGCAAGAGCTGGTGCTGGTGTAAATAATATTCCTGTCGAGAGATGTACAGAAAAAGGGATTGTAGTATTTAATACACCAGGAGCGAATGCCAATGCAGTAAAGGAGCTTATTATCGCTAGTCTTATTATGTCTTCACGTAACATTATTAACGGTGTAAGCTGGACGAAAAATTTAGAGGGTGAAGAAGTACCGCAGCTTGTTGAATCAGGGAAAAAACAATTCGTTGGATCAGAAATTGCAGGGAAACGTCTAGGTGTAATCGGCCTTGGTGCAATCGGTGCTTTAGTTGCGAATGATGCGTTAGCTTTAGGAATGGACGTTGTCGGATATGATCCTTACATTTCAGTTGAAACTGCATGGCGCCTTTCAACACATGTGCAAAGAGCATTTAGTTTAGATGGAATTTTTGCAACATGTGATTATATTACACTTCATATTCCTCTTACGAATCAAACGAAGGGAATTATTGGTGAACACGCTGTAGAGAAGATGAAAAAAGGTATGCGTTTATTCAATTTCTCTAGAGGAGAACTTGTAGATGAAAATGTTCTTCAAAAAGCGTTAGAAGAAGATGTTATTACGCATTACGTAACAGACTTCCCGAATGAAAATGTGATAAAGATGAAAAATGTAACAGCGACGCCTCATCTTGGTGCATCTACGTCTGAATCGGAAGAAAATTGTGCGATCATGGCAGCGCGCCAATTACGTGAATATTTAGAGACAGGAAATATTCGTAATTCAGTAAACTATCCAAACGTCGAACTGCCGTATATCGGAAAAAAACGAATTACGATTATGCATCAAAACGTTCCGAACATGGTAGGACAAATTACAGGATGTTTAGCAGAACATCATATTAATATTGCCGATATGATTAATCGTAGTAAACATTCTTGGGCGTACACAATGATTGATATTGATAACGGAATTGATGATATAATAAAAGAGAATATAGTGGAAAATATAAGCAAAATTACAGGTGTTGTAGCCGTTCGAATGATTGTGTAAAGGAGAGAGGAACTTGGCAAAAATCCGACCGTTTCGGGCCATTCGTCCAGTAGAAGAAAAAGCAGCGGAAGTTGCAGCTTTACCGTATGACGTATTAAATAGTGAAGAAGCAAGAGAGGTTGTAAAAGGGAATCCGTATTCTTTCTTACACGTTGATAAAGCAGAAATTGATTTAGACCCGGCACTTTCACCGTACGATGATCGTGTATATGAAAAAGCGGGTGAAAATTTAAATCGATTTATACGAGAAGAAGTGTTCACTCAAGACGAAGAGCCAGCGTTATACATTTATGAACTGACGATGCAAGGAAGAACGCAGTCAGGCCTTGTCGTTTGTACATCGATTGATGAGTATGAAGATGATACAATTAAAAAACATGAAAGAACACGTCATGAAAAAGAACTAGATCGCATTCGCCACGTAGATGTATGTGACGCAAATACGGGTCCTATCTTTTTAACGTATCGTACAAAAGAAGAGATAAAGCGTTTCATTGCCAGCTGGAAAGAAGAACATGCGCCAATCTATACATTTACAGCAGAAGACGGCGTTAGGCACGTTGCTTGGAAAATAGCTGATGAAGAAGTAATTGCAAGTTTAGTAAACTTATTTGAAGATATTCCTAACCTGTACATTGCAGATGGACATCACCGCTCTGCATCAGCTGCAAAAGTAGGGATCATGCGAAGAGAACAATATCCGAATTACACAGGAGAAGAAGAGTTTAATTTCTTCCTATCTGTATTATTCCCTCACGATGAATTATCCATTTGGGACTATAACCGAGTTGTGAAAGATTTAAACGGCTTATCAGAAGAACAGTTTTTAAAGCAAATTGCACAATACTTTTATGTAGAAGAAGCAGCTGTTTCTCCGTATAAACCAAATGAGCCAAAAACATTTGGAATGTATGTAAACGAGAAATGGTATAAGCTCAATGTGAAAGAGGAAACATTTGATGCGAACGACCTTGTAAAAGGTTTAGATGTATCTATTCTGCAAGATCATTTATTAAGCCAAGTACTTGAAATACATGATCCGCGATCTGATTCACGTATCGATTTTGTAGGAGGAATCCGCGGATTAGAAGAACTAGAACGCCTTGTAAATAGCGGTGAATATAAAGCAGCGTTCTCATTATATCCGACATCAATGGAATCTTTATTAGCAATCGCAGACGCTGGAGAAGTTATGCCGCCGAAATCAACGTGGTTTGAACCGAAACTGCGTAGTGGGTTGTTTGTACATTCTTTAAAGTAAATATAGACTTCGTTAGATTGAAAAACCGAAATGATTATAGTTTCGGTTTTTCTTATGTTAAAAGTGTTTTTGAGGAGGGGTATGGATGGAATTGAAAGTAGGAGAAAAAATCACCTTTGAACGAACTTTTACAAAAGAAGATGTTGCGTTATTTACGGAAGTATCGAAAGATGAAGGTGTTCATCATGTTACACCAGATGAGCAGGGGAGATTCGTTGTACAAGGACTGTTAACATCAACATTGCCTACAAAAATTGGCGGTGATTATAACGTATTAGCTCGCAAGATGGATTTTGAATTTTTACGTCCTGTGTTTAGCGGTGATACGATTCGTTGTGACGTAACCATTGAACAATTTGAGCCTGATGAAAAAAATCGTACAAAGATTATTGCGATGTTTGTATGTAGGAATCAACTTGAAAAAGAAGTTATGAAGGGGAGTTTTTCTGGGATTATTCTTTAGTTAGTAGGAAAAGTAATGAATAGGTGGGGGCCACATGCCTCTCGAGCTTAGATTTTTAATTCCACCATAACGAAAATTTTATGCATCGTTGAATACTGATAATAAGACGTTATGTAATATACTCTGTTCTTTTCTTAACTAATAGAAGAATAGTTGAATAAGCTCGTCAACAAAAAAAGGACATTCCTAGTATTACAAGAAATGTCCTTTCCACTAAATTATAGGATATTTTGCTAAATTTCAAACTCTAAAATCAGTTTACTAGTTTGACCTGTAAACTGATAATGGTAGGACCCTCTCAGATTTTCTAAGTTACCAGTAGCTTTAATAATTGTTCCTGGGGAATCTAGATTTCCTTTATCAAATATTCCTTGCTCTATAGCTGTAAATGTCCCTTGTTGCCCCTTATAAATTCCTTCAAAGTGTAAAAATCCAGAAATTTTAGCAGTAGCCAAGTGACCATCATTTATATTTGAGTCTAAATAATATAACAAGTATTCAACAAAAGCTTTTCCTTTTAATTCACCATCAATATCATATTCAACATGGGCAATATTGATAGGGAAATCTTTTCTAGTATCATCGATTAGTTTTTCATCCCATTTACTTACTGTAAATGTTACTTCCATACACGTAATCTCCCTCCAATTATATACTTTTAAAAAGTATTAATTCACAGTCATATCTCATAGGAGTGATTTTATTTATTGGGGTCCTTTCATGGCGCTATCAAGCTAACCAAAATAAAATACTCTCTAAAATGAAAAAACACGCTATTTTTTCTGTAGGATCAGGAAAATGGCTATACTTATTTAAAGTTTTCCTTTATTCTACGCCACTCTCTAAAATAGAGAAAGACCCATTTTCACAATCAATTTCTGCCATCGCACCGTAAGGTAAAATAAACTTCGGCTCGGTATGGCCAAAATTTAAATTATAAAGAATCGGCAAATCTTCTAAATTATGTTCCTTCATTACTTGCAGTATTTCATGTTTATATTCTTCATAATACATTTCGTCTTTTGGTTTACCAAAAATGATGCCCCTTGCTTTTTGCAGAATGCCTTGTGCTGCATAATTTCGTAACCAATACTTTATATAGCTTGGTTCTGGATGGTCTTCAGAAGTTTCAAAGAAAAGGATACGATTCTCCCAATATTTTTTCTCAGGCCAAAGCTCCGTACCTTTTGCAAATTCCAATACTTCTATACAACCACCAATTAAGCGTCCTTGTACGGTAGTAGAGCCTTGAAGTAGTTCATAGCCATTGTTTTGTTGCATCGTACGCCTTGTATCTTTATTTACCTCTATCCATTCTAAACGCTCACTTGTCCATTCAGGAGCTGGTTGAATCTCGCCAATTGTCTCATTTGAAAAGAGAGTCCGATTTACCATTTCAACTGTATATGGATCCATCTCTACATTTTCGGCAAAATCAGTTAAAATGGCTGGACCGTAAAAAGAGGAAACTCCTGCTTTATGACAAAACAAGTGTGAAACGGTAACGTCAGAGTACCCCATAAAAATTTTCGGATTTTCACGTATTACATTAAAATCTATATAAGGAAGTAAGCGGATGCTATCTTCACCGCCAATATTCGCAATAATTGCTTTCACGCGCGTATCCTTAAAAGCTGTCATTAAATCTTCCGCACGAGCCTGTGGATTGTTATAAATGAATTCGCTACCTTTTAAACTATTTGGCATTGGGATAACCGTAAGACCGAAAACTTCTTCTAATCTTTTTACTCCTTGTTCATAACGCCATCTTATCTCAGAATCGCCTGCGCCTCCCCATGAAGGACTTACTGTTGCCACAATATCTCCTGCCTGTAATCTCTTTGGTTTCTTTAACATATTAACTCCGCTCCTACATAATGTAATGGACTACGATTATACAAACTGTAGCATTGAAAAAATATGATGCATCACATTATTTTCTTCATCATTAATCCGTTTACCTGCCAGTATTTAAGAATTCAGTCTTAGTGTTGAGTATATTTAAAAGTTACAGTATGCAACATTGCATAAGAAAGATAGTTGCTATTTTGTACAACCTGTAACTATAATGGTTACAGGTTGGTCGTATCCAATCAAAAAATATAATCATCATGAATGGAGAGGTTACATATGGGTATGAAAAAAATAATTTTAGCAGGTGCTTTAGGAATCGCAGCATTATCAGGAACGAATTTACCAGGATTAGAACTGTCAAAAGCGAGTGCCGCTTCTATGGAATCCAATTTCTCGACGTTAGAAGGACGAGTAATAGAAGTAGATAACGGTGTAATTGTCGTAAAATCTAAGCAATATGAGGAACCTGTTAGTGTGTATATGGATTCCCTTTCAAATGTGAAAGTAGGAGATGAAGTAAAAGTTACTGGATCTATGATGCGTAATTTCACGGAATATATGATTGCAAATTCAGTTGAAAATACGTCACATAAATTAGGTATGCACATGAAAGAAGATGGTTCTCCTGATTATGTGATTGGGGAAGTATCAAAAGTAGGAACGAGGGAAGAGGAAGGAGAAGGTTCTACTAAATATGTCGTAGTTGAGTATCCATCACTAAACGGGAAGAAAGTTATTATTGATGTTTTCTTAACGAAGGGACAAGTATTTCATACGGGTGAGAAAGTAAAAATTGATATGAAGTTTGTAGGATGGGGCGGAAGTTCTATTAACTGGAACACAACGGACAACATTGAAAAAGTTCATGAGGTAAAGAGCGACGTTGAAAATAATGATGATGTTTGGATTTGGTCTTAATTAGACGCTTGTAAATAACAAATGTATCATGCAGTATCCATCGAATCATCATATGTATGATAATTCGATGGGTACTTTTTTGTTTTATGTTTTTTTGAGAATAACGGATTTCTGATTAGAATATGATGTTAATACTGGAGCGAAGGTGAAAAAAACAATATGAAAAGAGGTGTTTAAGGGTGGAGCGAGATGAGGTTTATTTACGAGCTAAAAAAAGGGTAGAGAATTTACAAGCGTTTTATATTCATTTAACGGTCTATATACTAGTGAACTTAATGCTTTTTATTATAAATATAAGCTCTGATTCAAGTAAATTATGGTTTGTATATCCACTTGCAGGTTGGGGGATCGGTATCGTTATACACGGTTTGACAACTTTTCCAGTTGGGATATTCGGAAAAGAGTGGGAAGAACGAAAGATTAAAGAATATATGGAGAAAGATAAGTAAATTTATTTCTGGAATGTATGAATATAAATCTCTGGGATCAAATGTTTGATGCGAAGTCTATTCTATAGCTTCGCCTATTTGTTTTGTATTCGAAGTTTGTGCGAGTGAGTGTTCATATTCATTTTTTAGCATCAACTGCATGTGAAATCAAAACTTTACTTGTAGTACATAATAAATACAGTTGTTTTACTTTTTAAATTACATGTGGATATAGGATAAAGTTGTTTTATCATCCTATATTAAAATAAAAATAAACCACTGTTCGATTTGAATATTCCACGATATAATGGTGAGAGTTTATGACAGAATAAATATTTACATAAGAAGTGAGGTACTGTATGAAAAAAAGAACGACAGACATTATTTTTATTATTATTGGTGCATTTCTATTTGCGTTAGGTGTCAATTTGTTTGTTATCCCGAACGAGTTTGGTGAGGGTGGAGTAACTGGTATCACGATTATTACGTATTATTTATTTGAATGGTCACCAGGCTTAGTTAACTTAATTTTAAATGCGATTTTGTTAATAGCTGGTTATAAATTTTTGAATAAGATTACAACAATTTATACGATTATCGCTGTAGTTACGAATTCGCTATTCCTTCATTTGACAGAAGGTTGGACGATTGCTTCGGATGAAATGCTTGTAAATGCCATTTTCGGAGGAATATTTATTGGGTGCGGGATTGGTCTTATTATTCGCGTTGGCGGAACAACAGCAGGTACTACCATTTTAGCAAGGATGACGCATAAATATTTAGGATGGAGCATTAGCTACGGTCTACTGTTCTTCGATTTAATTGTTGCGTTTTCATCTTATTTCATCATTGGTGCAGAAAAACTGATGATAACAATTATTATGCTATATGTAGCAACGAAAGTGATGGAGTTTGTAATTGAAGGTTTAAATCCGAAGAAAGCCATTACGATTATTTCTGATAACCCGAATGAAATTGCCGGGAAGGTAACTACCTTAATGGGCAGAGGGGTTACTGTGTACTCAGGTCATGGCTATTACACGAAAACTCCGAAGGAAATTCTTTATGTTGTTATTAATAAGCAAGAAGTAGTCAAGCTAAAACGGATTGTTCAAACTACAGATCCGGCTGCGTTCATTGCTATACACGATGTTCGTGACGTATTTGGAGAAGGATTCGTAGATATTTCTAAAGCATAGAAATTACTTTTCATTAAAATAATCTTAATACTAAAACGTAAGAATCTATTTTGAATAATCTTTTTTCAAAATAGATTCTTTTTATTTATCTTAAAATGTTGGTTTGTTTTTCTTTTTCTTGCAAAAAATCCAATTGTTTCTTAAGGTAAGGATGTAGAAGGATGAACAAGAGAGGGTTTAATGAAGATGATACATATTTTATTAGCTGATGATGATAAGCATATTAGAGAATTGTTACATTACCATTTGCAAAAAGAGGGGTTTAAAGTTTTTGAAGCAGAAGATGGAAAGGTAGCACAAGACGTATTAGAGAAAGAGAATATTCACCTTGCGATAGTAGACATTATGATGCCGTTTGTTGATGGCTATACGTTATGTGAAGAAATCCGGAAGTATCATGATATACCGGTTATTTTATTAACTGCGAAAGATCAGTTAGTTGATAAAGAAAAAGGATTCATTTCTGGTACGGACGATTATATTGTAAAGCCATTTGAACCAGCTGAAGTCATTTTCCGTATGAAGGCATTACTGCGTCGTTATCAAATGCTGAGTGCTGATATTATTACACTTCATGGAACAACAATTGATCGTAAAGGTATCGAAGTAAAGTGTAATGGTCAAACGATTCTGCTTCCATTAAAGGAATTTGAGTTATTATCACAACTTGCTAGTTATCCGGGAAGGACATTTTCAAGAGAAGAATTAATTGAATTAGTATGGGGAATGGATTTTGAAGGGGACGAACGAACAGTTGATGTTCATGTGAAGCGACTGAGAGATCGTTTCTCAAAACGAACGGATGATTTTCAAATTACGACAGTACGCGGACTCGGTTATAAGTTGGAGTTGAAATAAGATGAAATCATTATACTCTAGATTTGTTTTTATGACGGTTGGAATCATGCTACTTAGCAGTATTATCGGTTTTTTATTAACAAATGTATACTATCAAGTGAAGTTAAAACCGTACAATAGTGAAAAGATTTTAATGTATGCGGAAGAAGTAAAATCGTTATATGAAAAGCAAAGTGAAGAAAATCAAGAGGCGTACTTACAGTCTATCGCGAAATTAGGATATGAAATTTATATTGTCGATGATCAAAAGAACGGAAAGCGTATTGGCAATGCGTTTCGTAAGACGACAATTAGTGATGACACCGTTCGTAAAGTATTGCAAGGGGAAACGTTTAACGGCGTTTCTACATATCCAACACGCCTCTTTATTACGGGGTTTTTCGATAATGAATTAATTAATAGTGTCGGTGTGCCGGTAAAACACGGTGATAAACAGTACGCTTTATTCATTCGTCCTGACATTCAGCAACAATTTGGTGAGATGCGAATTTTTCTAGCGGTATTACTAGGGTTTATCGTTTTATTAAGTATTATTTTTATTGCGATTGCAGCAGGGTATATCATTCGCCCAATTCGTAAGTTCACGAGGGCTACGCAAAAAATTGCGAGTGGTAAATATGAAATTGAATTAGATGTAAAACGAAAAGATGAAATTGGTACGTTATCTACAAGCTTCCAAAAGATGACGAAAAGTATAAAAGAGTTAGATGAAATGAGACAAGAATTCGTTTCGAACGTTTCACATGAATTTCAATCGCCACTTTCATCCATACAAGGTTTTTCGAAAACATTGCAAACAGAAAAGATGAGTGAAGAAGAAAGAAACCATTACTTACAAATTATTGAGGGCGAAAGTAAGCGAATGTCTAGTTTATGTAAACAGTTACTTACGCTCGCTTCTTTAGACAAAGAAGAGAAAGTATTGCAAATAAAAGAATTTAATCTGCAGAAGCAAATTAAAGACGTCATTTTTATGCTCGAATGGAAATGGCGTGAAAAAGATATCGCTGTTGAATTTGATGTGCCAGACATTACAATACAAGGCGATGAAAACTTACTTCATCAAGTATGGAGTAACATCTTTACGAATAGTATTAAGTTTTCAAACGACGGCGGAACGATTGAATTTGTTGTAGAAGAATTAGAATCAAGTGTGATGATCTATATATCAGACAACGGAATTGGTATGGAAACAGAAGAAATGGATCGTATATTTGATCGTTTTTACAAAGTAGATACAGCAAGAGCAAGAAACGTAGAAGGTAGCGGTTTAGGATTATCGATTGTACAGAAGATTGTAGAACTGCATAACGGAAACGTTTCAGTGTATAGTACGAAAGGGGAAGGGACTACTGTTCAGGTGGAGCTTCCGAAATAGATGAAAGAGGCTGCTACGGAAGGGCCTCTTCTTTTTTGGTTTCTAGTATACGTGTAAAGTGAAAAAATGTGAGTCATTTTCATTACATAATCGGACGAGTTTGTGGAGTGAGCTCAGGAGGAAGTTTATTTAAACATGTAGAATCTCTACAGAGTTATAAGGATTGTATTAAAATTTGAACCGTATAGGGAGGAAATTACTTTGAAACGAATTGACTTGTTATTAAACGTACTAGATTCAACATTCGATAAAGAGAGTTGGTATGCACCGTTTAAACATGCTATAGAAGGACTTACAGCCGAACAGGCTATGTGGAAACCATATGGTGAGGCAACGAATACCATTTGGGAGAGCGTTAATCATCTCATTTATTACAAAGAGAGGCTTGCTGCAAACTTGGAAGGCCGTGAATGGACACATAATCTTGACGGTAATGACACTTTTTATCTTACTAAGCAATCTAATGATGACACGGAATGGAAGGAAGTCGTTGAACGTTCTGAAAATGCTCAGCGTAATTTAAGACAGGTATTGAGCGCGATTTCCGAAAAAGAGCTTGAACAAAATTCACTTGAGAAGAAATTACTGGACATCATGCTTCATGATGCTTATCATACAGGCCAAATTATTCAATTAAGGAAAATGCAGGGGTCTTGGCCATCAAATCGTTAATTGAACGTTTTAGTTGGTGCTATTGTTATATTTTTAGTGAAGTATTTTACATCCAAAATTAAATAACTACATTTTAACCCCGTCCCAAATCTAGAACGGGGTTATGTTTGTTCCTGCTATAAAGCTGTACCTTTCCCGCGCTCTTCCCTAAAATGAACTCCAAAAGTATCCGCTGTAATTTCATCAGCTTTCGGCAATGCTCGTAATTTCGGATGAAGCAGCCATATGAGAGAAATAAATAAAATACCGATGCTAGCGAGCGCAAAAATGAGTTGGCTACTAAATACATTTGCGGTGTATCCGCCAATTAAAGAACCGAACGGCATAGCAATTGTGCCCATACTTCGCATGACTGAGTTAATGCGTCCAAGATATTGATTTGGAATTGCAATTTGACTAATTGTCGCAAATAATATGTTGGTGGCACCGATTGGTATCCAAGCTAGGCCGAATAAGAGAATAGATAGCCATTGAAACGGTACAATCGTAGAGAGAAACCAAAAGATAGCGCCAGTCGCAAAGCTAATAATGGAGACACGGCCAACATTACGTTTGCCAACCCATGAACTGAATAATGCACCGATGAGACTACCTGCTGATATAGCAGCTAAGAAGAAGCCATATGATTTCACGCCTCCAACAGAATCAGCGTAAGAAGGGAGTATCGCCATTGTCATACCGATTGAAAAATTAGCGACAACTGAACCGATTAAGAAGGCGCCCATTAATGAACGGAAGACGATCGAAAAGCCTTCTTTTAAATCAGAGAAATATTGTTTAGTTGAAAGTGATGTATTGTTTTCCGCTTGCTTTGGCATTTTCAATGAAAAGAACAAAAGGGCAGTAATCGCGAATGTGAAAGAGTCGATTACATATAAAGTGATTGCGCCAAGTAGTGCTACTAATATGCCAGAAAGCGTCGTGCAAATTAAATCAATGCCTTGATATGCAAATGAAAAGAGTGAATTTCCTTTTAATAATTGTGTTTTATTCAATAGAAGTGGTAAAGCTTTTGATTGTGCGGGATAGGTGAATTGTTCGATAAAGGCTACGATGGGCATAATGATGAGTAGTAGTTGAACAGTTAATAGGTCGAAGTAGTGTGTAATAGGAATGATTAATATAAGAATACATTGCAAAACTTGTGTAATGACGAGGGTGTTTTTGATTGACCATCTATCAACGAATGGACCGGTAAGAAATTGAAGTGCAGAAGGTAATAATGTAAGGAAACCAGCCAATCCAGAATAAAAAGGATTACCACTCAGTTTATATACGAGCCACATCGCCGCTACATAATACAAACTATCTCCTATGTTTGTAAAAATTCTCCCTAAAAACAATAAGAGGAAATTCCGGTTTTTCAATATGTCCATTTAATCTACTCCTTTATAATAAATTTATTCGGTAAAATAAATTTGACCGTTTATGTAAAAAAAATCGTATTACGATTTTTCTTCTTTTTTCACAAAGCGCTGCATCGCTCGTTCGTCGATTTGTAGTGCAGTAGTAGAAATGTAATAAGATTTACTATTTGGATCTTTATCTGCATCTTTTGTAATCTCGTTTAATTCAGACATCACTTCATAAAACTTTTTCACCCACACTTGAAATTGTTCTGGCGTAGCATCAAACTCCCAGCAAGATGAAACGTAATTCCACTCAGCTGGATCTTCGCTGATTTTCCGTAATGTAAAAGCTTCTTCAGGTGCAGCGAGAATATGGCTTTTCGTCATTTCCGTCATTTGTAAAAAGATTTGGCGACCGGATTCGCTTAATATTTCTAAATGAGGTAATAGGTTCGCGGCAGGGGTGAAGCCTTTAGCGACAGATTGATAAAACTTTTGAATGATGCCATTCTTTTCTTCTGTATAAACAATTTCTATAAAACCATTCTTTTCTAATTCTTTTAAATGATAATGAATTTTCGCCCTTGGAATGCCGAATTTCTCAGATAGTAGTTGTCCTGTATAAGGACGTTCGCATAGACGCATCATCATTTCGACACGTAGTGGATCGCTTATTGCTTTTAGTTGGCTATAAGTAGTGAGTGTTAACATGGGCTTCAAAATGATCAACTCCTTAAATAAAATTACTCGGTCAAGATTATTTGACTGAATTGTATCAAGGATTCTAGTTATTTTCAATACTTTCTGAAAATTAAATCTTCTCCTCTGTAATCTTCTGTTCATATTCCGTTCATATTTCTTTTTTATGATTAGTGCATAGAAAAAAAGAGGAAGGAGCGAGCGAAATGTTTTTAGCTCTGCGTGAATTGAAACAATCAAAATTAAGATACGGATTAATCGGACTGATTATGGTGTTATTATCATTTTTAGTTCTTGTTATTTCAGGATTAGCAAATGGACTATCATATGATAATGCTTCATCGATTCAAAATATGGAGGCAAACAAGTTTGTTTTAGCAGATGATGCGGAAAATAAATTACTTCGTTCACAAATTAAGAAAGATGATGTAGATAACGTAGTAAATCAAGTAGGCGAGAAAGAGGCCGTTCCGTTTCGTGTGAAAGTTTCAACGTATGAAAAGAAAGATAGTTCGAAAAAAGTGGATGTTGCTATTTTCTCCAGTGAACGTGATTCATTTTTAGAACCGAACATTGTAAAAGGTAAGAAATTAGGTACAGCAAATAACGAAATGGTTGCTGATGAATCAATTAAAGAAAAAGGAATCGATATTGGCGATACAATTATTGATCCTGTTTCAAAGAAAGAATTTACAATTGTTGGATTTACGAAAGACCAAATGTTTAGCCATACACCAGTCGTGTATGTAAATGAAGACGTATGGGGCTCTATTTCACAACCAAACCAAAAAGATTATAGTGCAATTGCGCTGCATACAGATAAAGAAATTAAAAATGCACATGTTATCGACAAAAAAGAAGTATTACAAAGTATTCCAGGATTTAAAGAAGAGCAAGGAACATTAACGATGATCATTGCGTTCTTACTTGTTATCGCTGCGTTACTAATCGGTGTATTCTTCTACGTCATTACACTGCAAAAAACACAACAATTAGGTGTATTAAAAGCAATCGGTACAAAGAATTCTTATTTAGCAAATAGCTTAGTCGTGCAGGCGTTATTCTTATCAGTCGTTGCGATGGTAATTAGTATTGTCCTTGTACAAGGATTAGAACAAATTTTACCAGCAGGTATGCCGTTCTTATTAACAACACCGATGATTGCACAATATGCAGCAATCTTTATCGTAATTAGTATTTTAGGAACACTTATTTCGTTATACCAAGTATTAAAAGTTGATGCATTAGAAGCAATTGGAGGCGGGATGTAATGACTTCATTATTGAAATTAGACAAAGTAAGTAAAGTGTACGGAGAAGGGAATACGGAAGTAACAGCCCTTCATCCGATGTCCCTTGATGTGAAAGCTGGAGAATTTATCGGAATCGTTGGTCCTTCTGGATCAGGGAAAAGTACGTTATTATCAATCGCGGGTGCATTATTATCACCTTCAAAAGGGGATATTTACATTCGTGAGCAAAATATTACACAGTTATCAGAAAAGGAAATGACAGATATTCGTTTGAAAAAAATCGGCTTCATTTTCCAGTTTGCAAATCTTGTTCCATATTTAAATGTTAAAGAACAATTGCTTTATATTGCAAAGCTTAAAAAAGAAAACAAACAAGACTCAGAAAAGCGTTCGGATCATTTATTAGCGGCATTTGGATTAGGAGAAAGAAAAAATCATTATCCAAATCAACTATCTGGCGGGGAAAAACAAAGGGTAGCAATCGCTCGTGCGTTTATGAACAACCCCGACTTAATATTAGCGGATGAACCAACAGCAAGTTTAGACTCAAAACGCGCACGTGAAGTCGTTGAAATGATGAAACGTGAAGTGAAAGAGAGCCAAAAAGCAGCAATTATGATTACGCATGATGAAAGAATGCTTGATGTATGTGATCGTATATTGACGCTTAGAGATGGGAAGTTAATATAAAGAAAAAAGACAATCACACATAAATGTGCGGTTGTCTTTCGTATAATTATTTTAAAATAGGTATAATTGCTTTACTTTGAGAATAACGCTTTAATTTTATTTCGTGTTACTAATAAAACGCCGCCTAATACAGATAACATACCTAAAGCCATATTATTTGATTGCTCACTACCGGCGTTAGGAAGTTCTCTAGTATTATTGTCTACATTTGTAGTACCAGTCTTTGTTTCTGTTTGTTTCGATTGAGATACTTCATTAATTTTGTTATCGACATTTTGCTTCGTTGTATGTACCTCAGCTAATTTGTCATCAATTTTTTTCTCAGTATGTTTAAAGTCGTTGATTTTAATATCTAAGTCTTGTTTTTTCTTTGTTAAATCGTCTGAAACAGTTTGTTTCGCTTGTTTTATTTCGTTAATTTTATTTAGTAAATCTTCTCTAGCTTTTTGTAATTCAGCAAGTTTGTTTTTTACATCTTGTTTAGCTAGTTCTAAGTTAGCGGAAAGACTATCTAAATTGCCTTTAATTTTCTTAAGTTCCTCTAACGTGTTCCCAGTATTCGGCTTATTTTCTTTTAGCTCAGCAAGTTTGTCCTCAGCAGTTTGTTTTGCTTTCTTTAACTCAGCTAATTTTTCATCTACCTGTTTTTTAACTTCCTTAAGTTCATTAACCTTTTGATCGATATTTTCTTTATGTTGCTTAATTTCATTCACTTTTTCATCGACAGTTTGTTTATGTTCTTTAATCTCATTAACCTTATTATCGATATTTTGCTTATGTTCTTTAACTTCAGCAACTTTGTCTTCTACTTGTTTTTTATGCTCTTTAATTTTAGCGATTTTATCTTCGGCGATTTGCTTGTCTTGCTGAAGTTTTGCATCTAACTCTTGTTTACGTTGTTTCATTTCGTTAATTTTTTCATCAGCAACTTGTTTACGCTCATGTAGTTCATTAACCTTCGTATCAACATTTTCCTTAACTTGGTTAAGTTCATTCAATGTTTGATCCACGTTTTCTTTGTGCTGCTGCAATTTCGCATCTAACTCTTGTCTATGTTGTTTAATTTCAGCTAATCGATCTCCCGTACTTTGCTGAGGAGTAGCATCAGTTACTTCCGCATGAGCAGAGTTTGCGCCAGCAATCATTGCTAAAGCTAGTGTAGACGCAGCAATTGTTTGTTTTGTTTTCATATTATTGTACCTCTTTTCTTTCATATGCATGAGCTGTTTTGTGTAAAATTGAGCATATAGAAGTAGATTATCTTATCATTATATACCATGTACGATGTCTAGAGGAAGTATTTGCATAATAATCTATGATTATGTAATTTTTATAGTCTCTTATTTTTGGGTAGGGGACAAATCTTTAGCAAGATGCACAATTTCTTCTATAGTAGAGTTTATATCCTTGCTATTGCGAATAACAAACAAATAATCAGCCTCGTTTTCTATAGGATCTACCACATCTTCGTGAAGTGATTCAGAATGTTGTCGATCGAGTACTTCTTTGAAACTAGAATAATCACCTCTAAAAATATTTGTACTTCGCGTGCTTCGAGCTACTCTTTCGTAAAGGACATCATCTGGAATATCAAAATGAACGAGTATGCGTACATAGTCATCTTTCTGAAACAATTCATTGAGTAAATACATCCTGCCGTTTCGACTTCTATTTGAGTTGCAAATAATAAGGTGTAAACTCGTATGTTCTTTTGCATAATCAACAATGAATTTCGAAAAACCGTGCTTAAATGTATTAGTGCCTTCATCCGGCTGTAATTTTTCGTAATGTGTGTTGATAAATTCAGCTTGGTTATCTTGATCCATAACGAAAGAGTTGGGTAACTCTTTTTCTAGTTCTTTAGCAAATGTAGTTTTTCCGCTGTGTGTTTTTCCTACGGTAATAATGACTAATCGTTTCATATTGGCCTCCATATGTATTGTTATAATTTGGAACATTCTGTGTGAATCGACAATTTTCCTGCCAGAGAATATACAAATTGTTGGTTTGATAGCAGGCTAGAAACTTGACAAAAAAACTTATTTATTCTATAATTTACCAATATATAAATAAAGTGTATAATAGGGTTCTCCTGGCCAGGGGAACCCTATTTTTGTTGTAAAAATGAAGGAGTGTATGTGCGTGAAAAAAGGTGAAGCGAGTGTAACGTCGCTAGTATCAGCTTTCGGAAGAGCGTATCATAGTGAATTTGATCGTCCTAAAATCTTTGATGATTATGTAGCTAAAGATTTCATTTCACCAAAAGAACGTAACGATATTGAAACGAATATGGTTCAAGGGATACATTTTTTCAATACAGACATTGCACAGCAGTTTCAAGACAATCCACAAGAAATATTAAAATGGATTACACAAGTTCAATTATCACCAACACCTTTGGCACGCGCGGCATATTGTGAAAGAGTATTACTACATGAAATTACATTAGGCGCAAAACAACACGTCATACTCGGTGCTGGCTTAGACACATTTAGTTTTAGACACCGAGAGTTAGAGAATAAAATAGAAATATTTGAAGTGGATCATCCTTCTACGCAAGCGTTTAAAATACAAAGAGTGAAAGAAGCAAAGTATGAAATTCCAAACAATCTTCATTTTGTTTCGATGGATTTCACTAAAGATTTCTCGAAGCAAACATTAGTAAATGAAGGATTTGAAAATAAAAAGACGTTTTTTAGCCTATTAGGTGTTACGTACTATTTAACGAAAGAGGAACTATCTAGTTTAATAGAACGTTTATTTGCGATGGTTCCAGAGGGAAGTTCTATCGTTTTTGATTATCCGGATGAAAATTTATTTACGGAAAAAGGACTGTCCAATCGAGTTGAAAATATGGTGAAAATTGCTGCAGTAGGCGGAGAACCGATGAAATCGTGTTTTTCTTATACAGAAATGGAAGCACTATTAGAGAAGGCGGGCTTACTCATTTATGAGCACTTATCACCAGAGGATATTGATAAGTTATACTTTGAAGGACGAAATGATTATTTAGAAGCTTTTGAGACGGTGCATTATGTGCATGCGGTGAAGAGGTAGAGGATTAGTAGGCATGGGGAGAAATCTCTGTGTCTTTTTTTATTAAATTTCCTGCCCTTGAATAAAGAACAGTAAAACCCCTAAGCATGTAAATCTTTGATTTTTATTACAATTATGTAAGGTTAAGTAATAAAAATCGATAGAACGGGATATTAGAATGGGATACTCTGATTGATGGGTAGAATATTCTGAAAAAAGGGGTGGAACAAATGAAGAATAGGCAAAAAGCATCGATAATATGCAAAAGTATTCTATGTTTAATTATTTGCATATTTATTACGAATGAAGCGTGTTTTACAAATGTGGTGAGGGCAGAATCGGGTATGTTGACTGATAGGAGTATAGAGGATTTCAAAAAAAAGTTGGATGAACAGGTACCAAAATGGCAGGGGAATTATGAGGTACCAGGGATTGCAATAGGGATTGTACATGAGGGGCGTATTGCTTATACACTAAACTACGGTTATGTAGATAAAAAGACAAAAAAAGCGGTGAGTGATGATACTTTGTTTCAAGCTGGTTCCATATCTAAAAGCCTTACAGCGTGGGGAATCCTACATCTTGTAGATGAAGGTCGTTTATCACTAGATGATCCCGTTGGAAAATATCTGACCAAATGGAAATTACCTAATTCAGAGTTTAATAATAATGAAGTTACGATAAGAAGATTATTAAGTCATACAGCAGGACTGTCTGCACATAAAGGATACCTTGGGGTTGTACCAGTGAAAAATCTTAATTCTATCGAGGAGTCTCTGTCTGGAAAAGGATGGCTTAATGAACCAGTGGAGGTTACCAATAAACCAGGTTCAGAAACAATTTACTCTGGTGGCGGATATACAATTTTACAACTTGTAATTGAAGAGGTTACCGGAATACCGTTTAATCGTTATATGGAAGAACAAATTATGAAACCTTTAGGAATGAAATCTAGTTCATTCTTACAACGTCCTGAAAACTATAACCTTTCGAAAGCTTATGGATATTTTGGAGAGGAACTTCCTAGTTACCAATTTACTGAACAAGCTGCTGCAGGTCTCAAGACAAATGTTACGGATATGATGACATTAATACTTGCAAGCATGGATGCAAATAATAAAGGGAATGGTGTCATCAAAAGTGAACGTGTTGAGGAAATGCAAAAGCCAGTATTAGGGGAGAATGGTTTAGGTATATTTGAAAAAAAATATCTAATCAATGGGAATTAATTTATCATTCTGGTGACAATCGAGGCTGGCACTCTTTTTATGGTTTCATTCCTAATACAAAAGATGGATTGGTAATCCTTACAAATGGTGAAGGTGGTATAGATTTACGACAGGATATTTACCACGCATGGATGGAATATGAAACTGGAAAATTACCTGAAAGTTACTTCTCTCTAGCTGAGCAGAGAAAAAGCAATTCCATTACATCAATTGTTATTGGAGCCACACTTAGTGTATATTTGCTGCTATTTGTAATTAGATTGTACAAAGGTAGAAGAACTTTCATTTTTAAGCAAGAGAAGAAACCCTACATCGGATTAGTAGTTAGGACATTTTTACTTATTATTACTGCTATTCTCGTTTTTTCTGCTGCCTATTTGTGGAGAGTTTTCAGCTTGAATTCCGGTAATACAATAAACTTTATTCTAATAATGGTATGGATTATAACATTATTAATTAGTGGATTTTTCCCGAAAATTAGAAGTAATAAAAAACAACGTATGAGACTAAAAGATTTAACATCAAAATTTACATGTATGTAATGTTAAAGGCTAGAAAGCTAGATTGGCGTGAATCGCTAATTGTGGTTTGCAAAAAACGACAAAATCTCTTAAGAAACACTTAACTTTTAACGTCATCTATCTTTACAATCCCTCCTTATAATGTGAATTGGACAAGCACCTTAGAGAAAGCAGAACATGTCAGTTTATACATTCTATGATTAGGGGGAGAATTTGTATGAAAAAGACAGTTGCTTCGTTAGCAGTTATGACGGCATTATTACCGACGTTTTCAGCACATGCGGAAGGGAAAGAACAAGTTCGAAAATCAGCTACCACTTTTAACGTTATTAGTGATATTCAAGGGGATTTGGGGGATTTTGATCACGTATTAAAAGATATGAAAAAAGTGACACCACTTTCTAGAGCGCTTATTATGAATGGGGATATAACGCCAACGGGACAACAGTCACAATATGATGATGTGAAGCGTGTGTTAAACAAAAATAAGCATCCAGAGAATGTATGGTCAACTGTTGGGAATCATGAGTTTTATGCTGGTAAATGGACAGCTGATGGGAAGCTCTCTCAAAGTACATGGCCAAATGGTGTAACGGAAGAAACGCTATTCAACCGCTACTTACAATTTAGCGGGCAAGAAAAGGTATATCATAAAAAAGAATTAGACGGTTATCCGCTTTTATTTTTAGGAACTGAAAAATATATGAAATACCACGATTCAAAAATGTGGGATGAAGTATTTATGAGTGATGAGCAATTAGGTTGGTTAAAACAAAATTTAGAAGAATATAGCCAAAAAGATAAAAATAAGCCGATTTTCATTTTCTCTCATCACGTTTTACCTGATACAGTATCTGGATCAAGACAAAATCCGTATTTACAAGATTATTTAAACGTTGATAAGTTGTACGATATATTAAAAGACTATCCGCAAGTTGTTTTCTTCACAAGCCACACGCATTGGGATTTAAACCTACCAGACTGGGCCGGTAAAAAGAAAATTACAGGCGGAGATAATAAAGGATTTACTGTTGTAAATACAGGCGGGATTGAAACGGGCTGGATGTCGGCTGGGCCAAATGGCGGAGAGAAGACTGCTCCTGATGGCTATTCATTTAAACAAGGATTACAAGTGAAAGCATATGGTAACGATGTAATGGTAACAGCTTACGATTACAAACGTGATAAGGATATAAAAAAATTATTAATTAGTGATTCGAAAGTTGCACAAATGGCGCCAGATGTAACAGCTGATGATAGTAAAAATGTAATTGTCGGTGCAACAGAGTATATGGAGTACAATGTAGAAGGAACGAATGAGTGGTACACATACAGTAAAGCGAACCCTCCAAAATTTGATGGGAACAAGACTGTATACGTACGCCATAAAGGCGAAATGAATGTAGAACCAGGATTAACGCAGCTTCTTCGATTTTCGGCAAATAAGTGATTGGAAGAGGGCCCACTTTTCATCGAGTGTGCCTTTTGGTGTTGTTTGTTCTTTTCGGTAAGTCGATATATTTGAAAAATCGCTGATATAATTCGAGTTGCGCCGATATAAATTTCATGTATCGTATTAAGAGCCGAAGTGTTAATACAATTTCATTCACTAACACCGAATTCCAACACATTTTTCACCCGGAAAGATGACTTCATCATTTTTACATGTAATAATAGTATCGTTACATACATTGTGAAAGAAGTACAAAAGGAGCGTTATTTATGAATTTAGCTAAATTCCCGAGAAAAAAATATACAGAGTCATATACACCAATTGAAAAATTAAACAATTTTTCTGAAGCACTTGGTGGGCCGACTATTTATTTTAAACGAGATGATTTACTTGGTTTAACAGCTGGTGGTAATAAGACGAGAAAGTTAGAGTTTCTAGTTGCGGATGCACAGGCAAAAGGTGCAGATACGTTAATTACAGCTGGTGGTATTCAGTCAAACCATTGCCGTCTAACACTGGCAGCTGCGGTAAAAGAAAAAATGAAATGTATCCTTGTATTAGAAGAAGGGCTTGAGCCAGAAGAGAAGCCAGACTTTAACGGAAACTATTTCTTATATCATTTACTAGGTGCTGAAAATGTAATTGTTGTACCAAACGGGGCAGATCTTATGGAAGAGATGCATAAAGTAGCGAAAGAAGTTAGTGAAAAAGGTAATACACCATATGTCATACCAGTTGGTGGATCAAATCCTACTGGTGCAATGGGATACGTTGCTTGTGCGCAAGAAATTATGGCACAATCATTTGACCAAGGAATTGATTTCAGTACAGTCGTTTGCGTAAGCGGTAGCGCTGGTATGCACGCTGGTTTAATTACTGGTTTTGCTGGAACACAAAGTCACATTCCTGTAATTGGAATCAACGTAAGTAGAGGAAAAGCAGAACAAGAAGAGAAAGTAGCAAAACTTGTAGAGGAAACTTCAGCTCACGTTGGTATTCCGAACTTTATCTCGCGCGAAGCTGTTACATGCTTTGATGAATATGTAGGACCAGGTTACGCGTTACCAACGCCAGAAATGGTGGAAGCAGTTCAATTACTTGCGAAAACAGAAGGTATTTTACTGGATCCAGTGTATACAGGGAAAGCGGTAGCGGGATTAATCGACTTAATTAAAAAAGGTACATTTAATAAAGAAGACAACATTTTATTCGTACATTCAGGTGGTTCACCAGCTTTATATGCGAATACGTCTTTATTTGCGTAAGTATGAAAAAGCATTGGGTATCCAATGCTTTTTGTTATATACTGGAATTGTTAGGAGGCAAGAGGAGGGAGTATATGAGTTCGAACTTACAATGGATTATATACACGGTACTCGGCATTGCTATTTTACTAATTTTATTTGTGACTTATGGAGTGTATTTATATTTCACTTAAGTGAAGTGGTAACCAAACCAAAGGAAAAATAAAATGATCGCTGTGTTAAATAGAGTAAAACATAAACCGATAATCGCTAAAATTTTCTTCTCAGCTCGGCTACAAAAAGAGATGATCGCTAATATGATCGCTATAACAGCGGAAGCTAATATGAAGTAGGCGAAAGGCACGACATATTCTATTCCAACTCTGTCTAAAATAGGTGCGAAGAGAAAGAGATTAATAGTAACGAATATACTTACAATGAGAAACATATAACTTTTCCAAGTGTATGTTTGTAACTGCATAGAACGACACTCCTTTCTCTTTATTATTTATATTTCTAAGTGTAAAATAATTACCTTTATTTTACAATTTGAGATATTTTGTATTGAAAAGAGGTTGATGAATATGAGAGTTAGAAATTTTTCTCTAGTTTTTATTACCATATGTATATTCATAGTAACCGGCTGTTCAAATATAGTAGGAAATGAAGATCAAAGAATTCAAGTGCAAAAACATATTGGTGATAATGAATATAAAGATTTTAAGGTAGTGACAGATAATAATGAAGTGTTGCAAGTAAAGAAAATATTAAATGATATTAATTTTGAAAATAAAAAAGTGGAAATGTCTCATCCAGCGGCTTATCACTTTGTTTTTCAATTTAAAAATCCGAAAATAGAGGCGAAAGCTGTGTTGTATCAAATTTGGGTAAGTACTAATAAGGAGAAATTGGAAATTAAGTCGGGGAATCATCTGTACGCTCAATTAGAAGGAAAACATGCAGCTACTTTATTTCGGATTGTTACAGGGGAGAAGTTAGCTGAATAAATATATATGGTTATAGGAATTCAATTCGTATTTATCATTTTGGGAGACACTTAGTTTTCAACAAAAATAGCTATTTTTTTATATTGGAATAAACATTGAGAATCGGATAAAATGTAAATTGAACATTTACTTGATGAGCATGAGGTTCTACGCTTATAAGCGGATTAATGAACCTTAAGGTGTGCATTAATCCGCCATTACATAATAATACTAGGAAATATATTGTTTTTACAAAGATTCGATGTTATGTTTAATTTTCTCAATATAATATTTTCCTTATATAGGAGTGGCTATTTGAAGAAATTAATATTATTAGTTTTATTGGTTACATACTGTCTCGCTATTGCAGGATGTTCTAATACTAGGATTACACCAAAGAATGAGTCTGAAAATTCAACACTTGAAAAGATTAATCGTATTAATAAAGCGTGGTACAAACATATATAATAGTTTTAAAGAAACTTGAAATTGTTGATGATAAGGTCATAAGGTGAAATTCGTTAGGCCGATAGTAGAGGTTGTGAAACCTGGTGAAATGTGGGAAGCATAGTTTACATTTAAATTTATAAAATATGCGACATTAAATTATTCACAAATAAAAGGCATTCTATGTTGCCTTCCTCTAACTTGAAACTTCTCAAAATTATTTCACTAGGTTAAAATATTTATAGAGAGGATTACCCTTTAACATTAGGGAAATGCGAGGGGGGGCGTAATAACTCGATTGATATGGTCCTTTTTTCACTTTATCTACCATCTTTATATATCTTTCTATTAAAAAATCTAACTTTAATCGATTAAAGTTAGATGAAACTGGTAAAAAACAATGAAATTTCAGGGAAAATAAGGTACACTAATCAATGGTTTTGGTTTAAAATCAATTGACGTTTATGTATACGGGGGAAAGATTGATGAACAACAATACAGTAAATGAATCTGTGGAAGAAGTTGAGAAAAAACGGGTAAGATCGAGAAAACGTTTTACAAATTGGAAGCTAATCGCTGCGGGTGGCGGTGTAATTGCACTTCTTATTGGAGGAATGAGTTATTATCAGGCAACTCACTTCAATTCGAATGTTACGATTAACGATACAAAAGTCGGTGGTTTGAGCGCTGATCAGGCAATACAGAAGTTAAAAACATCGGGACTAGCAAATAAAGTCTATATTGATCAACAACAAATTTTAGATGAACAAGATACAAAAACGGAACTGACAGAAAACGATTTGCCACAGGTTAAGAAACTATTAAAAAGCCAGTGGACATTTTTCCCTTCCGCAAAGGACAAAGATTATTCATTGCTACCGAAAGAAGCGGATCAGTATCGTAGTGAAACGATGAAAAAACTTGTAGAAGAAAAGCTTGTTTCTATGAATGAAAAATTAAAAGCGCCTCAAGATGCTATGGCGAAGCTCGAACAAGGAAAAGTTGTTATTTCGAAGAGCGTTGATGGAAAACAGTATGACGTTAAGAATCTACTAAAAGATTACGACAAGCAGAAGCATAAAAGCGAAATTCATCTAAAGTCTACATACATACAGCCTATTAAAGAAGACGATCCGATTATCAAAAAAGAAGAGAAAGCATTACAAAATCTTCTTCAGCAGTCTGTTGATTATAAAGTGCAGGATGAAGTGTACTCATTAAAAGCGAAAGATTTAATTCAAAATGCCTCTATGTCAAAGGATATGAAAGTGACAATCGATGCGAGCGACATTAAAAATAAGGTTGCTGAAATTAATAAGGCTAAATCTACATTACATAAAGACTTCGCTTTTAAAACACATTCGGGTTCGGTTATATCAGTAAAAGGACAAGGATACGGCTGGGCACTAGATGTGGAAAAAGAAACAAAACAAGTTCAACAAGCCTTTGAGAAAGGCGAAAAATCGCTTTCTGCTTCTAATATTCACGGGAATGGTTGGGAGAAGGAAGGAATCGGCTATAAAACAACATCGAATAATGGCATCGGAGATACATATGCAGAAGTTTCCATTGCAGATCAGCAAATTTGGATTTATAAAGATGGGAAATTAGTCGTCACAACAAATGTAGTAACGGGTAAACATAGCACGAGTGAAGATACATCACCAGGTGTGTGGTACGTTCTATATAAACGAACACCATACACGCTGAAAGGAAGCGCAGTAGGGAAAGCTGATTATGCAGTTAAAGTAGATTACTGGGTTCCATTCACAAATAGTGGTCAAGGATTCCATGATGCAGGCTGGCGAAAAGACTGGGGAAATAATGCTTATTTAACAGGGGGATCAGGTGGGTGTGTAAACCTTCTGCCTAACGTTGCAAAAACTGTATATGATAGTTTGAACACGTATGATCCAGTTATTGTGTACTAGAAAATAGGTACGTATCAAGAAATAAGGCAGGAAATTTTACTTGATGGTATATGAAAAAACACCTCTTGAATTCGCATGCGAAGTATGTAAATTCAATGGAGGTGTTTTTTGTTTGGAAACAAGAGTTCATTGCCTGTAAGAAACAAAGTAGGAAGAGGTTGAAGTGAAGAAACAGATATTCAAACAGTCAATAAAATTGACATTGAATATCATTTTCACTTATTATGTAATCATTGCATTTAATTAGACATGACTTTTTTATTAATATAATAGATTTTTAATAAGGTGTCCCATTTAAGAATTTAAACGTAGGAAAGGGTAATATAAAAATGAACTGGAAAAAAGGCGGATTATGGATTATTATTTTTTTCATTGTAAAAGGTACGATTTCTACACTTTTAATTGTTACAGGTGCTAAATATTTTGATTTATCATTTATGCAACTTTTCGTACTAATACTGATCTTATTACTGATTTCTCTCATAAGCCGAAAATTGCTGCATAAACATAAACAAAACAAAAAGCAAAAAGAGCTAAATATATAATAAAACCCCAGAGACCTTTGGATTTCTGGGGTTTTATTTCGATATCTTTTCCATATGCATATCAACTTAACAGAAAGGGTTGTCAAAAATGATAAAATCAATGCTGTTTAAAATGCGTCGGTTACTTTTATATAAGGATTGAAGAATCTTTATTCTGGAGCTATAAACATTCATACATTATGCTCGTTTTTCAATTGGTAGTTTAAAGGTAAAAGTACTGCCTTCTCCTAATTTACTTTCAACTGTAATTTCTCCTCCGTGTAGTTCGACAATCCATTTTACCATCGACAATCCTAAACCTGTATTTCCGATGTTTGAAGATGTTCGTGCCGCGTCAACTCGATAGAAGCGGTCCCATATTTTCGTAATATGTTGCTCGCTGATGCCTATGCCATTATCGGAGACTTTACCTATTATGTTGGTTTCATCACGGAACAGTTGCATATGCACAGTGCCGTTCGCTTTGCTATAAGCAATCGCATTCGTTAGTAAATTCATTAATAAACGCATCATCAATGTTTGATCTGCTTTCATAAACAAGTCTTCCTCTATATGAGTTGTGATATCAATCGAAGCTTCTTGAACCATTAATGAAAGCTCTTCTACAACGATTTCCGTTAATTCACTCATATTGATACATTCAAATTGGAAAGTATTATGGTTTCCTTGGTCAGCTCTTGCTAATAATAAGAGTTGGGATAGAAGCGTGGACATTTTACGTGATTGCTTTAAAATTACTTCTAACGATTCTTCCATTTCTTTCGGATTATTCCTCTGTGATAAAGCGTATTCGCATTGCGAAATAATAACAGATGTTGGTGTTCTTAATTCATGAGATGCGTCAGATGTAAATTGTTTTTCACTTTCAAATGATGTCTCTAATCGCTCAAACATTTTGTCAAAGGTTTGTGCTAAATGATACATTTCGTCTTTCGGTGAACCTTGTAAATGAATTCTCTTCGAAAGGTCTTTACCATCACCAATTTTACTAGCTGAATCACTCATTTGTTGTACAGGTCGAAACGCTCTTTGCGTAATAAAATATCCTCCCACTGCGGCAATGAGAATAAGTAATGGAAATGAGATGAGTGTTACCACAATAAGCGTATTCATCGTTGATGATAATTGGTTCATAGTCATTATTCCACGAACCCAGACTTGCTCATCGCCGCCTGCATTATGGAGAAAATCATAGACTATCCATTCTTTATTACCGTCTTTAATGGTTTGTATTTCATCGGATTTAAGCGATATCTTTTTATTAAAGCTTGTTGGACTATTTCCTGCCAGCAGCTCACCTTGTTTATTATAAATGATGATATTTACTCCATCTTCTATGGGGTCAAAATCATCGTCCATCTTTAATTGTCCATGCTTATATTCGATATCTTCAATACTTTCTTTTACTGTACTCTTCAATTGATCTTTCATATTAAAAAGCAAAACTTTATCTGAAGAAGTTAAAATAAAAGCTAACACGAGTGCCATAATAATTACAATTAGCCCTGTATACCACAGGGTTACTCTCATTTTGATTGATAGTCTTTTCATGATTCTACTCGCAATACGTAACCAGTTCCTCGTACTGTATGAATTAACTTCGTTTCAAACTGGCTATCAATTTTTTTACGAAGATAGCGGACGTAAACATCAATAATATTCGAGCCACCTTCATAGTCGTAATTCCACACATGTTGCTCAATTTTATCTCGTGTGAGCACAACTTCTTTATTACGAATCATATATTCTAAAATAGCAAATTCTTTACTGGAAAGAGTGATAATCTGATCTCCTCTTGTTACTTTATGCATATTGCAATCTACCACTAGGTCAGCGATTTCAAACACATTAGATGTGTTTCCTGTATTTCTTCGCATTAACACTCGAATTCTTGCTAACAGTTCATCAAAAGCAAACGGCTTTACTAAATAATCATCCGCACCTAAGTCGAGTCCTGTTACGCGATCATCAATTGTATCTTTAGCTGTAAGAAGCAAGACAGGAGTTGTATGATTATCCGTGCGTAATCTTTGTAATACTTGTAAACCATCTATTCCAGGAATCATAATGTCAAGCACAATCAAATCGTACGTAGCCATATTTATATAATCCAAGGCATCTTCGCCATTCCCGCATGCATCGACACTATAATGTTCTGCATTTAATCGTTTTACTAATATATTTTGTAAGTCTTGTTCATCTTCGACAATAAGAACGCGCATTAACATTCTCCTTTTCTTCTTATTAATATGTATCAGTATAATTCCAAAACATTAAAGAAAGATTAGAAACTATTTAATTATATCATTTTATTTTTTTGTACATTAATCTTCCTTTAATGTTTGTTCAGTAATATAAAGGCAAGGATAAGGTGCACATGTAAAGGGAGGAAAACAGAATGAGAAAGTGGATGTTGATTGGAGCAATGTCTTGTTTATTCTTAACAGCTTGTTCTACTCAAGCTGATAACAATACAGAAGTACAACAACTGAAAGTGGAAAATGATACATTGCAAAAAGAAAGTGCTCAACTACAACAAGAACCAAACAAAACAGGGCCTGCTACGAATGACACGAAGCAAATACAAGATTTCAAAAACGAAGTCACATCTATCGTTGAAAAGGCAAATAACACGAAACCAGTTGGAGCAAAAGAAGAAAACTTAAATACGTACTTAGCAGCAAAAAAAGAAATTGATCAATTAGATGACAAGATAGATCTATCTGATAATCAGCTAGAAGCAGATTATCACGCTGGAACGATAACTGTTGAACAATATGAAACGCAAGAAAGAGAACACGATATATTGGAAGATCAATTAGAGCAAGCAGAAAATGCACTTGAAACAAGATTTGGAATAGATGATTAATCATGAAGGAGTGGATGAAAATGTTAAAACATAAAAAGAAAATAATGATAAGTGTAATTGCTATTTTAGTAAGTGGTATTGCTATTGTTGGTGGATATTATGGTATGGGTTACAATTATGCGAAAAAGAATGAAAACTACACAGAGAAACAAGTTCGTGAAATTTCTTTAGCTCATACAAAGGGAGAAATTATTAATGTGAAAAAAGAATTCGAATTAGAAGATGACAACTTAGCACAATCTACATTTGAATATGAAATGGAAATTAAGACACCTGATAATTTGTTAAATATTTTAAAGGTTAGTGCTAGAACAGGTACAATAGAAATCGATAAAGAAGATTAAAAAAATATCGACAAATAAAATATCGTATATTTGAAAAAATTCAGGCTAAGCAAAAATAAAATAAGCTGCCCATATGGACAGCTTATTTACACAATACTTGTTATCGGTAGCGAAGAAAAAGACGAATCCCTAATTTCACAAGGGAATCGTCTTTTTTTGTTCTATGGATCTATGCATTTTCTTATACATTTCTATCCTGCCGCGGTTTTAGGTTTCTTGTCTGTTATTGGATTAACCAAAAAACTGTATAAAATCTTGTATACTCTTAGTGTTGTTTTTTCCGAAATTCTGGCGGTACCCCATCACCATCAAGCTAATATTTTCATATCCTCCTAAATTAAAATTTTCTTTCTCTACAGATAGTTATTCTGAGAAGCAGCTCATTTTTTCGTTTTGGGGGAATTTCTTTTTCTTAAGTTGATGGGCATGTATGGTGCCCCCTATTAGACGATAGTGAATTAACAATTTCGGGGTTCAGTTCAACTTTATTCAAAATAAGAATTTTTTGCAGTAAAATCAATGTTAGTGGAACTTTTTTAATCAAACTTTTTTCTAAATTAACATAAATACTTGCAACATTTAAATTAGTACTATATAGTTCTAGTTATGACAAAGGTAAAATTAATGAATCAAAAACGTGTGATTGAAGTAGCTGCAACATTATTTTTAGAAAAAGGGTTTGCTTATACAAGTATGGATGAATTAGTACGTGTAAGCAAAGTTTCAAAGTCTAATGTGTATTATCACTTTTCTAATAAGGAAGTATTATTAGAAGGGGTCGTTGATTATTGGATTGAAATGTATCAATCTGCAATTGATGACGTACTTTCTCAGAACCAATTTTTAGTTGAAGATCGTATCCAACTGTTTTTAAAGCAATTATCACAAGGAGTTCAGTCGAGAGAGTATAAGGGGAGCTGTCCATTTATTACTCTTTATATTCAAAGTCCTACACAGGCCACGCAAATAAAAGAAAAAATAGGTCTTTTTTTTACAGAATTACAAAAGAAAGTTTCTCTATTACTTAAACAAGGGGTAGAGAATGGGGAATTCAGAAATACGATTAATATTGATGAGGTTGCATCACTTTTTATTACAAATCTTGAAGGAGCGTTATTTATTTCAGAAACATTGAAGGATGCAACTGTAATCACGAAAACAGCAGATAATTTTTTAAACTTGCTTCGATAAAAGAAGCTTTTTTTTTACATCAAATTAGTACTAAATAGTACTAAAAAGGAGATTTTATATGAGAACAGTATTTTTAATTGGTGGAACAGGCTTTATTGGAAAGCAATTAGTGAAAGAATTAGCCAAAGAGGATGTTAAAATTCTTCTTTTAGTGAGGTCGAAAAGTAAAGCAACACGCATTTTTCAAGAAAGAGGCATCTTAAAAAAGGCAGTTATGCACTTTATTGAAGGTGATTTGACGAAAATAGATTTAGGCCTAAGTGCTGAAGATAAGGAGAGGATATTGAAAACGGATGTGATTATTCACGCAGGAGGCCCCATGGATATTCAAGTGACAAGTAAAGATGCAGCGTCCGTATTTTTAAATGGTGCCAAACATATTAGTGAATTAGCTAAAAGTATTCATCAATTGAAGGGCTTGCAACAATTTATTCATGTTGTAGGTTATATGAGTCCCTTTGATGATAAAAATAGCAAGATTGCAATTGATGTGTTTAAAGAAGGAAACAATTATTTGAAAATAAAAAATCCATATGAGAGAACAAAATTTTTAGCAGATCTTTATATCCGTCACCAGGCATCAGTAGTAGGTTATCCGCTTTCTGTAATTAATCCGCCAACTGTAGTAGGTAGTAGTAAAACAGGGAGTACAGAGCAGATAGCAGGATTAGGTTTGCTTGTGATGAGTATGCGAAGAGGGCTCATGCCAGTGATTCCTGGAGGTAAGGGATATAGGTTACCACTTATTTCAAACGATGAGCTTGCGAAGTTTATTGTGCAGGTTTTCAGATTGGAGCAACCGACTATTCAAACATTTACACTTGTTGAAGACAAACAGCACGATCAGAACATTGCTGAATTATTAAGTATTATGTCGGAAAGTATGAATATGAGGGCACCAAAAATCTCTGTCCCAATGCCACTTATGAAAGCAATTATGAATAGTGGAGTAAGTAAAATAACAAAAATTCCTTCTGATGGACTAAATTTTATTACAAAACGAAAATTTTCAAATGTTTCAGCGAAAAAAATTATGGGAGGAGATTGGTTTAAGAAGACGAGTGTAATGAAATTTTTCCCTGCCGTAGTAGCTGATCTGGATTATCGAATGATGTATCAAAATGGCCAGCATAATCATTTATTTAAACGAACATTATGCGATAACACTACCCTTTACGAATTACAAGGAGAGGGTAAACCGTTTATTTTATTACATGGTTTATTGAGTGATGGAGAGGATTTATTTCCTTTAGCACAAGAGCTTCATGAAAAAACTGGTCAACCTGTATGGATCTTGGATCTTCCAGGTTTGGGACGTTCTCCTTTTAAACGAGAGAAAAATCTTCTAGATATCTATTTGAATGTAGTGAAAAAGTTATTGGAGAAAGCTACTAATGGTGCACATCTAATTGGCCATTCATTCGGTGCGTTTATTCTTCTGGAAGCATTGGTACAAGAGTACATAGATAAGAAGTATTCAATCACTTTACTTCAGCCACCTGTTGCTAAAAAAAATGCTAAATCGCTAAATGTTCCTCGATTTATGAACAAATGGACATTAAAATTGGCAACTGCTAATTTGATAGAGCGTTATTTATTAAGTAATGGTTTGTTTGAAAGTACGGAGAGCATCCCTGGACATTATATTGAAAAAATAATTAACGGTTTTACTTCTCCTAGAATTTTAAATACTACGGTTCAGCTTAACAGTTTACTACTTAAAAACGATCAAGGTGATTTCAATGAAGTAACAAAGTATAATCTTCACATTATTTGGGGGGATTATGACAGAGGCTATTCTGCTCCATCGCATCTTGGTAAGGTTGATTTTGTTCCATATGGCCATCATTTTCCTCTTAGCCATCCGAGTGAAACGGCAACATTAGTAATAAAAAATAGTAATACTAGCAGATGAGAGTGTGGGATAAATAAAAAGTGTGTAGTAAGATCGTTGTGTCTTTGAAATAAAATTGCACTGTTTGGGGTCCCACCCATACCCATCAACTTAAGAAAAGTAAACACCCCTAAAACAAAAAATGAACTGACTTCTCAGAATAACTAACTGTAGAGAAAGAAAAATTTCATTTAGTAGGTACTTCAAAACCTTAGCTTGATTGCGATGGGGTCACCATATCAAAAAAAGAAAATTGTGCGTATAGACATATTTTTCAACCGCTTCCTGTACGTTAAGGGACTCGTTATTTTTTTTACAGTTTTTTATTATGAAATTCTAAATAACTAATTATAATAGGCGAAAAAAACGATCAATAGTTGGGTTACGGAAAGGATTCGAAATTACATTCTTTCTCAATATATATTATGGATAAATAAAGTAAAATATGGGTTGGGGTTATGTCTCATGTTGTGTTAATCCTAACAATAACTAAGGGTACATAATATGCTTTCATACCTTTGAATAATTTTGTTATAGGAGGGGATGGAGATTTAAATGGCTCGAATTGTTGGTATTGATAGATACCTTTGTACTGGGGCTTTAATCTATATGCGTGAGGGCCTTTTCCTAAGTCTTGTCAGGAAGTAAGGAACAGTAGGCAAACACTTATACAATATGAATAGAGGAGAGGAATGCCTTATGAAAATACGTAGTCAAATTACATGTGCAAGTTTGGCCCTTTTAATAGCTGGAAGTTCCCTGTTATATACAACACCAACCTCAATTGTAAAAGCAGAGCCCACTCAAAATGTATCTAGTTCGTTACAAACAAATACTCAACGAGATCGTACTTCCGTCAAGCAAGCAATGCGGGATACATTACAACTTGGATACCCGGGGATACTTGCTAAAACTTCTGAGGGTGGAAAAACGTGGGGGTATGCCGCTGGAATAGCGGATCTGAGAACCAAGAAACCAATGAAAACAGATTTTCGCTTTCGCATTGGGAGTGTGACGAAGACGTTCACTGCAACAGTTGTACTTCAATTAGCTGGAGAGAATCGCCTGAATCTAGACGACTACATCGAAGACTGGTTGCCTGGTGTCATTCAAGGAAATGGATATGATGGTAACAAGATTACTATACGGCATATATTGAACCATACAAGTGGTATCGCTGAATACTCAAGGTCAAAAGACGCTGATTTTACGGATACAAAAAAATCGTATACGGCTGAAGAGTTAGTGAAGATGGGGGTTTCTCTGCCTCCAGACTTTGCCCCAGGAAAGGGCTGGTCTTATTCAAACACAGGATACGTATTACTGGGCATTCTTATTGAAAAAGTAACCAGAAACAGCTATGCGGAAGAGATTGAAAATCGGATTATTGAACCACTTGAATTGTCGAATACATTCCTACCAGGAAATTCAAGTGTTATTCCAGGCACTAACCATGCCCGTGGATATGTCCAACCAGACGGAGCAAGTGAGCTAAAAGACGTTACTTATTATAACCCAAGTGCAGGTAGCTCTGCTGGAGATATGATTTCTACTGCTGACGACTTAAACAAATTCTTCTCTTACTTGCTCGGTGGCAAATTACTGAAGGAACAGCAACTAAAACAAATGCTTACTACAGTTCCTACAGGAAAAGAAGGAATCGATGGATATGGTCTTGGAATCTATGAAACTAAGCTTCCAAGCGGTGTCTCGATATGGGGACACACAGGTGGCATTCTAGGATTTACTACTCTTGTTGGAGGTAAACTTGGAGGCAAGCATACGTTGGTCGTCAATTGGAATAGTTTGGGTAGAACTGATAGTCCTAATCCTTTTAAAAATATTTTACTTGCTGAATTTAGCAAGTAGGAAAAAAGGAAGAAATTTATCGTAGTTTTCATAGTTGAAAATATACTTTTCTGGTTCAAAAGCCCCAACTTATTTTCAAGACAAATTTGGGGCTTTTTTGTTTTCGTGGCGTTTATTCTCCTTAAGTTGATGGATGGGGGGTAGCACCACATTACTATCAAGCTAAGGTATTAATATATCTCCTAAATGAACATTTTCTTTTTCTACAGGTAGTTACTTTGAGAAGGTAGTTTATTTTTCTTAAGCTGATGGATATGGAGTATCCATCAGCTTAAGAAAAATAAATTTTGACTTAAAAACAAGTGATTTTAACAACGTTAGGAGTGTTTCATGCAGCACAATGTCATTTGTTTTGTATTGCAAGAAGAAAAATTACATTAGAAAAGAGCCAGAATACATCCTGTTAAGGGTAAATCGAATCTTAATATTTAAAAGGATGGAAAAAAGAAACACAGAAGTAAAAACTTCTGTGTTTCTTTTTGATTAATATATTTACTGAACTTTCCGGCACAGATGCTCCTTCTATCCTATTATAAAAGCGATTTTGAACGTAAGTAATTTGTAAGAAATGGGTAAGAAAAAAGAAATTTTCATTGTGTATGATAAAAATATAAAGAGGCGTGAAAGGCGGAACAGATATGACTTATATATGAAAAACAGACCAGTAACAAGACTGTTTCAAGGAAAAGAAGTAATTTATGTGGTTAACATATATGTAGAAAAAGAGGGATTTATCCAGGACAGAATGGCGTTTGTAAAAATAATAATTATGAAGATGATTACGAATTCAATGTTGACTTTTTTTCTTTGGTGGAGATGATAGCTGTGTGGTTAATACGAAATAGCAAGAAACCACCTATACAATATGAATAGAGGAGAGGAATGCCCAATGAAAACACGTAGTCAAATTACATTTGCAAGTCTTGCCCTTTTAGTAGCTGGAGGTTCCCTGTTTTATACAACTCCAACCTCAAGTGTAAAAGCAGAGTCCATTCAAAATGTATCTAGTTCGTTACAAACAAGCAACCAAAGAGATCAAAATTCCGTCAAAGAGGCAATGTGGGATACATTGAAACTTGGATATCCAGGGATACTTGCTAAAGTTTCTAAGGGTGGAAAAACATGGAGTTATGCAGCTGGGGTAGCGGATCTAAGTACCAAGAAACCAATGAAAACAGATTTTCGATTCCGAATTGGCAGCTTGACAAAGACGTTCACTGCAACAGTTATACTTCAATTAGCAGGAGAAAACCGCTTGAATCTAGACGATTCTATTGAAAAATGGTTGCCTAGTGTCATTCAAGGAAATGGATATGATGATAAACAGATTACTATCCGGCAATTATTGAACCACACAAGTGGTATCGCTAATTACACAGGATCAAAGGATTTTAATATCATGGATACAAAAAAATCTTATACTGCTGAAGAATTAGTAAAGATGGGAATATCCATGCCTCCAGATTTTGCTCCAGGAAAGAGCTGGTCGTATTCAAATACAGGATACGTATTACTAGGGATTCTTATTGAAAAAGTAACTGGTAACAGCTATGCGGAAGAAATTGAAAATCGAATTATTGAACCACTTGAATTATCGAATACATTCTTACCCGGAAATTCAAGCGTTATTCCAGGAACCAAACATGCCCGTGGATATATCCAATTAGACAGAGCAAGTGAGCCAAAAGATGTTACTGATTATAACCCAAGTATGGGGAGCTCGGCCGGAGATATGATTTCTACAGCTGATGATTTAAACAAATTCTTCTCTTATTTACTTGGGGGTAAATTACTGAAAGAACAGGAACTAAAGCAAATGCTTACAACAGTCCCTACAGGAATAGATGAACTTGGCGATTCCGGGCTTGGAATTTTCAAAATGAAGCTTTCAAATGGTGTATCGATATGGGGGCATGGAGGAACCATTCCTGGATTTTTAACTTTTGCTGGGGGCACACTTGGAGGCAAGCATACATTGGCCGTGAATTTGAACAGCCTTAAAGCTGATAGTCCTGATCCTTTTAAAAATATTTTACTTGCTGAATTTAGCAAGTAGGCCAAAAGAAAGAACGGATAATTTTTATCATATTTTCATAGTTAAACAAATAAATGATGAAATTGATTACTTATCTAAGGAGGCAATTCCCTCATGAAAAATAAACTAACTGGTGTATTAGCCGCTACATTAGCGCTAACTATGATTCTACCAACAGGGGCGAAAGCATTTTCTGACAGTAAGACTACAGTTGTATCTAACGCAGAAGTAGCTAGCCAAGAGCTGAAGAAATTTGCAGCAGAGAAGGCTGCGCTACTCACGAAGTCCCATGGGACGACTAGCGTGCAGTATGCGCTAATTGATAATGGCAAGCTTACTTTGTCGGGGCAGGCTGGAAAGAACGATATGGAAGGGGAACAGCCACTAACCAAAGATACTCTATACGGGATTGGTTCAGTCAGTAAAATGTATGCAACAGCGGCTGTAATGAAATTGGTCGACGAAGGAAAAGTCGATTTGGATGCTCCTGTGGTCAACTATGTTCCTGATTTTAAGATGAAAGATGGGCGGTACAAACGCATTACTCCGCGTATGTTGTTGAATCACTCCTCCGGCTTGCAAGGTTCCACGTTAAGTAATGCATTTTTATTTAACGATAATGATACCTATTCCCATGATTTCTTGTTGCAGCAATTGTCCAACCAGAGCCTGAAAGCAGACCCTGGTGCGTTCTCGGTATACTGCAACGATGGCTTTACGCTGGCCGAAATTTTGGTGGAAAGAGTCAGCGGTATGAGCTTTACCGAATTTCTACATCAACGGTTTACAGAACCCTTAAAGATGAATCATACAAAAACGCCACAGGACAAATGGAGAGATGAAAAGCGGGCTGGACTTTATTTTCCGGCGTACCAAGGGCAGCTTCCAATTGAATCGGTGAATGTGATTGGTACGGGAGGGGTCTCTTCCACAGCAGAAGATATGGTACGATTCTCACAATTATTTATGGGACAGGGAAAAGGGATCCTCTCTGATAAGGTAGTCAAGGCGATGGAGCAAGAGGAATATAAAAAAGGAATGTGGCCGGGGGATGGAGATAATATTTTTAACTATGGTCTTGGCTGGGATAGTGTGAAACTATACCCATTCAGTGAATATGGGATAAGAGGCTTGGCTAAAGGCGGCGACACGGCACTGCAACATGCTATACTGGTTGTGCTTCCAGAACAGAAAATGGCAGCGGCTGTGTTGTCATCCGGTGGACGAAGCTCTACAAATCAACTGCTGGCAACAGAATTGCTGCTCGCCGTGCTTAAAGAGAAGGGTACAATTAAGAACATCAAGCCGAACAAATCTTTTGGCAAGCCGGTCAAGGTCAAGATGCCTCAAGACGTGGCAAAGAAAGCGGGCTTTTATGGCAATAGCGAAACTCATTTCAAAATTGAAATTACGAAGAATGGAGAACTGTTCTTACCATCTAATCGAGAAGAAAAATATGTATATACTGCGGATGGAAGCTTTATTAATGAGAAGGGTACTTCTAAGCTCAACTTTGTCACCGAGAAGAATGGAAGAACTTATTTGAGGGAGAGCACATATAAATCGACACCAGACTTAGGGCAAGGTGCGATGACTCACTATTTAGCCGAGAAACTAGAAGACAATGTGCTATCGAAGAAAACCGCTGCCGCATGGGCGAAGCGGGAAGGTGTCAAGTTCTATCTGGTGAATGAGAAATTTAGTTCTATTGAATATCTCGTACAACCGAAACTTATTACCACACAAATTACTCGTAAGGAAGGCCTGGCGGGCTATTGGGAGGGCAGAAAAATTACAGGTCCGAACACCGCGACGCATCAGCTCCAGATCCCCGTGATGAATGGCCGTGATACGATGGAAACGCATTTCTATACAGAAGGCGGTAATGAATATATGGAAATGGCCGGGTTGTTATACGTAAGTGGAGCCAACGTAAAACCACTCGATGCTGGCCAATCATCCAAAGTTACGCTGCAAGCAAATGGGCATGCTAAATGGTTTACGATCCCGCAAGCGGCAGTAGGAAAAATGATGACCGTGACATTGCCATCGAAGGGTGCGTTCGCGGTGTATGATGAGAATGGAGTATGCGTCAACTTTACCATCGTGAGCGGCAATAACAAAGTGAAACTGCCGAAGAATGGAACGGTTGTAATTGCTGGGGCACCGAACTCAGAATTTGCAATTACGTTGAACTAGCTACAATTCAAGATGGACTTCAACAAAACCAGTACGACATAGGAACGGTGTTTTGCTGGTTTTGTTTGTATTTACGTATTATCTTTAAGAAGAGAATTTCAACGAATAATATCACGCTCAAACTCTGCAAAAACAGCTATCATACTAATTCAGGGCAATCATCATTTGCTCCATTAATCTTCTTGATGTAAATACGTTCGCAGCCGGTATTATGATGTACAAGCCCTATACGATACAGGAATTATCGGAGGTGTTTCAGCTACTAAGTTTACGCCATATGGCACACTCACACGTCAACAGGCTGCACTTATGTTAGAACGAACTCTAGAATATCTAGGTGTAGAAAAAGAGTCAAATATAGGGCCCTACCATATCGCTATCAAGCTAAGAAAAGTAAATACCCCAGAACGATAATTTTGTGTTTTGTACAGCACCGAGGTTCATTTTTAACGTTTTGAGGAAACCTTTTTTGTTAGGTTTATAGACATGTGGTGTTAACAACATAAACAATGTTTTAGATTATAAAATAGAGTACTAAGCATCCGATTTGAAAGCAGACATCCCTGAATCATAATTTTTATGGAAGTGAAAATTCTTTTTGTCACCCAGGCGCAGGAGGATCATTTTGTTTTGCCGATCCAGATGAAAAGTTAGGTTATGCTTATGGGGAAACATGGATTTGCATGACCAATGAACGAAGAGAACTTGCACTAAGAAAAGCTCTTATACGGCTGCCTCTGAAAAAATGAAAATACGTAAAAATAGTTGGGGATATTTTTATGTTGTACGGTTTTTGGCTATGAATAGTGGAATAAATATTAAGTATTCAACAGTTCAAATAAAACGAGTCATCTTTTTATTTTAAGAAAAAAGATGACTCATTTTATGCTAAAATTCACTTAGTGTATATTTTCGTTAAAATGTGGGTGGGCCCCTTTTAGCAAAACCGGAGTGGAAATGATGAGTATAAACAGTTTTGTGAGATTGATAAAGGATGAATTATTAAAAGAGGTAAGCATAAGAAGTGAGGATGAATTTGAGCCTGTAGTAGTTAAAGATATTCCTAGACTTTGGAAGTGTTTAGGGATAGGTAATTATGCCGCAGTATTTATGCACAAAGAATACAAAGATTGGGTAGTGAAAGTTTACGCACGAGAAGGAGAAGGAATTGAAAAAGAATCAGAAGTATACCGAAGAATTGGAAACCATCCTTCTTATTCGAAGCTTATATATAAAGGAGAAAATTTCATAGTATTGAAACGTTTAAAAGAAATTACTTTATACGATGCCCTTCATAAGGGGATTAAAATTCCTAAGCAGGTGATCTTTGATATCAATGAAGCTTTAGAGTATGCAAGGGAACAAGGATTAACTCCTTGTGACGTTCACGGGAAAAATGTGATGATGGAAAACGGAAGGGGATATGTAGTCGATGTATCTGATTTCTTAAAAACAAAAGAAGATAGTAAGTGGAGAGACCTAGAAAAGGCATATTTTATATTTTATTTGCCTTTCATTTATAATTTTCCTTTCCCTATTAAAATACCGTATTTTATGTTAAACATTGTTAGACGTTCGTATAGAAAATATAAGAAGCTTAAAAAGAAATTCAATTTGTAAAAGGACCACATACTTATCTTTAGGTTAGATAAGTGAACGACTAGTAAACAAAAGGACCGTACATTTTAGATATGTCTAATATGTACGGTCCTAATTTTATAACTTCATGAAGTAATCAGTAAGTTTTACATTTTCTTTTTCACGCAATTACTTATTTTTTTCTTCAAGCCCTTTATTCTTTTTTCTCTCTCTTTTCAATTCTTCTTTTAAGAGAAGCAATGAAGGCATTTTGATTGTTCTCGTTTTATTTAAACCTAGAGTCCACAAATAATTTTTCTTGTTGATTTCGCAAGAATTGATGCGTTCTTTGAGTTCTGTATGGTTATACAGTGTGGTTTTACTCACTCCGGCTTCTTTCTGTCACACTCTTGAAGTTAATTATATTTTTCTACGTACTAAATAAAAAGATAAGGCCCCCATAATAACAGGTGCAACGAAATCAAAGAAATGGGAAAAATTAAAAGGAAAAAGAAAAAGAAATGGTATAAGTGTATAGATAACTGCTTGTCCTATAAATACAGGAATTCCAAATTGAAATTCTCTACATCGTTTGATTTTCCTGTATAACACTTCCCCAATTAGACAGGCTACAAGAGCCGGTATACTACCATAAGTGACGATCGTTTTAATGAATCCTAATACAACGTTCGGGTGAATAAAGCTAGGATGAGAAATATATGAAATCAAGAACCATCCAAAAATAAAAGCAAACAGACTTGCAGCATAACTAATTACAAATTTCATCAACGTTAATCATCCTCACAGTTTTCTAATATTAACTCCATTGTATGACATGAAATCCTATTATTGGTAGCGAGAAAAAAGCGGATCCCTACTCTAAAAAGCATCCACTCATCCTTCTATACTTGTTTTATTTTCTTTGCTCTAGCAAACTTCCAAAAAGCTGCAAGTAGTATGAGCAGTGGAATTCCCTGAATAAAGAGAAATCCTCCCAAAAAATAAAGTGCACGACTAACTAGAGGAGGGGCTGTTGCCGACTCACCCGCAAAATAAGCCCCATAATTAGCCGCTACACCTGCATAATCAGCTATCCCACCTATAAGAAAAGCCGCTGGACTTATGATTAGATTTATCCCTAAACAGATCATTATTGAAGGTAGGTTTTTAGCCTTAATTTTTGGTGAAACAGACAAGAAAAATAAGAATATTGCAGTGCCGTTTATAAGAAGTAGTGTTATTACAAAAAAATCCCCATAATATCCCTCCATAATTTTAATTGTACCATCAGCAAGGACAACTTTGTGTAAATTTGGATGAATAGGATCTTCATGTGAGGTTAACATAACGTCTCATTAACAGTAGTCAATGATGCATATAATTTTCGTTTTTGCTTTCTTTTCTGAGCTGGATAGCGGTGGGGTGAGTCATAAATTGTGGAACACATTCTTAAGTTATTTAATATGAAAAAATGAAATTCTCCTTCTGTAATTCATTCAAAGGGTTCAATCTTCGCATCTTATGAATTCCCTGAAAGTACTAAACTTAAGCAAAAAATTAACCATCCTATGCAAGAAAGTTTAGATAGCTAAAAGCATATGTTTTATTGAAAGGATGTGATTGAATTATGGAAAGGCCGAATTGGGGAATTGGAGGATTAGTATTTGTTGGCTGCATGTTTCTTGGCGGAGGAGTGGGATCTATATTAGGTGATACTCATGCTGGATGGCTAATAGGGATGGGTGCTGGATTTATTGGGATGGCTTTAACGAGACTGATCAGAAAGTAATATAACGGGATTCTTCTTCGAGTAAATAAGGAAATATGTATGTAAGTAATTCATGGTATAAGAGCTCTATAAATTATAGTTAGAACCTTCTCTTTTCTAAATTTCTCCATACATAGATATGATTCTCAAGTCGGAGGATGGTACCTTAGGGTGTTTTTTTGTGCTCTCTAAAAATGCCTTACCATATAATAGACTTCGTTAGATTTCGATAATATTTTTTGTAATAGAATAGATTCATTACCGTTTCAGACCTAAGTATTCATTCATAACCTAACAGTAAAAGGGGGGATGATTCAAGGTATGGCGTTTCATGATGAATTAATCTGTCAACAGTTTGCGAGAATTATAGGTGGCCAAGAAGGGTTCGCCGGTGGAAAATGCGTGGCTACAATAAATCGGGATGAAATACAAGCAACTATCTTAGGAAAACGTTTTAGAGTAACAACTTCCTTCTCATTCGAATCACGAGATAATAAAACTGGACGAGCATTATGTTTAGGCAGGGTAGCGCTCTTGCAAAGAGAAGTCAATGGGTTTGTTGCTACAATTATTAAACAAGGAATAATCGTTTCGTCTATACACAATGAGTGGTTATGTGATGAGCCGAATTTAATTTACGTTAATATCGAAGACGTTGATGATCCGCTAAGCTTCGCAAGGAAAGTTAGAAAAGCGTTATGCAATTAACCAATTTATTTAGTTGAATGAGCGATATAAAAGGATCTTTAATTGAAAGATCCTTTTATACATAAGATGAAGGTTTTTCTTTGTATTTCATTAATTAAGTTTAATTGACTAGCAAACGAACGTAATTCCTGTGCACGAATCGATATAATAATTTCCGCTTTTATTGTAGTGTCAGTCTTTTAGTAGAAATTAAATATTTACGACAAATTTTGACAAATAAATACATATATTTTTGTTATGCTATGAAAGTTATTAATTTGTAATGTATATATAGGAGGATTTTTTTAATGTTAAAGAAATTGTTATTATGTGTACTTATGAGCTTGTGTGTAATGGCTTTAAGTGCTTGTAAAGGTGATGAAGAAAAATTAAAAGTAGCAGAGGATGAGCAAAAAATAGATGAAGATAAAAAAGTAGCGGAGGAAGAAAAACGTAAGCAAGAAGAGCAACAAAGAGCAGAGGAAGAAAAGCGTAAACAAGAGGAACAACAAAGAGTAGAGGAAGAAAAGCGTAAACAAGAAGAACAACAAAGAGTAGAAGAAGAGAAGCGTAAGCAAGAAGAGCAACAAAGAGCAGAGGAAGAAAAACGTAAGCAAGAAGAGCAACAAAGAGCAGAGGAAGAAAAACGTAAGCAAGAAGAGCAACAAAGAGTAGAAGAAAAACGTAAACAAGAAAAGCAGAAGACTCAGCAAGAACAGTCTATACAACAAGAGAGAACACAAAAACAAGAAAAAACAACACAAGCAACAGGTGGGAAACCAACAAGATCACAAATTTCAGTTGGTTCACATGTAGTTATTCAATTGGATAATGACTATAGTAAAACTGTAAGTGGTGTTGTGAAAGACATTTTGACGCATAGTGAAACACATCCGTACGGAATTAAAGTTCGATTACAAGATGGACAAATTGGCCGTGTTCAAAGTGTTAACTAGTGAAAAAAGATTTGAATACTTTTCAAATAAATAAACGCTACAAAAAACCGGTTCTTTCGTAAAGGAACCGGTTTTTTTTGTAGCGTTTTGCTTATCGGATGAAATTTGCGTTTTGTTGATGTCACCACACCTCTATCAAGTTATCACATACAAGGTAATAGATGTTTTTATAATTTGAAAGGAGAGGGAACGAACTTGGAGGGAGTATGGGAAGCGTACAATAAATACATTGAGGGGGCATGTTTGAGCTATGGACCTATCCTCCCGTTCTAATTAACTAAAAGAAGAACTTTCCCATACCGATTAGACTACTAAGCATCCCGATTCCATTCATGGTGCCTTTTCCTACTGTCAATAAGTTTCCAAGCATTCCTGGCTGACCGTTACCTCCGTTATTCCCCCATCCCATGGGACTTATCTGTCCTCCCCATCCTGGAGAATTCCCCAAAATACCCCAGTTATTATTTGTATTAAAATGAAAAGGCTTGGCTGGCGGCGATAGTAAAGCGGCAAGATGACCTTGTGCGAACATCCCTGTATGATTGAATGGTTGAGCCCAGGGGAGGGGAGGTTTTTGAAAATTAAAACCTGCATGACCTTGTAATGGAGCCCAATTAGCAGGATATCCATGGGGCATCATCCCTGCATAATGGATTGGCTGACCTAAAGAGAAGGGAGGGGGCTCGGGATTGAAACCCGTATAATTGGCTGGTGAATCCCAACCAAATGGATAGACTCGACAACTCCAATTCTCAGGAACCTTCAGACCATCCATTCCCTGAGCTTTAATTATTTGAGGTTGTGAATATAATGATGACATTGAAATTTGGTTATTATATTGCTCCCCGTTTCCATTTGAATTCAAATACCAATATTGGTGCATAAGCTTATTCCCCTCACTTTAAAAATGTAATGTTAGACTTAGCCTATGTAATATTCCTTTTTATGGATGGTTACATATCTAGATTTACAAGCCTGTATTGAAAGGAATGGGTGTGTGGTCATATTTATCCCGCTATTTGTGGGCATAAGACACCACCTCAAAATTAAGTGAAAGCGGCTGCCTGTAAAAGAACCACTGATTCAAGTGTCACTTTATTTTAGAAGGGTATTTTCAGTCGCTCCTTTTGTTTAATTCAGCCTAATTTAATTTTGGTTAACAAACGCGTTTATAAAGGTTTAATCAACAAAAAAATTTAACATGTTATGTCGAGCAAGTAGAATTACTAAAAAGAGAATATCCATTCAAAGAGTTTGGCAAAATACTGAAAGGATAATGTATTCTTATGCAGATATACAAACGATTTAAACGAATCAATGGAATTTATAATGAAGGGGCAAATGAATATATGAGTGAAACATTACATAAAAGAAAGCCACCATATTTAATGCTTGTAATCCTTTTTATTGGAGCATTTGTTTCATTTCTAAATAACTCGCTTTTAAATGTTGCTTTGCCATCAATAATGAAGGATTTAGACATTAAAGATTATTCGACGATCCAGTGGCTTTCTACAGGGTATATGCTTGTAAGTGGTATATTAATTCCGGCCTCAGCATTTTTAATAACCCGCTTCTCCAATAGGAGCTTATTTATTACATCTATGTTAATTTTTATTCTTGGTACGGCCTTAGCGGCTTTAGCGCCGAACTTTAGTTTATTACTTACTGGTCGGATGGTTCAAGCAGCAGGTTCTTCAGTCATGGGGCCTTTGTTAATGAATATTATGCTAGTAAGCTTTCCAAGAGAAAAAAGGGGAACAGCGATGGGGATTTTTGGATTAGTTATGATTACGGCACCAGCAATTGGACCGACACTATCGGGTTATATTGTAGAGTATTATGACTGGCGTTTGCTTTTTGAAATGATTTTACCGTTAGCAATCATTAGCTTACTGTTAGGGATGTGGAAATCAGAGAATGTCATGAGACAAAACAAAAATGCAAAACTTGATTATCTCTCATTACTATTATCTTCTATCGGTTTTGGCGGTTTGTTATATGGATTCAGTTCTGCAAGTTCCGATGGTTGGACGAATAAAGTTGTTTTAACAACCTTAATCATAGGCGCTATTTCCCTAATCGCTTTCATTATCCGTCAATTAAAAATGAATGAACCGTTATTGGATTTACGTGTTTACAAGTACCCAATGTTTGCACTTGCGTCTGTAATTGCGATTGTTAACGCAGTGGCCATGTTTTCGGGTATGATTTTAACACCAGCTTATGTACAAAACGTCCGCGGTATTTCGCCGCTGAGCTCTGGGCTGATGATGCTTCCAGGTGCGGTAATAATGGGGGTTATGTCACCAATTACAGGTAAACTATTTGATAAATACGGCCCTCGGATTCTTGGTATAGTAGGACTTTCCATTACAGCTGTTTCAACTTATATGCTAGCAAACCTGCAACTCGACTCTAGTCACACACATATTATTCTTATTTACACACTGCGGATGTTTGGGATGGCGATGGTGATGATGCCACTTATGACAAACGGCCTTAATCAATTGCCAACTCGCTTAAATCCGCACGGTACAGCTGTTAATAATACAGCTCAACAAGTGTCCGGTTCGATTGGTACTGCTATCCTTGTTACGATTATGAATTCGGTAACAAAAACAAAAGCTGAAAGTCTAATGGCTGATGTAGATCCAACAACCTTCACAGAAGCTACGAAGGCAATGTTAACTCAGAAGGCTTTATTATCTGGAATTCAATATTCATTTTATGTAGCGCTTGGCATGAATATTGTTGCACTACTATTAGTTTTTTTCGTTAAACGTGTAGATACAAGCGCGGAAGCTGTCGAGAGGTTAAATCGGTAGAGTAAAATAAAACTTTAGATCATGATTCCTCTAAGTTTTTACTGTTTAGTTAGACTATGAAGAAATGCAAATTTCTGCCGCTAAGGCGCTGGTATTTAAATCTGGAAAAGAATCAGTGAAATAATTATATATAGTAAAAGGGATCTGATATTCATATCAGATCCTTTTTCATTAGCAACACAGTATACTTACTTATCGTATTTGTTTGAATTGACATTAGAAACTACTGGTTTTCCCAATACTACAATCTTTAGCTCTCAATTTCTGATAAACATTATAATAATACGCTTCATTTTAATTTAGTATTTTCTCTGCAAGTTATAAATGTAATAGCAACAAACAATTTAGATTACCAACTTTATAAGCAATATCATAATCGTGAATAGTTAGGGAAAAGATAAAATAAGGTAATCAATTACATATCTTTATCCCAGGCGATTCATTGCTATCTTCTTTTTATTGAATGGGATATTTTATTTCATGTTTTTTTGAAAGGGTGTTTTTAATGGAAAAAAAAGTATCTGCCATTCCTCAACCGAAAACATATGGATTGCTGGGGAATCTCCCACTAATCGATAAAGATAAACCGACCCTATCCTTTATCAAGATAGCGGAAGAGTATGGTCCCATTTTTCAAATTCAAACTTTAAGTGATACCATCATTGTCGTTTCTGGACATGAACTGGTAGCAGAAGTCTGTGACGAAACACGGTTCGATAAAAGTATAGAGGGTGCTTTAGCAAAAGTTCGTGCCTTTGCTGGAGATGGATTATTTACAAGCGAGACTCAAGAGCCTAACTGGAAAAAAGCTCATAATATTTTGATGCCTACATTCAGCCAACGAGCAATGAAAGATTATCATGCTATGATGGTCGATATTGCCGTACAACTCGTTCAAAAATGGGCACGGCTTAATCCGAATGAAAACGTAGATGTTCCGGAGGATATGACTCGCCTTACATTGGATACAATTGGTCTATGTGGTTTTAATTATCGATTTAATAGCTATTATCGTGAGACCCCTCATCCTTTTATTACTAGCATGAGCCGTGCTCTAGATGAGGCAATGCACCAATTACAGCGGCTGGATATAGAAGATAAACTCATGTGGAGAACGAAACGTCAATTTCAGCATGATATTCAATCTATGTTTTCTTTAGTAGATAATATTATTGCTGAACGTAAAAGTAATGGAAATCAGGAAGAAAATGATTTACTTTCCCGTATGTTAAATGTGCAGGATCCGGAAACTGGTGAAAAATTAGATGATGAAAATATTCGTTTCCAAATTATCACTTTTTTAATAGCTGGGCATGAAACAACAAGTGGATTATTATCTTTTGCAATCTATTTTTTATTAAAGAATCCAGATAAATTGAAAAAAGCTTATGAAGAAGTAGATCGGGTTTTAACAGATCCCACTCCAACATACCAACAAGTTATGAAATTAAAGTATATCCGGATGATTTTAAATGAATCGCTACGTCTATGGCCTACTGCTCCAGCATTCAGTCTCTATGCAAAAGAGGATACAGTGATTGGTGGGAAATATCCTATTAAGAAAGGAGAAGATCGTATTTCTGTTCTTATTCCACAGCTACATAGGGATAAAGACGCGTGGGGAGACAATGTGGAAGAATTCCAACCTGAACGATTTGAAGAGCTGGATAAGATTCCCCATCATGCTTATAAGCCATTTGGAAATGGTCAACGAGCATGTATCGGTATGCAGTTTGCACTTCATGAAGCCACACTCGTAACGGGAATGCTTCTTCAACATTTTGAATTCATCGATTATCAAGACTATCAGCTGGACGTAAAACAAACATTAACGCTAAAGCCTGGTGATTTTAAAATTAGGATTCTACCACGAAAACAAACTATTAGCCATACTACTGTTCTTGCGCCTATCGAGGAGAAACTGAAAAACCATGAAATCGAACAGCAAGTTCAGAAAACTCCTTCTATTATTGGAGCCGATAATCTTTCGCTTCTTGTTCTGTATGGATCGGATACAGGGGTAGCGGAAGGTATTGCAAGAGAACTAGCAGATACAGCTAGTTTAGAAGGTGTTCAAACGGAAGTGGTAGCTCTTAACGATCGAATTGGAAGTCTGCCAAAAGAAGGGGCGGTTCTTATTGTAACTTCTTCTTATAATGGAAAACCACCAAGTAATGCAGGGCAGTTTGTGCAATGGTTGGAGGAATTAAAACCGGATGAGCTAAAAGGTGTTCAATACGCAGTTTTTGGTTGTGGAGATCATAATTGGGCTAGTACTTATCAGCGGATTCCAAGATACATTGATGAGCAAATGGCTCAAAAAGGAGCAACAAGATTTTCTACACGTGGAGAAGCGGATGCAAGTGGTGATTTCGAGGAACAACTTGAGCAATGGAAACAAAGTATGTGGTCTGATGCGATGAAGGCATTTGGATTGGAACTTAACAAAAACATTGAGAAAGAACGTAGTACATTAAGTTTACAATTTGTTAGTCGTCTTGGAGGATCTCCTCTTGCACGAACATATGAAGCAGTTTATGCATCTATACTAGAAAATCGTGAACTTCAATCATCTAGCAGTGAAAGAAGCACGCGACATATTGAGATATCCTTGCCAGTAGGTGCTACGTATCAAGAAGGTGACCACCTTGGGGTGCTGCCAATTAATAGTGAGAAAAATGTCAACCGAATTTTAAAACGCTTTGGATTAAATGGGAAGGATCAAGTCATATTGAGTGCAAGTGGACGAAGTGTAAATCACATACCTTTAGACAGTCCTGTTAGTTTATTTGACCTTCTTAGTTATAGTGTAGAAATTCAAGAAGCAGCTACTCGAGCACAAATACGAGAAATGGTGACATTTACAGCATGCCCTCCTCATAAAAAGGAATTGGAATCATTATTGGAAGAGGGAGTTTATCATGAACAAATATTAAAGAAACGTATGTCAATGTTGGATCTTCTTGAAAAGTATGAGGCTTGTGAAATCCGATTTGAACGCTTTTTAGAACTTCTTCCTGCGCTCAAACCGCGTTACTATTCTATTTCAAGCTCTCCACTCGTTGCACAGGATCGTCTGAGCATTACGGTTGGTGTTGTTAATGCACCTGCATGGAGTGGGGTAGGGACATATGAAGGAGTCGCTTCTAATTATTTAGCTCAGCGTCATAATAAAGACGAGATTATCTGTTTCATTCGAACGCCACAATCAAACTTTCAATTACCTGAAAATCCAGAAACACCAATTATCATGGTTGGACCAGGTACTGGAATTGCACCATTCCGTGGATTCTTGCAAGCGCGTCGTGTTCAAAAGCAAAAAGGTATTAACTTAGGACAAGCACATCTATATTTTGGTTGTCGTCATCCTGAAAAGGATTATCTCTATCGTACAGAACTAGAAAATGATGAAAGAGATGGATTAATCTCTTTACACACAGCTTTTTCTCGCTTAGAAGGATATCCTAAAACATATGTACAGCATTTAATAAAACAAGATAGAATCAATTTAATTTCGTTATTAGATAATGGGGCTCATCTTTATATATGTGGTGATGGAAGTAAAATGGCTCCTGACGTAGAAGACACCCTTTGTCAAGCATATCAAGAAATTCATGAAGTCAGTGAACAAGAAGCAAGGAATTGGTTGGATCGTGTGCAAGAAGAAGGGCGATATGGAAAAGATGTTTGGGCTGGTATATGAATTTTTCTTAATTAGATAAGTAATATGTAACGAATGAACTTCTTTCGAATAAGTGTTAATTAAAAATAAAAAAATCCCGTATTTTTATTGAATACGGGATTTTCTTATTTTTAATAAGCGGGACTGATACCGTAGAAAAAGAAAAAATCTCATATGAAATCAAAGCTATATAATCTTAGCTTGATGGGCAAGGTGTTAACCAATTTCTTGACGGAATTTGAAATTTAAAATAAACTTTTGCACACTGGCTGAACAGTTTTTAGCATAGTGTCAAATCGCTGGAGGAATGTATCAAATTAGGTATACCTTCTATGAAATTAAATAGGGTGATAATTATTACAAGTGGATTAGGTTTCTTGTGAATTTTAAATTAAAGGTCTTATCCAAAGTTGAGAAAAATCCACATACCCAAAATATTTCATCTTAATATTCGTTAAATCTGATGAAAAAGGAATTTGACGTGTATCATAGTATAAGGGAATCGTAATAGAGGATTCTATCAGTTCTTTTTCAAGATTCTTATTTATGGAACAAAATTGTTACTTAGGTTGTCTATTAAGTATACGTATAAAACAGGTGTTCATGATAGTTCGCTCATTTTATGAAAAGTGAGACGCAAGAAGAGTGATATCCGATACACGCTTTAATTGTATCGGTATGTAAACACCTAGAAAAACCATATATTCTTGAAAGAGGTTGAAAATGTATGATAGTCTTAAACAAGTTTTTTAACATGTTACATTACAAAAAGATAGTACCTGTAGTATTTCTTTCATGTGCAACGCTTATAGGCTGTTCTGATAGTAATACTCCATCTGAATCACCTAAACAAACGAAACAAACAAATCAAATCAAACAAGAAACTACTGGTAATGATTCTTTTGCTAAACTTGAAAAAGAATTTGATGCTAAACTCGGTATTTATGCATTGGACACTGATACGAATCAAACCGTTACTTATCAATCAGATGAACGGTTTGCATACGCATCTACCCACAAAGCTTTAGCTGTGGGAGTACTTTTACAAAAGAAATCAATAGAAGATCTAAATCAAAGAGTTTTGTATACTCGTGAAGATCTTGTTAATTACAATCCAATTACAGAAAAGTATGTTGATACAGGTATGACTCTGAAAGAGCTTGCAGATGCTTCCCTTCGATATAGTGATAATACTGCACAAAATCTTATTCTTAAACAATTAGGTGGACCTAGTGAATTCAAAAAATCACTGAGAGAAATAGGGGATACCGTTACAAATCCTGAACGTTTTGAACCAGAGTTAAACGAAGTGTATCCAGGAGACGCCCATGATACTAGTACCCCAAAGGCATTAGCTACTAGTCTTCAGGCTTTTACGCTAGGAGATGTACTTTCAACTGAGAAACGGGATTTATTAATAGATTGGATGAAAAGGAATACTACGGGAGACAACTTAATTCGTGCTGGAGTTCCAGGAGGATGGGAAGTAGCTGATAAGACTGGCTCGGGATCTTATGGAACCAGAAATGATATCGCAATTATTTGGCCACCAAATAAAAAGCCAATTGTTCTTGCGATACTTTCTAATCATGATAAAGAGGATGCTAAATACGATGATAAGCTTATTGCAGAAGCAACCAAAATAGCGTTAGATGCCTTAAAAGCTAAAAATAAATAATAATAGTAATTAGTTATTGAAATTTTCCTGTTTTTCCGTCACAATACTGTGACGGTCTTTTTGTGTATTTTACAAAGAATCGTCTTAAGTAAAGAAAAAAGATAGAAACAATCTCTATTAAGTTTATTAATTAATTAACAACAAATATATGCTTTATTGGATACTTATTGCATTTAATGTGGAGGAATAAAATGGAGTCAAAAATTCTTATTGTTGATGATGATAAAGAAATTAGAAATCTTATCTCTGTATACCTGGAAAATGAAGGCCTAAAAACTCAAAAGGCAGAAGATGCTATACAAGCTTTACAACTGTTAGAAGAAAAGGAATTTGATTTGATTATTTTAGATATTATGATGCCGAATATGGATGGCATTGAAGCATGTATGAAAATTAGGGAAGATCGTAATATGCCTATCATTATGCTATCTGCAAAATCTGAGGATATAGACAAAATTCAAGGTCTAGCCTCTGGCGCAGACGATTATTTATCAAAGCCGTTTAACCCATTAGAATTAATCGCTAGAGTGAAATCCCAATTAAGAAGATTTAAAAAATACAATACGCCAATAGAGCATAATAAAAGCATTCTAGAAATTGGTGACTTAACCGTAAATACAGATACATGTCAAGTATGGGTAAGAGGAAAAGAAACAAGGTTAACTCCAAAAGAGTTTGCTATTCTCGAATTACTTGCCCGCAACAAAGGGATTGTCCTGAGTGTTGCAAAAATATATGAAGCAGTTTGGAAAGAGGTTTTTTATAAATCAGATAATACCGTCATGGTGCATATTACAAAAATAAGAGACAAAATTGAAGAGGACTCTAAACATCCTATTTATATTAAAACTGTTTGGGGAATTGGATATAAAATATGAAGAATGTTAGTTTTAGAAATAAGATCATTATAAAACTTCTTGGTGCTGTTGCAGTTAGTTTTTTTATTTCATTTGGTTTAACAATCCTCATTTTGGCATACGTTATAGATCCATTATTTATAAAACACGAAGAATTTGGTATGTTTGAATTCAATTTGGTATTGTTGTTCTTATTCGCGTTCGCAATCTTTAACTTTATAATAATTTTTTTGATATTGGTTCGAAAGAAAATAGCATATTTGAAGCTCATTTCGGATAATGTAAATGATATTGCAAATGGAAAACTGGGTTTGACAATTGGGATTAAGGGGAAGGACGAATTGACCCAACTTGCTCAAAATATCAACTATATGTCCAAGGAATTGGAAAATACATTTGAACAAGAAAGACGATTGGAACGTACAAAAAATGAACTTATCACCAATGTATCTCATGACTTACGCACACCGTTAACATCTATTATTGGCTATATAGATTTATTAAAAAGAGGGCAATACAACAGTAAAACACAATTACAGGAATACCTTGAAACCACTTATTCAAAGTCACAGAGACTGAAATATTTAATTGATGAGCTGTTTGAATATACTCGTTTATCAGGCGTAGATGCTAAGTTAAATCTTAATGAAGTTGATTTATCAGGTTTGTTGGAGCAAATAGTTGGAGAATACATTCCTATATTTGAAAAGGAAAGCTTAATCGTTCAAAAATCAATTACACAAGAAACAATACCTATCTTCATAGATGTAGAAAAAATGGTACGTGTATATGAAAATCTGTTTATGAATGCGATAAAGTACAGCATGAAACCATCCGAATTATCCGTATGTCTTGAATTAATGGATAACAAAGCAATTTTGAAAGTGTCAAATAAAGTCGAGAAACCGCCAGTTAGTGATCCAAATAAATTGTTTGAAAGGTTTTTCAGGGGGGACAAGGCAAGAAAAGATGACCAGGGAAATGGTCTGGGGCTTGCTATCTCAAAAAGAATTGTTGAACTTCATCATGGTAATATACATGCAGAATTTAAAGACGGCTGGATGTCCTTTATTGTTGAACATCCAATAAAATAGAATGGCTTATGGAATTATAGATTCCATAAGCTTTTTTTATAAAAACTTAAGAAATCTTAAGGATTTTATGGGGTGTTTCCTAATTTTCATAGTTTATCATGGGTGTATTCAAAGTGATGGGGTGAGTGAAGAAGATAAGATGAAAGTTTTCATAGTAGCATAAGGGTGGATGCAACATGACTATTTTTTTAGTAGCAAATAAAAATAGTAGCTTATTGTAATGAAATAGAAAAAACAAACGTAGGAGGATATATATGATAAAACCAGTTGTAGATGTAAAAAACATTCAAAAATTGTACGGTAAAAAAGGTGAGAATCAATCACACGCGTTAAAAGGTGTATCATTCTCGATTCAAGAGGGAGAGTTTGTTGGTATTATGGGGCCTTCTGGTTCTGGTAAAACAACATTATTAAATGTAATTTCAACGTTAGATACAGCAACGGGCGGTATTGTTGAAATTGCAGGTACGGATATTACGAAAATGAAGCAAGGTGAGCTTTCTGATTTCCGTTCGCAAAAATTAGGATTCATTTTCCAGGACTTTAACTTATTAGAGAATTTATCTATATATATAAATATTGCACTACCACTTTCCCTTCAAGGTGTTTCTTCTCGTAATATTGGAAAGAAAGTAGAAAAAGTAGCTGATATGTTAGGCATTACAGCAATACTTCAAAAGTATCCTTCTGAAGTATCTGGTGGACAAAAGCAGCGTTCTGCAGCAGCACGTGCGTTAGTGCATGAACCTGCTATTATTTTAGGGGACGAGCCAACTGGAGCTCTAGATTCCAAAAATGCAACGAGTTTACTTGATGCCATAACAAGCCTAAATAAAGAGCAAGGTGTATCCATAATGATGGTTACGCATGATCCTTACAGCGCAAGTTACTGCCAGCGTATTTTATTCATTCAAGATGGTGAGTTATATAAAGAACTTCATCGCGGTGGTACCCGTGAAGAATTCTATAAAGAAATTTTAGACGTGCTTGCAAACTTGGGCACACAAAAAGCGTAAGGAAGGAAGTTCAATCATGTTATTTAAGCTTTCTATGTCAGGCCTAAAAAGTAAGTTGCAAGATTACATTGTTTTACTTGTTGGTCTTATTGTCTCTATTTCAACTTTTTATATGTTTCAAACGCTAGCATCCAATAAAACGTTCCTTGAATCTAACTCTTCTATTAGGGATATTGTGTCTGTATTTAAAATTGGTTCCTTTTTGTTAGCGGTTATCACATTTTTCTATATTTTATATGCAAACTCTTTCTTATCAGCTCTTCGTCAAAAAGAATTTGGTATGTATATGATGTTAGGAGCAAAAAAGCATAAAGTTACCTTACTTATGTTTATCGAAACAATTATATTAGGTGCCACATCTCTTTTGATTGGAATTACAATTGGTGTTGGACTTGCAGAAGGTATCGGTCAGCTATTAATGAAACAACTCGAGTTTGCTGGCGAAGGTTATAAAGCACTTTATCTGCCATCTATAGCTATTACTTGTGTCTTCTTCTTTGCACTATTTGTATTATCGGCAATTATGAATAGTATTAAATTATCTCGTATTTCTGTACTGCAACTTGTACATGCAGATGAACAAACAGAACGTGTTGCCATAAAAGGAAAAATGACCGTTGTAATTGCATTCCTTGGTATTCTTTTATTAGGTATTGGTTATGCATCACTAATTTATATGTCATATGCAAATTCGCTAATTGTTTTGGGATTAATGGCCGTTGGATTAATCTCAGCAACCGTTGGTACTTACCTAATATTTGGATCACTTCTCCCAGTTATGATTAACAAGCTAAAGAGTAATAAAAAACGTAGTGAAAAAGGCCTCAATGCTTTTACTTTTGCACAATTAAATTTCCGCATTAATGGTCTAACAAATGTGCTTGCAACAGTAGCAATCTTAGTGGCTCTTGGTGCTGGTGGAATTGCTTGTGGTATGGCATTTAAAAACAACATCCTAAAAATGACAGATCAAATAAGAATTTACGATTCAGTCATTCATAATCCAACAGCGGAAGAAAAGACAATTTTGGGTGGTATCTTATTTCAAGAAAAACTTGAATATCATTACAAAGTGGATGATAAGTATGTTTATTATCTAAAAGAAGATTTAGAGAAAAATCGCCCTTTTATACAAGGTTTGAAAAAAGAGAAAGTTTCAGAGGGATTACCAATTGGTGCCTTTTCAATAAAATGGGTTAAAGGAGAGACGGACACAAAACAATGGATCCAGGCTTTCAGAACGATTCAGCCAGAATATGTGAATCCTGATTATGAAATAAAAATTGTAGACCAAAAAATATACGATGGTATGAAGGGTAAAGAAAGTACTGTGTTCATTGGGAAAACAGATGATTTTGGAGCATACATAAAAGAATGGAAAAAACTTGATGAATTACAGATAGCGAAATATAAAAATGTGAACGCAGAAGAATTGCATAGTAAGTATCAAACATATAATATGAGTCATGGTTTTGCCAGCGGAATAATGTTTATGGGTTTCTTCGTTGGAATTGCATTCTTAGCAATGATGGCAAGTTGTTTAATGTTTAAAGTTCTGTCGGGAGCATCAAAAGATGTAACACGTTATCAAATGCTTCAAAAAATTGGTGTCCGCCGAGAATTATTAACAAAATCAATTTATAAAGAGTTATTCTTCATATTCTTATTCCCAGCAATTGTGGGGATTACTCATATATTAGTTGGTATGAACATGTTTAGCCCTCTTTTAATCGATCCGTACTCTCGCATTTGGTTACCACTTGTTATTTTTGTAGTGATTTACTCGATTTACTACTTGATTACAGTTCAATTATATAAAAGAATTGTACTTCCGAAAGAGAAGTAATAAGTATATAATTTTTAACTATAGATCGTTCAATATTTTCGACTTAATAATTTAAGAATTGGATCAGAAATACTTAAAAAGACCTAAAACTAATTGTTATTGTTTTGGGTCTTTTATATTTAAAAACGCTGATTTTATTAATTATTTAATATACAATTAAATAATTAATAAAAATCTTATTTTAGAATTTCTAGTCTAAATAGTTTGGAGTTTCATGTCCTTGTACAACAAAAAAGGGGAGTAAAAAGACATGAAAGTAGGAACTTATTTTATAGTGTAAAATGCTGAATTATCTACAGATACATTGCATTTAGTACCCATTTTCTTGTCTCGATATATGGACAAGAAAATGGGTACTTTTTTAAAACGGAATATACTAATTAAGTGTGAAATTAAAATTCAATTTTATATTAGTAACAAAAAATATTTATGAAGCATCTACTTTTTTGTCTCATTAGGAGGACATGAAGTTCTATACTTATGTTAATTTTTTTCGTCCTTATGTTGATGGGCATAGGAAAGGATTTCAAAATATAAAATAAGATTGACAATGCAAGATTACAAGTGTAATATTCAGTTACGGATTACAAATGTAATCCAATGGAGGTGTAATTTAAACTAATGAAAGAATTACCTAAAATTTCAGAAGCTGAGTTAGAAGTAATGAAAGTACTGTGGTCAAAATCTCCACAAACCGCAAATGAAGTGATTGAAGAGTTAGAGAAGAAAATGGATTGGAAACCCAAAACGATTCGAACACTAATTAATCGATTAGTTCACAAAGAAGCAGTTGCTTACCATCAAGATAAAGGGCGTATGTACGCTTATTATCCTTTGGTATCGCAAGATAGTTATTTACAAGTAGAAACAAAATCTTTGCTTAAACGTTTCTATGGTGCAGCATTTAAACCTTTACTTGTAAATTTCTTAAAAGAAGAAAAGCTGTCTTCAGAAGATATTAACGAACTTAAACGTATTCTGGATGAGAAAACTGAGGAAAATCAGAGGAAGGATAGATTATAGTGATAGAAAAATTTGTAAATATCTATCTACCTGCTTTTTTTGATTGGATGATTGAGACTTCCATTATGGCTAGTATATTAGTGGGCCTAATCTTGTGTATCAAGGTCTTGTTTAGAAATAAGTTAACGCCACGTTGGCAATATATGCTATGGATCATATTAATTATAAGACTTGTATTACCTTGGTCGCCAGATAGTTCCTATAGTATCTATTCTGTTCTTACTTACAAGAATGATGATGCATTCATTTCTAGGGGAAATCCTGTAGCTAAGTTTCTTACAAAAGAGAGTACGCAAGAATTAAAAGGTATAGACGATACAAAGGTTCTCACAAAAGAAGATACTTATACCTCAAGTTCAACAAAAACTGTTCAGACAAATAAGACACAAACAGGCATGAATGAAAAGCAGGATGGTGAGCCAATTCCGTTCTATACAATTTGTATATACATTTGGCTTACTGGTGTTATCCTTTTAAGTGTTGCTACTTTTATAATGAACAGGCGTTTATTACTTTACATAAAAAAACAACCTGTTATTACAGACGAGAAGATTGTCCAGCTTTTTGAAAAGTGTAAGCAATCTATGTCTATTCAACGGAATATCCCTCTATTTGTATCTGGAAAGGTTTCCAGTCCAACAGTGTTTGGATTTATTCGTCCCAAGTTGCTATTGTCAACTGTACATATGAAAATATTAGATGAGCAACAGTTACGATATATTTTTCATCATGAATTAGCTCACATCAAGCGAAGAGATGTTGGTGTGAACTGGCTTATGCATGGCTTACTAATTTTAAATTGGTTTAATCCCATTCTATGGTATGCCTACTCATGTATGCGGGAAGATCAAGAACTAGCATGCGATGCATTAGCTCTTACATGTATAGATGCAGAGGAGCGAATTGCGTATGGACATACTATTATTAGTCTATTGGAACACTACTCAAGTTATTATCAAGTACCAAGTATAGTAAATTTTAGTAAAAACAAGAGAGCGTTAAAAAGGAGAATTCTAATGATTAAAAAATTCCAAAAAAAATCATATCGTTGGTCTGCGATAGGGGCTGTGGCAGTTATTGCAGTTTCATCTGTATCCTTATTAAACGCCCGTGCTGATAAGCCGACTAACCCTGAGAAACAACAAATAGAAGTGAAAAATAATATGAAAGAATTAAAAACACAAACCGATATTCCTATACAGAAAATTGTAGAAAAAATGATTGGTACAAAAGAACGGGCAGATGCAGAATTTTTTGTTTCAGAGGGAGAGTATAATACTTTACTTAAAGAAGTTGGTTTGGCACGAAATCTGTTTACAAAAGAAGAATTTGAACGATTTATTGATTTAGAAACAGAAGCATATACTTTGGGTAAAAAAGTAAAGTTAGTAGGAAGTCCTGAAAAGTTAGATTCAGAAGAACAAAAAAAATATCAGAAAAACAGTGAAGAAATTGGACCATTTAGACAGAAAATTACTTCGGAATTTAGATTAACTAAAAAGGAAGCACAGAAATATGTTGATTTTCCAATTAATGCCCCAAGTTATGTGGTAAAAGGGTTTAAATTAACTGGAGAAGGTGTTACAACACCGAAGACTACTGGAAAAATGAATCCCGATTTTATTTATGAATATCAAAATCAAAGTAAAGATAATGTATATATTGTGCACCAATCTGCAGTTACTGATGAGGGAAAAGAATTCTCGAATAAAAGAGCGGAGTATAATGAAAAGGTAACAAATTATGAATTAGAAGGTACAAAAATAACCTTAGTTGAAAGTCTTGATACAGAGGAAACCTATAAAGTAATGCAAATGATTGTTCCTGCAAAAGGAAAGAATAGCGCTTATCAAGTCTTAATTCTTGCAGGTGATTTAAGTAAAGAAGAAACAGAGAAAATCATGCTGTCCTTTTTAAAATAAAAATAGAGTCTCAGGATTTCGTCCCTGAGGCTCTATTTTTTTAACATAAACGAAACCATTAAGTGAGAAGAGAAATTGGTATAGTCTATATAATGAGAAAGTAAGATGAAATGTACTTTTGTTAGCTTGATCGAGGTGGAGAAAGATTATATGAAAAATAACAATTTAAAACATAAATTGAATCAAGGTAGATATATTATATGGAGAACAGGAGGGAATTAAGCTGGAAAAGCAGGGAAAATTCTACGGCAGTCTCTTTTCTGTTTTGAGGTTGAAAATGATTTTGGGAAATATGACCTCAAAATAATTCATCTCCTTTTTTGAAACTTAATATAATTATTCGTATTCGAATTTAATAGTGTGGCTTATTTATCTGCCCATGTTTATCCAATAAAATTGATAAAGTTCTATTATATCTGTCTAAACATGTTGCAAAATATGAAAGGAAATATAATTTTGTAACATGTATAGCGAATTTTGTTTGACTTATGTTGTTTTTAAAGGAGTGTAACAGAAAAAGCAAGAAAAGACCTGATAACAGGTCCGTTTTTGTCTTTGTTTTGGCATATAATCAATTATGTTGTTTCCCACGCATTAATATGAGCCAAGATGAAAGAAATAGGGAAACACCCTAATTTTTTTATTTCTATAATAAAATAAGATTATTAAGTCGAATGTGACAATAATAATTAGAAGTAATAAGTGTATAAGTGCATCAGTTTTACCGTGTAATAAAGAATTTATAAAGACATCCCATTCTGTTCCATAGGGAGGCTCTGCCCAATTTCGTTGCAGTCCTAACACAATTCCATTTATGAAAAAGATAATACTTAATAGAATTCTTCCAACAAATAAGGCAGCTACTTTTAAATTCCAATGCTTTATCTTGATTACGTAAAGGATTGGAAAGAGCATAAGTATCCAAAAAACGATAATAAAAACTGTATTCATCAGTTTCTACTCCTTATGTTGATAATAAATTTATTATCCCGCTAATTGTAGGCTGACTAAAGTCTCACTTTATCTCTCCGTTTCAAAAAACTCAATCCATTCTCCATCAGGACCAGCGAAGAATATGTAACGTGTTCCATCTGGTAATGTTTCAATTTCTTCTCCTAATAGAAAGGTTACGCCGTGTTTCTGTATTCTTTCAATTTCATCTTCTAATGAATCTACTTTAAAACAAATATGATGTACTTTTCCTTCTGCCGGAAGAGAAGAGTTATAACCTTCAATAAGTTCGAGTATCGTTTCCTTCGATTCTTCCACACCTAAAAAAGCGAGTTTTAAGTCTGGATTCGGGTGACCCATACGTTTAATGAGTTGTAAGCCAACTACTTCTTCATAAAATGAAATAGATGTTTCTAAGTTTGCGACCATAAGACCGACGTGTTCAATTCTTCTAACTGGCATGTAGATCCCTTCTTTCTGAAAATTATATACAATATGTTATTGAAAATTAAGAAAATAAGCAAGATAAAAACCTTACAAATTTTAGCTTGTTATATGGTATAGTGAGAAAGTATGTTTGGGGAGAAGGAAGGAGATTATACGATGAATACACCTACTCAAACTCCTTCATTATCGGCAACGATGAAAGAGTGGCATTATGCATTAGCGTATGAAATTAAACATTGGAAAACGATAGGTGGTAGTAAAATTTCTATTATGAACGGTCGTTTTTTATATACAGATTATGAAAGTACAGTATACGTATTTCAGCTTATTTCGGAAGTAAGCTTACCTGAAGGTTCACCAATTCGAATTGAGTTTGATGGTGAGGAAGCGACAGGAGAAGTATTATCTGTACATGGATTAGAAATAGAACTGAAATTAAATGATTATATACAAGGTGAAATACGAGAAGCTGTTTTATACAGTGAACCGTGGCAATTGTTAGAGCAACTACAAGAGCGATTGAAAGAGGCACATAAAGATAAGTTAAAACGTAATCGTATAAAGCGTCTTGTTGATGGGACGAGCAGTCCGAAACATATTGAGAAGATGAAAAATCCGAAAAATGAATTGGCGTATCGTTCGTTTTACAATCCGACAACGTACGTGTGGGGACCGCCTGGAACAGGGAAGTCTTACAATTTATCACGTATTATTTCGGCTCATTATCAAAAAGGAAAATCGGTACTTGTATTAGCTCATAGTAATGCGGCAGTAGACGTATTAATGAGCGAAGTAACGAAGCAAATTGAGAAGAAAAAGAAATGGACACCTGGCGAAATTGTTCGTTACGGTTATAGTCAACATGAACATATACGAAATCATGAAACATTACTTACGTCGAAGCTAGTTGAAACGACGAACGGATCTTGGGGAGAAGAAAGACTCTATTTAGAAGAGACACGACAAGATCTTCGTGAAAAGATTTTATCATATAAAGCGACTTCTGCTGATAAGAAGCGTATACAAGAGATTGAAAATGATCTTCGAAAGCAAAAAGCGAAAATTAAAGAAGTAGAAAAAGAATACATTGAAAACGCGAAAGTAATCGGCGCAACTTTATCGAAATGTGCCATTGATTCACTTATTTATGAGCGTACATTTGATTTAGTTGTCGTAGATGAAGTGAGTATGGCATATGTTCCGCAAATTGCATTAGCTGCTTCACTTGGAAAACGTATTGTCGTTTGTGGTGACTTTTTACAGTTACCTCCAATCGCGATGGCGAACCATGAACTCGTTCGAAAATGGCTCGGGGAAGATATGTTTTACCATGCCGGGATTGTTGAGTCTGTCAATAAATCAGAAGCACATCCGAACCTCTTTATGCTGCAGGAACAAAGACGTATGCATGCGGATATATCGAAGTTTACAAATTCATTTATTTATAAAAATAGAGTATATGATCATCCGTCTGTTTCAGAGCGTAAAGAACTTGCACAGCTACAACCGTTCGCAAATGAGGCAAGTGTTTTATTTGATACGAGCTTAATGGGAGCCTTTTCGTTAAAAGACGCTGCTTCAGGTTCTCGTTTTAACATTATGTCTGGTTTAGTAGCGATGCAAATGATGTTAATTGGACTGTTAGATGGTGTTCAATCGATCGGTGTTGTTACACCTTACAGGGCACAATCCCGCTTTTTATCAACGTGTATTAGAGAAATGTTGCAGAGAACGAAATATCAAAACATACCAGTTTTAGCAGCAACGGTTCATAAGTTTCAAGGTTCTGAAAGAGATATGATGATATTTGATACGGTGGATAGTTATCCGCAAGAACGACCTGGTGTGTTATTCTTTGACCATAAAAACCATCGCCTCGTCAATGTAGCCGTAACGAGAGCGAGAGGGAAGTTCATTCAATTATCAGATTGCCATTATATGCGTAAAAACCTTTCGAGAAAACAAGCGTTATCACAATTAACGGCTCATATAGAACGTCACGGAGATGTGTATGATCGTACGACATCAAGACAATTGTGGGAACGAAAAATTTCGAAACGTTTACGCTGGTTTATGGAAATGAATCTTGAAGAACCGAAAGGGCTATTGAAAGATATTTTAGCTGCAAAACGAAAAATTATTATTTCACTTCCAAGCACAAAACAAGTGGATAAGCGAGTATGGCAAGCGTTAATGCGTACAAATGCGCAAATAACGGTGTATAGTGATGGACCAGTTCCATTGAAAAATGTAAAGTTACAAAGGCAAAACAAAGCATTCCCGTTTATCGTAATCGATGATGAAATCTTTTGGGCAGGGGCACCGCTCACATCTCAAATGATGTTTGAAGGTAGTACGGAATTTCCGTACGTATGTGCAAGACTGCAAGCACCAGAAACAATTGGTGTGTTAAAAGGGTTTTTAGATATTCGGTAAATTCGGATAGGAATTCCTTGACTTTTGCCTGGAATGAACTTAGAATGAAAATAATTTAATACAATTTTATGAAAATTCTTATCACGAGAGGTTGAGGGACTGGCCCTATGACACCTCGGCAGCGGATTCTTTATGAATACTGTGCCAATTCCAGCAAGGTAACTTGAAAGATAAGAAAGAAGCTCATTTTGACTGTATATACAGAAGCCTCTTTCTATCTTTTAGAAAGAGGCTTTTTTACGTGAAAATAAAAGGAGGAAGAAAAATGGGAGCGACAGGAGTAACGTCACAAAGAAAAACAATTGAAGAGAGTATAGAAAGAAATAAGGAAAAGTACATAGAAACAAGTCATAATATTCATGCGAATCCGGAGATTGGTAACCAAGAATTTTACGCATCAAGAACGTTAAGTTTGTTGTTAGGAAGCGCAGGATTTCAGTTGCAGCACAATATAGCTGGGCATGAAACAGGATTTATCGCGCGAAAAAGTTCAGGGAAACAAGGACCAGTCATCGCATTTTTAGCTGAGTATGACGCTTTACCAGGACTCGGTCATGCATGTGGTCACAATTTAATTGGCACAATTAGCGTTGCAGCAGCGATCGCGTTATCAGAAACGCTTGAGGAAATCGGCGGAGAAGTTGTCGTGTTTGGTACTCCGGCTGAAGAAGGAGGGCCAAACGGTAGTGCGAAAGCGAGTTATGTAAAAGCGGGGTTATTTAAAGATATTGATGCGGCACTTATGATTCATCCGAGCGGAAAGACAGCGCCAACGAGCCCTTCACTAGCAGTCGATCCACTTGATTTTCATTTTTACGGAAAAACAGCGCATGCCGCAGCTTCACCGGAAGAAGGTATTAACGCATTAGATGCAATTATCCAGCTGTATAACAGCATCAACGCACTTCGCCAACAACTTCCGTCAGATGTGAAAATTCATGGTGTTATTACTGAAGGCGGAAAAGCACCTAACATTATTCCTGACTACGCCGCAGCAAGGTTTTTCATCCGCGCAGCAACGCGAAAAAGATGTGCGGAAGTAACAGAGAAAGTAAGAAATATCGCAGAGGGAGCAGCATTAGCAACAGGCACAAAAGTGAAAATTCATCAATTCCAAAATGAAATCGATGAACTACTCGTAACAAAAACATTTAATGACGTCGTAGCCGAAGAACTAGAATTACAAGGTGAAGACGTAAATCGGAAAGAAAGATTTGGCATCGGCTCAACAGACGCAGGAAACGTAAGCCAAGTCGTACCGACCATTCACCCGTACATTAAAATCGGCCCAGATGACTTAATTGCACATACGAATGAATTTAGAGAAGCAGCCCGTTCAGAACTTGGAGATAAAGCGCTAGTTACATCGGCAAAAGCACTAGCAAATACAGCATATCGATTAATTACGGAAGAAGGGCTGTTAGAGAAGGTGAAGGAAGAGTTTAGAGAGGCGCAGAGGAATCAGGGATAGGTGAGAAGGAGACGTATCTCTGGATTTTCTAGTAGGAAATTGAATGAAAAAAGAACCAGCCTATGGGTGGTTCTTTTTATATTATATAAGAATTTTTCCACATACACTCGGTATCTTTATCTTAGTACCCTCTTATCAGAACGACAATTTCTCCTCAAACTCACTCTTTAAAACAATTAGAGGAGACGATAATCCAAATTGCATTAAAGAGTCTAAAAATGCAGCGAGGGAATCCATCGAATCGCTCATGACCTTCATCATATAATTAAACTCCCCGCTAATTCGATATAAATCAGTTACTTCGGGAGCGGCATTACAAAATTGGATGAAATCAGAGCATTGACTCGTTTTAAACATGATGAATGCTTGAATGTTCTTATTAATTTTAGAAGGCTCAAATTTCGTTCGGTATGCAGCTATAACGCCTTGATCTTCAAGTTTGTTAATGCGTTCTTTTACAGCAGGCTGCGTCATGGATATAATACGTCCTATTTCTGAAACAGAAATTCTCGCATTTTCATATAACAAGTTCATAATTTTATGATCGATTTCATCTAGTTTTACTGTGTTTTGCATTGTGTAGCCTCCTTTCTTTATTTTATAAAGTGAATCGTAAATTATTACTATAATATCATAAGTGAAGGAACTAAATTACCTATAAATCTATATTTAAAATTATTAGTATTTGCTTAAAAATATAAGTATAGGATTTATCCCGCATTAACGGGCAGTAAAACTCCCGCCTCAAAATTCAGCTGGAGCAAAGTGGTTAGGTGAGAGATTAACTGCCCGTAAAAGCCCGATTGGTGAGGGCTGATAATCAGTGGGGGATGAAGAAAACCCCCACTGATTAAAGTTTCACTTTATTAAACGGAAATTTAGGAAGGGTGGAAAAAATGAAGAATCTTGATGGGAAAGTAGCGTTAGTAACAGGGGCGAGTCGCGGTATTGGTCGTGCGATTGCGATGAGATTGGCAAACGACGGTGCATTAGTTGCAATTCACTATGGCCGAAATAAAGCAGCTGCAGATGAAACAATTAGTGAGATTGAATCTAATGGAGGAAAGGCATTCTTAATTGAAGCGGATTTCAATTCAATTGATGGTATCAAAAAGATAGTAGAACAATTGAAGAATGAATTACAAATAAGAGTTGGTACATCAGAGATTGATATTTTAGTAAACAATGCAGGGATAGGTACACAAGGAACAATTGAAAATACGACAGAAGAAGTTTTTGATGAAATTATGTCTGTAAATATTAAAGCACCGTTCTTCTTAATTCAGCAAACATTACCGTTATTACGAGCGGAGGGGCGAGTTATTAACATTTCATCAGCTGAAGTAAGACTTGGTTTTGCAGGGTCCATTGCATATGGTTTAAGTAAAGGGGCACTAAATACGATGACACTTCCTCTAGCTAAACATCTTGGAGAAAGAGGTATAACAGTGAATACAATTATGCCTGGATATACGAAGACAGATATAAATGCGAAATTGCTAGATAATCCGGAAATACGAAATTTTGCTACGAATTCATCTGTGTTCGGACGAATAGGGCAAGTTGAAGATATTGCAGATGTAGTAGCATTCCTTGCTCTTCTGATAGCCGCTGGGTAACAGGGCAAATTTTAGATGTTTCTGGAGGATTTTGTTTATAGGGGCACCACTTCATATATATCCTAATATTTTCATATCCCCCTAAATTAAAATTTTCTTTCTCTACAGATAGCTATTCTGAGAAGCCGCTCATTTTTTCGTTTTGGGGGCATTTCTTTTTCTTAAGTTGATGGGTATGGGGTACCGCCACATGCGCATCAACTTAAGAATTTAGAATTCCCCCCCCTCCAAAATTATGAGTTTTTTGTTACAAGTTATCACAAAATTTCGTTTTTGGGGTAGTTTTATTTTCTTAGATTGATTGCGATGAGCGGTACCCCATAAAGGCCCCTGATACATAATTGATGTTTTGCCATTTGTAGAAAACAATCCACTTATACCATTTTAACAAGAAGAAATATCTCGTCCATGTTGTAATATTGGCTTACGTTAAGCTTGTGAAAAAATCATATTCATGTATAATACAATTGATGTATGATACATTAGTTGTAGGAGGGTGACCTTTTTGAAAAGAGAAGATGCCTTAAAACTAAGAACAGATATTAAGAAAATGATTATAATAACTGGGGTTTTTGAATCTCAAAATTTGCCCAATGGACCATTTGAAAAACCTTTACCAACTTCTCAAATGATGGCGTTAGAGGAACTAGAGGTGGAAAAACTAACTGTTTGGCAACTATCCAATAAACTTAGATTAGAGACTTCAACTGTAAGTAGATTGGTAGATAAGTTAGTAAAAAAGGGGCTTATTTATCGTGAAGTAAATGAAAAAAATAGAAGAGAACTTTTTCTGCACCTCACAGAAAAAGGTCACATAACTGTTAATTGCTTAAGAGAGCAATCCATTACATTTTATCAAAGTATTCTCAATAATTTATCAGAATCAGAACAAAAAATAGTTGTGGATGGTTTTGAATTATTTATTGATTCTATTTCTAAGCCTTTTGATTAGAGTGAGGTAAGTCATAATATTTGGAGGATAAAATGAGTTTGCATTTTGAACGTCCTATTATTGAATTAAAAGAGAAATTTGATGAATTAAAGAAAATTATGAAAGAAAATAATGTAGATTTATCGTCAGAAATTCATGAATTAGAAAAACGTTTAAATAAAATGCAAGATAAAATTTATTCTAATATTACACCTTTTCAACGAGTTCAAATTGCAAGGCTACGTAACCGACCCACGACATTGGACTATATACCTTTATTGTTTACAAACTTTCTCGAACTTCATGGTGATCGATTATATGGTGATGATAAAGCAATGATAGGTGGTATTGCAAAATTTAAAGGAATGCCCGTTACGGTTATTGGTCATCAAAGAGGTAGAAATACAAAGGAAAGTATAGAAAGAAATTTTGGAATGGCACATCCAGAAGGTTATAGAAAAGCGCTAAGACTTATGAAACAAGCTGATAAATTTAATCGCCCTATTATTACATTTATTGATACAATAGGCGCCTATCCAGGGATAGGGTCTGAAGAACGTGGAATTTCTGAAGCGATAGCTCGAAATCTATTTGAAATGACTACACTTAAAGTGCCAATTGTTTGTATTGTAATTGGAGAGGCATCAAGTGGTGGAGCTCTTGGCATTAGTGTCGGTAACCATATCCATATGTTAGAGTATTCATGGTACTCGGTAATTTCGCCAGAAGGAGCAGCATCTATCCTATGGAAGGACGCTAAGTATGCTCCAGAAGCTGCTGAACATATGAAAATTTCAGCAAAAGATTTAAAACATTTAGGAATTATTGATGAAATCATTCCTGAAATTAAAGGTGGAGCACAAAATGATATAAAATCACAGGCAAAAATGATTGAATCTGTAATCGAATCATCTCTAAAAAAATTGATACTATTATCCTCGGAAGAGCTTATACAACAGCGGTATGAAAAGTATAGACAAATAGAGAATTATAAATGAAAATATTTAAAGTCCGTATTACATTTCGGAGGATTCTCGCGAAAAAATTCTAAATATTTTGTAAGTAACCTCTTAAACTGGGATATGCTGATACTATTACTTTACAAAAGGTGTGTGATCGGTATGGAAAAGGAAAATTTGTTCAAATGGAAGCATTATCACATACCCATCAACTTAAGAAATTGATTGTTCCCCAAAACGATAAAATGAGCTGAATTCTCATAAATAACTGTAAAAAAGTGAAAATTTCGGTATGGGGGTATCTCAAAAGCTTAGGTTGATGGCAATGGGGTACCGCCACATCGCTATCAAGCTAAGATAAATTTGTATCCATATAATCAAAAAAACGCTATTCTTTTTGTAGAAATATACAGAAAGGATGGCGTTTTTGATGAATCCTATCATTTCCAATGAACTGAATCTTTTCGCACAAGAGCTACAATACTTTTTATCTCCAATAGTCCTACAAGATATCGCCAAACAAGTTGGTTTTGTACAGCGATCTAGTAAGTATCAAGCAAACGAACTCATTGCCCTTTGCGTATGGCTCAGTCAAGAAATCGCTAGCACATCGCTTACACAATTGTGCAGTCAGTTAGAAGCCTCGCTCAGAAGGATTGAACCAACGCTTTAATCCAGCAGCTGTCGCATTTTCTTCGAGAAGTCTTTACTTCTCTTCTCACACAAAAACTCTGTTCAAATCACTCGCTTTCTGCACACATGATCTCTACTTTCAATCGTGTCCGTATTTTAGATGCGACAGTGTTTCAACTGCCTGATCATTTCGCCACTAACTATCAAGGTTCAGGCGGGAGTAGTAATACGGCAGGTGTGAAAATCCAATTGGAATATGATTTACTTAGTGGTCAATTTCTTAACGTGCAGCTTGGATCAGGAAAGAATAATGATAAAACATACGGTACCATCTGCCTTGAAACCGTAGAGGCGGGTGATTTGTGTTTACGTGATCTTGGTTACTTCGATTTAGGAGACTTACAAACTATTCATGATAAAGAGGTTTACTATATCTCGCGGTTGAAGCTGAATACACGCATTTATATCAAGAACCCTGAGCCAGAATACTTCAACAACGGCACGTTAAAAAAGCAAACAGAATACATCCAGCTTGATATGGCACAAATGATGTCGGGTCTAATCCCAGGTGAAACGATAGAAATCCCCGAGGTATACATTGGCCAAAATTAGAAGCTTCCAGCACGTGTCATTTTCCATCGTTTAACCGATGATCAAACGCAAACACGCCTGAAAAACCAAGCGATACGTGAAAAGAAAAAAGGCATCGTCATGAAGGAGAAAAGTAAACGTTTAATGGGTATGAATGTATATATCACGAACACGTCTCTAGAAGGAGTACCAACGAACTACGTACACTCATTGTATTCACTTCGTTGGCAGATTGAAATTTTGTTTAAAACGTGGAAGTCATTTTTTGAAATTGATGAATGTAAAAATATTAAAAGAGAACGCCTAGAGTGCCATTTATATGGACAACTCATCGGCATTCTCCTCTGTTCTTCTACGATGTTTCAAATGCGACAGTTTCTGCTTGAAAAGACAAAGCAGGAGCTGAGTGAATACAAAGCGATTTATATGATTAAAGATTACTTTCCATTACTGTTTCAAGCGATAGCCGTTGGCACAGAAGAAATTTTAAAAATTCTGCATCGTCTTTATCTGCTGCTCAAAAAGAACGGTCGTAAATGTCATCGGTATAAGAAGATGACCGTCTTTGATATTCTAGGGATTGTGTATAAAACGACGGTGAAGCATAGACAATCTGCCTAGCGAAAAAATCTCATTTTAATAGGATTCTTTAGCGTGCCTACTTTTCCATCACTCGCTAGTTTTGAAACAAGGATCATTTCGTATCTAGTAATTTACTTTGTTAGCTTGATAGGCATGTGACGCTACCCCATAAGCTATATTTTTTAAATAAATTATCTTAAACTCAATGTTTTTTTTCGCAAATTTATTGTTACAATATAAATTGTAACGGTTACATAAAGTTAAATAAGACTTGTGGTATTAAGTCAAGTATATGATTGATAAAAACTAGAGAAGAATTTCTAAAAAAGAACGCAGGAAACTAAACCTTAGGAATACACAGAACGTTAGTTCGTATTTTTGGGCGGGAAACATGAATGTTTGTTCATATCCCTAAAGCCGCCTTGAAAGGATATCAAAAGCAGTAGTTAGCTCTTGATTTACACGCTCCTTTATGGCATGTAGAGTTGGTGGTTGCGTAGTAGCACATCCACCAGACGCACTAGTTTTCTCGCTGTTAAGACAAGGGCTCTTTTATGTTTGTATTTCGGAACTTCATCATATTTCTTTAAATAATAAGCACGGTAAGTAGCTTCACGAAGTTGTACAGAGTTGGCAGCTTCAACCATGTAATAACGAAGATACTGGTTTCCTGTTCGTGTCATGGGTGTTCGTTCCGATTCAAAGTTTTCAGATTGCGATTTTTTCCAGTAAAGACCGGTGTATTTGGCCAATTGTGCTTCGTTCTCAAAGCGTTCAATTTGTCCAACTTCCGCAATGATTCCCGCGGCGTATACGACTCCAATGCCTGGAACACTTGTTAAATATCTCGCTTCTGGAATGGCTTCGAATAAAGCAGTAATGCTTTTTTCTATCTCTTTGATTTGTTTTTTCAATGTTTGAATCAATCGTGCATAAGTGGCTAATACAACGTCCACAGAGTCTTGAACGACCTTACCTAGTCGGTAGGAGTCACGTATGGCTTTCTTGATGGTTTTCGCTAAATCTTCCGGGTCGCTAAAGCGTCCTTTCCCCTTTTTCTGAAGAAGAGTAGCGAGTGCTTCTAGATCCATTTCTGCGATTTCATCCAACGAAAGGGAATCTGAGAGTATTTCCATCATCGTCGCACCAAAAACAGAGGTATTTAACTCTTTCGATAACGTATTACATTTGTAGTAAAGGTTCTCCAGAAAGTGTTGCGTACATTCTGTTTGCTGGTGAACGAGTTGATATCTAGATCGTGTTAAACGTTGAAGGGCAACGTATTTTTCCTCCTTGATAAGAAACTTATTATACCGCCCGATTCGTAAAAAATCGGCAATACGGAAAGCATCTATTTTATCGGTCTTATCTTCTTCAAAGAGTTTTTTATACCGATGGATGGCTTTTGGATTTTGTACGACCACTTCCACGTCTAAAGCCCTCAAATCCTTATCTTCCGTTAGGAACATGGAAGGATGGAAACTATAGACGGAAGTAGATTCCATGCCAATGACAATTTTTTCATAGTTGTACAACTGGTGAAAATGGAGAACATCCTCCTTAATGGCGTTGGCACCATTCACATCGTTTGAAAGACAAATTTCTTTCAAAACAGTGTCATGACTGTCAAGAAAACATACATCAAGTTTTTCAGAGCTTACATCAATAGCTACGAATAATCTCATGGAAAGGACCTCCTTTCTTTGAATAGTATTTGGAATGAGCTTGGATACTGTGGGATCTCCCTAGAGTCCAAAACATAGCCACAACCTCGCGTATGAGTATTCAATGATTGCCTTCACCTAAGCTGCCCTCCCACCACTATGAGAGGTAAGTGAAGGAAACCGATACAGCTTGTGCGTATGCAGTGCATTTTGGTCTGGGTCACAGTCTTTTAACGTGGTCGAACTACAGGAGGAGTAAGCATATTCCCGATGGATCCATTTCTACACTTCCATTATCTGGGGGAATCCCCCGGTATCCAAGACTAAATTTTACCCATACATCATTTTTTTGATGTAGCTCTTGAAGATAAAAACTATTTAATTTTCAAGGAACAGTTATTAACTTAAAACTTATTATACGAGGAGGGTGTATCATGAAAAAAATATGCTTTGTATTAATTGTCGACGCTGGTATAAATTATGGTTCAATATTTTCTCTACCATTTTTAAGGAATCAGGATGATTTGAAGGAATATTTTTCTAAGTATTATGATGTTTCAATTAATTATATTAGGGATAAAAACTCAGTTGACTATTTGGTAGTTCCCAAACCGTGTCCACCTTTTGATAATGAAAATAATCTTCCAATAATTGAAGTACCAGCAATCTTATTTATGGAAAAGGATTTTGAAAAAATAAAGACTTATATAGACAATTATTTTTCTAATAACTCATAAAGAAAATAAAAGTACAGTAAAAAGAAGTCCGATAAAAAACGAGTGGCGTAGAATATTTCTATTAATCATTCGTTTTTTATTATATTTACATATATTTTTTAAAAGAGGATTATAGACGTTCTGAAAAAATTAATTATAACAAGAACAGTGTTCGTGCTACTATCTACGGTTATTTTTTGTACTAAGTACCCCCTAAACGAAAACTTTGTGTTTTTTATAGCACCGAAGTTCATTTTTATCGTTTTGGGACAACCTGTTCTGTTAGGTTGATAGGCATGGGGTACCGCCAACAAGACACGAATTTTGCACGCTAAGCAAAAAAACAATAAGCTGTCCACATGGACAGCTTATTTACATAATTCTCGGTAAACCTCTCTTATTCAAAGAAAGGCATTACATGCTATTCCAAATGCAATAAAACAAATAAAATACTAAGACAACAACAGTAATAATACTCGATGCTGTTCTGAAAGTTTTGTTTTCATACGTTTTATTTAACAAGAAGAAGAACAAAACGACCCAGACCCCGTTGGAAAAGAATGATGTTAGTGCATTGAAAACAACTCGAAACGCAAACATAGAGTCTTCCATTAGTTTTCCACCTCATTTTTTCCTTATTATACCATTCCTAAAAGGTGATGTGTCGTGTTTTTCTTGTATATTCTATACAGTTTCAGTTAAAATAACGTCTCTGGAAGTTATTTTAACCCCCTCCTGATTGGAGAGATTTAATCTTTGTTTTGTTTTTCTAACAGTTGAATAACCTTATCTAATTTTTGCTCAACTGGATCTTTTTTTTGCGATTATTGGTATGCCGAATGATACGTATAATTCCCCCAAACAGTGCACCGATGATCACTAAAATAATAGCAACTCCTATGTAATACATAGAGTTTTCTAAAGGCATTATTTAGACCTCCCTTTTTCCCTATTTTATCATTTAAGAGAAATGATATGTTGTTTGATTTTGGTTGTATATTCTATACATGTGAGGTTAACATAATGTCTCATTATCGGTAGCAAGTTTTTCATAGAATCCTTGTTTTTACTAAATTTTTTGTCTCTATGTCTATCTATCACTTATACAAGATTTTATACATCATTGATATAGCGGAGATTCTAGGGATCTTCGCTATTCTTTTTTGCATAAAATCTTGTATAAAAAAGTAGTTAGACTAGTGTGTTTTACTCCGTTTCATTTCAAAATATAATTGGAAATTCATCTTTAAATTAAAAAAAGAAGGGGTTACCTATATATATTAATAACTTCGAAATATTGTATGACAGATAATTTTTATCCCGCTTTAATGGGCAGTAAGACCCCCACCTCAAAATTCAGCGAAAGCAAAGAAGTTAGGTGGGGGATCAACTGCCCATAAAAGTCCGATTGGTTCAACTAATAATCAGTGGGGGATGAAGAAAACCCCCACTGATTAAAGTTTCACTTTATGCATTATTGATTAGCATTGCTTATTGTGCTAACGAATCAGGATAGTGTGGCGACCGACAAACTAAATAGTTGCTTATCCTCAATTATTAGAAGGAAAGTTCTATCATTTCGAGAATTTATTAGACATAGACGAGTGCTATAATTTTCTATATGTACATAAAGAGGTGACTATGCATGAATCAAAGACCGTCAGAAGAAGAATACGCCGGGAACTCCGGCGAATATATCCGTTTGGTGCCGGACGGTAACATCATCGATATTCTGTTCGCCCAGGAAAAGCAAATGACTGAGCTCCTGGCATCGTTGACCGAAAGCCAGGCCGCATATCGGTATGCGGAAGGAAAATGGACGCTGAAAGAAGTCGTGGGCCACATTGCAGACGCGGAACGCGTCATGACCTACCGCCTGCTCCGGTTCGCAAGAGGGGACCAGACGCCTCTGACCGGTTTCGATCAGGAATTGTTCATACCTCCTTTCGGAAGCTGGACAACCGCGCAATTGGCCGAAGACTACCGGGCCGTACGGCAATCAACGATCACATTGCTGCGCGGGCTACCGGCGGAGGCGTGGACCCGTAAGGGTACAGCCAACAACCTAAGCATTACGGCGCGCGCTCTCGCGTACGGCATAGCAGGACACGAACTTCATCACATGGGGGTCATCCGAAATCGATACTTGAGTTAATCGTCGGCTGAGGCCTTTGGAATGGAACTAACACCTCTCATACAACCTTAGATACCGTTCTTATTGGGGTCCCGCCCCACAACCATCAACTTAAGGATTTAGACTATTTTTGAAATTAAAAGCACATTACTATTCTCTTATGTTAATGAGAAAGGGTGACGTGCTTTTTATGAATATGCACCAAAAACAAGAGTTATCTTTATTTGCCGAAGAGTTATATCGATTTTTTTCATTTGGGGGTATTTGTTTTTCTTAGCTTGATGGTGATGGGGCACTACTCTATAATGATCAAATTAAAATTTAAAACAGTTATAGAGACTCCATTCCTCGGAAACATTGTAACTATTAAGTTGTAAAAAGAACCATAGTTTTTCATTTTTGAAAAAGCTATGGTCTTTTTTAATTGTAACAAAGATAGGATGCGAGGAAGTTTTTGTAAATCAAAAATAATGATTAATTAGTTGCATAATAAATTAATCAGCGTATATACTATAAATATCAAAAAAAGTTGATGAAGGGAAGTGAACTACGGTGGCACAAGATTTTCAGCTCTATGAAAAAAAGTTTAAAGCGTTGGCGGATCAAAAGCGTTTAGAGATTATGTATGAGCTTTGTCAGCGAGGCCAGACGTGTGTATGTGATTTAACAGAGATTTTTGAAATGACGCAATCTAAGTTGTCATATCATTTAAAGATTTTATTAGATGCGGGTTTAATTGTAAAAGAAACAAAAGGCACTTGGAGTTATTATGATTTAAATGATGCGGAAGTAAATAATTTATTATCAGAAGAATTGTGCTGTATTTTTAGAAAAACAGGAAAAGGTAGCTGTTGTTAAAATTTTATGTTATTAATCAAAAAAAATTGATTAATAACATATAAAGAGGAGGAGTAAGCTATGAGATATGTTCACGTTGGTATAAATGTTACGGATTTAGAGAAGTCTATCGAATTTTACGAAAAGGTATTTGGCGTATCACCAGTAAAGGTGAAAGTAGATTATGTAAAATTTTTATTAGAGACACCAGGACTTAATTTCACGCTGAACGTACGAGATGAAGTGAAAGGAAATCAGGTAAATCATTTCGGTTTCCAAGTGGATACAGCTGAAGAAATTACATTACATAAAGAAAGATTAGAAAAAGAAGGTTTCTTCGCGCGTGATGAGATGGATACGACTTGTTGCTATGCAGTTCAAGATAAGTTTTGGGTAACGGATCCTGATGGGAACGAGTGGGAGTTCTTTTATACAAAAGCACATAGTGATGTTCATAAAATAGAAGAACCATCTTGTTGTACGACTTCTAACGTAGTAGATAAAAATTCTTGTTGTTAATAGGAGATGGAAAATAAAATGAAACGTTTATCTTTTCTAGATCGATATTTAACACTATGGATTTTTCTAGCTATGGCTGTTGGGATTGGTTTAGGGTTTGTGTTTCCTAGTGTAGTAGAAGGACTGAATACATTACAAGTTGGAACAACGTCTATCCCACTAGCTGTCGGTTTAATTGTCATGATGTATCCACCATTAGCGAAAGTTCGTTACGAGGAAATGGGCCGAGTATTTAAAGATGTAAAAGTATTGGTTTTATCTTTAGTACAAAACTGGATTATCGGACCTGTACTTATGTTTGTTTTAGCAATTATTTTTCTTCCTGATAAGCCAGAATACATGGTCGGACTCATTATGATTGGTTTAGCACGTTGTATTGCAATGGTGATTGTTTGGAACGACCTTGCTGATGGGGATAAAGAGTATGCGGCAGGTTTAGTGGCTTTTAACTCAGTATTCCAAATGTTATGCTTCTCCGTTTATGCATACGTGTTTGTAACAGTCATTCCAGAATGGTTAGGAATTGAAGGGGCTATTGTCGATATTACAATGGTAGAAGTAGCGAAATCAGTATTTATCTATTTAGGAATTCCTTTTATAGCAGGTATGTTGACACGTTTTGTACTCGTTAAGTTAAAAGGAAGACAGTGGTATGAAAAGGTGTTTATACCGAAGATTAGTCCACTTACATTACTTGCATTACTATTTACAATCATCGTTATGTTCTCTTTAAAAGGGGAGATGATTGTTAGCGTACCACTAGATGTAGTAAGAATAGCGATTCCATTATTAATCTATTTTATTGTGATGTTTTTTGTTTCTTTCTTTATGGGAAGAAAAATTGGTGCAAACTATTCGGTAACTACAACGTTAGCATTTACAGCAGGTAGTAATAACTTTGAGTTAGCGATTGCTGTAGCAGTTGGTGTGTTTGGTATTCATTCGGGCGCAGCATTTGCAGCTGTTATCGGACCATTAGTGGAAGTACCTGTCATGATTGCACTTGTAAATGTCGCTTTTTGGTTTAAGCGTAAATATTTTAATGATCAACCAGTATAATTTAAAAACAAAGGCGGAAAACAACATGGAGAACAAAAAGACAATTTATTTCTTATGCACAGGAAATTCATGCCGAAGCCAAATAGCAGAAGCATGGGGCAAACAATATGTAGGAGATAAGTGGAATGTATATTCTGCAGGAATCGAAGCACACGGAGTAAATCCAAATGCTATTAAAGCGATGAAAGAAGTAAATATTGATATAACGAATCAAACATCGGATATAATTGATACAAACATTTTAAATAGTGCTGATTTAGTCGTTACGCTTTGTAGTCATGCGGATTCTGTTTGTCCTTCGACACCTTCGCACGTAAATCGTGTCCACTGGGGATTTGATGACCCAGCAGGAAAAGAGTGGTCTGAATTTCAACGTGTTCGCGATGAAATTGGAGAACGTATAAAGCGATTTTCTGAAACAGGGGAGTAAATAAAGGAAAGAGCCAATCTTCTATCGTATAGGGGATTGGTTCTTTTTCTATACATGGTCACTACTGCATTGGTTTACAACAACTATCTCAACGAATGTAGAATGTTATGTAAGAATGATATAGTTAGAATAGTAGTCCGACTCTATTAAATTTACACATATAATACTATTGATAATTAATGATGAATAGAATTTTGGTTTTTAGAGTAATTGAGATAGTAATCATAAAAAATAGTATGTAATAATACTTTTTTCATATGAAAGGAAAAAAGGATGAAACAAATAATAAAAGACATATTAATAAATTATTTTAAAGAAATTCATTCACTAATAGTGGAAGAAGAATTACATAAGAATAGTTGGCATACAGATCTACACTATAAAATCATGGTGAATGGGAATCGGTATTCCGCACGGTTTATAAATAGCGACCGAACAATCAATCCAGCTTTTGGGACGTTATCAAATGAAGAATTGAAAGAGCAAGTACGGTTTACATATTATTTACGAGAGCATGGGATTCCATTTATGCAGATTAAGGAGAATAGGGCAGGAGATTCCTTTACGTTTGTCACTTGTAATGATGAACAGTATCGGTTTGTATTGTCTACTTGGATGGAAGGAGAACATGTTACTCATTGTACAGAAACGATGGCAGAAGTCTTTGGAAAGGAAGCAAGAAAGATACATGATATTTCTAGTACGTTTCAAAGCTCGACTTTTCAAAAGAAATCTCATTTAGATGGATATGGTGAGTTTATAAAGTTGTTAGAAAATAAGAGTGGTACATGTAAGGAATTAAGAGGGTATATAGATCTCGCTAAGTATCATATAGAAAGCGCATATACGAATGATTTAGAGTATATAGTACAAACAGATTTAAATCCTTTAAATGTCATATGGGATGCAAATCAATGTGTAAAAGGAATTGTAGATTTTGAATCGATTGGATATGTTGATCGTATGGAAGGATTAGCCTTTTTAATAAAATGGTACTCCCGGATAGAAGGAATACAGTCGCATAAAGTATGTTCGGAAGTTGCTAGAGCATTTTTAGAAGGGTATGGAGCTAATAACATTTTAACTTCAAATGATTATAAAAGACTTTCTTCATTGCTATGGTTATCCGGCAGTTTAAATTGGAACTTTGTTAAAAAGACGATGAGTCTATTAGATGACGAGAGTGAATTAGTAGAACATTTGAGAGTTTATAAAATAAGGGGAGAAAATCTATCTGTATTAGTAAGTAGAGGAAGAGTCAATTCTGAACAGCCCCCTGTCAAGTAGACAAGGGAACTAATAAAACCCCCTAAGCGGCTTTAGTTCTATATTCCATGGGGATGAGGCCGTTTAGTTGTTTTTGGAATGTCGTAATTATAAAACTGAATGTACTCGTCTATTGCTTGATTTAGTTCCTCAAACGTATCGTATTTATGTAAGTAATATTTCTCGCACTTAATAGTTCCTTAAAAGACTCCATTGGCCCATTATCATATGCCTGTTTTTATCTATCCGGGTTTGATAACCAAGAGTTTTACGCATTAAGAACGTTGAGTTTATTGGTAGGAGTGCTAGTTTCCAACTGCAGCACAATATAGCGGGACATGAAACAGGTTTTCTCGCGCGCAAAGTTTAGATTCCTATATTAATTTGTAAAATAAATTCCCTTTATGTTATTATGTTTTCCTTGGATTAAAAGTTTATAAAATGTATAGTAAATATTTTATAAGTTAAAATAGGGGATGTATTATATTGAAATGGTTATTATGGGACCGAAATTTAAAAACTAGATTGATTGGCGAGACTATGTTCAATACATTGTTTTGGATGTATTTTCCGTTTATGGCAATATACTATAGCGATGCTTTTGGTAAAACTATTGGCGGGATTTTAATGGCAATTATACCTCTTGTAGGTATAATAGGTAATTTATTAGGTGGATATTTAGCTGATCGATTAGGACGCCGCCCTGTCATGCTATTAGGCACAATCATACAGGTAGCAATGTTTGGAGTTTTTGCTTTATCTCATTCACATTGGATTAATTATTTAGCCTATATTGGTATTGGGATTAGTGGGGCAATCTACAGTCCAGCAAGTTCTGCAATGATAGCTGATATAGTACCAGAAAAGGATAGAAGGGTCGTCTTTGCCACTTTTGTTACAGCCAATAATATCGGTGCTGTATTTGGACCGGTGTTAGGTTCATTTTTCTTCTTTCATTATCGAAGTGAATTGTTATGGACTTGTACAATTGTTACATTTATTTATTTTATAGCAATCTATTTCATAATTAGAGAAACGTTTCCAGAAGCTTCTAAAAATAATGGGGACAAAAACAAAATATCGAAAATCTTTAAAGAACAATGGAATAATTATACGAAAATCTTTAGTGATAAAATTTTCGCTCTTTATATAGTTGCTGGAATATTCATTATGATAGCTTTCATGCAACTCGATCTTTACCTTGCGTTATATGTAAAAGAATTTGTACCAACACAATCTCTTTTCTCATGGAGTACTGGTTCGTTCTCTCTAAGTAATACTGAAATTTTCGGATGGATGATGGGGTTGAATGGGATTCTATTTGTTTTATGTTCTCTACCTGTTGCAAAATACTTTGAGAGTTGGAGCGACCGAAACGTTTTAATTATCTCTAATGTTTTATTTGGAACGGGTATGTTTTTAATAGGACTCACAACGAATATATGGCTATTGTTCGGGTTTATGGCAATATTAACAATTGGTGAATTGATCCGTTCACCAGTTGTACATAGTTTTGTCAGTAAATATGCACCTGAAAATGCTAGAGGACAATATATGGCAGCATCCAATTTACAATTTACCATTGGGCGCTTTATTGCACCCATTATGATTGTATTTTCTACATGGTTATCTCCAATTGTTGTGTTTGGCATTATATTACTTTGTGCCCTTGTTAGTGCGGTTTTCTATGTAAAAGTATTTCGAATGATTTCAAATACAAACATGCATAATTCTAACAAATAGTGATGTTATTGCCATTTAGGTGACGAGAGTGAATTAGTAGAACATTTGAGAGTTTATAAAATAAGAGGAGAAAATCTATCTGTATTAGTAAGTAGAGAAAGAGCCAACTCACACGAGTAGGCTCTTTCTTTTTATGTACTACGAATCTTCGTAATAGTACGATGCTGCGGCATTCCTCCCATAAAATATAAGCCTAAAAAACGCCCATGTAATCATAAAAAAATGACCCCATTCACACTTTACGGGTTATCTGATGTATAGTTGTATTTTTTTATAAAAAATGTTTTTAAAAAGTGTTGAAATATTTTGAAAATTAAATTATTATTATCCATGTAAACTACTAAGTAATCGTTTACATGGATGGAATAAAGCTTTAAACGAAACTGAAGTAAACGATTTCTTGAAAACTTAGAAAGAGTGATGAAATGGCTAAGTCTACAATTAAAGATGTTGCAATGGAAGCGAATGTGTCTACAGCTACAGTATCTCGGGTGTTAAATGCAAGTGGATTTGTAAGTGACGACATTAAAGATCGTGTTTATTTAGCTGTGAAAAAACTTAATTATCAACCGAATGCGATTGCTAGAAGTTTAAAGCAAGATAAAACATACACGATTGGTGTTGTGATTCCTGATATCACAAACCAATATTACATGACGATTTCAAAGGCGATTGAAGATATTGTACAGCAAAAGGGGTATAACCTTATTTTTTGTAGTAGTCATGAAAATCCTAAAAAAGAGGATAAATTGTTGCAACTACTAGTGGAGCAACGGGTAGATGCGATTGTGTTGGCGACTGCTGGAGGTTGTGAAGAAAGAGTAAGAAGTATTCATCAAGCCGGTGTACCAATTGTTTTAGTTGATCGGACTGTTGAGATTGGAGATTCAAAATTAGATTCGGTTATAGAAAGTAATTTTGAAAGTGCTTATACATTAACGAGCTATCTTTTAAAACAGGGGCATAAATCAATTGGTCTTGTGAATGGATTGTTGAACGTAAGTACAGGTAAAGAGCGTTATGAAGGATTTCAAAAAGCTTTGGAGGATTTTGGTATTCAGGAAGATGAAAACTATACGTTTAATAGCACTTTCACTAGAGAGGGTGGAATGAAAGCAGTTGATTATTTTCTTAATTTTACTGAGAAACCGTCAGCTATTCTAACCTTGAACAATGAAATGGCATTCGGTGTTCTTCTTGAATTAACGAGGAGAGGATACTCAGTACCAGAGGACATAGTGATCGCTTCATTTGGTGATGTGGAAGCAGCACAATTATTACGAGCACCTGGGATTATATCAGTAGCTCACAAACCATATGAAATGGGAGAAAGAGTAGGTGATATTTTACTAAAGCGTTTAAACAATGAAGAAGGCCCTTTTAATGAAATATTTACACCGAAATTACTAATAGATGCACAAAGTGTAAGTATTTAAAACGATTAGAAATAATGATTTTCTTTCAGATAAAAATCGGAAGGGGGATAGAAATGCTAAAAGGAATACCGAAAATAGTTACTCTAAACCATCGTGGTGATGAGGGAACAGGCTGGAGTAAAGCGAATAAAATTAACTTATGGGCACGTTTGTTAGATGGTGACCATGCTTATAAAATTTTGCAAGGGAGCTTACAGGAAGTACGCTCAGCAACTTATTTGATACGCATCCACCGTTTCAAATTGATGGAAACTTTGGTGCGACATCGGGAATTGCTGAAATGTTAATTCAAAGCCATACCGACTCCATTCAACTATTGCCTGCACTTCCGAAAGCTTGGAAGGACGGTTCTTATAAAGGACTAAGAGCACGCGGTGCATTTACAATTAATGCGGACTGGAAAAATGGTGTTCCTACAGTTATTCAGGTGACTTCTGATCATGGAAACGATGTAAATTTAAAAAGTCCAATGTTCAATACACCATTTACTTTAACAAGAGTTGGCACGAATACATCAGTGCCATTTACGAAGGATGGCGATACGATTTCCTTTAAAACGGAACAAGGTAAATCTTATAAAATTGAGTCTATGCTTAGTTTCGATTTAGAATCTACGAACAGTGTAACTGCAGGAAATACAGTGAAGGTAAAAGCTCATTTATCAAACTTTGGTACATTGAAATCTTCTTCTGGAGAAGTAGTTGTAAAGGCTCCTGAGAGCTGGAATGTGAAACCGATTCAAGTAGCTTTTGAAGGTATTGAACCAGGAGGATCTAAAACAATTGAGGCGGATTTACCTGTTCCTATCGATATAGTCGCTAACAATTACGCCATTGAAGCGGAAGTAAACACAGATAGTGGGACGGTTAGTAAATCGAATCAAATAGAAGTAACTCCAGCAGTAAAGCTCATTTCGGCAAAAGTAGAACCAAATCCAATTAGCGCTGAAGGTGGTTCTACTACATTAAAAGTAAAGGTTCAAAATGAAATAAAGGAAAAAGTGACGCCTGGCAAAATTGAGTTGCAATTACCAGACGGCTGGAATGCACAGCCATCAACAACGGACTTTCAATTACCGGCAGGAGGAGAGGAAACATATTCGTTTGTTATCACTCCACCAACTCAGTTTAAAGGAATGAAAGAAATTGGGGTCTCCGTAAAATTGGGGAATTCGGTCGTGACTTCAACGAAAGTGCAAGTTGCTTCTGGTGGTATTTATCTTAGTGATATTCCATGGGTAAAAGCAACTGCTGGATGGGCAACAGTTCAAAAAGATAAAAGTACTGACGGAAACCCAATTTCATTACTCGGAACGACAGGCCCGGTTACGTATAAAAAAGGGATCGGAACGCATGCAAAATCAGAAGTTACCTATGATATATCAAATGCAACGTACAAACAATTTAATTCCTATGTAGGAATTGATCAAGAACCTGGCGGTAAAGGCGGTTCGGTCGTATTTAAAGTACTACTTGATGGAGTGGAAGTATTTAATAGCGGCAAAATGTATTATAATACCCCGGCCAAATTTGTTGATGTTGATCTTACAGGTAAGAAAGAATTAAAACTAGTAGTTGACGATGCAGGTAACGGTAATGGAAATGGAAATGATCATGCGGACTGGGGAGATGCTTGGTTGAGTTATAAATAAAGATAGGCTAACAAATCTAAAAAAAAACGCTATTCTTTCTGTAGAATAGCGTTTTTGTATGTCTACTTTTATATTTGATGCATTTTACTTATTTGTTATAGGAATTTAAAACTTCTTATCTAAAATATTATATAAAGTTATATTTTCTGCCTATAGCTCGTAAATAACCGATAAAGTGATTTTTAACGATGAGGTGTTCGAAAAATGAAAATACAAATTGTATTGTTTGACGGTTTCGGAGAACTTGTCTCCTTTGCACCTTTTGAAGTACTGAAAAGAGCGATAGAAGAAGGGGCTCCATTTACGGTTGAACTCGTATCAAGTGAACGAAAACAAGAAGTTACTACTTCGTTTGGAGTTACGATTAAACTACATGATTTTTTACGAATGGATAATCGTCCAGATTTGTTAATTGTACCTGGTGGTGGCTGGAATCATAAAGCTAAACACGGGGCGCGAAAGCAAGCTGAGCTTGGTACTTTGACTAAAATAATTAGAGAGATGCACAATGAAGGAACGATTGTTGCTGGAGTTTGTACTGGAGGTATGTTACTAGCTGCATCCGGTATATTGAATGATAAAAAGGCAACAATGCATCATTTGGCGCAGAGTGAAATTCCTACATATGGGGCAGAATTTCTTCCTTACAGAATTGTGGATCAAGGCGATAGTATTACCGCAAGAGGAGTTACTTCAGGGCTTGATTTAGGACTTTGGATCACGGAGAGATTTGCAAGTCCTAAAATTGCGGCTGCTGTTGAATATAGAATGGAATACGAGAGGCGAGGGGTTGTTAGTAGGGAGTCATAATAAAAATAATACGTCATGTAAATCTAAAATATTTATGGAAATGGCAAGTCCTAATCCAGTTATCGTGTATGAGTAAATGGTAGCCATATGTGGATTCACTTATCAAGGACCTAAAATATAAAAAAAGCAGGAGATCACGAGTGATTTCCTGCTTTTTTCGTCTATAAAACTATTGTTCTTACAGTCGGGGTTTTCATTATACTCACAGTAACAAGGAATGCGATTTAAAAGCTCGATTTCTTTTTCTACCATTACCATATTAATTCGATCTCGTTAACAACATAAACAAAGTAATGAAAGAAAAAGCAATTAACGCTAAGAAGGGGATCGTTATAAAACCTAACCAATTAATATAATCGACATTACAAGGGACACCTTGCACGCACGGGTTAATCTCTGAAACGCCAGGGATTTTTTGTATTGCATAGTGATAAAGTGAAATACTCCCGCCGATAATAGAAATTGTTAATACATATTTTTTTATGTTTTTTTCATTACAGAACGTTGCAATGCCTAAAATAATACAGAGCGGATACATCATAATTCGTTGGTACCAACACAATTCACACGGTATGAACCCAAGAATCTCACTGAAAAATAGACTACCTAGTGTCGCTATCATTGATACAATCCATGCAAAATATAAAGTGTAATTACGCCATTCAAAATGCTTATTTGTTGTACTCATCATTTCTTGTCCTTTAATGCTTTTTCAATTAAATTTTTGATTTGTTCATAATCATAAGGGTCAGACAACATCGTTCCATTTATGACAATGCTCGGTGTTTGTTCTACACCGTAATCTTGCGTTAGTTTTTCATCTTTATTTACTTCTTCTTGCGCTGTTTGTTTTTTCAAATCTTCTTCAAGTTGAACAGCGTTAATACTTGGTGTATATGTTTTCGCAATTTCTAATAGTTTTTCAGGAGTAATCCATGGATCATCATGATTTGCTGGTTGTGCGTTAAATAATTCTTTATGGAAGCTCCAATATGCTTGTGGGTCTTGTTTATAAACAGATTCAGCAGCTAAAGCAGACAATTTAGATTCCGTTCCGTGGAATAAAACATTTACATATGAAAATTTAACTTTTCCTGTATCGATATAGTCTTTTTGAAGCTGAGGGAAGACGCGCTCACCCCATGCTTTACAAGCAGGACACTTAAAGTCGCCAAACTCAATAATAGAGACTGGTGCATCTTCTTTTCCTAAAGTAGGTTGCTTGCCGATAGGGGGTAAATCTTTTATTACTTTATTTGTCGCAACTTTATCTTCTTTATTTAAAACGACGAAAGCTGTAACAGCAGCGAAAATGATTAATGTGGCAACGAACAATAATTTGATGTGAGAACTTTGCTTTTTTTTCATATAAACACCTCGGATTTTTTAAGTTTAATAGAAACATAATAAGTAGTTTTTAGTTAGCGAATTCTTTTAATATCACGGATCATATCTTCATATGGCGTATTTTGAAGGCCTGAATACTTCTTCACAACTTTCCCATCTTTATCTACAAGATAAAAGCTTGTACCATGTATAACTTGTGTATTGTTTTCTGGTTTCGTTACAAGTGTTTGGAAGTTATTTTTTGCAAACTTTTCAATTTCTGGTCGTGTATACCCTGTTAAAAAATGAGTTCGCTTCGCATCCATTTCATATACTTTCATAAACTCTGTTATTTTTTCAGGTGTGTCCACTTCAGGATCTACACTAAACGAAACAAACTCTACATCTTTAATACCTTCTTTTTGCAACATGTTTTGAAGTTTTGCCATATTAGCTGTCATAGGAGGGCAAACGGTTTCACAACTTGTAAAAATAAAATCGGCTAACCAAACTTTATCCTTCAATTCAGATGAACCAAACTTTTTTCCATTTTGATCTGTAAAAGTAAACTTTTCTACAACCCAATTGAGTGAATCTCTTAATTTACTATCACTACATGCTCCTAAAATCGTAATGATAGAAATAAGTATGAGTAATGTAATGACACGCATTTTTTTCATATGTACATCCTTTCAAAATTTATTTAAGGTACGGAGCTACTAGGTAGCCCCGCATCTTATTATTTGTTTCGTAATAAACGCATACTGTTTAGGATTACAATAAGCGCAGCGCCTGTATCACTTAGTACAGCCATCCAAAGAGTAAGCCAGCCTGGGAAGATAAAGGCAAGGGCAATAAATTTAATAATCAATGAGAACCATATATTTTGTTTAATAATGTACAATGCTTTCCGGCTAAGTTTCATCGTAAACGGAAGTTTTTCAAGATTATCTGCCATTAATACAATATCTGCCGTTTCCATTGCTGTATCAGTTCCAGCACCGCCCATAGCAATTCCTAGATTTGCAGTAGCGAGGGCGGGGGCATCATTAATACCGTCTCCAATCATAGCTACTGTTTTTCCTTCAGATTGAAGTTGTTTTACAGCATGCACTTTATCTTCTGGAAGTAAGTTAGCAAAATAACGATCTACTTTTGCTTTCTGTGCAATATGTTCAGCTGTTCCTTCATTGTCTCCTGTTAACATAACAGTTTCCTGAATACCTGCTCGTTTTAATTCTTGAATCGTTTCATAAGTCGTAGAGCGAATGGAATCTGCTACTGAAATCATTCCTAAAATCACTTTGTTCGTTCCAACAAGTATTACGGTTTGACCAATTCTTTGCATTTCTTCGATTGGTTCGTTCCACATTTGAAGTGAAACACCAAAATCTTCATATAATGCTTTATTTCCAGCGTAATAGGTCTTGCCATCTATCGTGACCTGTGCACCTTTTCCTACAATGGCGCGGAAATCTGTTCCGCTTTGAAGAGAAGTTTGATGTTCTTTCACATATGTTGTAATGGCTTTTGCAATGGGATGATTAGAATATTCTTCAATTGTTGCGGCAATGGATAGTAATTCATCTTCCGTACAATCTAAGCTTCGCACATGCATTACTTTTGGTTTTCCTTCAGTCAATGTACCTGTTTTATCAAATGCAATAGCATTTAATGCACCTGCAATTTCTAGTGCAGTACCATCTTTAATAAGTACACCGTTTCTTGCGGCATTTCCTATTGCAGATACGATTGCAACAGGAGTTGAGATAACTAAAGCACAAGGACACGCAACAACAAGAAGTTCTAACCCTTTATAAATCCATTCCATCCATTCACCCATACCAAGAAGGGGAGGGATGATCATGACACCGATTGCTAATACAAAAACGATAGGTGTATAGATTTTTGCGAAACGATCCACAAATGCTTCTGTCGGTGCTTTCTTTTCCTGGGCTTCCTCTACAAGGTGGATAATTCGAGATAACGTAGTATCCTCAACGAGTTTAGTTACTGTAATCTCAAGTGAACCTTCCTCATTAATCGTCCCCGCATATACGGAATCACCAATTTGTTTATCAATTGGGATAGATTCACCAGTTATCGGAGCTTGGTTTACAGTAGAAGTGCCGCCTGTAACTGTGCCGTCTAATGGGATCTTTTCACCAGGTTTTACAACAATTGTTGTATGCACTGCAATATCATCTACAGATTTTTTTATAAGTTCAGTTCCAACTTTTATCCAAGCTTCTGACGGTGCTAAATCAATTAATCCGCGAATAGATTCTCGTGTACGTTCAATTGATTTATTTTGCAAAGTTGCACCTAATGCAAATAGCCAAACAACGGTTGCACCTTCTAGCCATTGACCAATTAATACAGCACCAATTGCAGCTGATATCATAAGAACATTCATATCAAGTGATTTACTTCTAATTGCATAAAAGGCGCTTTTAGCAGGTTTATAACCACCGATACCGATACTCGCCGCATAGAGAAGTGTAATAAGAAGAGGTGATATGTTTGTAAAACTTCCTCCAAACCCTAAAGCTAAAAATAATCCTGAAAGAATTAAAGTTGTATTTTTAGCTTTTTGAACAGGAGCGGACCCTCTGCGGGCTCCTGCTAAGGAAGCCCCAAACCCTGCATTAGACACTTCTTTTATAATGTCATCCACATCGCGGTCATGACGAATATGCATTTTTCCAGTAGCAAAGTTTACTCGAACTTCTTCTACGCCTGAAACATTTTGTAGATGTTTTTCGATTGTTAAGGCACACGCCCCGCAATCCATTCCGTCCACTACGTATGTTTGTACACTGTCTCCTACTATTTTCTGAGTAGCACGAGTAGGAGATGCATCTTCGCATGAGTTGTCACTACAGCAAGAAGACTTTGATGTCGTTTGTTCTTTTTCTAGAGCTAATTCAGATGAACAGCAGGAAGAACTATTTTCTGTTTTTATAGAATCATTGTTACTACTGCAACAAGAGGTTTCCTTCGTGATAGGAACAACTGGAATCTCTTTATTAGAGGAGCAACATGATGAAGGTTCTTTTGGAATCTCTTCTTTTATAGTTTTGTTTTCAGTACTACAATAAGAAGTTTTCTTAGCAATAGAAACAACTGGAATCTCTTTTTTTGAAGAACAACATGACGAAGTTTGTTTTTCCTTCTCGTTCTTATTTGTCATGACAGTTTTCTCCTTTTTGAGATAAACAAGCATCGTTTTTATCACATGATGCTACTTCATTTTGTACTTCATGAAAAACGACATCAAACATAGTGAGTAACTGTTCAATTTGCTTATTGCGTAAGGAATAGTGGACGTATTTTCCTTCCTGTCTACCTAGGATGATTCCGCATCCTTTTAAACAGTTTAAGTGCTGAGATATATTTGACTGATTTCCTTGCGTGATTTCCACAATTTCAGATACTGTTTTTTCACCATCCATCATACATTGAAGAATTTGTAATCTTGTTTTATCAGCAAAGCCACGGATGAACTTGGCTTTTACATCTGAATCATTTGAGTTGCACAATTGTATCCTCTCCATTCGTATTAGTAATTACTAATATGTTATTCTTTATTCATATTAGCATTGGCTAATATGTGTGTCAAAATGAATTGAGAAAAGTTTGATATTTTTGTTTTTTAGAGGCAAGTTTTCACAATATATTCATAAAGTAATAAAAAGAAGTTTACAAATTTGCATCTAGATTATATAATTTGACTCATATAAAAAAGTTTCCTTAAGGAAACTTTGGTGTGAATTTACATTCGCATTATATTTTTTTGTTTGAAAGTTGCCTTAGTGCAAAATAATTATATAGATGAAAAAAAGAAAGGGGAATGCATAAAAAATGGATGAGGCTATAATTGTCAAAGATTTGTTTGTATCTTATCAAGGGAATCAAGTAGTTCAAAATGTTTCCTTCGATATTGAAAAAGGGAAGCTCGTTGGAATTATTGGTCCAAACGGTGCGGGGAAATCTACTTTAATGAAAGCTGTTTTAGATCTAATTCCAAGCGATAAGGGATATGTTCAAGTCCTTGGAGAGGATATTCGAAGTGCTAGAAAGCATGTTGCTTATGTACCACAAAGAAGTGATATAGATTGGGATTTCCCGATTACAGTTTTAGATGTGGTACTAATCGGAACGTATCCATCTTTAGGGATGATGAAAAGACCGAAGCAAGAGCATCGAGATTGGGCTTTTGAATGTCTAAAAAAAGTCGGTATGGAGGAATTTAAAAATCGTCAAATTGGTGAGCTTTCAGGTGGACAACAACAACGGGTCTTTTTAGCGAGAGCATTAGCACAAAAGGCAGAAATATTTTTCCTAGATGAACCATTTGTAGGAATTGATGTAACAAGTGAAGAGACAATTATTAAAATCCTTAGAGAATTACGCAAAGAAGGGAAAACAATTGTCGTAGTACATCACGATTTAAGTAAAGCAGAATCGTATTTTGATAAATTGCTATTATTGAATAAGAGCTTAATTCATTACGGAGAAGTAAGGCAAGTACTAGAACCAACTGTTATGTCAAAAGCGTATGTAAATCACGGCATATTGTTTAATAATGCAGCGGAGGTACATTCATCATGAAGATTATAGAATTTATAGATGCATTAATGCAGTACGGTTTTCTGCAGAAGGCGTTATTAACTTCCGTGATGGTAGGAGCGATTTGCGGCGTAATTGGCTGTTTTATTATTTTACGAGGTATGGCTTTAATGGGGGATGCCATTTCACATGCTGTTCTTCCAGGGGTAGCACTTTCTTATATGATTGGTATGAACTATTTTATAGGAGCCGTTTTAACAGGAGTTATTACTGCAGTCGGAATTGGGTTTGTAAGTCAAAATAGTCGAATTAAACATGATATGGCGATAGGGATTATGTTTACATCTGTTTTCGCTGTAGGGATTATTTTAATTACCTTTATGAAGAGTAGTTCGGATTTGTATCATATTTTATTTGGGAATGTTCTATCAGTTCGTTCTTCTGATATGTGGATGACACTTATTATTGGAGTTGTCATTATTGGTCTTGTGATTCTGTTTTATAAAGAACTACTCGTATCTACTTTTGATCCAACGATGGCGCAAAGTTATGGGTTGCCAAATAAGTGGATTCATTACGGCTTAATGATTCTTCTTACAATGGTTACAGTTGCTTCACTTCAAACTGTAGGAATTATTCTAGTTGTCGCTATGCTTATTACACCGGCGGCTACAGCGTATTTATTAACAAACCGTTTATGGGTCATGATTTATTTAGCGGCAGGTATTGGTGCACTTTCATCTGTAGTAGGGCTATATTTTAGTTTCTCTTATAATCTTGCTTCAGGTGCAACGATTGTTCTTGTTGCAACATTCTTATTCGCATTGGCATTCTTTTTCTCACCGTCACAAGGTTTGTTTTGGAGAGTTATCAAAATTAGAAAAAATAGAGCAGAGTTGTCATAATTGATTGGAGGATAAAGATGAAATTCAAAAATGTTTTATTATCAATACTTTGTATTTTCGTATTTGCATTAACAGCGTGTTCTAGTAACACAAATGGGAAAGAAGAGAAAAGTGGGAAATTAAAAGTTGTAACTACATACTCCATTATATATGATATGGTGAAGCAAATTGGTGGAGATAAAGTTGAGATTCATAGTCTTGTTCCAATTGGAGCTAACCCACATGAATATGATCCACTACCAAAAGATGTTATGAAAATGACAGATGCAGATATGGTGTTTTACAATGGGTTAAACCTAGAAGAGGGCGGAGCATGGTTTAAAAAACTATTAAAAACGGCAAATAAATCAGAGAAAGATGCACCTGTTTATAAAGTAAGTGAAGGTGTAGAAGCTATTTATTTAGAAACAAAAGGATTAGAAAAAGAACCAGATCCACATGCTTGGATGAATATTAAAAATGGTATTGTATACGCTGAAAATGTGAAGAAGGCATTAATTAAAGAAGATCCTAAAAATAAAGAGTTCTATACTAAAAATGCCGACAAGTATGTAGCGGAACTTCAAAAATTACATGATGAGACAGTCAACAGAATTCATCAAATCCCTGAAGAAAAACGTTTCTTAATTTCTAGTGAAGGTGCATTTAAATATTTTGGAAAAGCATATGGCATTAAGACGGGATACATTTGGGAAATCAACTCAGAAAATCAAGGTACACCAGATCAAATTAGAGATGTTGTAAGTGTAATTCAAACAAACAAAGTGCCAGCTTTATTTGTTGAAACAAGTGTAGATCGACGTAGCATGGAAACTGTTTCAAAAGAAACAAACGTACCAATTGCAGGTACAATTTTTACAGATTCACTAGGTAAATCAGGTGAGGATGGAGATACTTACTTGAAAATGATGAAATGGAATACAGATACCATTATTAAAGGGTTACAAAAGTAAAACTTAGCTAGTGTAACTATTGAAGTTTTATACGATAAGAAAGAGCCAACTCATGTGAATTGGCTCTTTTTTTTATGTACCATGTTTTATTAATAATTGGACTGAATATGACCTAGTTTTATTCCCTTCGTGCCAGCTTCCAAAATGAGAGGAGTTCAACATAATGGACATAAACGTTGCTTATACATGTAAAGTAAGATGTCATAAAATGAATAAAGACTGCTAATTTTTGCGCACTTTGATTATGTAGAAATAGGGGGGATGACATGAAAGATAATACGCCTAAAAAAATTTTATTTATCCAATCAGGAATTCCTTTTTATTACCCAATGATCGAAGAAGCAATTTTGAATAGTTTACAAAAGGTAAACAGTAATACAATTATGGTGAACCCAGAACGAGCGGTAGAAACTGCATTAAAAATGAAACCGGATTTTATTTTGGTACTAAGTGGTTTAAACGAGGGATGTATTAGTGTCATGCCAGTCCTAAAGAGTGCAGGTTTTACTACTGGACTTTGGTTGACAGATGATCCGTATTATACGGATGTAACACAAAATCTTGTTCCGTATTATGATTACATATTTACGCAAGATTTAAATTGTATCAAGTTTTATAGGGGGTTAGGATGTAATAATGTGTTTCATCTCCCGTTAGCAGCAAATCAAGATGTGTTTAAGCCTTCTCAAAAAGAAGATACATATAAGTATGATCTTAGTTTTATAGGTACAGCATTTGAAAATAGAATTAACTTTGTTGATTCTATTTCAGAGTATTTAGTAGAAAAAAACATAAAAATTGTGGGATTCGGTTGGGAGAAGTTAAAGAATTATGAAAGGTTAAAGAATAAAATACAAATCTTGCCACTTGCAAAGTATGAAGATGCATTACAATTTTACGTATCAACTAAAATCAATATAAATTTACACCGTTCACCAAATGATCAGGAATTGAATTGTAATGCTGCAAACATCCAAGCATATTCAGTAAACAATAGGACGTTTGAAATTAATGCTGTAGGTTCTTTTCAATTAACTGATATACGCCCAGATGTAGCAAAGCATTACATACCAGGTGTTGAAATAGAAACCTTTTACAGTGCACCAGATTTTATACAAAAAGCAGAGTATTATTTGGAACATGTACAAGAAAGAAAACAAATTGCAAAAAATGGACTGGATAGAACTTTAAAAAATCACACATATGATAAACGCATATTACAACTATTAAACTATATTAATTTCATAGGCGTGAAGATGTAGTTTAACCATTAACTGAAATGATAAGCGTTTCGTGCTTTCAACGAGAGTTAACTCTCGGATTCTATAAAATCATTTACGAAAAAGGGATTTGGATAATTTTGCTGAATTTATTCATTTAGAAAAAACAATTTTGCATTCAAACTAATTTACATCTGATAATTAGAGGAGATTAAAATGAATTACTTTTTTGTAGAATTTGGTGAGTATGAAGCAAGTGTTTGTGAATGGGGAGATAAAAGTAATCCTCAAATCATTTGTTTTCATGGTTTAGGAAGTACAAAATTAAGTTTTATCGAAATAGCGGAACTTTTAAAGGATGATTATCATATTGTATCGTTTGATCTACCTGGACATGGGAAAACACGAAGTTTTGAGAAGGATGAAGATTACGGTGCATCTCATTTAACAAAATGGGTAGTAGCATTACTTGAAGGGATAGGAAAAGAAACATTTCATATAGTAGCACATTCATGGGGAGCAAGTGTTGCGCTTCACTATGCAGCAGAATGTACAGAAAAAGTGAATAAAATGGTTTTGTTAGATGGTGGTTATCATCATGGTAAAATGAATGCAAATTATTTTGCGGAGCTATATAAAGGTGCGAAAGAAGGAGAGTGCCCACCTCGGTCATTAGAAGAAGAAATCACCCATTATGAGAAAGATTTTGATGAATATATTTTTGACAGTAAAGAAGCGTTCATCCAATCAGAAAAAATGGTTTACACTAGATGGTCGCCATTAATAGAGCGTGCGGTTTATGATTTAATGAGAGAAGAAGATAATAAAGTGAAATGGCATGCTACTGGCGATACCGCTAGAAGTGTAATTAAGTTTCAATATACAGTGTATAAGACATTGAAATCTCATAAAATTAAAAGCGATATTTTACTATTGTATTGTGATCTTCCACATAATTATTTAGAAATAAGAGAATTGCAGATTGCGGAATTTAGGAAGCATATTGATATTACGACTAAGCTTTATACAGATACAGGGCACCTAATGCATTGGGATAGACCGGAAGAGATTGCCGAGGATGTTTTACATTGGTTCATATAAAGGAGGTCCGTTGTTCGAATTTGAGCAACGGATTTTCTTTTGAAAAATTTAATGTAGTTGTCATAATCAGTTCCTTGTAAATAGACATAATAAAAACTAGTTATAAGTTCAAAAGGAAAAAAGTGATGAAAATAAAGAATTAACAAAGCAAGCCAATGCATTGCAAGGTGAGATTCAACAAGAATTTTTAGCTACATTTAATAAGTTGAACATGAATGATATTACTGGCGATGTAAAAGAAGCCCGTAAATCTTTAGATGATCTTATGGCTTGGATACAACAATCTGACCTATTAAAATCTCAAAAGGATTTTGTTGATACGTTACCTGAAAAAGAAACAAGTATCTCTAAACTAGAGGAAAGTAAAAAATAAAGAAAAGAGGTTGCCTAAAAGTAACTACTCAGCGACTTTTGGGACAACCTCTTCTTTTTGTTGTAGATTTTCAAGAAAAATTTAGAATAAAATAAAAAATATAATCACCTACCTATTATTCACTAATGAAAAGAGGCTAGCGAAATGCAACTGAAGTATGGGAAGCACATTAATATATTATCTATTGTTCTAACTTTGTTCTCTTTTTCTGTAATTGTAAGTTTCTCTACCTGGTTGAGTGGATATTCAATTCCCAACCTTTCTACAATGCTTAAGGTAACAATGTTGAGTGCATTTATTCTTGGCATTATAGGGTTTAGACAAGAGAAAAGCGCACTAGCGATTATAATTATGGGAATATGTGCCTTTGCTCTAGTCGTTCTATATACTTATGCGGTTATAAGTTTTCTTGAGCATTAAACACCATAAAAAAGAAACGAACATTTTTGTTCGTTTCTTTTTTTGGGATGATTATTATAAAATAGCCTCTTCTAATGATTGAGTGCTGAATCCAAGAATTAATTTTTGAATGTTATTTTCATGATCTTTTACAATGATATATGGAACGCCCTGTACGTTAAAGGGTTCAACCTCTTCTTTTTCTTATGGGGTATTAGGGGTACCACCCCATGCCCATCAAGCTAATATTTTATAGTACCCCCAGAACCAAATTTTTATCTCTCTACAGTTATTTATGTGAATTCAACTCGATTTTTTGTTTTGTGGGATAATTAGTTTTTTAACTTGATGGCGATAGGGAAAATGCTTTTCGTGTAAGCGTCAAATATTCCCCACCTACTATTTTTATTGTATATTTTAGAGTTACTTGATGTTTACTCTATTCGGGGTACCGCCACATCACCATCAAGCTAAGAAAAGCAAATACCCGAAAATGAGAAAATTGACGTCTCCAGATTAAAACGTACAATTTTCTCGTTTTGGGGGTATTTTAAAATTTCAACTTGATGATGGGGTATGTCCTACTAAACATAAAGTTCGA